>NZ_JADEWI010000081.1 GCF_015207705.1 Nostoc sp. LEGE 06077
GGTTTGGGAGGGGTAATTTTGTACCTCCCCAGAGTCGGAAAGGCTATAAATCATTTCAAATCTATGACTGTATGCAATAATTAATAAGTTGTTTTTTTGAAAAAATTAATGAGTAAATTTCAAATTGATATTGACTTTAGTAATATAGATGTAAATGCCCTAGAAACAGACGAAGACTTCCACAGAGAAGCTAAAGCATTATTACCTCAAGCATTGCAAAAACTAGGTGAAAGTATCGGAGAAAAAACTTGGGAAGAATTACAAAAAAATTTGCAACAAGCAGGAAGTAAAGCCAAAGGTTCCCAATTAGAGAAACGCAAGTTTATTCAAGAAACAGGTAGAACTTATCAACGCAGAGCTAGTAGTAGAGAAAAACAAGAACTAGAAGATTATCTAGTAGAAGAATTACGGACTTTACAGAATCAAACAAGATAAATATTCATTGACTGGGTAAACTAACATCGAATTAAATCTACCTAAAAGTGATAAATTTCTGCCACTTGCTCAATTAAATCAAGTTGTCATAAAAGTTGAATTGTTTTTTCCCAAACATCAGAAAAACTGGGATACAGGTATTATCTGGTAACTGCATAATTGTGTCATTGCGAGGCGGAAAGACGTTGGTGAAGCTTTCTCAAAAAGTAGTAGTCGGATGGACTGTCTTTTAGTGGAAAGGTTTTTCAATTGCTTTGCGCCACTTCGTTTCCTTCGCAATGACATCCAAAATAGTGGGATGCGCCCCTCAACACTGGCTAATTACACGCCACAACTCAACTCACCAGCTTTTTGGGTAAAGCGACGATTTTCTCTGTAATCTACAGGACAATCAATGACGGTGGGTACATCCTGGGCTAAGGCTTCTTTGAGTATAGGTATAAGGTCGAGACTAGATTCCACTCGATAACCTTTTAAACCCATGCTTTCAGCGAATTTGACAAAATCAGGATTACCGAAATGCACAAAGGATGAATTACCTTTGCCAAAATGGTTTTCTTGTTTCCATTCAATTAAGCCATAGCCACCATCATTAAAGATTAAGGTGACAAAGGGAGTACCGACACGCAAAGCTGTTTCTAATTCTTGGCAATTCATCATAAAGCCACCGTCACCCGTTACCGCAACAATTTTGCGGTTAGGATAAACTAGTTTGGCTGCTAAAGCACCAGGAATAGCAATACCCATCGCCGCAAAACCGTTAGAAATAATGCAAGTATTGGGACTATGGCAATGATAATGACGCGCCATCCACATCTTATGTGCGCCAACATCAGAGATAACGATATCATCTGGCCCCATAACTTGCCGCAAGTCATAAATTAATTTTTGCGGCTTAATGGGATAACCTTCATCATTGGCATATTGTTCATAATCAGCCCGAATTTCGCCACGTAATGTGATGGCGTAGGGATTAGGTTTACCTTGGCGATCGGCTACTTTTAAAATTTCTGATAGAGAGTCAGAAATATCGCCGATAACTTCGACATTAGAAATATAGCTACTATCAATTTCCGCCGCAGCTGTACTAATATGCACAATGGGAATTGTGCCTTCAGGGTTCCATTTTTTCGGGGAAAATTCAATCAAATCATAGCCGATCGCAATGACTAAATCTGTATTGTCAAAGCCGCAGGTAATGAAGTCCCGTTGCTGTAATCCTACAGACCATAAAGCTAAAGGATGGGTGTAAGGAATCACACCTTTACCCATGAATGTATTCGCCACAGGTATATTCATTTGCGTGGCAAATTGCGTCACGGCATCACTAGCTTGACCGCGAATTGCACCATTACCGACTAAGATTAATGGATTCACCGCTTGAGATATGGTGGCGGCGGCGGCGCGGATGCTGGCAAAAGAAGCATAGGTTTTTTCAATTTTATCTAGCCGCAAAGGCTTACCTTCAACGGGCATAGCGGCAATATTTTCTGGTAAATCTATGTGGACTGCGCCAGGTTTTTCGGTTTGCGATCGCTTGAAGGCTTTTCGCACTACTTCTGGTGTAATGCTGGGGCGAACAATCTGCTTATTCCACTTAGTTACTGGGGCAAACATCGCCACCAAATCTAAATATTGGTGAGATTCAATGTGCATTCTATCGGTTCCCACTTGCCCAGTAATGGCCACTAAAGGCGCACCATCAAGGTTAGCATCAGCCACACCAGTCATCAGATTTGTTGCCCCAGGGCCAAGGGTGGAAAGGCAAACCCCAGCTTTCCCGGTTAAGCGTCCGTAGACATCAGCCATGAAAGCCGCACCTTGTTCATGACGAGTCGTAATAAATTTAATTGAAGAATGTTTTAATGCTTCTAAAACGTGTAAATTCTCTTCTCCAGGGAGTCCAAAAACATATTCGACCCCTTCATTTTCTAAACACTTGACTAATAATTCTGCTGTATTCATTTTAATTTCCTCAATAGCGATGCACGAAATAGGAAACGCAGACTTTTTGAAGTATGAGATCTGATTTTAGACTTCATACTTCAAACTTCAGACTTTCCTACTATTTCACCCAAACAGTTTTAACATTGACAAACTCTTGTATGCCTTGAATGCTTAATTCTCGGCCATACCCAGAACGTTTGATACCGCCAAAAGGCAAGCGGGGGTCAGATTTGACCAAACCGTTGATAAATACTGCACCAGCTTCAATTTCGCTAATCAGGCGATCGCGTTCTTGGTCGTTGTTTGTCCAAGCACTTGCACCTAAGCCAAAGGGTGTAGCATTCGCCAGTTTAATTGCAGCATCAATGTCTGGAACCCGGAATAACAAAGCTACCGGGCCAAAAAATTCTTCTTGGGCAATCGGCGCGTCAAGGGGAATATCTGTGATGATAGTTGGTGGATAAAAGTTCCCTGGACGGTCTGACATAGGATACCCACCAGTTAAGACTTTTCCACCACTGTTTTTAGCAACTTGGACTTGCTGATCTAAATCTTGGAGAATATCTGGTGTGGCTAGTGGCCCTAAATCGGTATCTGGTTGCATAGGGTCGCCGACTTTCAACGCCAGGAATTTATCTAATAGCAACTTCTCAAATCGATCAGCGATCGCTTCTTCCACAATAAAACGTTTCGCTGCAATACAAGATTGCCCAGTATTTAACATCCTTGCGGCGGTAGCTGTAGCCACTGCTGTTTCTATATCAGCACTAGCTAAAACAATAAACGGGTCACTTCCTCCCAATTCCAGAACAGTTTTTTTAATATGTTTACCAGCCGTGGCGGCTAAAGATGCGCCCGCTGGTTCACTTCCTGTTAAAGTTGCCGCTTTTACTCGGTCATCAGAAATGATATCGGCAACTTTTGCCGCACCGATTAATAAAGTTTGAAAGACACCTTCAGGAAAACCAGCCCGTTGAAAAATTTCGGCAATTGCTAAAGCAGATTGCGGTACATTAGACGCGTGTTTTAATAAACCCACATTACCAGCCATCAGCGTAGGCGCAGCAAACCGAAACACTTGCCAAAAGGGAAAATTCCACGGCATAACTGCCAAAATTATCCCCATTGGTTGATAGCGTACAAAACTATGACTGGCATCAGTTTTTACCTCTACATCAGCCAAAAAATCAGCGGCATTTTCGGCATAATAGCGACAAACAGCGGCACATTTTTCCACTTCAGAAATCGCGGCTTTATATGGTTTACCCATTTCCAGCGTCATTACTTTAGCAAAGTCTGTTTTTTCTTGGTCTAAAATTTGTGCAGCTTTTTGTAACCATTGCGATCGCTGTGCGAAACTCGTCTTGCGGTATTGCTCAAAAGCTTGATTTGCCAAATCTAGTTTAGCGGCAATTTCTGCATCTTTGAGTGGCTCAAAACTTTTGAGCGTCTCCCCAGTGGCGGGATTGATGGTGGCGATAGCCATTGCCTGACCCCCGTTAAAAAATAGCTTGAGGTAGCCGCCTATTTTTACACAATTCAGTTATAGAAGCTACCATCAAAATTGTAGACTTCTCCCTAATAATTGGGCGCTTAATATTACAATTTCGCAATTAAACATATAACAATAGATACAATAATTGACTGTATTTTTAGGTAAATCTTACCAAGATTAAATTCAGTTATCGGTAATCTTTTTTCGACACAAGTACTAGGCAAAAACTACTAGACATTGTGCCATCGATGAATAATTTTTGTGTGAGCGATCGTCAAATAATTGAGCAAACAACCTCATACAAAGCCAGGTTTTTACGATAGCACCGAAAAACCAAAGGCGCTACTATGTTATTCCTATTTGACTTTTTCATCACTGGAATAGGACTCATATTTGATTTGGAGAAAAAAACCCAGGACACTTTTATTCCTCTTTTCAACTTTTTCTGGGTTCGTTTCCCCAATTTCTCCCCAAAGGCTAATGTAAAAGTTTGTATCGAAAGCTTGTCAGCCTTTGATGCTAGGATTATTTAAATTTTGAGCCTAACCGATGATATGGCACGCACAAAGTCTAGAAAAAAATCCCTATAGATAAACGCTAATTTCCCGAAAAACCAGCAGTATTTCTCAACAGATGGTATAAAAGTTGCAGCGGAAGACAGCAAAAGCGTCCAAAGCACACGCAGATATTTTAAATACAGCGGTAGTCAGATATGTTAAGACAACTTGAAAGCTTAAATGCCAGGAATAGTAAGACTTTTCCTTCTGCCTTCTGTTATAACTTCAATCAGTATTAGGGGTAGCTATTATGCCAACAATTCATTTAATAGATGGTGAAAAGGGTGGGGTGGGAAAGTCTTTAGTCACTCGGACAATGATTCAATATTGTCTGGATAAGAAAATTCCCTTTGTACCGATAGAGACAGATAGATCAAATCCTGATGTAGCTGGTGTTTATAAAGGGATGTGTCAGTATGCTGTATTTACTGAAGATGAACGCCAAGCCGACAAAGCCGATAGAATCTTTGAGATGGCAATGTCTAAGCCTGTAATTGTCAATCTCGCCGCCCAAAGCCATCGCGCCGTCAAAAACTGGATTGATAAAAACCAGTTACTCGAACTAGGAAGCGCGGAAGGAGTAAGTTTTTGTAAGTGGTTTGTGACTACAGGCGGCTATGACAGCCTAAATTTGTTTGTCCAGTCTATAAATAGCTATGGTGATAAAGTTCCCCATGTCCTCGTCAGAAATTGTGGACTGTGTGACGACTGGGAACACGTTGATTCTGACCCAAATATGCAACAGTTAGTGCAGAAGCATAGCGTTCAAGTGGTGGATTTTCCCAAGTTGGCATACAAGGAAAGAAATATCATCGACCAAACTCGTATGACCTTCTCAGAAGCACGAGAGTATAAAGAATTTGGCATTCTCAGTAAACAGCGAGTCGTGCATTTTCTCAAGTTAGCTTATGCTGCTTTTGAAAAAGTCGGCATTTGGTATGAAGAAGTGAAGCAAGCTTGAAATGAGTCAATGATCATTTGTCACTTGTCATTTGTTATGGGTTAATAGTTAATTCTTCTAAAGTAACCGAAGAACAAAAAAGGTACATACCTTAACTTTGCGTTCAAAAACTCCCCCAATCACAAGTGTTCACCAAGATAGCAAGTGCAACCAGAGAAAACACTGGCGCGAGATGCAGCTTCACGGAAAATTGTATCAGGGTGTTGTTGATTACACCCTGGCAAAATAAATTGACTACTGGGGAATTAGAAATTTGGCTACAGTTTGCACATCTTTGTCACCGCGTCCAGAACAGTTAATAATAATTCGGGGACTACCGCTGAGTTGGGGACAGAGAGTTTCGAGATAGGCGATCGCATGGGAGGTTTCCAATGCTGGGATAATTCCTTCTAAACGCGAGAGTTTTTGGAATGCGGCTAAAGCCTCTGCGTCTGTCACACTGTAGTATTCAGCCCGATGAATATCTTTTAAATAACTGTGTTCTGGCCCTACACCGGGATAATCCAACCCAGCACTAATTGAGTGCGCCTCGGTGACTTGTCCATCTTCATCTTGCAGCAGATAGCTCATTGCTCCATGCAATACACCAATTCGTCCTTTTGTCAAGGTGGCAGCGTGTTTATCTGTATTCACACCTTCACCGGCAGCTTCTACCCCAATTAACCGCACAGATGATTCTTTGACGAACTCATAGAACAGCCCCATTGCATTGGAACCGCCACCCACACAAGCCAAGAGAATATCCGGTAAACCGCCCCACTTTTCTAAAGCTTGGGCGCGAGTTTCTTGGCCAATAACTGCGTGGAAATCTCGCACCATCATCGGGTAAGGATGGGGGCCAGCTACGGAACCGAGGATGTAGTGAGTTGTTTCGACATTCGTTACCCAATCCCGAATCGCTTCTGAAGTGGCATCTTTAAGCGTACCTGTACCCGCCTCCACTGGCCGGACTTCAGCCCCCATCAACCGCATTCTAAACACATTCAAAGCTTGACGTTCCATATCGTGAACGCCCATGTAAATTACGCATTCCAAGCCAAATCGGGCGCAAACTGTGGCTGTAGCAACACCATGCTGTCCAGCACCAGTTTCAGCAATAATCCT
Organism: Nostoc sp. LEGE 06077; assembly: GCF_015207705.1. Taxonomy (GTDB): domain Bacteria; phylum Cyanobacteriota; class Cyanobacteriia; order Cyanobacteriales; family Nostocaceae; genus Nostoc_B. The sequence goes on from NZ_JADEWI010000081.1 coordinate 6,500, forward strand.
TTTCTTACCCATGCGCTTGGCTAACAATACCTGACCGAGGGCATTATTAATTTTGTGTGCGCCTGTATGATTTAAATCTTCTCGCTTTAAATAAATCTGCGCCCCGGTACCATCAGGTCGGGCATAATGAGCAGTCAGACGTTCAGCAAAATACAACGGTGTAGCGCGTCCCACATAATCCCGCAGGAGTTGTTGGAGTTCTGCTTGAAACTCTGGAGCATTGCGATATTGCTGATAAGCTGTTTCTAATTCAGCTAAAGCAGGCATCAGCGTTTCCGGGACGTACTTACCGCCAAAGCGTCCAAAGCGTCCTTGTGTATCGGGAACCTGAGCAGTTGTGGAAGAATTTGGAGAAAGGGGAGTAGTAGTCACGGAAGGATATGATCACAAGTAAAGACTTCATTAATTATAGGTATTCTCCAGCAGATAAGCACAATTCGCAATTTGTAATTCGTAATTCGTAATTACAGAAGTCTCACATCATAATAGATTTAGTAGAACTGATCACTACCGCAATTTTGTATGTCTGCTTCTAAATCCAACTCGTCTGATAACAAAATTATCTATCAGGAATTTGGTAACGGTAACTCCGCTGCTACCGAAAGACCAATTCTCGAACTACCGCCACAACAACAAAACTTGAGAATCCAAGCAACTCGCACTGGACGCAAGGGTAAAACAGTCACAGTGATTACAGGGTTTCAAAGCAAGCCGGAAACTTTAGCCGATTTAGTCAAGCAGTTGAAAACGCAATGCGGTACTGGTGGGACAGTCAAAGAGAACACGATTGAAATTCAAGGTGAACACAAGCAGAAAATGTTGGAGATTGTCACCAAACTAGGTTACAAAGCCAAACTCAGTGGCGGTTGAGGAAGCAAATTAACCACATTTTGGCAATGTTATTGTTGAGGAGTATCAATCAAGAGTGACAGGAGGCTGAAATGGACTTAATTAGAATTTTAGCGGCGATTTTTATCCCACCTTTGGGAGTATTTCTACAAGTAGGTTTGGGGAAAGATTTTTGGATTAATATCCTTTTGACATTTCTGGGGTATGTTCCGGGGATTGTACATGCAGTTTGGATAATCGCTAGAAAATAATGTAATTGAATCAATTTATGACTGAGCGATCGCTTTTAATCAAGGGGTTGATTTGGGTGATTGCACCTTAATTTTTTAGCCCAAATTGTCACAATCGACGCTATCACTGATGACTGTTGAAAGCGATCGCTCATCCAAAGATGTTTGTTGGAGTCGTAAGCTCAAATTACTAAGAAATTAGCAGACATAAGGCAGATAATGTCAAGCGTTAAAGTTGAAGTACAATTATCTTCGGAAGAATTGCTCAAAGCAGTTGAGCAATTAAACTTGTCTGAATTAGAACAATTTGTATCGCAAGTTATTGTTTTACAAGCGCAACGTAAAGCGACTGGACTCCCGCAAGCAGAAGCGGAATTATTACTCAAAATCAATCAAGGTATTTCTCCAAATATTCAGAGAGATTACAAAGAATTAATTGCTAAACGAGATGATGAAACTCTCACAGAAGATGAGTATGAAAAATTATTGCTATTAACTGAGCAAATAGAAAAAATCCAAGCACAGCGTATAGAAAATTTAGCCGATTTAGCACATTTGCGGGGGATTCCACTAACTACTTTAATGGAACATTTAGGCATTCACTCAACAAATCATGTCGGAAAATAGAGTGACAGCGCGGCAAAAAAAGTTCGTGGTTCAGCGAGCTAATGGGTGTTGCGAATATTGTAGAAGCCAAGAACGCTTTGCTATTCAAGCTTTTTCTGCCGAGCATATTATTTCCCAGAGTCAAGGTGGAGAAACAAATCTAGATAATTTAGCTCTTTCTTGTCAGGGTTGTAACAATCACAAATATAATAAAATCCAAGGTTGTGACCCAGTAACTGGTGAAACTGTACCTTTGTATCACCCACGTCAACAATTATGGAATGAAAATTTTGCCTGGAATAATGATTTTACATTAGTTATTGGTGTGACTCCAACAGGAAGAGCTACGGTAGAAACACTACAGTTGAATCGAGAAGGAGTTGTGAATTTGCGCCGAGTATTATACGCAATGGGCGAACATCCTCCAGCGAGTGTTAATGATTGATCATAATTTTGACTATTTGTTCCACCTCTGGTGCGCCTTGTGACAATTTTTGCCATATCTCAACGACGCAGCACTATGTGTGGGAAAGATGTTAATTTTTCAGGTAATAATACTACTTCCTCAAGACGTGAAGACCGATCTAGTTAGTTGCGCTCTGCTTCATACAATAACCATATAAGAATTTGTTTTCTCTGCGCCTCATCTTTGGAGTGGTTATTCAAAAGGCCTATGCAACCTACTAATCCTAACCAATTTACCGAAAAAGCCTGGGAAGCGATCGCCCACACGCCAGATATTGCTAAACAATATCACCAACAACAAATCGAAAGCGAACACCTGCTCAAAGCACTGCTAGAACAAGAAGGTTTAGCCAGCAGTATTTTAACCAAAGCAGGTGCGAATCTGCAAAAAGTCCGCGATCGCACTGATCAATTTCTCCAACGTCAGCCAAGGGTATCTGGTACAAGTAGTTCTGTGTTTTTGGGACGCAGTTTAGATACCCTGTTAGATAGGGCTGATAACTATCGCAAAGATTTTAAAGACGAATATATTTCTATTGAACATTTATTGCTGGGTTATGCCAAAGATGACCGTTTTGGCAAAGGTCTACTCCAAGAATTCGGTTTAGACGAAGGCAAGCTGAAAAACATTATTAAACAAATTCGTGGGAGCCAGAAAGTGACCGACCAAAATCCAGAAGGTAAATACGAAGCACTGGAAAAATATGGACGTGACCTCACCGAAGCCGCCCGCAAAGGTCAACTTGATCCGGTGATTGGGCGAGATGATGAGATTCGCCGTACCGTCCAGATTCTCTCCCGCCGTACCAAAAATAACCCGGTGTTGATTGGGGAACCTGGGGTGGGTAAAACTGCGATCGCCGAAGGACTCGCCCAACGCATCGTCGCGGGTGATGTTCCCCAATCCCTGAAAGACCGCAAACTCATCGCTTTAGATATGGGTGCTTTGATTGCGGGGGCAAAATTCCGGGGGGAATTTGAAGAACGCCTGAAAGCAGTCTTAAAAGAAGTTACCGAATCTGGCGGGAATATTGTTCTATTTATTGATGAAATTCATACCGTTGTCGGTGCGGGTGCAACCCAAGGGGCGATGGATGCGGGAAACTTATTAAAACCGATGTTGGCGCGGGGCGAGTTGCGTTGTATTGGGGCGACAACTTTAGATGAGTATCGTAAATATATCGAAAAAGATGCCGCTTTAGAAAGACGCTTCCAACAAGTTTATGTCGATCAGCCCAGCGTTGAAGATACGATTTCCATATTGCGCGGCTTGCGGGAACGTTACGAAAACCACCACGGGGTGAAGATTTCCGATAGTGCTTTAGTAGCAGCGGCGCAACTTTCGAGTCGATATATTAGCGATCGCTTTTTACCAGATAAAGCTATTGATTTGGTAGACGAAGCCGCCGCCCGGTTGAAGATGGAAATTACCTCCAAACCGGAAGAACTTGACGAAATCGATCGCAAAATTCTCCAATTAGAAATGGAGAGACTATCTTTGAAAAAAGAAAGTGATGCAGCATCTCGTGAACGTCTAGAAAGACTCGAAAAAGAAATTGCTGATTTCAAAGAAGAACAAAGAACACTCAACACTCAATGGCAGTCAGAAAAAGATATTATCGACAAAATTCAGTCTGTTAAAAAAGAAATTGAACGAGTTAACTTAGAAATTCAGCAAGCTGAAAGAAACTACGACCTCAACCGCGCAGCGGAACTGAAATATGGCAATTTAACTGATTTACATCGCCAACTACAAGTAGCGGAAAGTGAATTAGCTAACGCCCAAAGAAGTGGTAAATCTCTACTGCGGGAAGAAGTCACGGAATCTGATATTGCGGAAGTTATTTCTAAATGGACAGGAATTCCCATCAGCAAGTTAGTGGAATCAGAGAAAGAAAAACTGCTGCATTTAGAAGACGAACTACATCAGCGGGTAATTGGTCAAGATGAAGCTGTGACAGCCGTCGCCGATGCAATTCAGCGATCGCGCGCGGGATTAGCTGACCCCAATCGTCCCATCGCCAGCTTTGTTTTCCTCGGCCCTACAGGGGTAGGTAAAACCGAGTTAGCCAAAGCCTTAGCCGGATATATGTTCGACACCGAAGATGCACTGGTGCGAATTGATATGTCTGAGTACATGGAAAAACACGCCGTGTCGCGGTTAATTGGTGCACCTCCTGGATATGTGGGTTACGAAGAAGGCGGACAACTCACCGAAGCAATCCGTCGTCGTCCCTACTCCGTGATTTTGTTTGACGAAATCGAAAAAGCCCACCCCGATGTATTTAATATTTTCCTGCAAATTCTCGATGATGGACGCGTCACCGATGCCCAAGGTCATACTGTAGACTTCAAGAACTCAATTATTATCATGACCAGTAACATCGGTTCCCAGTTCATTCTTGATATTGCTGGGGATAACTCCCGTTACGACGAGATGCGCCATCGAGTCATGGAGGCGATGCGGAACAGCTTCCGACCAGAATTTCTCAACCGGATTGATGAACTGATCATCTTCCACAGCTTAGATAAAAAAGAACTGCGCCATATTGTGCAGTTGCAAGTAGGAAGATTAAGAGAAAGATTGAGCGATCGCAAAATATCTCTCAAACTCGCCGATGCGGCGCTGGATTTCTTAGCAGAAGTCGGTTACGACCCCGTATTTGGCGCACGTCCACTCAAACGCGCAATTCAACGCGAGTTAGAAACACAAATCGCTAAAGCCATCCTCCGCGGCGAATTCCACGACGGCGACACCATCTTTGTCGATGTGCAGAATGAACGCTTGGCGTTTAGTCGTTTACCTGTGGAAGTATTTAGCAGCTAATTTAAGATTATTTCACTAAAAAACGCAGAGGTTCGCCTTTGCGTTTTTTTATGGGTTGTTATCTGGTTCTGTATATTTGCAGAAAACGTTAATGCCGATTTTGAGGATATATAAGACTACAATTGTAGCGATCGCTGCATCAATCGGAATACCATGAACAGCCGCCACAGTTACCAATGAGCCAATAATACTATTAAGTAAAGCAGCACTACCAGGGTTTTTCGTATATTCTTTAATTTTGCCTTGTAACCCATCATCGCCGCATATTTCCGCGCGAATTTCATTTAGGGTCAATTGTAATAGAGATTTATTTTGACCGAAAGCTGCTTTACCAAATTGCTCTTGCCAAAGTTCATCAAAACTAGTTTCTAAATCACCGTTATTTTGCTGTAGAGTAGCGAGTGCTTTTTGTGCTTGCTCATCTTCGATAATTTGTTGTAATTCTTGAATTTCGGTGGGGGATAATTGAGTAGTCATATCATGCCTCATCGTCATGCTTTTCTAAAGATGCGATCGCTGTTCCTTGAGAATGATGATTTTTTTGGTTTCTCACATAAGAAACAGCATTGTCTAACTGCTTACTACCTAATGACAATACACCATATCCGCGCTGCCAACCAAAAATAATTGCATTATTTGATATATGATAATTTTGATTTAAAAAATGCGTGCTACTACCTTTAATATTTTTGACAAAATCAGCTATAGATAAACTAGGTGGTATTGAAGCTATTAAATGGATATGGTCTTCAATGCCGCCAATCGCATGAATAATACTATTAAGAAAATCAGCTTTCCCAATAATATAATTATAAAGTTCAGCTTCTTTATCATGCGTAATCAGAGGTTGGCGTTCTTTGGTTGCCCAGATAAGATGATAATAAAGCCGCCAAAAAGCCATGATATATTTTTCGGTATAAGAGAGAATTTATCGATTGTATTTTCTTTAAAGTAAATCTGCCAACTCCACCTAGTAATTAATTCTCAGAAACGGACTGATAATTTATATAAATTAATTTTATTGACATCTTCATTAGTTGTCTTCAGACAACTTACGCTATGAGCCTGGGGTTTATAACCCTAGGCGGGTATGGTCGATAGTCTATTCTGTATTTATTATGAGTAAATCTGCCAAGTCCGCCTAGGAATTAATTCTCAGGCTCCTAGCAAAAGTCCGTTTCAACGGACTAATAATTTATATAAATTAATTTTACTGACATATTCATCAGTTGTCTTCAGACAACTTACGCTATGAGCCTGGGGTTTATAACCCTAGGCGGGTATGGTCGATAGTCTATTCTGTATTTATTATGAGTAAATCTGCCAAGTCCGCCTAGGAATAAATTCCCAGGCTCATAGCAAAAGTCCGTTGAAACGGACTGATAATTTATATAAATCAATTTCATTGACATCTTCATTAGTTGTCTTCAGACAACTTACGCTATGAGCCTGGGGTTTATAACCCTAGGCGGGTGATTATGCTTCTCCATTAGGACGTACGTTGATTCACAACATTACGCCGTTGATTCACAACATTACGCCGTTAGTTCACAACATTACGTCGTTAGTTCACAACCTTAAGCCGTTGATTCACAACATTACAACGTTGGTTCACAACCTTACAATATTCATTCAAAACATAACAACGTTGGTTCAAAACATGACAACGTTGGTGCAGAACATTACAACATTCATTCAAAACATAACAACGTTGGTTCACAACCTTACAACATTTGTGGCAAATGCTTATATATTCGCAACCACAACTTAAACAAAACTTATAACCAAATCACAATAAATTAGGATGAAAATCAAGAAATTCAATTTCTCTAACTCTTCTCCTCCGAGCCTCTGCGTGAAATAAAAATCATCCCCCCAATCAACAACACTAATACTTCCCTAGCACAGAAAAAACAAAACTGTTAACTGATAACTGTTACAGCCTATCTCGCACTGCCCAAATTGCCTCGCGCACCTCTCCAGCGCACTCTTTACCCGTCGCCTCGCGCCAAATGCTTTGAAACTGGCTTTCACCTAACTGCTGGAGCATACGGGCTAAATCATTGATACGATAACCAATCCAATCTTGATTATGCTTTAAGTCAATTGCTAAAACACGAATGTAAATTGGCAAAGCCTCAACGTAATTTTCTTGAGCTTCTAAAACCCTTCCCCACTTACCCAATGTTGCTGAAGCCTTATACCAATCACGGAATTGTGCAAAAACTTCATAGGTTTTTTGATAATAATCAACAGCCACATCAAACTGCCGTTGCTCTTGGGCTACCATGCCCAGTTGGTGATATTGCCTAGCAGCACTGTACAAATCCCCGGCATCTTCTTTTATCTTCAGCGCCTTGTGGTAGTAATCAACAGCCACATCAAACTGCCTCTGCTCTTGGGCTACCATGCCCAGTTGGTGATATTCACCAGCAGCACTGTAGAAATCCCCAGCATCTTCTTTTATCTTCAGCGCCTTGTGGTAGTAACCAACAGCCACATCAAACTGCCTCTGCTCTTGGGCTACCATGCCCAGTTGGTGATATTCATCAGCAGCACTGTAGAAATCCCCAGCATCTTCTTTTATCTTCAGCGCCTTGTGGTAGTAGTAATCAACAGCCACATCAAACTGCCTCTGCTCTTGGGCTACCATGCCCAGTTGGTGATATTCATCAGCAGCACTGTAGAAATCCCCAGCATCTTCTTTTATCTTCAGCGCCTTGTGGTAGTAATCAATAGCCACATCAAACTGCCTCTGCTCTTGGGCAATATTGCCTAAATTATGATTAACACTGGCAATTTTGTCATTCACTGAGGAGTCATTTACAGCTATCAGTTCATCCAGAATTTCTTGATAGATTTTCTTTGCTCCTTCCAAGTCAGCACTTTGAGCCGCTTCATTGGCATCTACACCCCGCAGATACATCCAGAAATCCAGAGCATCTTCACCCTTTGCTTTCGCATCTGCCAAGTGAATACCAATTTGGTTCAGTGTCCGTTGTCGCAGTGACTTAAATTCGGGTTTGCGCCCTATCCGCTTATACACATCCCCCACGGCTTGCAGAATCCATTGTGCATAAGCCCATTCCTGCTGATGTTCAGCAAGGCGGAGATTTTGCAACAAATTTGGTTCTTCGACTCGCAGCACAAAAGTTGCTACTTCTGTTTTGCTGATGAGTTTCTCACGGTAGCTATCCGCCAAATAAGCGTAAAAAATCAGCAACTTTTTTTCGAGTTCGTTAATCTTGCGTTGCACCTCCATAACCGCCTCGGAATCAATTCCGAGGCTCATAGCCGAAGTCCTCTCAAGAGGACTAGATAATAAACTCCCAGAATCTTCAGTCCGTTTCAACGGACTTTCACTATTAGCCTGGGAATTAATTCCCAGGCGGGTATGTTCAGCGTCACCATTCATTCCCAAGCAAACTTGTTGGTTCAACTTCTGCCGCAAATACCAAGGTAACGCAGGGTGAATTTTGTAGATGCTCTCACCCAAATATTCCACAATACCTGCTGCGGCGGCTTCATTGAGAATCTGTAACCAATCAGCTTTTTGCAAGTTCTCCCCAAACACCGCCCGATAAGCTTGTCCCAATTCATTATCAGAACTTGCTGAAAAACTATGCAGCCAATGTGCATCAACCCATTCCGAAAACAGCGCCAAAAATGGTAAATGCTGACGTGTTCGTTCTGACAACTTGGCAAAGGAATAATCCAACGACACAGTAAGAGATTTTTCTCTCTCTTCTTCCTCCTGTCCCCTAAAAGTATCCAACCCGCACCGCAGCGCCTCAATTAACTGCACAGGTGTCTGCATCTTTAAATGCGGTAACACCACCCGCAAAGACAACGGATGTCCCCCCAACAATTTCAACAATTCCAAATACTCTGCTGGTAGGTTCTTTCTCTCCACACCCACCGTTTGCAAAATCTTCGAGGCTAACTCTTGGGCATCCGCTTGAGACAACCCCCGCAAGTTGATTAAACTATACCCACAATCCAACCAAACTTCTTCGTGGCGACTGGTAATTAATACCCAAGATTTACCACCCCGCAATTCCTTAAGAAACCGCTTCAGCTTGTTTCTCTCTTCCCCACTTAATAATGGTTCATTCCCCGTAGGGAAACCATTGACAGGTTCAAAGTTATCCCAAATCAACAAGCAAGGATTAGTTTGCAGATATTGCCGCACCACATCCTCTTGCTTATCTGGCATCATTTGGGAAAATCTCTCACCTCCTAACGCCCTACCAATTTGGTTAATTACCTGACTCAACCCCGCACCCTGTTCAAAAGAGGTGAAGAACATACCGCCTGTACGTCCTTGAGTGTCATTTAACCACCGGGCGAAACCTGCGGCTAACTCAGTCTTACCAACGCCGCCCATTCCCTGCACCAAAACCAGATGATTTTGCCGAAATGCTCTCTCTAAACGCAAAATCTCATAATCCCGCCCAATAAAACCATAAGCACTTTCATCAGGTAAACCTACAGCCTTGCTGGTTTCTGGGGTGTTGTCTGTTTGCGCCATCAAATCGGCAAAACTGGGTGCTGTCTTTTTAGGAACAAAAGGCGTATAGGGTTCTTGCTGATATAACACCGGCACAAGCCAATCTTGTAAAGGTAAATTTCCTTTGGGACTGGGGCGCATTTTGTCAATAGACATGGACTTACGCCCGGCTGCAACTGCTGTAGCGATACACTCTCCCCTGACTAATTCCCCATACAACCGCCCAATAAAGTGTTCTGCACCTTTGGCGTAAACTGAATACGCCATCGCTACTACACCCTTAGCGCCCAATTTCACCAACTGTCCCGCCACAGAGGAAAATGCTTCTTCGCCTACTTGTCCAGACTTGCAAGCATTCAGCACAAAAATAGGCACACGACAATCTGTTAAATATTGGGCAATTTCCCTAGCGCTGACAGCTTGCTCATTTCCCTGTTCATCCTCAAAGACTAAAACTCCCTGAGTCTCGCTGTCAAAATTCCCATGTCCATCAAAATGGACGATATGGTAAAAACCTTTATTCGCTTGCAGTTCCGCTTCAAATGCTTTCAAGCTAGGGGGACGCAATACCTTAAGATTGACTCGCTGACGTATCGGTTGCAGCGCCGCCAGCAGTGGACGGGCAATGGTTTTAAACCCAACGTCTTGCTGATCGTAAGGACGGGCAATAACTAGTAAAATATTCAGTTGGTCATCGGGCATTGCTGGCAATGGTGCTTTTACGCCCTGACTGCTGAGACTGCGATACATCCCCGCCAGTGAAGGTGCAAGAAATTGATAATCGGGGGAATATAGCAATTCCCAAGGCAAGTTCAGCACTTCGGCATTATCAGAAATGATGACCAGTTCACAGTTATCTAGCCCTTCCCGTGTCGCTTCCTGAAAAAACTCTCTTCCTTTCTCTGTGCTGCGAAATACTAGTTCAAATAATTCTTGTCCCCAATGCTGTAATTTTTGTTCAATTTTTACAGCGTTATCTGGAAAAATACCGTAAGGAAACTTTAGATAATCTTCTAAATACCAGCGCAACTCAGCCGCGTTTTCTTCATCGAATGGTTGCTGAAAGGTGACTTCTGACGCAAAACGGGGACTTTTATATCCCCGTTGCCAAGAAAGTTGGATTTTGTCATCTTGATGAGTAATCCGCAACCAATTTTGCGCCATAACGAACTCTACCACTGGTTAGTTAATCTGATGGTAACTTAACTCAGTAATTCACGTAGAAGTCGGTTGATTACGTAAAATCGATACTATAGCGTTTTGCAGTTGAATGGAATACAAACCTAACCCCTAACCCCTTCCCTACAAGGGAAGGGGAATAAAACTCAAAGCCTCTCTCCTTGTAGGAGAGAGGTTTGGAGAGAGGTCACAACCGTGCTACATTCAACCGAGAACCGCTATATTTTGATGGTCTGTTGCCAAGCTTTCCTGGCATCTTTATCAAAGTCAGCAAGGGGGATTGACAGTAACCTCTCCTCTGCCCCTCCGCTCCTGAAGCTCCCCTGCTGTCTCAACGAAGAGATGCCTTAACCAAACGGTATTGCTTGCACACCGATAAATTTAGCCGCTTTTACTCCCGATAGTTAGCATCTAACCAACAACGCGGTAAACTTTCACCGGAAGGAAAAACGAGATTTTCTTTAGAAAAAGAATCGTTATCTTGTTCTTCTTGACCTTTTTGGTCTTTTCCATGCACGATATTCACATTCGGGTCGATTAATTCTTGAATATCAGTAATTTTGACTAAATCACTCGTATCTTTGATTTGTAGTAACATAATTAACCTCCATAAGTAGATAGTGCAAAATTATTTACCAGAAGCTTCCACTAATTTCTTAAAGTGCATATATGCTTGTTCTGGTGTCAGCGGTTGAGATTCTTGTTCGTTAGGTATGTAGTATTGTCTGCTATCGGGAAAATAACGCACCACAAAGCTAGGGATGAGATGTAACTCTAAGGCTTTTTTTCCTAGCTTATCGACTGTTTCCGCCAGAGTGTATTCATCGTGAAATTTATAGGCATTCATATCTATCACCTCCTAAAAATAGGGGTGTTAAAAGATTAATTTATGGAATAATTAAAATCCCAAAATTAGAATTCGCGTTGATATTTTTCTAAAATATCAACCAGATTCACCTGACATTGCAGGGGAAGTAAATCGATTAATGCTAGTTCCCTTCTCCCGCCGCCTATCTTTACGGGTATAGATTCTAATACTTTAATTACGCTGTCTTCATTGACAGCGTTAGAAGTAATTAAAGGATATAACTGCTCGGCGACAACGGTATGTAATTTGGCATCAGATAAATAAAGATGCCATTTGGCAATATCTATATAGACATTTTCGCCAATTTCCGATGCTAGGGCTTCTAGTAATTCTGCGGTGTTAGTCTTAGCCATAAAAATCACCCTATATTAAGAAAGAGTGCCAGATTTCAGCCTATATAATCATTATCGCTCAATTGCTCAAGCTAACTCTACTCCCACAGGTTACATAAGCCCTAGCATGGACTGTCCGTCTTCAGGTGGATTTAGGCGGTGTAGATGAATAGTTAGCGATCGCGGCAATATACACTAAATGCACCAACAAAACTATTACCCAGCCTGTGGTCAATAACGGTAGCCACTGCCAATCTGTTGTTTTTAAAATATGAAAGAACCAAAGACCAGAGTTAATTGTGGCAGCTACAGCGACATGGACAGCAAAATTCATGCGGTCATCTAACCTGCGAAATTCAGGGTCACTGCGATCGGGTTTGCGAGGCCAACGAGGAGGCATAAATATTTGTTACAAGTTTCAATACACTTGATTATTTTAAGGTGTTTGGGAGTGCAGTTGCGATCGTCTTGTCAGAATGCCAAACCGCAACTTTAACCCCAGGAATTTTTGTAAGCAGATTCGATAGTTTTTAACAATTCTGGAATGTCATAGGGTTTAGATATAAAATGAGCAATTCCCAAGGACGAGGCTAATTCGTCTAAATAACCGTGTGCTGTAGCTAAAACAACGGCTATTTTTACACCTTTTGCCTGGAGGTGCTTGTAGACTTCAACTCCTGTGAGTTTTGGCATTCTATTATCTAAGATTAATAAATCTGGTTGCTCGTTGATGACTGTTTCTATCGCTTCTTCACCATTTTTAGCTTCTGAGACTTGCCAACCTTCCTCCTCTAAAAGAAAACTCAGCATAGCTCGACTATCATCATCATCATCGGCAATCAGTATTTTTCGCTTTCCTGAATTGTTACTGTTCATCTTTAATTTTTATGATTGGTAGATAAAAAACCTGCGAGGTCGGTGTTGATTGAGATATATGACAAATTGAGTTCACAATAAAACTGATTTGTGCTGACTCAGAATGAGGAATTTCCTTGACTACTACTTTTACGGTTCCGCCTTTACCTGCATAATCAAAAGCTTGCAGAAAATAATGCAGTAGCTGGCGTAATAGGCTTCTTGGATCAGCGAGTACCATGATTGATTTATCCCAGTCAGTCTCTACTTCTACCTGACGAATCACAGCTTCCGTCGAGAAAAGATCAACTAAGTTGGATATGCTATTAGTCAATGACACAGGTTGGAGTGTGCCTATCTCGAAAGATGCTAAATTGCGCCAAATTTCCGCACGGCGACAAAATATCTGAATTGATTGTTCAGCCTGACGCAGCAATTGTATCGCGTAATCTAAACGGTTAACGGCTACCATCCGCGAAATGACTTCTAGTTTTAAGCGTGCAGCCTGATGTGCTTGGACAATATCTTGACGTAATTCTTCCAGTGGTTGATATTCATTGGGGTTGGACTCTAAAACCCGACTAACATCTTTTTCTAAGTTAGCGATTAATAATTCTGCTTCAATTCCATGAGAAGCGCACAGCAATATTTCTTTCAGCCGTTGTCTAGCGTCTGCGCGTCGGAGAGAGATACTCAAAACTCCGAGAATTTCCTGTCTGTCATCACGTAGAGGAATTCCCTGACAGGTAAACGGATGGAACCCATCAATGAAATGTTCTGCACTAATAATTTCTACATAATCTGCTTCTGCTAATGGCGTACCAATACCATTAGCACCTGCTACAGCCTCCGATAACAAAGAACCAGGCCCAGGAAAAGGTTCTGGCCCTTGTACAGTTTGTTTGTCACCTACTACATCTAGGACGATCGCTGTGCTGTCACCTAACATAACTGCATGACGATCTGTACCAGCCGCTTGTGAGAGCATCCGAATATAAGGAGCCGCAACTTGAATCAAAGTCCGCTTTTGCTCTATCAACCTTTCTGTAGCTAAGATTGACAGCTTTTCGGCTTGGAGAGCTTGAGAGTTCGCGCCTAGTAAATGCGATCGCTCCCAAGCACGATAAATAGTTGAACGCAACATCTGAGCCGGAATGGCACCAGTAGATTTATATACCCGTCGAGCTTCTAAGATATCTAGCTCTTGAGGTGACATAGCTTTAATACCCCTTTGCTGATCAAGTTCAGCTTTATATGTTCATCCTAAGCTGTTATATCAATTTTTTGATAACTAGAGAATTTTCTGGCTAATTTTAAAAGATAAGTGAATTTCCGTATCGGCAAAACTTAACTATTTATTCATAATTAAGGTTTTTGTAATATTTATTTAATCTCATCAAAAATCTCTCCTTCGTTTATATCTATTAAAAAAGATTGCCCATTTAAAAAACATTTTTCTAAAACAGTATTAATAAATACCAAAAAGTATTATATAAGAAATATCAAATATTCAAAAAAATACATCAACCATGTGAGATACATTTAAATTTATATGTGTTATGAATGATTCTCCTATTTGATAGAGGGAGACATTATCTCCACTTGTAAATATGGTAATAACCATAAAAAGTAGGTGGCAAAAATGGCTAAAGCAAACCCAGTGGAAATCCAAAAACACTTAAAGGGAATTGACTATCCCGCAAGCAAAGAAGAATTAGTTAAACACGCTCAAAAGCTGGGGGCAGATCGCAAAGTTCTATCATTATTAGAGCAGTTGCCAGATGATGAAAAATTTGACAATCCCACCGATGTCAACAAAGCCATAGGTGAGATTGAATAGCCTATAGTTCTGATGCAGAGTAATTTCCAGATTTCCCCCCAGTTTTACTAATTAAATGAATTGATTCAATTTGAATCGACTTTTCCAAAGCTTTTGCCATATCATATAAAGTCAATGCCGCCACAGAAACGGCAGTTAAAGCTTCCATTTCCACACCAGTTTCCGCTTTGGTTTTCACGGTAGCTTGGATGTGATAACCAGGTAATTGAAAATCAGGGGTAATTTCCACAGCAACTTTTTGCAATGGTAGGGGATGACACAAGGGAATTAAATTCGCTGTTTGTTTGGCAGCCATAATCCCTGCTATCCGCGCCGTGGCTAATACATCACCTTTAGGAGTATTGCCAGCCTGAATGGCTGCTAAGGTTTCTGGCAACATCCGCACCCTAGCCACAGCAACCGCTTGGCGGACTGTAGAGGCTTTAGCAGAAACATCTACCATCTGTGCTTGTCCTTGGGAATCCAGATGACTTAACTCGGCAGAAAAATTTTTTGGAGAATCGTCTTGCATGATTTAGGAATATAGTGCTAATATATTTTTCTGGCAGGGGCGTGTAGCTCAGTGGACTAGAGCACGTGGCTACGGACCACGGTGTCGGGGGTTCGAATCCCTCCTCGCCCGTATGAAAAGGCAAAAGAGTTAAACTCTTTTGCCTTTTCCTTTTTCAATTAATATTATTCAACGAATAGACATCTTCAGTGCGACCCAGCGCAAAGCGTAAGGAACTAGTAAGACTTTTGTTTGATAAGGTGAGGAAAACTAGCAGTGCTAAAAACGTGAGTGCTGCACTGTACCCAAACATATTACGGTAGCCGACAAACTCGCTGACGTAGCCAAAAATCGGCGCTGCGATCGCAATTCCTAAATCCAATCCAGCCAGACAAATAGCAAAAACTCGCCCCCGTTCTTGTTGTAGTGAACGATCTGCCATCATAGTAGCCATCATGGAAAATATTGTTCCGCCACCGCAGCCTTCGGCGATGGCAGATATCAAAAAAGCATTGGCGCTGTTAGCTTGCCATAGTAATGCACAAGCCAAGCTATATGCAGCAATCCCAAAAGTAATAAACAAACCTCGACCGAAGCGATCGCTGGCGCGACCAGCCAACACTCTGATTATAAAACTAGAAATGGCTGAAACTGTGAAAAACCAGCCACCATTAAAATTTACTTCCGTAGATTTAATAAATAACGACACAAAGACATGCACAGCACCGATAGATGTCCCTACCAGTAACATCACTACAGATGGAACTCTCACCCTTGGACTCATCAATATTTGCCAAAAATTACTATTTCGGCGTTCCGATTGTGATTGTGCATTTAATGGTGGATTGATGACTTGTAATCCACACAATACTCCAATCACAGCTATGGCGGCGGTAAACAAGAAGAATTGCGAATAGCCAAAACTTTCTTGTAAATATCCACCAATTGCTGGCCCAATGGCTAAACCAATGGGTGCAGTTAAACTCATGTAACTAATAATTTCTCCACGAATAGCCACAGGTGCTAAATCAGCTACTAAAGCACTGTAGCCAGTGCTAAAAGCTGCAATACTAATACCGTGAAAAATCCGTAGCAGGAATAATAAGGGGATAGATTTAAAAACTAAATAGCCAAGAGGTGCGATCGCTGCTACTGTGAGTCCAATCAATAAAACCAGTTTACGCCCACGCTTGTCGGCTAGTTTGCCCAGCATCGGACGAAACACCAACAACCCAATGGCAAAGCCACCCATAACTATGCCAATTTCTTGCTTACTACCACCCACATCCTGAATGTATAGCGGTAAAGTTGGTAAATAAGCGGCTGTACTTGACCAGAATAACAAACCTGCCGCAAACAAAATCAGCAGGTTTCGCCGGAGTTCGGCATCAAATGTATTAAAAGCTTTCAAGGTAGATGCAAAGAACACTAACTATAATTGCTTTAATATTTTTACGTTAGTTAACATTTTTTGCCACTGCTTCTCGTATCCGAATGGCTATTAAAGCACATTGAGACAAGTCCGGGAGTATCAAAGCAGAAGCGAGTAGCTTGGGTGAAGGCGTATAAGAGATAGTGAAAACAAAACAGTAAATCCATATCATACCTTCACCCAACACCAGATCATGTTTTGTAAATAAGTCCTTTTATAAAGAAATAATTGCAGCGTTATTCAAACACTACATCTTCGTAAAGTTCTGCAATTGTTCCTTCAAAATTAATGCTCTTTAGTTGAAAGGTTTTGTCTTGGGATGTGTATGTTTGTAAAACCCAAAAACCATCATCATTGAGTCGCAAACATTCAACTCGCTGGCGTTTCGTATTAATTAAAACGTACTCTTTTAAGCTTTCTATTGTTTGATAATCAGCAAATTTATCACCACGGTCAAAGGCTTCAGTAGATTCAGATAAAACTTCAACAATTAAACAAGGAAATCTTTTATGTCCTGGTGTTTCTTTGTCTCTTGAATCGCAAGTTACCATCACATCAGGATAGTAATATCGATTCAAAAATTCAATTCGAGCCTTCATCGCCAGAATATAAACACGGCATTCAGAACCACGTAAGTGATTTCTTAAAAGTACACCAAGATTTCCCGTAATTGTAACGTGGGAATCTATTGATCCATCTAGTTTATATGTGTGTCCATCGATATATTCGTGTTTAATGGAGCTTTTTTCCTCCATTTGCAGATATTCTTCGGGCGAGATGTAGTTGGGTGAGGCTATCATAATCAGTCAAAAGGCAAAAAAAAACCTATTATTAATGTTAACTAGGCATTAAATCAAGTTGGGTGATTTTTATTTTCAACTACTTCTCTGACTCGATAGATAGGTCTCCCCTGCGATTCATGGTAGGTACGCATCAACAATTCTGCCAACAGACCAAAACAAAATAGCTGTACACCAGTCACTAATAATAAAACTGCCAAAATCAGCAACGGACGATTACCAATCATTTCACCCAAGGCAAACTTGACAAAAGTCAAATAAATTCCTATTCCCACACCCAAAACCATCGAAATCAAACCCAATAAACCAAAAACGTGCATCGGGCGGGTGAGGAACTTTTTCATAAACAAAATAGTTAGCAAATCCATTAACACGCGAAAAGTCCGGGATATACCGTACTTACTGCGACCAAATCGCCTCGCGTGGTGACGCACGGGCATTTCTGTAATTCTTGCCCCTTCAATATATGCCAGTGCTGGTAAGAATCGGTGTAATTCGCCGTAGAGGTGCATATCTGCCACCAATTCTGAGCGATAGGCTTTGAGAGAACAGCCGTAGTCATGAATATACACACTTGTTGTTCGGCGAATCAGCCAGTTAGCAATTTTAGAAGGAAGTAAGCGATTCACCGCGCCATCTTGGCGTTTTTGCCGCCAACCACTGACCAAATCGTAGCCTTCATCTAACTTTGCTAATAACATCGGGATATCAACCGGGTCATTTTGCAAGTCAGCATCTAAAGTGACAACTGCTTTACCCACTGCATAGTTAAAACCAGCAGACATGGCTGCGGTTTGGCCATAATTGCGGCGCAGAATTACCGCTTTTAAATCGCTGCGAATTTGCGCTTGTTGTTTGAGAAATTCCGCCGAACCATCTGTAGAACCATCATCAACACAGATGATTTCATAACTGATTTGACTATCAGATAAAGTAGATGCGATCGCCTGGATTAAATGCGGTAAACTTTCTACTTCATCACGTACCGGTACTACTACCGACACCGCAGGTAAATTTGCGGAAATCGCGCCATTTTCCTCACTCATTCTCTCTGGAATCAACCCACTCCTCATAACTCTCCGCGTCCTCAGATCCTCTGTGGTTCGTAACTTTGCACAACTTTGCCAGCACCGCGTAGCTGCTGATAATATGACCGACTCACCGCATCTCCCTGTTCCGAAAGAACATCAATCCCTATACCATTGCGTCCTTGAGTCTTTCCTGAACTATGGATATAAGCACCATCACCCAAATAAAGCCCGACATGGGTTGCTTTTTCTGGTGTGCCGAAAAATACTAAATCCCCTGGTTCTAATTCCGTCAGTTTGACTGGTTGCACAAAAGCTTCTTGCTGATAAGCATCTCTTGGTAGCCAAATTCCCACCGAGACAAACGCCGTCTGCATCAAACCAGAACAGTCATAATTTGGCCCCACTGTCCCACCCCAAAGATACTCATTAGGTTGTTCTATAGCTTTTTGGGCAAAAGCAATCACGTTGGGAAGCAGTTTTTTAATTTCAGTTTCCGCCAATGTTGCAGCCTGATAATGTACAGTAGCAGGTTGTAATAAACCTAAATCCGCCAACGACACCCAGCCTGGATAATCATCCTCACATAAATACACCTCAACCGCTGTATCCTGATGATTTGATGTTACCTGCAAATGTCGCCCAGCAGCAGCTTGAGTTGCCAAGCCCGTACATCCTGGAGAATCGTATAAGTTGAGGTTAGCGAGACACTGGTATTCAGATGCGGTCAAATTGAGGATTTGGGATTCTGAATTAGAGAGCATTATTCAATGGTTTTCTTTAGAAAAGACGAACAACTCGAAAATTTGGGTAATGGCATTTTAGAGGCAACTTGGGCAACATTCCCGACATTAGCCCAAAATCAAATTGCCCTGACTTGGGTTGTCTATGATCCGCCAGTACTTGTAAATACTGGTGGCGCTTTAACTCCCAATGCCTTTTGGAATCACCCAGTCCGTGGTTTTACTTATCGCGGTGTGGAACGGATTTACCCCGCAAGTGTAATTAAGTTATTTTACTTGGTAGCAGTAAATGAGTGGTTAGAAAAAGGCATGATCCAAACCTCAAAGGAATTGGAACGAGCCTTGGGCGATATGATAATTGATTCTAGTAATGATGCGACCAGTTTAGTGGTAGATATTTTAACTGGTACTACTTCCGGGCCAGAGTTACCACCAGGGCCATTTGAAACTTGGAAACAACAGCGTCATATTGTTAACCGTTACTACCAGTCCTTGAGTTGGGAGGAAATGGAGACAATAAATGTCTGCCAAAAAACTTGGGGTGATGGCCCTTATGGCCGGGAACGCGCCTTTTATGGGGAGATGCTGGATAATCGCAATATGTTGACGACAAATGCGATCGCCCGTGTGGTACATAGTATTGTCGGTGGGGTGGCAGTTTCGAGTGGGCGATCGCAAGCTATGATGAATCTACTCAAACGCAGCCTTAACCCAGAAGATTTACCTCAAAACGTCGAAGAAGACCAAATTACAGGTTTTATCGGTGGTGGTTTACCGCAAAACGCGCAAATTTGGTCAAAGGCAGGTTGGACAAGTCAAGTGCGTCACGATGCAGCGTATATTGAGATACCGGATCAACGTCCTTATTTGCTAGTAGTTTTTACTGAAGGTAAAGCCAATGCTACCAACCGCGACATTCTACCTTTTGTCTCTCAACTAGTTGCAGAAGCCATTAGCAATCTGTAAGGTTTTACCCACTACCTGAAAAGTAATTTAATTTTTTAATATTTCATTTTCACTACTTACGTCTTTCTCAGGATGTAGGAAATAAATTTGTGATGTTAAAGTCGAAGCATTGCCAAATTTTGCGGAGTATAGCCATAGCCATAAAGATTAGGACGTAAACTATAAGAGTTAGCATTGCATCTACCCCATCCCGATGGCAAAAGCTTATAGTGATGATTTCCGGCGAAAAGTTATGCAAGCGATTGAATTAGAT
>NZ_JADEWI010000010.1 GCF_015207705.1 Nostoc sp. LEGE 06077
TAATGACTGTGCTGCGTTTATACTTACTACTTTAGCTATCTCTGGTAATGATTTTCTTTTGATTGGCGAGATTATTCCTAAGTGCAAATATTTGAAACACTCATAATTTCTCACTTCTTTAAATATATCTTGATACTCTGCACAATATTCATCTACGATCGCAACTGTTGGGTGGGCGTCTCTAGCCAAATGTTTCAGGATTTGTAATTCTACATCCATTGCCCTGCTTACCTGAAGAGGTTTTTTCTTTTAATCCTTTTATTAAGAATACCCGGAAAGTGGCAGAAGAGGGATAAGAATAAAAGAAGATTGTCATAAAAATTACAGTCTCCGCTTTAATGTAACACAACTGTATGGAAGAGAGATAACATGATGTTTGTTAGATCTCAATATCTTATGTTTGAGATATTTGTAGCCAAATATCTCTAGTAGTAGATTAAACTGAAACAATGACAAACCCCGAAAATTCCAGGGTGAATATATGTTTGTTGTGCGTTTGAACCCAGAACTAACTTATCTCATCTATAAAATATGAAGGTGGAGTAAAAGGTGACTAGTATTGATAATCACGTCTTCTCTTTTTCAGGAGAAGTATTAATTCCTCAAGCTCCTCCTGAATACAAATCGGGGTTTATCGGCATTATTGGTCGTCCAAATGTCGGTAAATCTACTTTAATGAATCAATTAGTAGGTCAAAAAGTTGCTATTACCTCACCAGTAGCACAAACTACACGTAACCGTTTGCGGGGAATTTTAACAACACCAGAAGCACAGATAATTTTCGTCGATACACCGGGAATTCATAAACCCCATCATCAATTGGGGGAAGTCTTAGTGCGGAATGCCAAACTGGCCATTGAATCAGTAGATGTGGTGCTGTTTGTAGTCGATAGTACAGCAGCTTGTGGCGCAGGCGATCGCTACATTGCGGAGTTACTGACTCACAGCCAAACACCCGTAATTTTGGGACTGAATAAAACCGATCAGCAACCAGGGAATTCCCAGTTTATCGATGAAAGTTATCAGCAGTTAGGTGCAGCTAATCAATGGCCGACAGTGAAATTTTCCGCCAAGACGGCTATAGGATTGCCCGAACTGCAACAATTACTCATTGATAATTTAGAAACTGGCCCCTTATACTATCCGCCTGACTTGGTAACAGACCAACCAGAACGGTTTATTATGGGCGAATTAATTCGGGAACAAATTTTGTTATTAACCCGTGAAGAAGTACCGCATTCTGTGGCGATCGCCATTGATAAAGTCGAAGAAACCGCAACTATTACCCGTGTTCTCGCCACCATTCACGTCGAACGAGATTCGCAAAAAGGTATTTTAATTGGTAAAGGTGGCTCAATGCTCAAAGCCATTGGCAGTGAAGCCCGTGAACAAATTCAAAAACTCATCTCTGGCAAAGTATACCTGGAACTTTTCGTCAAAGTCCAGCCAAAATGGCGACAGTCTCGGCTAAATTTGGCAGAGTTTGGCTATCGCGTGGAAGAATAGAGAAAAGTCAAGAGTCAAAAGTCCCACCGCTTTTGACTCTTGACCCTTGACTCTGGACTATAGAAAAAATGTCTACCAATTCTAGCCATCCCTTAAATCTGCCAACTGATACACCTGTGTTACGGGTATTGATTGTGGAAGATGACCCGATGATGCAACTGGGACTAGAACAGTCATTGATGGCGCAACCCCAGTTAGAAATTGTCGGTCAAGCAGAAGATGGTTATTTAGGCGTGCAAGCCGCCTTAAAATTAAAACCAGATTTGGTAGTTATGGATATTGGTTTACCGCGTCTGGATGGAATAGCCGCTACGCAGCAAATTAAAGCCGCATTACCAGATACTCATGTCGTGATGCTGACATCTCACACCACCGAGACTGAAGTGATTGCGGCATTATCAAGTGGTGCAGATGCTTATTGTATCAAAGGTGCGAGTGTAGAAAGATTGTTAAAGGCGATCGCAGCTGCTGTTGATGGTGCGACTTATTTAGATCCGCAAATCGCCAGACGAGTAATTGACAACCTCAAACCCCCGACAACGCCGGGAAACACTGCTAACTTATCAACAAGAGAGTTAGAAGTTTTAAAACTGATGGTAGACGGTTTGAGTAACCCAGAAATCGCCGAAAGACTTTATCTCAGTCCCAACACCGTCAAAACCCATGTCCGCGGGATTATGAACAAACTAGCAGTTGACGATCGCGTTCAAGCTGCTGTAGTTGCACTGCGATCGGGTTTAGTATAGTGAAAAACTGCCAAACTTCTCTCACAACTCATGGCTGTCTTAAAGGAATGATAATCACAAATTCCGTACCATCGCCGGGAAATGAGATACAGTCAATAGTTCCATGATGATTTTCGGTCACAATTTGATAACTAATGGACATCCCCATACCAGTACCTTTACCAATTGGTTTTGTGGTGAAGAATGGGTCAAAAATGCGTTGTTTGATATCTTCTGGTATCCCTAACCCATTGTCAGTAATTTTAATCGCAATCTGATTGGGATTGACTATTTCTGTGCTAATGCGAATTTTGCTAGGAGATGCTTGAATTTCCTGTGGTGTACGTTGTTCATCTCTTTCTTCTAAGGTATCTATCGCATTAGTTAAAATATTCATAAATACTTGATTGAGTTGACCAGCATAGCACTCAATTAAAGGTAATTTTCCATATTCCTTAATGATTTTAATACCTGGATAATCAGGTTTTGCTTTGAGACGATTTTCGAGAATTAATAATGTACTATCAATGCCTTCATGAATATCAACGGCTTTATATTCAGCTTCATCAAGGCGAGAGAAATTTCGGAGAGACAGAACAATTTGCCTGATGCGATCGGCTCCTATTTTCATCGAAGATAATAACTTAGGCAAATCTGTCATTAAAAATTCTAAGTCTATCGCCGTAATTTCTTCTCGAATTACATCCACAGGATAGGGATAGTGTTCTTGATAGAGATTAATTAGGTTAAGTAAGTCATGAATGTAATTATTTGCTGGGGTGATATTACCATAAATAAAGTTAACTGGATTATTAATTTCATGAGCTACACCAGCTACTAATTGTCCCAAAGAAGACATTTTTTCACTTTGGATCATTTGGGTTTGAGTACGTTGTAATTCCTTGAGTGTCTCCTCTAGTTGTTGAGTTTGTTGTCTCAGTGCTGCTTCGGCATTTTTGCGATCGCGTGATTCAATTACCAGCCGCACAAAGTCAGTAATCGAGCCAATAAAACTTTCTTCTTCTAATGTCCACTGACGCTGAGTTCCCAAATGTTCACAACAAACTACACCAATTACTTCCCCTCTAGACCAAATTCTCGCATCAAGCATCGCCCCAATTCCCAGAGGAGTTGTATAAGTTGTCGAAAATTCTGAAGTACGAGGATCAGTATATACATCAGCAACAGCAATTATTTGTTCTTCTTTGAGAGCTTGAAAATACTTAGGGAAGTCGCAGACAAATAATTCTAAACCATCACTGTGGCAATTTTTCTCCTGTTCATATAAGTCAAAACATTGAATTCCTAAACTTTTTTCTGTATATAACCAAACACTAACCCGCGCCACATCAAGACCTAAACTAGCCACTTCTGTTATATATTGAATGGCAATTTGAAAATCATCATGTTGGAGCTTTTCACTTTGCACAAGTTGCTGTAGAGAATTACTATGTCTGCGAAAACGCTTCTCTGTTTCTTGGCGTTCATAAATTTCTTGTTCTAACTTATTGATTGTCTCACGCAGCAAAGTAGTTTCAATTTTATCTTTGGAAGCAATCATGCGAACTGAACCCACTAGAAATGAATTACCCTCCTCGTCGGATAATAGGCTTTTCTTTGTATATATGATGTGGGTTTCGCCTTGGCAATTTGTGATTAATTCCTCATTTTCATCAGTTAAGCCTGTGGTGAATACAAATTCATCTCTCTCCCAAAAAATATCCGCTTCTGTTTTATAGAAGAAATCATAGTCAGACTTCCCAATTAGTGTTGCTTGTTCATATCCGATTAGCTGACAGAAAGCATCATTGACGAACACCCACCTGTGTTGTCTGTCTTTAACAAAGATTGGATCTGTAATGGTGTTGAGAATACTCCACAGAAAAGTCTGAGAAGATTTTTGCGGAACAAAGTGGAAAAACGCCATCTTGCTAAATCCTGCAAGTACTGACTTTCTTCTAGGCATCTCATCACCAAATTAGTCATGAGTAGCACAAAAGATTGCCTAAGTTTTTATTTAGTATGCCCAAGATGCGTTTAAATACACTACTCCCAATTCCTTATTTATAAGGATTTACCCACAAAAGCTTATGAGTATACTTAAATACTTTCGCTATGCTCAGTAATCAGGGTGTAAGGAAATCTGGACTTATGCACCAAAATTGTCTGTGGGGATTGGGTGTAAGGGTTTTGAATACCTACACCCTGCTCTAAAACTTAATTTTCCGTTTTTTTGCGTAAGTCCTAAAAATAAATCAGTGCGCTATTTTAGTGATTATGCACCCTCTCCCACAGCCACAAAGAAGCCACAACACCGACAAAGTGAGCCGTAATCCCATTAATATTTGCCACTGCGACAAATACATCCAACGCCCGAATAATTTTGTTGGGGTCTGTAATTGCTACCCCTGGCGGTTGGGAAATTGATTTTGCTACCAAAACTCCTAAAGTTGAGCCAGCACCTAAAAGAGTTAATAATATACCGATTAAACTGACTATAATGCCTAATCTGATAGCGGCGATCGTATCTGCCTTACTGGGGTGTAAAGCGTGATTAGGATTTTCTAATCTTTTACCAAGGCGAGTATACCGAAAATCCCAGTACACGCTAAATAATAGAGCGACAATTCCGCAGACTGCCCAAAATATCCCAACTCCTAGACCTGCATTTGGTTGGTCTGCAAAGCCACGTCCAGTTGAAGCAAACAATACAGCTATACCAGAAACTACAGCAAGTCCTAGTTGTAACCAGAAAGTAATCCAGCCTGTCCAGTGAATAGTATTGCCAATTGCCTGAAGCGATGGTGCTAAAGTTCTTGCTTCTGTTTCTGTTTGCATATTAATTTCCATCTGTGGGAATTTCTGGGAACCCGCCCTCTATCTCCAGCATATTTTGGCTAGATCATCAAATACCCCTACCCACAGACAGAACGTGCAAACTCCCTCCAGGATGAATTAAGTACAGCATTTGTGTCTCAACGCTAGGTAGAGAGCTTATTCTTAAGCTGAATTCTGACTCCAAAATTCTGTATTCTTATATAAGTACCCAATCTATCTAAATAGATTATTCTGCAAACACTTTAGAGTAAAATTAATCCTTTAGATAGAGGAGGGCAAAGCCGATGACTCGTGTCATCATTGTGCGTCACGGTCAAAGTAGTTACAACGCTGAACGGCGTATTCAAGGACGCACTGATGCGTCAACGTTAACAGAAAAAGGTCGTCGAGATGCCAGTAAAGTAGGCAAAGCCCTCAGTAATATTGCGTTTAATGCGATTTATTGCAGTCCTCTGCAAAGAGCCAAACTCACAGCAGAGATTATTCACAGCGAGTTAGTCAATAATCCAGAGTCTACTGCTGTTCAGACTTCCGATAAATTATTGGAAATCGATTTGCCTTTGTGGGAGAGAATGCTAACTGCTGATGTGGAGCAGAAGTTTGCTGAAGACTATCGGATTTGGCACGAACATCCTCACGAATTGGTTATGCTGCTTAATAATGTCGAGGGAACTAGAGAGCATTTTCCAGTTCTGGCTTTGTACGAACAAGCAAAGCAATTTTGGCAAGGAATTTTGCCGCAACATCAAGGTAAAACCATTCTCATAGTCGGACATAACGGGATTAATCGTGCCTTAATTAGCACAGCACTGGGCATTCCTCCCAGCCGTTATCATGCCATCCAGCAATCTAACTGTGCTGTCACTGTACTGAATTTTGCTGGCGGATTGGATGAACCAGTCCAATTAGAATCGATGAATCAGACGCAACACATGGGAGAGAATTTACCATCCTTGCGTCCTAGTCACCAGGGAGTACGGTTGTTGTTGGTGCGTCACGGCGAAACAGAGTGGAACCGTCAAACCAGATTTCAAGGACAAATTGATGTTCCGTTGAATGACAATGGGAGGAATCAAGCCCAAAAAGCTGGTGAATTTCTCCAAGATGTAGCTATTGACTTTGCTGTTAGTAGTTCGATGCAACGTCCAAAAGAAACAGCGGAAATTATATTGCATCAACATCCCAGCATTCAGTTAGAACTGCAAGATGGTTTAAGAGAAATTAGTCATGGTCTTTGGGAAGGGAAATTAGAAGCAGAAATTGAACAAGAATTTCCTGGCGAACTGCACCGTTGGCGGACTATCCCCGCTGAGGTACAAATGCCAGAAGGAGAAAATTTACAACAAGTTTGGGAACGTAGTGTTGTGGCTTGGCAATCTATTGTGCAAACCGCATTAGATAATCAGCTGAAAACTGGATTAGTAGTGGCGCATGATGCGACTAATAAAACTTTGCTTTGTCATATTCTGGGTTTAACAGCCGAAAATTTCTGGAATTTCCGTCAAGGTAATGGTGCAGTGAGCGTGATTGACTATCCCAACGGATTAAATGGTTTTCCTGTTTTACAAGCAATGAATATTACGGCTCATTTAGGTGGTGGTGTTCTCGATAAAACCGCAGCTGGAGCATTATAAAACAGGGAGGAGTGACGAGTAAAATGTGAGGAATTAAGTTAAGTGTGAAAGTAAAGCCTAAATATTAGCAATCAAAGCATAGTTTGGGACATTAACAGATGATAAATATTAGACACCACAAGGGTTTTAATCCTGTTAGCTGTCACCTGCGATAACTCCTGACTCGTCACTCCTAACTTATGATTTTTATGACTGAACTTTTACAACAAGTACGAGTAATTGATCCGGTTTCTGGCACTGACCAAATAGCAGATGTCCTGATTGTTGATGGTAATATTCAAGCTGTAGCGGCACAAATTTCTGATGTTAATGCGGAGATTCTAGTTAGAGACTGTCGAGGATTAGTTCTGGGAACTGGGTTGGTAGATTTATATAGTCACTCTGGCGAACCAGGGTTTGAAGAACGAGAAACTTTGTCTTCGCTGTTGCAAGCTGCTACTGCTGGCGGCTTTACGAGAATTGGAATTTTACCTGATACTTCTCCCTCTATTGATCATCCGGCGCTGGTGGCGCAGTTGCAAAAGCAGAAAAGCACTTCTCCCCGGCTCCCCGGCTCCCTGGCTCCCCTGCTGAATATTTGGGGTGCAATTACCTTAGATGTGGCGGGAAAGCAGATGACGGAATTGGCTGATTTGGCGGCTGCGGGAGTTGTTGGTTTTACTGATAGTCATCCGTTGGATAATTTGGGTTTGGTGCGGCGAGTGCTGGAATATGTGCAGCCGTTGAATAAACCTGTGGCTTTTTGGCCTTGCGATCGCCAGCTTACCTCTAATGGTGTCATGCGTGAAGGGGCAAATGCACTGCGTTTTGGTTTACCACCAGTCCCCGCCAGTGCGGAAACAACGGCGATCGCTGCTTTGTTAGAATTAGTTGCGGCTACTGGTAATCCTCACGTTCATATTATGCGTGTTTCCACGGCGCGGAGTGTGGAATTAATAGCAGCAGCTAAGGCTGCTGGTTTACCCATCACCGCCAGCACTACTTGGATGCACTTATTATTAGATACTACAGCTATTCAAAGTTACGACACTAGTTTGCATTTAGACCCGCCTTTAGGTAATCCTAGTGATGTGCAGGCTTTGCGTACAGGTGTTCGCACTGGGGTAATTGATGCGATCGCCATCGACCATGCAGCTTATACTTATGAAGAAAAAGTCCAAGCCTTTGCCGAAGCACCAACCGGGGCAATTGGTTTTGAATTAGCATTGCCTTTGTTGTGGCAAAATCTGGTCGCAACTGGAGAATTTACAGCTTTAGAATTATGGCAAGCATTAAGCGCCAATCCCGCAAAATGTTTGGGACAGAAATTAAGTACATTGACTGCTAATCAAAAAGCTGAATTAACTTTATTTGACCCCGCACAAACTTGGAAAGTTGAAAGGAAAAATCTATATACACTTTCAAGTAATACACCTTGGTTGGGCAAAGAATTACAAGGTCGTGTTTTGCAAACTTGGTGTTAGCTTAGTTTGTGCGATCGCCTGACAAGTACCTGACTTTTCACAGGAGCTAGAAAACCCCACTTCCATTCCTCTCCCCTGCAAGGAGAGAGGCTTTAATTTTCCCCCTTCCCTGGTAGGGAAGGGGGTTAGGTTTAGTGTTCGTTTTTCCACATAAGGTGAAAAGTCAGGACAAGTACTACAGTTGAAAATGCTGAATTTGGCTAAAGTCGAGTTAGTGGTGAGTTAATTACAAAGCAGAAAAATTGGCTTTCCACAGCAATTTTCATGAGGACGTAGATTAAAAATGTTACTGCACTTGAGTACTTGGCAAGAAGTTGAAGCTTACCTAGAGCAGTCTAAGGGGATGATTTTTCCGATTGGTTCTACAGAACAACACGGGCCGACGGGGTTAATTGGTACTGATGCTATTTGTGCAGAAGCGATCGCTCGTGGTGTGGGTGAAGCAACTGGGGCGATCGTTGGCCCTACAATCAATGTGGGGATGGCGTTACACCATACAGCTTTTCCCGGCTCGATTAGTCTGCGTCCTAGCACGATGATTCAAGTGGTGCGAGATTATGTAAGTAGTTTAGTCAAAGTTGGTTTTAGCAAGTTCTACTTTATCAACGGCCACGGCGGTAACATTGCTACACTCAAAGCCGCTTTCTCGGAAACTTACGCTTACCTGGAAGATTTGCAAATTCCTCATGCTCATCAGGTGCAATGTCAAGTAGCCAATTGGTTTATGTGCAAATCTGTATACGAGTTGGCTAAAGAATTATACGGTGATCAAGAAGGTTCTCATGCTACCCCCAGTGAAGTAGCTGTAACTCAATTTGTTTATCCAGAAGCAATTAAGCAAGCATCCCTTTCACCAGAAGTTGCGCGTGGACACAACATTTATAGTGCAGCTGACTTTCGCAACCGTTACCCAGATGGGCGGATGGGTTCAAATCCTGCTTTAGCAACACCAGAACACGGTAAGCAGTTTTATGACTTGGCGGTGAAAGAACTTAGTAATGGATATTTGCAATTTCTGAACGCAGGTTAATGTCGTCTCCTGTAAGTTCGATGAACCTCTCCCCAACCCCTCTGTCTTGAAAAGTTTTGCGCCGGGAAACCCGGACGCGCAAACTTTTCGCTCCGAGGCGGAGAGGGGCAAAAATCTTTCTAGTTTGGAACGAAAAAATAAAGGTTTCAAAGCCTCTCCCACCGTGGGGGAGAGGTTTGGAGAGGGGTTTTTGACATCTGTCGTACGAATTACTTTTACTTCCACTCACCTTGTAAAGTGAAAGCCGCCCAATAATAAGGTGCAGTATATTTTTGAGTGCGCCAAATTTCTAGTTGTGCTGCTCGCAATGCCGCCGCAGGTTTTAATTTTGTTTTGAGCATTTTCTCGTAAAATGTTTTCATCAATTCTGATGTCGCTTGGTCATCTACACTCCACAAACTGACTACAACGCGTGGACTCCCAGCATACATAAATCCTCTAGTTAGTCCTACTAATCCTTCTCCTTTGACTTCTTCACCTAGTCCGGTTTGGCAAGCACTGAGTACGACTAGTTCTGCTTGCAGTTTGAGGTTGAAAACATCGTGCAGACGCAAAAAACCATTTTGCGGTTTTCCTGACTGATCAAATAATGACAATACAATGCCTGATAATTCTGGATGTTTGCTGTTGATAATGCCATGCGTGGCAAAATGCACGATGCTATATTGACTCAACTCATTACTAGTGGCGGTGGTACGACTAGCAGTAAAATCAACAGCTTGTTTGGCTTTGTTAGCTGGAACAAGAGCTAATATTTGTGCTGCTTCTTGGCGTGTAAAAGTTAAACGCTCAAAACTGATGTCTGCGTCTCTAGCCGCTCTGGTTAAAGCCAGACTGTTTAAATTATTTTCGGAAGCAACTAGGGTAGACGTTTGGCTTTTACCTTGGAGACGTTCATCATCTTGGCTAAAGATGGGATCTGCTAACACAACTAATGTTTTAGCTGCTGGTTGACGTTGTTTGTATTCACGCCGAAGGATGGCTACTGTAGATGCTGAAGGTAAAGTAATAATTTCGTGGTTCAGCAATAATGGTTCATAAGTGCTGGTTTCTTTGACATTGGGTTTAGTTAATGCGGCAAATGGGACATACTGTAAAGCACCATCGCTGACAATTACTAAACGTTTATTTTGCAGTTGAGTGGCTACTGGTGAAAGTATTAACTGAGATAGAGCATTAATAGATGAGTTGGGTTTCAGATATGGGCTGGTGATGGCTTGACGAAAGTTTTGTACAGCCGCTTCAATATCTGCGCGTTTGGGAAGTTCGTAACTAGTAATGTTTTTATTGCTAACTAGCCAAAGATAACTGCGCTTTTCTCCTAGAGAATATTCTAAAAGTAAAGTGTCATCATCCAGTACTTGCTGCTGAATTTGTGTTAGTGAAAGGGGTTGCAGTTGAGTGAGGGCTGCATAATTAGGACTAGTGGCGCGAATCTTGGCTTGGATTTGCTGATATTGTTCTAAAAGTGTTTCGCTTTCTGTTTCTAAAGCTTGTACCTGTGCTTCGGTAGGATTTCTACTTAATATTTGGATGCGACGTTTTTCTAAATTATCAAGTTGTTTTTGTAAGTTTTGTTGTTGAGAAATTAATTTCGGTTCTACACCTTGGCGAATATCCGCGTTAGCTTCACTCAGGAGTTCCAATAGACTGCGGGCGCGAGCGCGTTCACTGGTTTGCAGTGCTAAAGCGTCATATCCTCTGGATGGTTGCTGTTTGTGCAACTGCATGAGCAAATCAATGTAGAACTGATAATAGTTTTGGACTGTAGCAAAATACGAAGTTCGCAGTTCTTGAGAATTAATTTTGGTACGTTGGTCTTCAACAATGCTGATAACTGTTTTGATATTAGTCAGGGCTGCATTCAAATTTCCTTGATTACGTTGCACAGTGGCGATGTTATACAAAGCTAAAGCTTCTCCGTCTCTGTTTCCGACTAGTTTATATAAAGGTAGAGATTGCTGAAAATAATCTAATGCTCTTTGCTGTTCTCCTGAACCTAAATAGATATAGCCAATGTTACTAAAGTTAGCTGCTATCCCTAATTTATTTTCTACAGCTTGGAATAAAGGTAAGGATTGCTGGAAATAATTTAGGGCTTTTTGTTGGTCTTTTAAATCTAAGAAAACTCTGCCAATGTTGTTAATAGTCCGAGCTTCGCCTAATTTATCTCCTACATCTCGCCTGAGAACCAGGGATTTCTGAAAATAATCTAGCGCCTTTTGTTGTTCTCCAGTCATTAAGTAAATTGTTCCGATGTTGTTGAGGGTACTAGCTTCTGATGACTTATCTTTTGTTTGTTGATATAAAGGCAAGGATTGCTGGAAATACTCTAAAGCTTTTTGTTGTTCTCCTAAATCGGAGTAGACTTTGCCAATGTTGTTGAGAGTGCGAGCTTCACCTGGTTTGTCTGCTACCTGTCGCCTGAGAGCAAGAGATTGTTCAAAATAATCTAGGGCTTTTTGCTGTTCACCTAAATCTAAGTAGACATTACCAATATTGTTAATAGTTATCGCTTCTCCGGCTCTATCTCCCATTTTTTGTTTGAGTAATAAAGCTCGTTGAAAATACTCTATTGCTTTTTGGAGTTCGCCGGTATTTGAATAAACATTACCAATGTTGTTGAGGGTGATACTTTCACCTTTTTGATCTCCAATTTGTCGCCGGAGGACTAAGGCTTGATTTAAATAATCTAGTGCTTTTGGCTGTTGTCCTAAATCTGAGTAAATTTTGCCAAGGTGAGCAACAGTAAAGGCTTGTGATTGGCGATCGCCTACTTTACGATATACTACAAGCGCTTGCTCAAAAAGTTTAATTGCCTGCCTTAAAGATTCTCCTGTTCCTTGCTCATATAGTTGCTTGGCTTTTTGATAAGTTTCATCAGCCGCAGTTGTATCTGCTGGTTTTGTTTGTTTCAACTGTGCAGTATGTCCTGAACGCTGCCCAGTTATTGCCATACTGAATGGTGAAAATAATAATATAATGCTGCTGAACAGAATACTGCGACCGACTACAAATAGAATAAATTGCCATTGTAGTGATTTACATTGCTTCAATTTGTTCATAAAAGTTCCTTGTTGGCTTTGCAGTTTGAGATTTTTATAGAGTTAGAATTCCCAAAAACAAATAGAAAATTGCGGCAATTATCATCATTAATTTATCGAACCGCCGAGGGGCGCAGAGTTTTGCCTAATTTTATTAGCAATGTATTAATTACCTCAGCAGATTAGGAAACGCTACAATATCACGAGTATTAAAGACTCGTCCGTGAATATCAAACACTCGTTCGCGAGTATCAAAGACTCATTCACGAATATCAAAGACTCATTCACGAATATCAAAGACTCATTCGCGAGTATCAAACACTCGTTCGCGAATATCAAACACTCGTCCGCGAATATCAAACACTCGTCCGCGAATATCAAACACTCGTTCGCGAATATCAAACACTCGTTCGCGAATATCAAACACTCGTCCGCGAATATCAAACACTCGTCCGCGAATATCAAACACTTGTCCGCGAGTATCAAACACTCGTCCGCGAGTAAAAAATACTCATTAATCTAGCTGCGATACTCATCCACAAGCTAAAATATTTGTCTACTCGTTTCTTCCCTGTCGCCTTTTTCGCAGCTATGACCAATTTCTTCCGCGCCAATGTTGATGCAATGGCTAGTTACGTCCCTGGTGAACAGCCGAAACGCGGTACTCAAGTTATTAAACTCAACAGTAACGAAAATCCTTACCCTCCCTCACCAAATGCTTTAGCTGCACTCCAAAATATTGACGGTGAGTGGTTGCGACGTTACCCTGAACCATTTGGCGACCAGTTTCGTCAAGCTGCAAGTCAGGTTTTAGGAGTACCCAGTGATTGGATTATTGTTGGTAATGGCAGTGATGAAATTTTAAATGTTGTCATACGAGCTTGTACAGAACCAGGGCGCAAGGTAGTTTATCCAACACCAACTTATGTTCTGTACCGTACACTTACAGAAATGCAGTCAGCAGATATTGTCGAAATTCATTACACGGAAGACTACAAGTTACCAGTAGCAGAATTAATTGCTGTGAATGGTGCTGTCACATTCATTGCTTCACCTAACAGTCCTTCTGGTCATGTTGTACCTATCGAAGATTTAGAAAAATTAGCCAGTCAGTTATCTGGGGTGTTAGTAGTTGATGAAGCTTACGTAGATTTTGCTGAAGCCGATGCTTTGGCTTTGGTCAAGGAATATGAGAATGTGATGATTATCCGCACCTTATCGAAAGGTTACTCCTTAGCGGGTTTGCGCTTGGGCTTTGGTGTAGCGAATCCCAAGTTGTTGCAGGGATTGTTTAAGGTCAAGGATAGTTATAATATTGATGCGATCGCCTGTACAGTTGCCACAGCCGCTATCATTGACCAAGCTTATAAAAACGCTTGTGTAGCCAAAATTAAAGCATCACGAACTCAACTCACCGCAGAATTCAGACAATTAGGTTTCCAGGTTTGGGATTCTCACACCAACTTTTTACTAGTCCAACCGCCACAAGGAAACGCTAAATATCTCTACCAAAAGCTCAAGGAACAACAAATTCTCATCCGCTACTTCCCCCATCCAGGACTGGTAGATAAACTCCGCATCACTATTGGTACAGATGAGCAAAATCAAGTGTTAGTAAATGCCATCAAGGCATTACTCTAATCAAGAATTTAGATATATTTGTAGTCGCATAGGTTAGGACATATGATGAGCGTGAATGCTAGGAACAGTAATAGTTTTGCCTCCTGCCTTCTGCCTTCTGCCTTCTGCGATAAAATAAATTGCTGCTCCTCAGGTCGCTATATGAGTGAATGGTATAAAGAAGACCTCGCCTTTATCCATGATGATGGTTTTCGTGATTATGCGCTCAAATCGGCTCCCGGTATTCTGGAAATTCTAGCGCAGAATAAAATTAACTCAGGTTTAGTGGTGGACTTGGGTTGTGGTAGTGGATTATGGGCAAAAGAACTTATCAAGTCTAATTATCAGGTATTGGGAGTTGATATTTCTGAATCGTTAATTGCGATCGCCCAAAAAAGAGTACCCCAAGCAAAGTTTCAAGTTGGTTCACTATTTAAAGTTGAAATTCCCCTATGTCAAGCTGTCACTTCCATTGGTGAATGCTTAAGTTACTTGTTTGATTCTGACAACAACCGCAAAACACTAATTCAGCTATTCCAGCGCATCTATCAAGCTTTAATTCCTGGTGGTGCCTTCATTTTTGATATTGTGGAAGCGGGACAAATCGCCATCGGAAATAAAACTAAAAATTATACGGAAGGAAAGGATTGGGTTGTATTGGTTGAGAAAGAAGAATTGCGATCGCAAAACATTTTAACCCGCAAAATTATTACTTTCCGCAAAGTCGGAGAATACTACAAGCGCGATGACGAAATACATCATGTGCGATTATACAGAGCAACGCAAATAGCCACAGATTTGCGACAAATTGGCTTTCGTGTGCAAACAACTCGTAATTATGGCAGTTACTATTTGCCAAAAGGTAATGTAGCGTTTATCGCCCGTAA
This sequence comes from Nostoc sp. LEGE 06077, assembly GCF_015207705.1. Lineage (GTDB taxonomy): Bacteria > Cyanobacteriota > Cyanobacteriia > Cyanobacteriales > Nostocaceae > Nostoc_B. The sequence continues at coordinate 14,748 of NZ_JADEWI010000010.1, forward strand.
ACCATTTTCTAATTAGACCAGAGGCAAAGCTGAGGATCAAAAGTACATTCAACATTAGCAAACAAGTTTGGACAAGAGATATAGAAGAATTGGGAATAGCCAAAAAACGCCTTCAAAGACAAACACAAGCGAAAGAAAGCCAACGTTGGTTAGATGGACTAGAGCAAACCCATTAGAAAAATGAACCGCACTTTTAGGTAGGCAAATACTATTCCATCTCATGCCCAGACTTTCTTTATTTGTCAATATCTGCTAGGCATCATCACCGTGAAATTACCTCTAGAAATAGCTTTCAGCTTTGTTAAGAAAGATGTGACTAATGGATAGCTTTCCAGGGGAGAGGTTTGGAGAGGGGTTGAAAAAATAAGTTGCACATCGCGTAATATCGCTTTTGGTTGAATACTTATCGTGCTTTGCTTAAGGTAAAGAAGTATTGAGGTGGGCGAATTATGGAAATCAATCACAATCATGCTGAAACATTAACAGCACTGCAAGAATTAATTGATGTTGTGGCAAAATTGCGATCGCCTGATGGGGGTTGTCCTTGGGATTTGGTACAAACGCCCGAAACCCTAATACCCTACGTAATTGAAGAAGCTTATGAAGTGGTGGATGCGATTAAAAGTGGTGATCAAGGCGCAATTTCTGAAGAATTAGGCGATTTACTCTTACAAGTTGTTTTACAAGCCCAAATCGCCAGGGAATCACAACAATTTTCTCTCAAAGAAGTCGCGCAAGGTATTTCTCAAAAACTCATTCGCCGCCATCCCCATGTTTTTGGTGATGTGTCTGTACAGAATATCGATGAGGTGCGACAAAACTGGGAACAAATTAAAGCGGCGGAGAAAGGCGAAGCAACTCCCGCAAAGCACCAACTCAGTGCCAAACTCAGCCGTTATGGACGCACTCTTCCCCCATTGATGGCGGCAATGAAAATTTCTCACAAAGCAGCGGCGGTGGGCTTTGAATGGGAAAATATTGATGGCGTGTGGACTAAGTTTCACGAAGAATTAGGCGAATTCCAGCAAGCTTTGGCAGAGGAAACACCAGAACGCCAACAAGCAGAGTTAGGCGATTTATTATTTGCGGTGATTCAGTTAGCCCGTTGGTATAATCTTGACCCTAGCGCCGCTTTGCAGGGGACAAATCAGCGGTTTGTGCAGAGATTACAAAAAATGGAGGCAGTGGTTGACCGCCCCCTCTCTGATTACAGTTTGGATGAGTTAGAAATGCTCTGGCAACAGGCAAAAGCCCAACTTGCCCAAGAGCTTTGATACATACTAGGTTACAGTTTGATGGTAACAGTCTTAACTTCGGTATATTGTTGCAAGCCATATTCACCTAGTTCGCGGCCGATACCTGATTGCTTGAAGCCACCAAAGGGCGCAGCAGCATCGAACACATCGTAGCAATTTACCCAGACTGTACCTGCACGAAGATTGTTGGCGATCGCATGGGCTTTGGTAATATCTTGAGTCCACACAGCAGCGGCGAGTCCGTACATGGTGTTGTTTGCCCGTTCAATGACTTCGTGAATATCCTTGAATTTAATGATGCTCATGACTGGGCCAAAGATTTCTTCTTGGGCAATTTTCATGTCATCACGCACATCAGCAAAAATTGTCGGGGCAATGAAGTAACCGTGATCGCCTACTTGCTTGCCACCACAAAGCATCTGAGCGCCTTCCCGCATCCCAGATTCGATATAACCCATGACTTTGTTAAATTGTTCTTGGTCTACCTGCGGCCCTTGGTCTGTCTTAGAATCAAAGGGATCGCCAACAACTCTATTTCTGGCTCTTTCAACGCTTCTAGCCACAAATTCGTCGTAGCATTTTTCTTCGACGAACAACCGCGAACCAGCACAACAGCATTGACCTTGGTTAAAGAATAAGGCTTCATGAGAACCTGCGATCGCCGCATCCATATCTGCGTCGGCAAATACTATATTCGGACTCTTACCACCAAGTTCTAAAGTGACACGCTTGAGATTACTTTTAGCAGCCGCTTCCATAATCAGGTGTCCCACTTCCGTAGAACCTGTGAAAGCAACTTTGTCGATATCCATGTGATTTGCGATCGCTGCCCCAGCCGTTGGGCCATATCCTGATAAAAGATTCACCACCCCAGCCGGAAAACCAGCCTCAATAATTAACTCTCCCACCCGCAAAGCAGATAAAGGCGTTTGTTCAGCCGTTTTCATCACCACAGTATTACCCGTTGCCAAAGCTGGGGCTAACTTCCACGCCTGCATTAACAAGGGGAAATTCCACGGGATAATTTGCCCAACTACCCCCACAGGCTCATGGCGGGTGTAGCAAAAGTAAGACCCATTAATGGGGATAGTTTTACCTTGGACTTTATCAGCCCAACCTGCATAGTAGCGATAGCAGGCAATAACTAAACCCAAATCTCCTAAAGAATTTTGTAATGGTTTGCCGTTATCCAGGGTTTCCAGTCGCGCTAACTCGTCAATATTTTGCTCAATTAAGTCGGCTAACTTGTAGAGCAATTCGCCGCGACGGGTTGCAGACATATTACGCCATTCCCCACGGTTAAAGGCGTTAAGCGCTGCTTGCACTGCTTTATCGACATCGGCTGCATTGGCTTCTGCAACTTCGCAGATAATTTCACCTGTACTGGGATTAATCGTTGCAAATCGACTACCGCTGACACTATCTACCCACTCATTATTAATCAGCAGTTTGGTTGGGCCGATTTTGACCTGTTGCTTCGGTTCTGTCGTTGTAACCATCAGGCCCTCCTTCAGCTTTGGGAGAAAAATTAGCTTAAATCTATTAATTATGTTGTCGGGAATACAGCATCACGGTTGAATTTCTTTATAAATCTTTTGATTTTCCCCGACTGAACCAAGGTACACCAATATAAAAAATTACGGGGACGTAAAAGGGTACTGATAAAATTACAACCTATGTATGATAACGTCTGTAAGTTCCTTGCTGAATCATTTGCCAGTGACTTTGCAACTTGACTACTTAATGAACCAATTGAACTCACTCAACTAAGCCCATCGGAATTATCCCTCGAACCCATACGGGCAGATGCGCTAATTTTGTTACAGTCCGATGAAATTGTTCTCCATCTGGAATTTCAAACTAGACCAAAAGTTGATATTCCCTTTCGGATGAGTGATTATCGCTTACGCGGGTATCGCAAATTTCCCCAGAAAAAAATGCGTCAGGTGGTAATTTATTTACCACCAAGCGATTCTGAGTTAGTTTATCAAACGGAATTTGTTTTAGAAAATAGCTGGCATAGATTTGACGTAATTCGACTTTGGGAACAGCCAACAGAATATTTTTCAATTACCCAGGTTTGTTACCATTTGCAACTTTAAGCCAAACCGATAATCAAACGCGCACTTTAGAAGAAGTAGCTCAAGTTATTGAAGCGATCGAAGACACTAGAATCCGCAGTAATCTTGCTGCATCAACAGCCGTGTTATCTGGGCTAGTATTAAATAAGGACGTGATTAAAAGAATTTTGCGGAGTGATATGATGCGCGAATCTGTAATTTATCAAGATATTTTACAAGAAGGTGTTAAGGAAGGCTTTGAACAAGGTATTGAACAGGGTATTGAACAAAAATTTCTTCCTTTATGCCCTAGTTTTAACCCATCAATCCCCATTTTAAAAAATGATTTTTTATAGGTACTTATGAAACCAGATGAGACACCTAATATTGGCATTATCTCCTCATGCTTGTATCCACATAGCAGCATCTTGACTGCTGTAGCTCGCTTGATTTCACGCGGTTCTTTACTATTTTTGATAAAATCTTCTAATAATTGCATCCACATCACCACACCCTCTTTTTGGTTGCAAACGCTACCTTTATACTCTCTCAGTATTTTCTCATGAATCATTCCGGATTGCTATAGTAATAATTTAACTGATAAATGGCGCGGCTATGAAAGTTTTTTGGGAGTGCAATCACAATTAATAACTGAAAATTGGAGAATTGCTTTTTTAATATTCTCAGTAAATTTAAAATTTCTTCCACTAATTTTTATTTTTAAAAATTCATAATATTCATCTATGAATACCGCTGTTAAATGAGTCTTTATTGCCAAATGCTTCAGCATTTATCATGCTACATTTATTCGCATACTAATATAGTAAAGCTTTATATCTTCATTCCTTGACTCATCATATCCGGAAAGTTACAGAAGCAGTTTAATGATGATGCAATAACAGAAGTTGTTGGCAAATTGGCATGACAACTTTTACTATTATAGTTTTTAATTTAGTAATATTTTGATTGGCTTCTATTGAAGAAGGAGCAGATTTGGCAGTAGAGCGTAGCCATATTGAAAGTGGCAAGGTATGTAGTTGGAGTTTTGTTAAACGGTTTTTGTCTTGTGGTACTCAAATGTTGAGATTGATTATCCGACTAGGGGTACTAGGCAATATTTCTGACCCAATGAGTGGTTATTTGATGGTGTGCCGCAGTTTACTCACAGATGTAACTTTTAACCACTATTTTACTAATTTGATTGAGAACACTCACTATTGCAACTACCTAGAATTTTGTGTTTAGCCTCAAACTCATCTGGTTTGTAGTTGAAGGGAAATACGCGGATTTTTTATGGATTTCTTGACCAAATTATATAAATCAACTTAAGCCCAATAACTTTTTTAAGTATGTTTACAAAAGCCATTCCTCAAAAAATATTTATTACTGTTTTTATACTTATTGCTCTCCATGTAACTCCAGATGGCGCTCAAAATGCTCGTTACACCGATGCCATTCAATCACTTGTTGATTTTGGAACCTTTGCACTTCAGCCAGGATATCGTTCTCATATTGATATCCTACAAGTTAAAGAGCATTTTTATGCCGTAATTCCGCCTGGAGTACCGATTTTATTGTCGCCTTTATATTTTATATATCGAAATTTAATGAATTTCTTAGGTGTTCCTGTAAGTGAATCTTATTGGGCTGGTTTTACTATGCTTTCTAATATTACTATCATGGCTCCTTTATTAGGAATTGTGGCTGTGATGATGTTTAAAATACTCAAAATTTTTACAGGAGATCTGATTAAGAAACTATGGCTAGTTTTTATTTTTATATTTGGTTCTTTAAGTTTCTTTTATTCAACTAATGGGATTTGGAGTCATGCCTACACAATGTCATTTATTTTTATAGCTTTTTACCTTATTGTTAGGCAAAAAAATAGTTTTTTCATTGGTTTATGTCTCGGAATGGCTCAAATGCTTGATTATATTGCAATATTGCCAATCTTTCTTTTATTAGGTTTTTGGTTGTATATAAATCTGAAAAACAAATCAAAAAATATTTTTCAAAAATTAATTTTAATTGGTTGTGGATATTCAATATTTTTAGGTGTTATCCTGTATTACAATTATTCAATTACGGGTTCAATATTCACAACACCTAATTCACTTTTCTTTAAGCAATTAAGTCAAGCTAAAGAAGGTAAAAATTTAGCTCCCACATTTTTTAAATTACCTACGCTTGAAATTTTATGGGGATTAACATTTAGCCCTTATAGAGGAATTTTTCTCTATTTTCCTATGACATTTCTTTTTGTTATCTCTTTACTAAAAAATAAAAGTATCAAAAATAGTATATGTTTATTTTCGGGGATATTTGTTTTATGTGTATTAATCTATAATTCTACTTACTATGCCTGGTCGGGTGATGTCTGCTTTGGCCCACGGCATTTAGTAGTTGCTACACCATTTATTATTATTCCAATTGTGTATTGTAAAACTAAATATATTAAAATATTAGGAATTTTATCAATTTTCATCAATCTATCCGGAGTATCAACAAACCCGTCTGACAATTTATTCATAAATTTAGTGATGTTTATTTCCAGAGGATTATTTCTCCACTGGCTAGATTATGGATATAAAACTATATTGCCCAAATATTTGAATATTCATGTTTCTCTAATGACTCCTTTCTTTATTTACCTGGCAATTTTTAGTTTAATTTACATAATTTGGCAACCACTAATTAAAGAGTACCAAGTAACCCAAAATTTAAATATGCAAGAAAAGTTACATCAGTCTTAAGGATCACCACTAAACAATATATACTGACTAAATCTCATCTCTTGCTAGTTATGTTTTTCCCAAATTGATTTAGCTCCATGAGAAACAACCAAACAAATACATTATTAACAGTGCCATCTGGCAATTTACAGATTCCTGAATTTCCACCTCAATATCTAACTACAGACAGCAAAAATATTTATTTTTCTCTCATCATCCCTACTTACAAAGAGCGTGACAACATCGCCAATGTCATCAAGATACTGAGCGAACTGATAGAGGAATTTATCTCGGAAGATTACGAGCTAATTGTGGTAGATGATGATAGTCCAGATGGGACTTGGGAAGTAGCGCGATCGCTCATGCCAGAATATCCTAATTTGCGGGTAATGCGTCGCCAACAGGAACGAGGATTATCTTCAGCCGTGATCCGTGGGTGGCAAGTTGCTAGGGGGAGTGTTTTAGGTGTAATAGATGGAGATTTGCAGCATCCGCCAGAAGTATTGGCGCAGCTTTTACGTGGTATTGCACAGGGCGCAGATTTGGCTGTGGCGAGTCGTCATATAGAAGGCGGCGGTGTTAGCAGTTGGAGTGCGGTGAGACGTTTTTTGTCCCGTGGCGCTCAAGTGTTGGGTTTGATTTTCTTACCTGGGGTAGTAGGAAGAGTTTCTGACCCGATGAGTGGTTATTTTATGGTGCGTCGCAGTTGTATTGCAGGCGTAACACTCAATCCTGTAGGTTATAAAATTCTCCTAGAGGTGATTGGACGGGGAAATGTCGGCGAAATTGCCGAGGTTGGTTATGTATTTTGTGAACGCAAAGAAGGTGAAAGTAAAGTCACATGGAAGCAATATGTAGAATACTTACATCACTTATTGCGCTTACGGCTAACGACAAAACAGGTGGGACAAAAATCTTCTTTTCCCATTGGCCGATTTCTCCGCTTTGGTTTGGTAGGACTCAGTGGGGTATTTGTGGATATGGCCATACTTTATTTACTTAGCGACCCATCAACTTTAGCTTTACCCCTGACACGCAGCAAATTTATTGCGGGTGAAATTGCAGTTTTCAATAATTTTTTGTGGAATGATGCTTGGACATTTGCCGATGTAAGTCAAAGACAGCAAGAATGGCATCATCGTGCAAAGCGGTTTTTGAAATTTAATCTTGTTTGCTTGGCAGGATTGGGAATAAATGTTTTGGTGTTAAATTTAGTGTTTAATTTTGTGATTCCCAATCGTTACATTGCTAACTTAATTGCGATCGCAGTTGCTACTGTCTGGAATTTTTGGGTGAATTTAAAACTGAGTTGGCGCGTCACAGAGGTGAAATAAGCGAACTTAAATTTACAAATCAAGTCAAAATAGCAAAGAGTTGACTTGTAAATGGCGCGGTTATGAAAGTTTTTTTTGGGAGTGCATCAAAATTTTACAAACATATTATCCTGTTTTTCTCTGACTTTGCTAACCGTCGCGTGCCTTTAGCAGACGAAACTCCTACCCCAAATCAAATATCGGGGAATTGGCATTTTGTTACCAATAATCGCTGGTTTCATCCTTTGCTGTTATTGCTGTGGTTGATGATTGGCCTGGGTTTGCGTTTAACTAATTTAACAGCCAAACCCCCTTGGACTGACGAATTTTCGACTTTAGTATTTAGCCTGGGGAATAGTTTTTTACCAGTACCCTTAGATCAAGCGATCGCACCTGATATTTTATTACAACCATTACAACCCCAAGCAAGTGCTAGTGTTGCAGATGTTTGGGCGCACTTGAGCCATGAAACTAATCATCCACCAATGTATTTTTTCTTGGCTCACTGGTGGATGCAGTTATTTCCGTCACAACAAGGGCTAGTTTCATTATGGGGCGCGCGATCGCTCTCGGCAATTTTTGGTGCTGCGTCTATTCCCGCCATCTATGGTTTAGGCTGGCTAACTTTTCGTTCTCGCTTGATTGCACATATCGCTGCTGCCATTATGGCGGTATCACCTTATGCTATCTTTCTGGCACAAGAAGCACGTCATTACACTTTGGCAATTTTGTGGGTGATTGCATCTTTTGCTTGTTTAATTATCGCTACACGCCACATTCAACATCGGACACAATTACCCATCACCACGGCACTTACTTGGGTAATTATTAACGCTTTCGGGATTGCTACTCATTACTTTTTTGTCCTTACCCTTGGTAGTGAAGCCTTAGTTTTAATTTTTCTGGCTTGGCGACAACGTACTTTATTCTCTCCTCCTTGGTGGCGAATTTATGCCGTAGCTGCTGGTACTGCTGTCTCTGGCATAGTTTGGGTACCAATATTTTTACAGAATAATTATGGCGATAAATTAACAGATTGGATACAACAACCGCGCCAGGGATTTGAATGGTTAAACCCATTTTTTCAGGCTTTTGCTGCTTGGGTGACAATGCTTTTCTTGCTCCCAATTGAATCACCTCAGTTAGCAATTATTTTAATTTCTGGGCTAGTGATGTTGATTTTCTTTATTTGGTTTTTACCAATATTTATTCGCGGTATCAAAATTCAATTAAAGCAACCAGAAACTCAGGTTTTATGGGGAATCATTTTAAGCGCGATCGCTTTATTTTTTGTCTTTACTTATTTCCTGGGAATTGATTTAACCAGAGGCGCTCGTTATAACTTTGTTTATTTTCCCGCCGTCATTCTTTTACTTGGAGCAAGTTTAGCAGTTCGTTGGCAGAGTCAACACAACAATTATAAAATCACAGGCAAACAAGCCATCGCCATAGTTTGGCTCATGGGATTTTGTAGTGCAGTAACTGTGATTTGTAATTTGGGTTATCAAAAATATTACCGCCCAGACTTATTTTTACAAGTCATCAGACAAACATCCCAAGTTCCAGCCGTAATTGCAACTACTCAAATTACTCATGTTCAAATGGGTGAAATGATGGGTATCGCCAGAGAGTGGAAAATCCAAAATACACCTGCACCATCACTCCAGTTTATCCTGGCACATCAAGACCAAGACCCAAATACTCCTACAAATACCCTCAATAATATTTTAAAACACCTACCAAAACCCTTTGATTTGTGGTTAGTAAATTTCCGCGCACCCACAGCAGTAGAAACAGAAAAATGTCTTGCTGAAACTAAATCTCTCCCAGCAGTCAACGGCTATGAGTACAAAATTTATCATTGTCAATAGTTAATTTAAATCCTATTCAAGCTTAAGGAAAGCAGGCAGGATTCACTGTTATATCATGTCCGCTTGATTACTAATAAAGACCTAGGAACCCCACCTCGCCAAAACTACGTTTTGTCTCTCCTCCTTGTTCACGCCTGTGGTGTACACACAAATGAATGTTCGTCGAGTACATCTGTCCCGCCTCGGAATGAATTCCGAGTCTCATAGCGCAAGTCATCTTCAGATGACTCAACGAGAAATACATTCCAGTCCAGTTGAGTGGACTTTGGCTATGAGCCTGGAACTTTAGTTCTAGGCGGGATGTGGTTGAACACGAAAATTTTTGACTTGTATGTACAGATGGATTGCTAACCTCAGAGGAAAATGCTGAATTGGCAGGTATATTAGAACTTGATAGAATATTTACCTTGCTCAATGCCAAACTTATTTCTGAATCATGACAGTCAATTACTTTAGCGAGCCTGCTTTGACTGTTAGTATCTCGTAGAGAGATTCATCAAGAATTAGTAATTTGTCAAGTATATGTTTCTGGAACACCCACAGACGATAAACCTGCGATCGCCCGCAAATTTTGACAGCGAATTAATTCAGTAAAATTCAACCCGGTACGTCCTTCTATTTTGGCTACAGCTTCAATAGCAGATAGTAAATGTTGCGCTGCTTCAGCTTCTAAATAACCCCGACGTTGGGCTATTTTAATGGCGGCTATATCAGCATTTAACTCCGACTCTGATGATTTGTTACTACGCCAGATGCGGAAAATGGCGATCGCACTTAATCCCCCAGCCACAGCCACACCAACTGCATCTGACTGCGACGATTCGATTAATCCAGCCAACAATCCCAGCAGCACTACACCTTGATCAAGATTCGGTTTAAACCATTTCACGCCAATTAACCAGCTAACCTTCTGCAACAGCAATAAATCTCGTTGTGGTTTAGTTAAACGTCCCCACAAATCAAAATTAATATATATCGGTCTATCTTGATTCCAAGGTAGGGGAAAATTAGCGTCAATTACTGTGCTTTGCTCTGGTTTACTGACTATTTTGGTTGTCATTCTTCCAGAAGCAGGCATAACATCCAATAACCGACGAATTTCGACATTTAACTCCATATTTGTGTTCTATACGCCCGTGGCGATTTGTTTTTATTGAAAATTAAGAGTTGTAAAAAAACAGACTAATTTTATGAAAATACCAGATAAACAGATCTATATTAATTCGGGCTGATATGCTGCCTGCTGAGATTAAATTTTAAATTACATGGACGCTTTTGCTCCCATCCCACCTGAATGGACATCCAAGGCAGTTCACGCTTATGAATTTTGCTGTCCTACTTGCCATTCCAGTAGTCGAGAAGCATTACAAGTTTGGATCAATCGGCGATCGCCTGTAAGTTCAGAAGAACATCGTCGCAAATGGCAAGAGTTTTATCAATGCCATTGTGGTTGTGTATGGTGGGCTTGGAGTAGCGATCGACCCCCATCGGATTTGGCTAAACCAGAAGAAGATTATCCCCAATAAAAAAGCCCACTTAACGTGGGCTTTTTTATCTATCTCATCTCATCCAAAACTAAATTCTAGAACGAGAATGTGGTACGAATTGTACCGACGTAGATAGTATCGTTGTTGTCGTTATGTTCAGGATTGAAAACTACCAACAAGCCAGGAGTCACTAAAATATTATCGCTGACTTTGATTTTATAAAGACCTTCTAAGTGATAAGAAGTATCTCTGTCGGTGTTTGCTCTAGTGCCAAAGTTCAGGTCAGTAACTTTGGGTGGTTGACCAAAAATGATACCTAAAGTGTTACCTTCTTTACCCAAGTCTCTGATAGCTAGATTAGCCGCCCAGTACCAAATCTCTGCGTCACCGGAAGTTGTACCAGCGTCAGCTTGTGCATCAGTGTAACCTACCCAACCGCCAACGCCAATTTTATCAGTGGGGCGGAAGTTGGCCATAAAACTGTAGTTGTTAGCTGTGGTACCAATATTACCGAAAGGTCTGTTAGAAAGAGAACTACCTTGGCTACCAAATAAATTGACATCAATATCAGCACCATCATTCTGATAAGTGTGAGAGTAGGCAAAACCAAGGTTGATCTGTTTGCTTGGTTTGAAGTCTATTTGACCAAAGTAGGCATTAGATCCGTTGAATAGACCATTACCTTGGGAGGGGTCATTAGCGTTGGGTGCAAGATAAGCACCTGTGAGACTGATAGGCCCTTTGGGGTTGACAGTGACTGTCAAACCAGCGCCACCAGGAGATGATGCCCGATAAATTGGGCTAAAACGTCCGTAACGAGAGAGCGCACCTGTACCACTACTTCGGAAGTCTGGATTGAAAACGTTGATGTTATTCCAAAGTTCCGCACCAAACGCGTCAACCTTGACTCGGATTGCGTCACTCACCAAGTTAAATTCATAGTTGAGTTTATCAACTTCAACTTCATTACCATTATCGCCATCATGGCCTAAGCGGGTCATGTTAGTGCCGGTAACAGCAGTACCCAATGGGGTAATATTCCGAGCTTGCAAACGAGTTTGCAATCTATCTGTGCCTGTGAAGCTAGTGTATAAGTTCAAGCGCACCCGATCAGAAAAAGTGACATTGCTAGTTAAGTCACTATTATCGGCAGTACTTGTAGTTGTATCAGCTCTATCACCACCGAAAGGTGCAGTCACACTGAAAATTGCTTCGCCAACTAACTTGGTGGTAGTAGAGAATTGCTGTGCTTCTAACTTAGCAGTGCGTGCTTCTAGTGCATCTACGCGACCGCGCAAAGTTGCTAATTCCGCAGAAAATTCTTCTTGTAAACGCTGTAACGTTGCTAAGTCTTCTTTGGTGACTAAATCAGCTGTGGCTGTAGCAATTAGTTCGTTAACTCTGTCTAAACAAGCATTCAAACCAGCCGCAAACTCATAACGAGTTAAAGCCCGGTTCCCGCGATATGTACCGTTAGGATAACCTGCAATACAACCGTAACGTTCTACTAAAGACTGTAAGGCTTGGAATGCCCAATCTGTGGGTTGTACATCGGAAAACTGGGAAACAGATGTTACTTGCCCCATACTGTCAGGTTGTGCCGCCAACTGAGTCACAGCTGTAACTTGTTCGTTAGCTTCCCCAGCTAAGGCGCTGTTAGCAGCTAATACGGTCGCAGCTAAAAATGCTGGACTGACTTTCAGTACATTCCAAAAAGAATTTGTCATGAATTTTACTCTCACTCACACCATACCATCAAACCTTATGAGTACACTCCTTATTATTTTATCAGGAAATATACTCACAAAGCTTGTTTTTATTATATCACGTAAGTTCCGATTTAGAAACTAAAAGTTGTCCGAAGTGTACCTACGTAAAGAGTATCGTTTCTATCGTTATTTTCCGGGTTGAAAATTACTATTAAACCAGGGGTGACTTGAATGTTATTGCTGACCTTGATTTTATAAAGCCCTTCCAGATGATAGGAAGTATCTCCATCTCTACGACTCGCATCAGGATTTTCTGTCACTGTTGGTTGTTGACCGAATACTATACCTAGCACGTTACCTTCTTTACCAAAGTCTCTTAGTGCTATGGTTCCAGCCCAATAGACAACATCCGCATCTCTACCTCTGTTTGGGCCAGTTTCGGCTACAGCACTGGAATAGCCAGCCCAACCACCAAGCGTCAATTTCTCACTAGGTTTAAAAGTAGCTTGTATACCGTAGTGATTACCTGTGGTAGCAACACCAGTACCAAAGGGACTCACTGCATAGAGACTACCTGTACCCCCAGTGAAGTTAACATTATTATTGGAAATGCCAGCAGGTGAAGTTCTCGCACCATCGTAAGTGTGGGCGTAGGCTAAAGCAATGTTTAAAGCTTTGCTTGGTTTAAATTCTAATTGTCCAAAAGCAGCGTAATCACCGTTGAATAAGCCAAAACCTGCATTGGGGCTACTTGATCTAGGTGCTAAATAAGCGCCAGTTAAGCTAATAGCGCCTTGAGGGTTAAGGGTAACTGTTAAACCAGAACCACCAGAACCATTACGATAAATAGGACTGAAACGTCCGTAACGTGAGATAGCACCTGCACCACTGCTTCTAAATTCAGGGTTTAAAACGTTGACATTCTCCCACAATTCCGCTGCGCTCACATCAACTTTGACGCGAGCAAAATTAGTTAGGTTAAAAGCGTAGTTAATTTTATCGATTTGAACTTCGTTGTTCAGAATTGGTTCTGCATAAGCTAATCGGGTCTGGTTTGTACCAGTAAATTGTGCAGTACCGTTGACGATATTGTTAGCTTGTAAGCGAACTTGTAATTGATCTGTGCCTGTAAAACTACTAAGTAAGGATAAACGGACGCGATCGCCAAAGGTAGTATTAGAATCTAAATCCCGTGTTGGTGTGTTGGGATTGGATACGGCTACATTGTCCCCAAAAGTTTGAGATACGTCGAAAATAGCTTCACCAACCAATTTGGTAGTAGTGGAGAATTGGTTTGCTTCTAGTTCCGCAGTCCGCGCTTCTAGCGCATCTACCCGACCGCGCAGAGTTGCGAGTTCCGCAGAAAATTCTTCTTGTAAACGCTGTAACGTTGCTAAGTCTTCTTTGGTGACTAAATCAGCTGTGGCTGTAGCAATTAGTTCGTTAACTCTGTCTAAACAAGCATTCAAACCAGCCGCAAACTCATAACGAGTTAAAGCCCGGTTCCCGCGATATGTACCGTTAGGATAACCTGCAATACAACCGTAACGTTCTACTAAAGACTGTAAGGCTTGGAATGCCCAATCTGTGGGTTGTACATCGGAAAACTGGGAAACAGATGTTACTTGCCCCATACTGTCAGGTTGTGCCGCCAACTGAGTCACAGCTGTAACTTGTTCGTTAGCTTCCCCAGCTAAGGCGCTGTTAGCAGCTAATACGGTCGCAGCCAGAACTGCTGGACTGAACTTCAGAACATTCCAGAAAAGTTTGGTCATTATCTTAACTCTCACTCACACCCACTAGTGCAATCTATGGCTGTATTTTGGCTACAATTGCTGCTTATTTTAAGGGTATAGAAACATAATCACAGGCATCAATATACCAGATGCGTTGTTATTAACACAAGTCAATAAACATTGTTTTTTACTATAGTTTGGGTAGTAAATTTATTTGGCAAACGCAAAATAATCCGCCGCTTGTATCTTAACAAGACACCTTCTTCTTCAAAGTGTTGTAATAGTCTTGTAATTGTCACCCTCGTTGTGTTTAAAACTTCGGCAATTTCCTGATGGGTGATGTTGATATCAATAACTTTATCTTGTTCGACATTCCGTCCAAACTTATCACTCAGCCATAATAAAAATTTCCATAAGCGCAGGGAGATTGGTTTGAGATGAACTATGCTTAAAAGTTCTTCTGACTGTTGAATATGGTTAAATAAACCCTCAATATTTTGATGCCAGAGATAAGATGGCACAAGACTTACCTCAACACTGGTCAAACATTCAATTTGGTAGGGTTTAACTTTAGTTAAAGGAGAGCCAATCAAGTCTCCTGGCCCCCAATAACCTAAAGTGATGAAGGTGCCATCTTCAGCCCAGGTTAGGGTACGAACTGCGCCACGATCTATCCGCCATATTACCTCGTTCGGCAAGGGAATAATTTCTTTTCTGGCAAAGATTTTTATTGATAGTTGTTCACTAACAGATGCCGTGGAGAATGTTGGTGTCAGACTGGTGGATGTCATTATAAATTTTCTGGGAGCTAGTGAAAGTTTTAATGGTTTGACAAGGTAATCGCTGCAAATCTGGTAATTTTTAAACAGCTATTTGCTTGATATTTTCTAAATGTTCGGTTAATAAATAATAGATTTGTGATTATGTAGCTAATTGAATCTTTTGATATTGTTTGTTAGCAGAGATTGAAGATTTTGTGATAGCAATGACTGCTGGTTTCGGAGGTGCGTTAGGAGTTTTATCAGGCCAATTAGAACCAATAGGAACTTGGCGAGTTTGGAAAAATTCTTTGCCTGTAGTAGTAGTGACTACAAATTGTCTGGTTTCTCTAGCTTGGCCTTTGCGAGTCCCATTTGTTTCTCCTGGATGTTGTATAGATAAAAACATAGTTGTCTGATCTGTGGTGAAACAAGGGCCAGTAGTTTCACATTCCATTGGTGCGATCGCAAACAAAAAGGCTTTACCTGCATCTGCACCACTGGTGGGGATAAACCATACAGAGTTATTCCCAAATAAACCAGATAAGCTGACAGATTTTCCTGGTTCAGCCTGACGGTTATTCACCGCATGATTGAGCTTGGCTGTGGAAATATCCGTTACCATCCAGACATGACCTTGACGATCTAGTAATAAATTATCTGGATTTGCAAAACCCATCCCGCCGGCGGCTGGTTCTCCGCCTATGGCTAAGATTTGCCAACGAAAAGTCATCGCTGCGGGGTCGTTGTTATCTTCGGTTAAACGCATCACCCAGCCGTATTCATAGCCTGCTTCACCTTGGGGACTTTTAAATACTCGCAAATCAGAACCACCTTGTTTATCAGGCGCACCAGAGGTAAAACTGATGTATAAATCGCCGTTGGGAGCAATTTCTGTATCTTCAGGACGTGCTGTGCAGGTAGCGCCCGCTGCATTGGCGGCGTAGTGTGCATCAATTAAAATTGCACCTTGTTTTTCGGCGGCGTTACCAGTGTAAAGGTCTGCCAGTTTTTGATACTTTTGTTTGTATTGAGCGATCGCTTCATCTTGGGTAACTGGTAAATAACCTGCCTTCAAGTCTGCTGTTTCTGCTTTAGCACCTAGTGGCAACAAAATAATATTACCAGCAATACTACTAGGAATACTTGGGTTAACAGGAGTTTCTGCTTTTAGGGCTATCCAGCTACCTGTACCATCGGCGTTGAATTTGGCGGCGTACAGCATTCCCTGTTGTAATAGCTGAGAATTAGCCTTGTCTTGGGGATTTTTTACCTGATCACGACTGACAAATTTATATATGTGTCCGCCGCGGCGATCGCATCCTGAATAAAAAGCTAATGGTTTCCCGGCTTCTACCCGTACACCTACAGCTTCATGACGATAACGTCCTAACCAAGTGTGTTTCGTACCATAATCTTGGGGGTTGGCTGTGTCAATTTCCACAATCCAACCATATTTATTCCCCGCTAAACCAAATACATTTCCTTGACCAAATAATTCCTCGTCACCCAAAGCAAACGGCAGTGTACTAGGTTCAAAAGCTGTACCATCGGCATACACTGGTTCTGGTACTTGGGCTTGAAAATTTTCTTCGGCACTCAGTACTGTACCCCACGGGGTTGTTCCGCCCGCACAGTTAGCGAAAGTTCCAATAATGCGATCGCCAAGTTTATCTATATATCCCTGACCTGTTTGTTTCCGAAATACTGTAACTGCGGGGCCAGTAGCTTGTAAATACCGACGATCTTTTAAACCCGAAATCCCACTAATCCGTCTATCTGCTGGGGAATTAGTTCTTTCCCACTGACCATTAGCTGTTTTCTGTAGCGAAATTACACCTAACCCTTGGTCTAATAAAGCTGCTTGACAAATTTCCGCAATTTTAGTTTTTATCGGGTCATTATCTGGCAAAGCATAAGCATTAATCGCATTTTTACCGGAATTTGTGCTATTTAAAGCTGCTTTCACATCTGCAAATGGTAATGATTTTCCCATCACTTGCTGATAGGTTTCCATCCAAGGAATAGCGCTGATATACTCAAAGTTCACCGCTAAATAACCAGCATTTTCTCCCGTGGGGATAAAAGATAAATAGTCGTTGTTGTAACCAAACCGCGAATCACCAACTTGATCACCCCAAGCGGCAATTACTTTATATTGAAACCCTTCTGGCAGTACCAAGTCATCAACCACATCATAAGAACTGTATTGAATTTGCTGCTGTTCTGGGCTGAAGCCTGCGGTTTCTAGAGGTATTGCTCCCTTAATTGGTTTAAACGAGAATACTGATTCTCCTACTGATGATGTGCTTTTTTGCGCCGTAGTATTTTGACCGCAACCTGTAAGGTTACTAAGCGCTAATGCACTAGCGCTACCTCCCATTAATAGCAAGAAATCTCGACGCTGGATACTCATTTATACCGATAAGGCGATATTTATTGTGCTTGCGGACACTTTAATCATGCAAGGTTAAGAATAGGTAAAAATTTAGTGAAATCTAACTTAGTTAAGCAAGTTTTAACTTTTTGGGCAATACAAAATAATCAGAAGTTGAAATCCGCTACGTCTTCAAGAAGTCGAGTATTTCTTTACTTATGAGCAAAAAAAGTGAGAATTGGAATATGTCAATTTCCAATCCTCGCTTTTTTAAATGTTGTATTTAGTAACAAAAAATTTGCTAAATAATTAATTCCTTAATGAAAAAAATCGCTTGTCAATTGTGTTTAACTACGTTGACCAGTAACAATATATGCCACTCTTTGACCGATATTGGTAGCGTGATCTGCCATCCGTTCTAGACAACGAATTGCCAGTGCCAGCAGGATAATTGGTTCTACAACTCCGATAATATCCCGTTGTTGAGCTAAGGTTTGATAAAGGCGAGCGTAAGCATTATCTACAGCATCATCTAAGTGTTTAATTCCCCGTCCGCCCGCTTCATCTAAATCTGCCAAAGCTACTAAACTAGTGGCTAACATCGCCTGGGCGTGGTGTGACATAACTTCGATTTCTGGCAAAGATGAATGAGGCTCATAAGGAAAGAGCTTAATCGCAATTTTGGCTATATCCTTAGCATAATCACCTATGCGTTCTAAATCTCGGACTAATTGCATAAAAGCACTTAAACAGCGCAAATCTTGGGCTGTTGGCGCTTGGGTCATGATTGCTGTACAGTCTGATTCTATTTGTCTATAAAAACGGTCAATTTTTTTATCTAATTTGGGGAGTTCTTCAGCAGCGGTTAAGTTACGAGCAAATAACGCTTGGTGGCTGAGGCGAAATGATTGTTCTACCAAAGCTCCCATACGTAAAACATCTCGTTCTAAGCGCCTGATAGCGCGTGCTAACTGAGAACTGTCAGGGTTGGGATTATAAACGACAGCTTCCACACTTGTATTCTCAAAAGTGAAGATACTATTAACTATAGTCTTGGCTTTGAGAGTTCGCCACAACTTCTGGAAGTATCACTTGCATCCAAGCACCACCTGTTTGGGGGTGATTCATGGCTTTGATGGAACCACCGTGAGCTAACAAGATTTGTCGGACGATCGCTAATCCTAAACCATTACCGACAATCGATCCAATAGAATTATCGGCTAAGGACGAATGTGTTCGGGCTTTATCGCCGCGATAAAATCGCTCAAAAATATGCGGTAAATCTGCTTCCGAAAAACCTGTACCTGAATCAATTAAATTTAGTTCTAAGGTGGGATGTAGAGAATTATCTTGATGATGGTCTTCTAAAAATCTAATTTTTGCTTCCACTTGAATGTTTGTGCTAGGAGAACTGTATTTAATACTATTGTCTAGCAAGTTGAGAAAAACTTGATAAATCCGGGCTTGATCGGCTTTAATCCAAATGTCTTCTGGCCCGGAATAATTCAGAGAAAGATGTTGTCTTTGTGCTAAGGGTTCTAAAGTTTCCCACACCGATGCAATTAGCGATCGCACTTCGACTTTTTCCAGATGCAATTGCATTTTGGGGTTAGCTTCAATTTGCGTCAGTTCTAACCAGCCTTGAACTAAGCTAATTAGTCTGTCAACTTCTTGCATCAGGCGGTCAACCCAGCGATTTAACGGCGGTTCTAAGCGATGTTGTAAGGTTTCTGCAACGAGACGAATGGAAGTTAAAGGTGTTCTGAGTTCGTGAGCTAAATCAGAAAATGAGCGATCGCGTTCTTGATTTACGTCTAGCAGTGGTTGACGATTTTCCAGAAATACGCCTACTTGGCCATTGGGTAAGGGCAAGCCAGAGGCACGTAAAGTCATAGACTTGATAGTGGGTAATTCTGCTGGATTGTCGGATGAGGGATGAAATAACCACTCTTTAGTTTGGGGTTTTTGGCGATCGCGTGTTTGCTCAACCAATCGGTCTAATTCATACGATCGCACCAACTCTAACAACAAACGCACCTGTCCTGGTTGCCATCTTTGCAGATATAGAATTTCTTTGGCTTGTTGGTTACACCACAGCAATTGATTTTCTTCATCTACTTGCAAATATCCCATTGGTGCAAAATCCAACAGGTCTTGATAAGTTTGCAGGGATTTTTGCAAATCTTGGCGCTGCTGCTGTAATGTCTTGATTTCTTGACGCAAACGAGGTAAAAGCGGTAAGGCTAAATCAGTAGATTTAGAGTAGGGTTGCAAAACTCTCTCTAGGTAACGGTTTAGTTGAAACTGTTGCCAAATCCAAAACCCGATACCTACCGCCAAACCTAGAATAAATCCCAATAAGAACATTATGAGTCCCAGTTGCTAGTTGCGTCGTGATTAATAAACTAACAACTATCTTCATCCATTATCCGAATCGATAGCCAAATCCTCTTACAGTCACAATATATTCAGGATGGCTAGGATCTAATTCTAATTTCTCCCGTAACCAGCGAATGTGAACATCCACAGTTTTGCTATCCCCTACGAAATCTGGCCCCCAAACCTGATCTAACAACTGCTCCCGCGACCAAACTCGCCGCGCATAACTCATAAACAATTCCAACAAGCGGAATTCTTTTGGGGAAAGATTGACTTCTTGACCCCGCACTAACACCCGACATTCTTGAGGGTTTAAGCTAACGTCTTTATATTTCAGAACTGGTAATTGCGGTAAAGTGCTTAAACGTTGACGACGCAGCAGCGCCCGACAACGAGCTACTAGTTCCCGCATACTAAAAGGCTTGGTGAGATAGTCATCTGCGCCAACTTCTAAACCCAACACGCGATCGGTTTCACTACCCTTAGCACTCAGCATTAAAATCGGTACTGGATTGCCTTGATGACGCAGCAAGCGACAAATATCTAAACCATTGATTTGCGGTAACATCAAGTCAAGAATCACCAAATCAAAGGGAAACTCGCCTGAGTTAGATTCAAAACTTTTGAGATACTCGATCGCTACCCGCCCATCTGGGGCTGTTACGACCTCATAACCTTCCTCTTCCAAGGCTACAGATAGCATCTCTTGGATTAACTCTTCATCTTCTACCACTAGAATCTGGCTTGTGTGTCCGATATCTGCTCTAGCAGAATACTTGGTCGATTCACTGGTGTACATTGATATCACAAAAGTCTGCCCTGTGCTTGTATCAATATGAAAATTGAGTCAATTATCTAACTTCTCGGTGCATTTACAGTCGCGCCGTTGCAAATTAATTTGCAAAAAGTAACATATGTAACAGCTATATCTACAAACATTATAAATCAGATTTGCTGCATATTGGCAAGAAAACTCTTTGTGAAACTTAGAGCTACAGTATTTTGCAGCCAGCTTTGATTCGTTACTAGGTTGAATATTTGGTGATTTTACACCGCCACAGCGATGAAAAACAAGCTTTTTACCATAGCCTACACATATTCTCATTCCAGCATCGATTCTCTATTGACAAGGATGAATGAGTTTGAGTATAGTTATTAGTACAAAAATACTACCGCCTTTCCAAGTAAAAACCATACCCAGTTTCCGTATTTCTTCATTGCAGTATTTGTACTGAGCAAAAATTACTGTTTTAAAGGTTACTCTTATGTCTGCATAGGGTAGCTATTGGTATGGTTTGTTACCCACTCAATTCATTACTAATTCAAGGAGTTAAAGTATGACTTCAGTTGCAGTTAAAGACAGCAAACAGCAACTAATGCAAGCATTTCAACAAATTTTAACTGAACGAAAAAAATTAGAATCAAAAATTGCTACCAAACAAGAAGAAGCAGAAAAAGTCAAAAACCAAGAAATTTTAACTGCGGCTTCTACCTATACAGTTGATAGCATTGTTAAAGGTTTAGCTGATTTACAATTAGAATTTGGGAGTATTGTCAATTCTCTATCAGAAAAGTTAGCTAAAGAAAACTCCAAGTTAGATGAACTAAATCGAGGTATAGAAATTGCCACTCAACAGTTGCAAGAACTACAAAGAATTAGAATTGTTGCAGATACACTAGATATTCTCACTCAAGAACACCAAGAAAAATTAAAAACTCTAGAACAAGATACTACCAGCAAACAAGAGGCAATTGAAAAAGAAATTGCTCTCAAGCGTAAAGAATGGCAAAATGAACAATCGGAGTATGAAGAAGCAGTCACAGCATACAATGATGTGACCAATAAAGAACGCCAACAAGAACAAGAAGAATATCAATATAAACTAGAAACTACTCGCAAGCTGAATACAGATGCTTATGAAGCGAATAAACGCAACTTAGAAAGAGATATTCAAGAAAAAACCCAAGAAAAAGAGAAAGATTGGGCTGAACGGGAGAAAATTCTCTCTAATAATCAAGCAGTATTTAAAGAATATCAACAAAAGGTCGCAGCTTTTCCTGCCGAATTGGAAGAAGCAGTTAAAAAGGCGAGAGAAGAAGCAATTAAAGACACCAGTCAAAAAGCTAAAATCGAAGCTGATTTATTTGAGAAAGAATGGGAATCTAGCAAGCAAAGCTATGAACAAAAAATTCAAAGCTTGGAAGAAACAATTACAAAGCAAGTAGAGCAAATAGAAAGTATTTCTACACAATTACAAACAACTTTGAAACAGGCGCAAGATTTGGCAATGAGAGCTTTTGGCAATTCTGCCAATAAATAAGTATTTTATCTGAAAAATCGAGAATATTTGGAGGTTTATAATGGCTGGTAAAAAACTCACAGATAAGAATACAAAAGCAGAAATTTTGCAAGCCTATGAAGAGTTATCTAAAGAAACATCAGGATTGAAAACTCAATTAAATCAAGCTGTAAAAGCTAATCAAACTGTAAATATAGATAAGCCTAACATAGAGGCAAATATAGCTATGAATCAGCCAACTACTATCCAACAGAAGATGAATCACACAATTGAAAGTTTAGCTAAAATTCAATTAGGCTTCGGTAGTGCGGCGAATGAGCTATCAGAACAGTTAACTACGCAAGCTTCTAAATTAGGAGAAATTAGGCAATCTGTAGAAACAGAAGTTACAGCCTTAAAACAACTACATAATTTAGAAGTTGCTGAAAATACATTAGATACTTTGATTACAGCCTATGAAGATAATTCTAAGGCATATCAGGAAGAGTATAATCAACGTTATGAAGTGTTATCGCAAGAAATCCTTGAGCAACGTATTACTTGGCAAAAAGAACAAGAAGAATATAAGCAGTCAATTAAAGAACGCAATGATAACTTAAATAAAACCCGACAACGAGATACATCAGAGTATAAATATGATTTAGAACTACAGCGCAAGTTGAATTCTGATGAATATGAACAAGTGCAAAAAACTTTATACAAGCAGTTAGAAGAATTTCAACAAGCTACAGAAAAACAATGGAATGAACGTGAAAAACAAGTTGTAGAACGAGAAACGCAATTTGCAGAAGCCAAATCTAAGGTAGAAGCATTCCCGAAAGATAAAGAAGCAGCTTTGAAAAAAGCTACAGAAGAAGGTAAGGGTATTGCTCATTATCAGGCGAAGGTAAAATCAGATTTATATGCGAAAGAAGTAGAAGGACAAAAGCGTTTTTATGAGCAGAGATTACAATCTCTAGAACAAACTATTAATAATCAGGAAACACGTATTCAAAATCTTTCTAAGCAGTTAGACTCAGCTTTGAAACAAGTTCAAGATTTGGCTGTTAAGGCTATTGAAGGAACTGCAAATGTAAATTCTTACCAAGCCATTAAAGAGATAGCTTTAGAACAGGCAAAAAGCCAGGTAAAAAATAAATAGTTAGGATACAAATCAAATAATTTAGAGACGTAATTCCTATTACGTCTCTATTGTTTAGGCATAATTGATTATGAGTTTCGATAATTAGGGATCAGTTTTATTTGGTTTACCATTATTCAGAGGTTTCTTGCGGGGAGTGCTGGTTTCATTCGATTTTTTATTGGGTTGGGGGTTAGCATTCGATTTTTGATTAGACATAAGACTGCGGAAATTAATGATAAGTTTACCTACAACAAGGATATGACTGAATCCAGAAACTAGTTAAAAAATTTACATACAAAAATAAAAAAGAGACGTGATTATAATCACATCTCTAAGTCGAGAAGAAACCCAATATTATAAAAAATTAAAAGTTTTATGGTAAGAATTCAGCACCCAGGAGTCAGAATTGAGAATTATCGATAGGATTAGCAAATTCATTAATCAAATATTTCTCCAGATTCTTTAAACCTTCTGACTCCTGAATTCTGACTCCTGAATACTTACGTTTTATGACCTGTGATTACTATAATTAGTTAGGTTACTTGTATACTAAATTATTCTGGTTTATCAAGTTTGTTTGAGTTCTGTTGATTGATTCTGTCAATTTTCCCAATAGACCGAATAGCACCAGGTTCTGTTTTATCTGGTTTACCGAGATTACGTGGTTTTTGACGAGTCATAAGAATACTCTCACTGTTGGTAGAATCTTTACTACTTGAACTACAACAGTGTAAATAGCTATTCCGGAAATTACATACGGCTAAACAGACATAACCTGAGTTTGTATAGCCGCAATTTTGCATCAAGCTATTTTTAGGCGAAGGAGGAAAAGTCCAGATTTGGGGGTACGTCTTGAATGCGTCCTGGCCCGATCGCTCGTAGTGCTTCTTTTAGTAAAATATCGCCAGTATACAAAGCCCGTCCTACAATTGCACCTGTGACACCTTGCGCTTCTAAAGCTAATAAACTCAACAAATCAGTTACAGAACTCACACCACCAGAAGCAATTACAGGAATATTAATAGCGTTGGTAAGTTCGCGTAAGGCTTCGATGTTAGGGCCACTGAGGGTTCCATCGCGGTGAATATCTGTATAGATAATGGCGGCTGCACCTAATTCCTGCATTTGCACAGCCAGTTGGGTGGCTAAAACTTCCGAGGTTTCTAACCAGCCGCGAGTTGCCACCTTCCCATTCCGGGCATCAATACCGATAATAATCTGTTGGGGAAATTCTTGGCAGAGTTCCTGGACTAACTGGGGTTGTTCAACGGCGACAGTTCCCAGAATCGCCCATTGGACACCCAAGTTAAACAATTGTTGCACACTAGAGCGATCACGCAATCCACCGCCAACTTCAATCGGTACTGATATTGTTTGAGCGATCGCTTCAATCGCTTTCAAGTTTATTACTTTACCTGCTTTTGCTCCATCTAAATCAACTAAGTGCAACCGAGTTGCACCTTGATCTACCCATTGTTTTGCAACATCAACCGGATTTTCGCTAAAAACTTGGGATTTTTCATAGTCTCCCTGATACAGTCGTACACAACGACCTTCGAGTAAATCAATTGCTGGAATTACGTCCATTGACCTTTCCTTTTTAAAAGTGCTGAGTGCTGAGTTCTGAGTTCTGCGGTAGCGGGGCGTTCAGCCCGTGCTGAGTTCTGAGACAAAATACTAGCCTCTAGTTCCTAGCCTCTAACCTCTCTTTGACAGCTTGACGAAAACCAATCACAAGCAAAATGTTAGATAGGGTTAAAAATACTTCTGCGCCCCCATGTAGCCAATCTACATTTGCCAAAGACTCTCCATAATGCACCTTGGCGTAAATACCTACTGGGATGGTAACGCCGACAAACACAAGCGTGCCGTAAAATCCGTATAGTGCTAAACGTGGCATTTGCTGACTACGGCTAATAAACCACAAGAAACCCAAATAGGGAAATAGAGAAAGGGCAAATAGGGTTTCCTTCGAGATCATGGTTCTGATTTAATAGATGGGACTGCAATAGTATCAGTGGTATTTTTGGCAGGCTTGGTGGAACGCCAAATCCACACCGCAGCCGCCCACAGCGTAAAATTACCAACTAAGGTCATGGTAGCTTGTAGCGTTACCAGCCATTCTAAAGATTCTGCATTGTCAAAATAATGCCAGGTGCAAGCGCACATAGCACTAACCAAAGCTGGTAACATGGCTAGGGACAATCCCCACCAACGGCGATTACCAGTGAGTTCGCCGTAAATCCAGATTAACCAAATCGCGGCAATCCACTCAATAACGCTAGAAATATGAATAATCCAAGTGGGAATTGATAGGGCGTGCATAGGAAAGTCAAAAGTCAAAAGTCAAAGGTCAAAAGTCAAGAGTTAATTGTCTTCTGATTCTTCCTTTAGTTCATCTTCCCATAAGAAAATTCATCTTTAGTCGGCAAGATGGCTGACATCAGATGAACTACAGGGAAAAAGTTGATATTCTAAAATCCACAATCTAAAGATGGGAACTATGCGGGCGTTATTGTCTGGTTATTACGGCAAAGGTAATGGTGGTGATGAAGCTTTACTAGCGACGCTTCTACAAATGTTGCCATCTCATGTAACGCCTGTGGTGCTTTCTGGCAATCCAGAAGAAACGCGCGATCGCTACAATGTAGAAACTCACAACCGGATGGCGATGCTACCTGTACTGCAAGCTTTACGTTCTTGTGATGCTTTTATTTGGGGTGGTGGGAGTTTAATTCAAGATGTCACCAGTACTATTAGCCCTCTGTATTATGGAGGATTGATGACATTAGCGCAAACAATGAATTTAAGAACCATTGCTTGGGCGCAAGGTATTGGCCCGTTAGTGCGTCCGCAAACTCGTTGGTTAGCAAGACGCAACTTTGCTGGCTGTAGCAAAATTAGTGTACGCGATCGCGCCAGTGCGGCTTTATTATCAGATTGGCAAATTCCCCATATCATTGCACCTGATCCGGTTTGGGCGTTACAAGGTAAACCAGTTCCCGGACTTGCAGATTTACCTGCGCCGAGAGTGGCTGTCACATTGCGATCGCATCCTCAATTGACATCAAAACGCCTAGCTAAACTCACTAAGGCATTAGTTGATTTTCAAACAGCTACCCAAGCATTTATTTTACTGTTGCCATTTCAAAAAAGTGAAGATTTAGGCATTGCCGAAGCAATTCATCCTCATCTTGCTGATGTCAGTAAAATATTATGTCTGGAAGATCCACAACTTTTAAAAGGTGTCTATCGTGGTGTTGAAATGGCAATTGGAATGCGGTTACATAGTTTAATTATGGCTGCTGCTGAAGGTTGCCGCTGTTTTGCCTTGAGTTATGATCCCAAAGTTAATCGTTTAATGGAAGATTTAGCAATACCTGGCTGGGATTTAGAAAATTTACCAGATGACGCAAATATAATTAGTAAAACTTGGCTGGAATATTACGCCAATGGTGAACCACTTTTATCTGCACAAATTCAATCTTTAGTAGATAAAGCCTTAATGCACCGCGAATTATTGAGTACAGCTTTAAGTTAAAGTTTTGTGTAAAAATGAATAGAGATAATTATATTTATGATTGCCAGTCAGAGAACTTAAAGCAAGCTCTTGATATTTATACAAATGGAGGTTGTATTTTATGTGCGGTATGTGGTTCTGAGTTAATAATAATTGGTTATGAGAATAGAAAATTAATCAAAAAACATCAATTACAGCCAGGATTTTATTGTCCAGTTAGCCCAAAACATATATATTCAAGATTTATTCTCGGAGATAATTTTGAAGAATTTAGACGAAAATTTGGCTGTAACGATTAATTTTATTAATTATTTATAATTCCATCCGGTTCAGTTAAGGCTAGATTCCTGAGAAATAAACTAAATCAATCAATTAAATATTTCATTTGTCGGCGTACATCGGTAGTTAAATATTCTTATCTGAACCGTATTGATTTATAGTTTATCTTATCATTTTGTGCTGTGTGATTTTAAAGTGATTGAAAGTCGAGGCGATCGCTTAAACTGTCGTATCTTTGATCCACAAAATAGTAAGTTTATTTATTAAAGAGAACTGAATATAAAAATTATTACAAATCTCATAAGATTAACCAAGGCGATCGCTTCTAAATCTAAAATAGAATTATGCTATCAACTCCTACTAACTTATTACGACTTTCACAAGGACAACTAAACTTACTAGAATGTTGTCCTCGTCAGTTTCAACATACATATTTAGAACAACTCAATTCTCCTTCAGACCCTGAACATGAAGAGAGACAAACTTTAGGTAGCCGTTTTCACTTGTTAATGCAGCAGCAAGAAATGGGTTTACCAATTGATAGTTTATTACAAGCAGATGCTCAACTGCAAAGTTGGATGTCTGCTTTTGCCAACGCTGCACCAGAAATTGTCACACCGACAATAGATAATCAAACCTTCCGCGCCAGTGAACACTACCGCACCCTACAAGTACAAGATTATTTACTGACAGTTATCTACGATTTATTAATTGCAGATAACCAACAAGCACAAATTTTAGATTGGAAAACTTATCCAAAACCCCCAGATCAACACAAACTAGCACAAAACTGGCAAACACGTCTTTATCTGTACGTATTAGCTGAGACTAGCGAATACTCTCCAGAAAAGATTTCTATGACTTACTGGTTTGTTCAGTCTCAAGGCAGACCACAAAATATAAAATTTACTTATAATAATCAGCAACATCAGCAAACAGAAAAAGACCTCAATCAACTGTTAAATCATCTCTCTAATTTCCTAAAACTTTATCAAAAAGGTCAGCCATTTCCACAAATAATGGAGAGTAGTAAAGCTTGTAATTACTGTCAGTTTGCTATTCGTTGTCAACGTAATCAATCAACTGAAACAACAAAGACATACCCATTATCAAATATTGAAAGTATTCAAGAAGTCTCTCTTTAACGGTTCCATCTTATTGACAAATGACAAATGACCAAACACAGTGGCTTTTAGCCCCAACTGAACAACCACCAGAGTGGTTTATTGCAGCAGTAAAGCAGTACACACCTGCATCTAGTGGACTATATGCTGCAAAATTATTATGGCAAAGAGATATCAAAAATATTCAACAACTAGCAGCTTTTGTTAACTATCAAACTTATCAACCTGCCAGCCCCTTTGAATTTGGGGAAGAAATGCACTTGGCAGTAGAAAGGTTACAACAAGCTCGTAATACTGGTGAAAAAGTTGCTATTTGGGGTGATTTTGATGCTGATGGTATCACTTCTACTGCTGTGTTATGGGATGGTTTGGGGCAATTTTTTCAGCAACATACTCAGTTAACTTATTACATTCCCAATCGCCTGCGAGAATCCCACGGATTGAATAATCCAGGAATTGAGAATTTAGCTAAACAAAATTTTAAATTAATAGTTACTTGTGATACGGGCAGTACAAATATTGATGAAATTATTTATGCTAAACAGTTAGGTATAGATGTAATCGTTACAGATCATCACACCTTACCTGCGGAACGTCCACCAGTTGCAGCAATTATTAATCCCCGTTATTTATCCAGCGTTCATCCTTTATTTAATCTTTCTGGGGTAGCGGTTGCCTATAAATTAGTAGAAGCCCTTTATCAAACACTGCCAAATGTCCCTCAAGATGCACTAGAAAATTTATTAGATTTAGTAGCGGTGGGGTTAATAGCCGATTTGGTGCAACTCAAGGGAGATTGTCGATATTTAGCACAATTAGGAATTCAACGTTTACAAGCAGACTTTAAACAACCTCCAACCGCACGAAGACGACCAGGGGTAGGGCGATTATTAGAATTGTGCCAAAAAAGTGGCGATCGCCCCACAGATATTTCCTTTGGTTTAGGGCCGCGCATCAATGCAGTTAGTCGCATTCAAGGTGATGCAAGTTTTTGCGTAGAATTATTGACCAGCCGCGATGCTAAACACTGCAATCAATTGGCTGAAGTTACAGAACTTGCCAACACCCGCCGCAAGTCATTACAAAAAGATGTGCAAGCCCAAGTTGTCCAAAAACTCTCCCAATTAGATTTATCAACCACCAGCGTCATTGTCCTCGAAGATCCCCAATGGCCAGCAGGTGTGTTAGGCTTAGTCGCCGGACAAGTAGCCCAAGAAACAGGCCGTCCTACAATTTTGTTAAGCACCGAATTGCCAGAGGAGCATACTTCGACTCCGCTCAGTAACCGAGGAAACAGAGGAGCTTCAGAAGAATTAGCTCTTTTATCTTCTAACTCAGCACTCAGCACTCAACACTCAGCACTCAGCACTCAGCACTCAGCACTTGTACTAGCCCGTGGTTCAGCCCGTTCTATCAATTCTGTCGATTTATATCAACTAGTCAAAGACCAAGCACATTTATTACATCGCTTTGGTGGACATCCCTACGCTGCGGGGTTGAGTCTGCCAGTCGAGAATATTCCTTTATTTACCCAAGCAATTAATCAGCAGTTGCGGCAATCTTTGGGTAGTACAGAATTGATGCCTACGGTTCAAGCAGATTTAACAGTTACCGTAGCAGACTTAGGCAAAGAATTATTTTTAGAACTGAAACTGCTAGAACCTTGCGGGATGGGAAACCCAGCCCCAAAGCTACTAATCCAAAACTGCTGGTTTGAAAATGCTTGGCATCGCAATCAGCAAGACTGGCAAGGAAAAAAAGTACAGTACATTAAAACCGATTTTGATATTCGGGATGAATCTACTAAAAATCCTTTTCCTGGAGTGTGGTGGGGACATTATAAAGATGAATTACCTATAGGCAAAGCTGATTGCATAGTCGAACTAGATTACAACAGTTTCAAAAAACGCTATGAAATCAGATTAATCGCCGTCCGTTCCAGCACTAACTCAGAACTCAATCAACAACACCCAACACAAATACTCGACTGGCGCAATCAAGAACACTCAGCACTTCCCACTCTAAACTCCCCACTCATCCTGGAAGAATGCCCTAGTAGCTGGGATGAACTACGCGCTTGGTGGCAACGCTCTCTTTATCATGGTCAACAATTAGCCCTTGCTTGGTCTAAACTTCACCTCCAACCACCCCAAGAAATTTGGCTTACTCTGGTTGGCATAGCTAAATATCTGAGTCGTACACAGCAACTAGTTACCCGCACACAGCTACTAGAAAAATTAGGTATAGGTAATCCAAGCTTGCTTTTAGGCATCAAGGCTTTAAAATATTGCGGATTTATCGTCACAAGACAAGACCGTTCTTTACAAATCAGCCAAAATCCCCAAACAATTTCCGCCACCCTAGCGGATGCAGCCGTCACTCAATTTTTAGCCGCAGTCAGCGAAGAACAATTTCAGCGACATTATTTTTCTGAAGTACCTTTATCTACTATTGTGACGATTATTAATCGACCTCTGCCTTTTTAAGCATATAGGAATCATATTTGATTTGGAGAAAAAACTCAGTACACCTCTGTTACTTCTTTTTCTGTTCCCTTTTAAGAGTTCCCTTCCTACACAAGTAATTTCAATAATCAAGTCGGATTCCTATAGATAGTGCGAATTACACCCACAGAAATTTAAAATTTTCACGATTCACACTAGCTTTCATGCTCATCATACCAATAGTGCATATATCCTCAATAAATAACTTGATGTATAGGAAATTCATCTGATATCTGAAGATTTGCTGAGTTGAAATAGTTATGATTGGGCAAAACTTCTGATGGTTTTTGATAGTCCAGTGAGGCGCTACCAATATCTCCATCTAATTTGTCAACCTTAACAAAACTTTATCTGTGGTTCTCAAAGGGAGATTTATGCAAGTTTTTTCATAATCAAAGCTTCACATAAATTTCGGTAGTTTTAACAAGCCGAGAACTAGAAAGTAAGAGTTAGAAATAGTGTAGCAATCTTGCGTTTATCCAGTTTGAAAAGATAATTTCCCAATTTTCCATGACAACAAAACTATTCCAAACTCTAGCAGCAGCTACAACCTTAGCCGGTATCGTAGCCACCGCGGGCGCAGCAAACGCAGCTTCGCTCTCTTACTCTAGTCAATACCAATACAAACCTACAGATGAAGCAGCATCAGCTGATGGTTACTACATAACAGACATCAAGGATACAATCAGCGTTCAAAAGTTTAACTCAGCACTAGGTACTCTCAAAAGTGTAACCATAGAGTTTATTGGCAACTTGAAAGGAGATGCAGGCTTTGAAAACAGAAGCAATAATGCTGCTACTGTCCTAGTAAATCTTGCAGGTACACTGAATTTGCAACTACCAGAAGGTGTAGATCGATTTGAGTTAAATCCAGAACAGTCTTATTCTTACACCGTAGCTAGGAGAGATGGAGTATTAGATTACGCTGGTACTTCTGGTAGAACAGTTGCTGGATTAAGTGCTGGTATTACAGAAACAAAAACATTCGCTGATAGCAGTTTCTTGCAATATTTCCTAGGTCAAGGAACCACAGACTTCACCTTCTTAGCAACAGCTAATTCAAGTATTTCTGGCCCTGGTAATCTTGCCTCTTATGTTACTACATTAGCTAGTGCAAATGTTAATGTTACTTATAACTACGACCCCAAAGCGGTACCAGAACCTTCTGCGGCAATTGGTCTTGGTTTAGTAGCAGGAATTGGTTTAATGTCACAACGCAGAAAAAGCTGGCTCAAAGCTTCTAACTAATCGGTAGAAATAGGTGAGTTTTCTCACCTGATTTAATCTACTATTACCAATTAAACATGAAGAAGCACATTGAATAATTACAAAAGTGTGCTTTTGCTAGACTGCTCTTCATACCGATTATTACTGTCAGAATCATATCTGATTTAACTGTGAAAAACCTGGACAATAAGTCTGGGTTTTTTATTTTGGGGTAAAAATGCAGAATACAGAAGTCAGAATTTATTAAAGTTTGACCATCAGTACTATGAGAATAGGAAAATCTTGATCTAGGAGACTCCTGATTTATTCATGATTCTGACTTTCTATTCCTTCATTATTAAATTTTGGTTGACAATTGCAATGCCTAGACTGAATCATCTTGTGCCAATGCCTGCTAACCTCATACTGGAAGTTCACAGGTTAAAAATTTACATATATGGCATCGCCTGAAAATCAAGTTCTACCTACACAAGACATTAAGTTACTAGTTTTAGATATAGATGGTACGATCGCTGGAAAATCCAATTCCCTAAGCAAATCTGTCAAGCAAGCGATCGCCGCCGTGCAAGCTAAAGGAATCAATGTTGCAATTGCTACTGGTCGTATGTATCGTTCCGCCTTGCGCTTTCATCAAGAAATTGGCTCTAATCTACCATTAGCAGCTTATCAAGGAGCCTGGATTCAAGATCCCACGAACCAGAAAATACATCGTCATTTGCCTGTGGCGAGAGAAATGGCACACCAATTATTAGACTATTTTGAACAACCCCAGTGGCGATCGCTTCTATCTATCCACTTTTACATTAATGATGAGCTTTATGTGCGGGAGTTAACCAGAGAAACTAAAATTTATGCACAACGCTCAGGAATTACCCCAATTGCTGTGGGTGATTTACGCAAAATTTTAATTGAACATGAACCAACAAAAATTTTAGCTTTGTGCGATGACACAGAAGCGATTGATAGGTTATTAGGAAATTTGCGCCGTCAATACACACCAGCAGAACTTTACCTGACAACTTCCGTAGCTACATTCTTTGAAGCCACAAATCCTACTGTCAATAAAGGCGCTGCTGTACGTTATTTCGCCGAAGAACTTTTGGGTTTACAAAGAAATAACGTTATGGCTATTGGTGATAATTATAATGATGTGGAAATGCTGGAATATGCTGGTATTGGTGTGGCGATGGGGAATGCTCCAAAAGACGTGCAGGCGATCGCTCAATGGGTCACTCCTAATGTAGAAAAAGATGGAG
The DNA here is from genome assembly GCF_015207705.1 of Nostoc sp. LEGE 06077. Taxonomy (GTDB): domain Bacteria; phylum Cyanobacteriota; class Cyanobacteriia; order Cyanobacteriales; family Nostocaceae; genus Nostoc_B. Next base: position 47,759 of record NZ_JADEWI010000010.1, read on the forward strand.
CGGCGATCGCCATCAAAAAATTTTTACTTTCTTAAAGCTTGCTATCTTTATATCTCATGAAATCAGAAAGAACACCGACGACTGGCCGTGTTTCGTCTCGGTGTTCTTGCTGGTTCGCTCCTCACACAACTGAAAGTATAGTCGAACTACTTTTATGCGTCAATAGCTGAGATAAAAATTGTTATATTTTTTGTCAGAAACACTACTGATGAATAGCACGCTTATTCCTAGCTAAATTGCGTAGTTATTTCTGGGAAATTCTACTTTATAACTTCAATAAATCATTAGTAATGCCAAGTTTAAAAAAAAGTTCTCTATCTTAGGTTAATCCTACTGCGTTCTCATTCATCAGCAAATGCTTTCCCAACTTGCTTGACTGTTATGAGAACTACTGCAACAAACCAACTCCTGTTCATTTATGACTTCACTTCTTACAGTGGTAAGATTTCATAGTTCCCAAGGAGCCGTCACCCCTAGTTTTTCTACTAGTAAAAATCTCAGCATACGCTGAGTAATTATCACTAAACCCAGCCTAGCTTGAGCTAGTTCAGGTGAATAAATTTTTACATCACCCCAAATTCTACACTTACTCCAGAAGTTTTCTACAGCTTGACTCAACTTCAAGGCGACTTTTTGCCAGTTAACTGCATCACTAATATCCGAACATCCCAAGTTGTCCGCTACTTGCACTAACTGAGCAAGTAAATCTTTTTCGGTTGAGTGATGGAAGCAAAGTTGGTTGTCATGATTCAACCAAGGTATTGGCTGTTGAGGTACTAGCCGCCAAAATTCCAGATTAGTATCTGGTAAAGGTTCCGTCAGTTTGATTAATCCCTCGTGATGACCTAGCAATATTAATGAACAACAGCGTGCATGAGCGTATTGAGCAGCAAAAATATTTGTCGGGTTGTGGTTTTTAACATTTGGGGTTATTTCTTCTATTCCCATCAGTTCTACTTGTCCTATGCACTCCATTACCCAGTGTTGTAACCAACTTGCCAAATAAACAGGAGTTAATTCTAAATAAATCCAACCAGGAGGAACAATTTTGACGCTAAAAACGTCGCCACTGGTCGCCGATAATGCATATCCGATACTATCGGCTATATCCATAGCGGTGCAATTATGAGATTTTGATAACTGCTGTGCCAATCCTGAGATATATAAAATTTTGCTATTATCTCTATCTTTATATAGATGATTTTTTTTTAATTTTATGTTCTGTATTTTTTGGGTTTGCGTAGCTTCACTTAGTGCGTTAAATAACAGACTGTAAATTAACTGTTTAATTGACGTGTGATTGCTGATTATTGACCAACTATGCACGGAATCTGATAAGAATATCTTTTTATTATTCCGCTAACAACGGCTTGTCATCTTTCTTTGGATATAACTTTAATCTATATAAAGAAAAATGAGAAGAGCATAAAATTTAATAAATATTCTATGAATAGTAAGTAAACTTTACTACCATCATTGTACAGTAAGAAGTATAACAAAAGAGTAGGCGCTAAATTGCCTTCTACTCTTTGGATGGCTGGCGCTGTTAGGCGTTAAGCCTACCCCGTCAACACAAAGACACTCCTTGCACCTTGTTTTATCACGTCTTTGTCTTCAGCCGAACGCTCTTTGTTACCTATGCAATCTCCATCCTCCTTTTCTGAGGCATCACGCCCTTTTTTGACTTGGCAACGTATTCTTGATTGGGCTCAAGAACACTATCGTTGCCGCACCTTTAGCAAAGATGAGCGCATTCCAGCTAGACCCGGATTGCTCTATTTGGTTCAAAGAGGTGCGATCCGTATGGTAGGCACTGCTCAAGTTAGTGCTACTGCTAGTCAGCTAACATCTCGACGCATCAACAGAACTCCAGAAGAAGCATTCTTGGGTTTTGTAGGAGCGGGACAACCATTTGAAATTGTGGCTCAGTCACCATTCACGCTTCAGGCATACGCTCACGTTGACCAAACTGCGGTGCTGTGGATGTACTGGCATGATCTAGACAACTGGCCTCACTTCCGGCGTGAAGTTATGGATGCCTTTAGGTATCAGCATCAGCGTAAATTGTTGTGGCTGAGTGCCTTAGGCCAACGACGTACAATTGACCGACTCTTAGGATTCCTCACATTGTTAATTGAGGAATATGGTGAACCGGCAATGAGCGAAACTGATCCCGATGTGATTCGCGGCTATTGTTTGCCTTTCCCCCTAACTCATGCCCAAATTGGTAGTGCGATTGGTTCTACTCGTGTAACTGTTACCCGCTTAATGGGCAAATTGCGTCAAAGAGGTTTAATCCTGACTCAAGGAGATAATCTCATTTGCTTGCCAGCAGAATCGATTAATAGAGCCAGTTAAGACGCATTCAGAGTTCCTGTAAAGGCATCTATCACAATTTGACCCCGATCAGTCATCAGTAAGTTGGTGCAGCAACTCTTTCTTACTGTTGTGTTTGACCAATCTGTTTGACCACCACAAACAGATTGTGCGTAATCGGGTAGTTTCTGGATAAAAAAGCCTCTGTGTGAAGTTTGTTTCTTTGACAAAATATTCACAAGAGAAAAATAATAGTTCTTGGTAGAGGACTTATTGATTGTCTTGTTTGCCCGGCAAAAGCAGGAACTAAGTTGAACATTGAGAATGCCTTGTCTACGGCAAAAGCGTAGTAGATGCCACTAAAAATATCAGCAAACTTTATATAAAGTTTGGGTGGTCTTGAAAACAAACTCATAATCAGAGTCGAAAGTATTGATTACCCAAGACTTCTTCAATGCAATTGTCTGTCTTGCTTTGATCAGCGGTGCAGTGGAAATACAGTTGATTCACCAAATTGGAGCCTACCCTAGGCTCCAATTGTCATTTTTGTCTGCATAAATTGCCAGTCTTTATTAACGCAGCCTGACAAATCCGGCTTTAGCAATTAATTCTTGACCTTGATCTGTGAGCAACAAATTAGCGTAAGCTTCTCCTGCTTGCTGATCACTTTGTCCATTTTGTTTAACAATGACAAATAAACGTCTGGTGATGGGATATTCACCAGTTTGAAATGCTTCTGTATTCAGTTGATTACGCTGTTGCGGGCATTTTTCTAAGGGAATATAAGGTTTTTTGTAAGGTTCCACCAATTTGTCTGGCTGTCGCCCCAGGGGTAAGGCCTTGATGCTACACTGCCCTATTACTTCTGGGGCAGAGGCATAGTAAATTGCGCCAGGATTTTTGGCTATTTCTTTTAAAGCGTTAGTTGTAGTGCTAATAAACTGCACATTGCTACCAAATTTTGCTCCACCTAGGACATTCTCATCAAAAAACTCAATAGTGCCACTATCTTCTGGACGGCGAGAGTACGGTATTATGGGTAATTTTGGCCCGCCTAACTGTTCCCAATTATTTACTTTACCTGTGTAGATATCTTTTAGCTGGGCGAGGGTTAACCCAGCAACATTGAGATTAGGATGAACGGCGATCGCTATGCCATCAATTGCTACGGGAACTGCTTTGATTGTAAATCCCAATTGTTTTGCCTGGTCATTTTCTTCTGGTTTCAAGGCGCGGGAAGACTGAGAAAATGCTAATTGATTACCCAGTAACATCTTAATTCCCGTACCTGAACCGGGTGCTGCTTCAATCGGTTCGGTGTATCGTAGTTGAAATCTCGGCCAGACAATTGCTACTGCGGAATCTACCTGCTGGCGGATGGGAGCCCAAGTAGTACTACCTCCATAACTAAATAATCCTGTAGGAACATCAGCTACTTGAGAGAAGGTATCTGTTTTTGGGGTGTCTACCTTGGTTCTATTAATATAACCAGCTTGTATGCCATAGTTGTGAGAAAACCACCACAACAAACCACCCACTAGTCCCAAGGTGATTGCTAGTGTTAGAACCAAAACTTTAGTTTCATTAGTTCTATTTTGTTGTGTCATAGTTGGTTGCTTGGTTTTCTTACCCTGAAAGTAATTTCTCATTTTATGGGTAACTCTAGGTTAAAGTTTCGTTAAACTCTAATTTCCTAGTTGCGATGCTGTTAGTACGAAATATGCTACACAGTACCTCAATGTGATTCCTGAAATTACTCACTGAGGGAGAAATGTAGAGCTATACTTAGTTTTAACTAAAACATCATAGATAATAATTTATATATAAGCTGAAATAATGTGGTAACGGCAATAGCTACTAAGCTGCCAGTAATTCCTAGAATTACTATTTGTTGAATATCCATGCCTGCTTGCAAGGCAGGAACGAAAAGAACGATCGCAAAAGTAATTGCCGCAACAATTAACAAATTTGTGGTTTTAATCCAGCGTCGAGTTTGAGCAAAAATAATGCCACTCAAAATCACCATTGTGATACTCAAAACGATTATAGGTGATGGGATGAGACTAAATAGGGCGATCGCGAACAATGCACTTTCAAAGCCGCTAACGGCTGCGCCTGATAATAACTCTCTGGGAGAAAAAGTAGCAGGTGGCTGTATTCCTTGGGGTTGGGGTAGTGTGTTTCCGAGAGTGGTTGGGGGTATTATCTGGGGAAAAAGTTCTTTTAGCACTTCTTCGGCTGATTGAAAGCGTTGACTGACCGCAGGCAAAAGCATTTTCTCTAAAACATCAGCTAGGTGGGGGTTAATATTTACGTGCGATCGCCATGTCCACTGGTTGATCAGCGGATCAAACAAGTTGTTTGCTGGTTTACCTGTAAGTAAGGTAACAGCGGTGACAGCTAAAGCATATAAATCTGTGCAGGGAAATACTTGATTCCCCGTCATCTGTTCTGGGGGGGCAAATCCTGCTGAATAAATGCCAGTAGAGGACGCAACTGTTCCTGAAGCTACATTTGTGACTTGCTTAACGGCACCAAAATCTAAGAGGAATAATTTCCCATCCTGGCGACGCATGATATTAGAAGGCTTGATATCTCGATGAATAATACTTTTATCATGGACAAACTTGAGGATTTTGAGGATTTCCTGCAACATATATAAAATTTCTGTTTCGGAAAATGTCCCCTTTTGCGTTAATTCTTCCTCAAGATTTAGCCCATCAATATATTCTTGTACTAAGTAAAAAAACTGTTCTTCGTGATTTGGCTGATTGAAGCTAGAAACTGTAATTTGAAAAAAAGCGTATAGTTCTGGTATTTGTTCGTGTTCTCTGCCTATTTCTGCTAAAACATCTGCTTCTCTTTCAAACAATTGTTGGGCTATTCGCAACTGATTGGCACTGATATTTTCCGCAGGTTGGAACTGTTTGACCACACACGCACGGATTCCGGGAATGCGGCGATCACGTGCGAGAAAGGCGGAGGCAAATCCTCCCCGACCCAGTAATTTGCTAGACATATATCTACCATCTAGGATGAGCGGCATACCGCAGGTAGCGCAATATTTTTGCTGCGCTGTTTTTAAGGTTGTCGCATCATCTAAGTCGGCAAAATAGTTTTTCGGGCGGGGGCAGCGTGGACGGGTGCAGTAAGCTTCCATGTTAGTTTTTAGTCAATAGTCCACAGTTAATAGTCAATAGCCTGTAGCCCTTAACTAATGACTATTGACTATTGAAAAGTATCAGCCCTCGTCAGAGGTACTGGGTGTTGCTACATCTAATGTATTAACTACTAGCGTTTTTTGTGATAATTTTATCAGGTCTTGGTTCCATCCTGGAGTAGCAAACTGCGGTAAAATTTCTTGACTAAATGCCTCTGCTGCTTTGGATCTATACCGATTGGGATTACAAATCAGCCAGAGTGTGCGTTTGACGATCACGCCTTCAATCGGTGAGCAGTGGAGTACACCCATTTGTAATTCTTTCGCGATCGCTGATGTCGAAACGAAGGCAGCACCTAAGCCTGATTGCACAGCATTTTTGATTGCTTCTATGGAGTTTAATTCCATTTCTATTTTAAAACGTCTGGTATCAATCTCGCAGCGTGCTAGTACTTGATCGATGACCTTGCGAATAGTTGATTGGGAATCTAAAGCGATGAATTGTAATTTATATAGGTCGTCTTTTTGAATTGTTTCTAGTTTCGCAAAGGGATGAAAGACGGGTAAAATCAGTGCCAGTTCATCTTCGGCATAAGGAATAATTTCCAAAGATTCGGCTAATTCGCCCGGAATTTCCCCACCGATGATGGCTAAATCAACTTGTCCGTTGGCGACACTCCAAGCAGTTCTACGCGTTGAGTGAACGTGCAATTGCACTGCAACATCTGGATATTTTTGGCGGAACATCCCAATCATCCGCGGCAATAGATAAGTCCCGGTGGTTTGAGAAGCACCGACAATTAATGTACCGCCTTGGAGATTTTGCAAGTCCTCAATGGCGCGACAGGTTTCTTGACACAGACTGAGGATTTTTTCGCCGTAACTTAACAGTAGATGCCCTGCTTCGGTTAATTGTGCGCGACGGCCACCACGGTCAAATAAAGGCACGTCTAGTTGCCGTTCGAGGTTTTGCACTTGCAAACTCACGGCAGGTTGGGAGACATAAAGACTATCAGCAGCACGCTTGAAGCTCCCTTCTACAGCGATCGCTTTTAGGATACGTAACTGATCTAAAGTGAAAGGAAGGTCAGACATAAGGCTCAACCCACAAACTTTGAAAGGAGCAACTTTGGCAATAAATCGAGTTTCATCACAAAAAAGTGCGAGATGATTTATTGCATCTTAAAACCTGAAGACTTGACTTGAAAAAGACAGTAATATTGCATCTTTGCTCAAGTCCCCTGTTGAATACTTTGTGTTATTGGTTGTACTGTATTAACTTTTGTTTAAATAACTTCACCCATGTCTACGATGCCCGATCCTTGGTTTACTCCCAGTCATTTTGTCATGTTGGGGTTACAATTTGCTTTTGCGATCGCCCACAGCGGCGGGGCTGCTTTACGTCCATTGGCTGAGAAGCACATAGGAGCAAGGCTTTATCGCATTTTGTTTGCATTAGTTAGTTTACCTTTGGCTGTCATCCTTATTATTTACTTTTTTAATCACCGCTATGATGGCTGGCAAATTTGGCAGGTACAGGGATTACCAGGGGTAAAGGCGGTAGTTTGGGTGTTGTCAGCAATTTCGTTTTTGTTTTTGTATCCTGCCACCTTCAATCTACTAGAAATTGCGGCTATTCAAAAGCCCCAAGTCCATCTGTACGAAACGGGAATTATCCGCATTACCCGTCATCCCCAGATGGTAGGACAAGTTATGTGGTGTATAGCTCATACTCTTTGGTTGGGGACTAGCTTTACCCTAGTGACTTCCATTGGATTAGTATTACATCACTTATTTGGAGTTTGGCATGGCGATCGCCGCCTATCCCAACGCTACGGCGAAGCTTTTGAACTTGTGAAACAAAGAACTTCCATCGTCCCCTTTAAAGCAATTCTGGATGGTCGTCAATCTATCAAATGGCAGGAATTTTTCCGTCCGGCTTATTTGGGAGTAGCCATTTTTGTGGCAGCCCTGTGGTGGTCACATCCACTGTTGATAGTAGCAACTAGTAAGATAGCATTGTGATTTTTGCTGATCCCCACTATTAACAAAAAATCTGAGTGCAGGAAAATTTCTGCTTATCAATTGCTCCCAAATCAATGTAGGATCAATTCAACTAGTTATCAGTGGGGATAAAATTAGCCAGTTTGATCTTCATATAGTAGTAAGTCGCTGGTTAAATACCTTGGTTGAGAATTTCATGGCACAGTATTCTCAACCCCTTCTATTGCAGCGGCAATCAGGAGTTAAAAAATTGAAAAGCCACTGTGACAGTCGCGCTGGCTTTTTTATCAGAGTTAAAATCAAAGCGGAAGTATTTTTTAAATCATCTTAATCCTGAATGCTGATTCATAGATAGGTACTGACTGGGTTGCCAATTCTCCCTGCTGATAGCTAGTTTGATATTAAAACCCTATAATTTTCGAGGCATCATGGTGTTGTCGGTTAGTGAGCGGACATTTACTCAAGAAGTTTTAGAATCTCCAGTACCTGTTTTAGTTAATTTTGAAGCACCTTGGTGCGGCTTATGCCGCATTATTCACCCTTTATTGTTGCAATTTAAATCTCAATGCGGAGAGCAAATTAAATTGGTGGGGGTTAATGCTGATGAAAACTTCCAACTATCTAATACTTATCGTCTCAAGTCACTACCCACTTTACTTTTAGTAGAAAACGGAATTATCCGACATCGCCTAGAAGGTTTTCGTGGTAGAGACGATTTACGTCTAGCGTTAGAAGAAATTAGGCTCACCTACACCAATCGTCCTAAAACATACAATCATCTCCAAACGGCAGATTTAGAATGTCGTACTGCATGATCTAGGTCAATAGTCAATGATCAATGGTTATTAGTGAAAGATGCTATTAACTCTTGACTATGGACTCTTGAATAGTCTCAAATCTAAAACCATGCTTAATTACCCCACCCAATCACCCTTGGGTGGGGTATTTTATCATCAGGGGTGTGTGTCACAATTATTAACAGTTCCGACCTGGACAGTTGACTGCGGAGGACAGCCGCCGCAAAACTGTCCTAAGCTAGTCAAGAATTCTAAAATTACGCGTCAGTGATGGAAGCAATCTATGAATATGCCTGGCTGATTCCAGTGTTCCCCCTGTTAGGGGCAATGCTGGTCGGTTTGGGATTAATTTCGATAAATCAGGTGACTAACCGCCTGCGACAACTCAACGCTGTGTTGATTATCTCCTTGATGGGAGCAGCAATGGGTTTGTCGTTTGCCTTGCTGTGGAGTCAAATTCAAGGACACCCGACTTATCTCCGTACCTTGGAATGGGCAGCAGCTGGGAATTTTCACCTGAGCATGGGCTACACTATTGACCATCTAACCGCCCTCATGCTGGTAATTGTGACAACCGTAGCCTTTCTAGTCATGGTCTACACCGATGGCTACATGGCACATGATCCAGGATATGTAAGGTTTTACGCTTATCTGAGCTTATTTGGCTCCTCCATGTTGGGTCTGGTGGTCAGCCCCAACCTAGTGCAAATTTATATCTTCTGGGAACTGGTGGGGATGTGTTCCTACTTGTTGGTCGGCTTTTGGTACGATCGCAAGTCAGCAGCAGATGCCTGTCAAAAAGCATTTGTGACCAACCGCGTCGGTGACTTTGGCTTATTACTTGGTATTTTGGGACTGTTTTGGGCAACCGGCAGTTTCGACTTTCATATCATGGGCGATCGCCTCGCCCAACTTGTGCAATCAGGGACAATCAGCAATTTCCTCGCTGTTTTATTTGCCATTTTGGTTTTCTTAGGGCCAGTGGCGAAATCGGCGCAATTTCCCCTCCACGTCTGGCTACCAGATGCAATGGAAGGGCCGACCCCCATTTCTGCCCTAATCCACGCCGCCACAATGGTGGCAGCAGGTGTGTTCCTGGTTGCTCGGATGTACCCAGTTTTTGAACACGTACCCGCCGCCATGAACGTCATTGCCTTTACTGGGGCATTTACAGCATTTTTAGGGGCAACGATTGCGATTACGCAAAATGACATCAAAAAAGGCTTGGCATACTCCACCATTTCCCAATTGGGTTACATGGTAATGGCGATGGGAGTAGGCGCTTACAGTGCTGGCTTGTTCCACCTGATGACTCACGCTTATTTCAAGGCGATGCTGTTCTTGGGTTCCGGTTCTGTAATTCACGGGATGGAAGGAGTCGTCGGTCATGACCCTGCTTTAGCCCAGGATATGCGGCTGATGGGTAAACTGCGAAAATATATGCCCGTCACAGCTACAACCTTCTTGATTGGTTGTTTGGCAATTTCTGGGATGCCTCCTTTTGCTGGTTTTTGGTCAAAAGATGAAATTCTCGGCAAGGCATTTGAGGCCAATCCATTTCTGTGGATTATTGGTTGGCTAACGGCTGGGATTACTGCTTTCTATATGTTCAGAATGTATTTCATGACATTTGAAGGCAAATTCCGCGGCAATGACGAGAAAATCAAAGACAAGCTCAAAAAAGCATCGACAATCATTCTCGAACTACAAGCCGCAGAACCAGCCCCGAATTTTGGCCCAGGGGCAATGAAACACGGTGAACTAGCTGCTACAGGAGACCATCATGATTCTCATGGTCATCATAGCGATTCTCCCCATGAGTCACCGTGGACGATGACCTTGCCATTAGTAGTGCTGGCTGTGCCTTCGATTTTGATTGGTTTGGTGGGGACTCCCTTTGCCAATTACTTTGAGGAATTTATTTACTCACCCAACGAAACTCTTACCGAAGTTCTCGAAAAAGCCGCCGAGTTTGAACCGACGGAATTTTATATTATGGCGGGGGCTTCTGTCGGGATTTCCTTGATTGGGATTACCTTAGCTTCCTTGATGTACTTGCGCGGGAAAATCGACCCAGCTGCGATCGCAGCTAAAATCAAACCGTTGTACGAGCTATCCCTCAACAAGTGGTACTTTGATGACATTTACCATCGCGTCTTTGTCCTCGGCTTGCGTCGCCTAGCTAGACAAGTTATGGAAGTTGACTTCCGCGTTGTTGATGGTGCTGTTAACCTCACAGGCTTTTTCACCCTAGTCAGCGGCGAAGGGTTGAAATATTTAGAAAACGGTCGCGTTCAATTCTATGCCTTGATTGTGTTTGGTGCAGTTTTAGGCTTAGTGATCGTTTTTGGTATCACCTAATTCTTATAGGGGTGGGCAAATGTCCGCCCCTACATTATTTTTTTATCTCACGCAGAGTCGCAGAAAGCAATTGAGAGTTGGCTATGAAAAAAATTACATAATTTTTTAATACAATCTATAGAAGTCTAGCCTTCTAATTCTGCTCGGATTTTTTCAAGATGTTGAATAATCTTCAAAAATTAAAAACATCACAATATTTAGTTATTTATGACAGAAGAAGAGATCAGAATTAGGCGGCTTTATATACCTGATGAAGTTTGGGAACGAAGCCATAATACATGGAAACAACTCAAGCCAAAACGTAACTTTGATTATTGCAATTTATCTGATGAAACCCCTTTAGAATATTCACAAAGGATAATATCAATATTCAACAAAATTCCTATAGACGTACTTGTTCAGTGGCAATTTGAGCATATCTATAACTTCGATATGGTCAATAACTATGGCTGGATTAATTATTATCAAGTGAGTTTTAATCTTGTTGACTGGTCTGAAAAAGAGTTGTCTAAAGTGCAAATATTTTCAGGTTTTAAGGATTATGTAGATCGCAAAAGTTATCTACCAGATTTTGAACATCTATCATGCACTGGTGAAGATAAAAATTATTGGAGACAATTTGGAACTTGGCGAGTCCCAATAATTGTACTGGAAACAGAAAATATACTTAATGTACCAAATTATGCAGAATTAAATCGCCCATACCAGCTTATAGAAGGACATACGCGGTTTGGAAACTATAATGCTATTAAACGCTTAAGTGAGCAAGGAAAAGTTCAAATATCAAATAAACACAAAGTTTTTTTGATGTCTGTTAGTTGAAGAATTTGTTGTCGTTGCAATTTGCTGTAACAAATTGTTAAAAATTGTCCAACACGTCATTCTTCAAGGGAGAGCTAAAGCGAACTTCTGCCATAAATCTAGGCTTTAATATCGTCCCAAAGTGCTGACACAGGAAAAGTGCGTCCTGCTGCGGCTTGTCGTAAGGATTCTTGCAAATCGGCTAATATTTGCGCTTTTGGCTGTTGTTCATCCATTAAAGCCAAACCACTGACATCATCAGAATTGATACAACTCATGAGTTGTTGCCAAAGTTCTATAGGGACAAGTACATCTGTTGTTTCACCATCAGCGTTTGTGACATAACGAATCTGGCTGTTAATTTGTCCGATGCTCATAGGCTGATTTCTCCTGTGAAGCTTTTTTTAAATCAAATCGCTGCACGATGTATTTTTGGCGACTAGCTTGGGTGATGCGATTGCATCTCGACAAATTATATTGTAGTGGCTTTTTTAGGGTGAATTTTTGGCTTGATAGCAAGTATTCTCCGCAATATTCAGTAGCCATTACCATAACAAGATACTGCCAACAGAAAAAATGACAATTACCCACTTAATTAAATCAACCTAACAAGGAATGCCAAATCCCCAAAAAGCTGCTACTTAATAGCTAGGGCTTCCTTGAAAAACATGATTTTGATTGCAGATAAATTGTGATGAATACAGCTAATTTCCCGTGGCTGACGACGATTATCCTATTTCCGATTGCGGCATCACTCCTGATTCCGATCATCCCTGATAAAGATGGTAAAACTGTGCGCTGGTATTCCCTGATTATTGGGTTACTAGACTTTGCACTGATTGTCTACGCCTTTTATACCGGGTATGACTTCTCCAATCCAGATTTGCAGCTGTTTGAAAGTTATGCCTGGGTACCACAACTAGATTTGAAGTGGTCAGTAGGGGCAGATGGCTTATCTATGCCCCTAATTCTTTTGACTGGATTCATTACTACCCTGGCAATTTTGGCAGCATGGCCTGTAACCCTCAAACCCAGGCTATTTTACTTTTTGATTTTGGCGATGTATGGCGGTCAAATTGCCGTCTTCGCTGTCCAGGATATGCTGCTGTTTTTCTTAGTGTGGGAACTGGAATTGATTCCGGTTTACCTGCTACTGGCAATTTGGGGTGGTAAAAAGCGGCAATACGCAGCGACAAAGTTTATTTTGTACACCGCAGGCGGTTCGCTGTTTATTTTGGTCGGGGCGTTGACGATGGCCTTTTATGGCGATACAGTCACCTTTGATATGCGATCGCTCGCTCTCAAAGATTACGCCCTGAATTTCGAGTTGTTATTGTATGCTGGTTTTTTGATTGCCTACGCCGTCAAGTTGCCAATTATTCCTTTGCATACCTGGCTACCCGATGCCCACGGTGAAGCGACAGCACCCGTACATATGTTACTGGCAGGTATTCTTCTGAAAATGGGCGGTTATGCCTTGGTACGGATGAATGCCCAAATGCTGCCTGATGCCCATGCTTATTTCGCCCCAGTGCTGGTAATTTTAGGGGTGGTGAACATTATCTACGCCGCCCTGACATCCTTTGCCCAGCGCAACCTCAAGCGAAAAATTGCTTACTCCTCAATATCTCACATGGGCTTTGTCCTCATCGGTCTCGCCTCCTTCACCGATTTGGGATTGAGTGGGGCAGTTTTACAAATGGTGTCTCATGGTTTAATTGGGGCAAGTTTATTCTTCCTGGTCGGTGCAACTTACGATCGCACACACACCCTGATGTTAGATGAAATGGGTGGTGTTGGTAAGCGAATGCAGAAAATTTTCGCTATGTTTACAACTTGTTCAATGGCTTCTTTAGCATTGCCAGGAATGAGTGGTTTCGTAGCAGAATTGATGATATTTGTGGGCTTTGCCACTAGCGATGCTTATAGCTCTACCTTCAAAGTTATCGTAGTGTTCTTGATGGCAGTTGGTGTGATTTTAACGCCAATTTATTTGCTATCGATGTTGCGAGAAATTTTCTATGGCAAAGAAAATGAGGAATTAGTTTCTCACCAGAAACTTATCGATGCCGAACCCCGTGAAGTCTTTATCATTGCTTGTTTGCTAGTGCCAATTATTGGGATTGGTTTCTATCCCAAATTGCTGACTCAAATTTACGACGCTACAACCGTACAATTGACCGCGAGATTGCGTGATTCTGTACCAACCTTGGCACAGGAAAAAGAAACAGCACCAAAGCTTTCATTGAATGCGCCAACAATTGGTAATTAGATAAGAATTGATCAGTTAAATTCTTATTTTTTAGGGCGGGTTTTATACCCGCTTTTTTATATAAATTTGATTTAAATTGATTGTCTAAATAGAGTTTCTCTGTATAAAAGATAAATATAGGAATTATATTTAATTTCTGAACCATAGGTTGGCAAGCAACGCACTGCATATTCCCTAAAAAAAGGGAACAACGCCGCTTGGATCGACTGAGATTGTTTGAAAAATCAAATCGGACTATACGCAACATGATAAAAGATGCCTATCCAGTGGGAATCATGTAGTGTATATTGTTCATGGAAGTGGCTAAAGCTAATTTGCTGACCTGCTTGCCAAGGTCAGCAGTTATTAATAAGCTCTTGATAGAGCCAACTTGGGGAATAAACTTCTATCACAGGTCTAAGCTGAATTTATATGAACAATAGAAGATGGACACAATAGTCTAGCAAATTATAAACAAGAAACCCTATCATTAAATGAGTTAAAATTAGTTGATTAATAAAAATTCCCCCTATAGATATTCATTCATCTGATATTCTTTACAACTTTGAGCCAATAAAGTTTAAAAATATCATTTAAAAATTTGTGTATTTGCACCAGGAAATTTAACTAATTTTCGACAATTTACTTAAACTTAGCATCTACAAAGACTACTCATGTTAAACTACAACCCGTTACACTGTTTGCCGTCTTCCGAAGAGCTACCAGACTCAGAGGATATACCTGTGGATAATGAACTACAAGATTTGATTCCTAGTTTGCTCAAAGCAACACTGGCGTTTGCATGGTCAGAGCGTTGGGATTGGTTTTTTGGCGTTAGGATGGGTATTTATTACGACCCAAAAAAAGCGGCGATCGCTCCTGATGGATTTCTCAGTGTCGGAGTGAAGCGTTTTATTGATGGCGACTTACGCCTTAGTTATGTGATGTGGGAAGAAAAACAACCACCAGTCTTAGCACTAGAGGTGGTTTCTCACATCAGTCATGGCGAATACAGTACCAAAAAAGAATTTTATGCCAAAGAATTAGGAGTTTTGTACTACCTGATTTACAAACCCTTACAGCGGAAAAAGCCGCCCCTTGAGGTATATCAATTAATAGATGGCGAATATATCCTCATGTCAGGAAACCCTATTTGGCTACCAGAGATTAATTTAGGAATTGGCCGAGAACTAGGAATTTATCAAGGTATTGCCCGCGAGTGGTTGTACTGGTATAACGAGCAAGGACAAAGGTTATCTACCCCAGAAGAACGTGTTCAAGAAATAGAAGAACAGTTATATTTTGAGCGACAACTACGCATCCAAACAGAACAAAAAATGAACCAATTAGCAGAACAGTTAAAAGCTTTAGGTGTAGAACCTGAAAATTTAGCCTGAAGATTGTTATTAAATCTCTCATAATTGCCAGCCAAATTCCGCAAGCACCCTATTGAGGAACTTGGCTTGTGACATTTGAATCTGTTTTTTGTGCAAGGAAGGTTGTTAATTAACCTGCTGACTAGGGAATTCTATATGTAAAT
Organism: Nostoc sp. LEGE 06077; assembly: GCF_015207705.1. Lineage (GTDB taxonomy): Bacteria > Cyanobacteriota > Cyanobacteriia > Cyanobacteriales > Nostocaceae > Nostoc_B. The sequence continues at coordinate 62,989 of NZ_JADEWI010000010.1, forward strand.
ACACTAATTGCTGGTTGGCAGTTTGTGATGATTGTTGCCATGTCAATTGATTTACATACGTATTCTCATGTACTATGAATATTAAATTAGGGTTCGGATCTATCCCAAAGCCTCAGTTTGTCTTTGTTAGTAAAGAACATGATCACTGTTGGTATATGCTCTCTGATGATGCAAAACAAATACCGATTTATGACAGAGCCTTAACTGGAGTGATCACGGAAATAGAAATTAAGAAAACAGTAGAAACTTCTCAGGGAAAAAGTGAAAAAACAGATTTGCATATTTTGGGCGATAAGCCATATATTATTCGCTCAGGAAGTGAATCTTATTTTTCAAAGGGTTTATTGCTGTCACTTGATGCCTTAAGCTATGAACAATTGCTGCGACCGCTAACTATTGGAGTGAGTCCAGGCGACAAAGCAATAGTATTTTGTACAATTTATCATCCAGTTACTTATCGTTCTGTTGGAGTTAGCTGGGATGGACATAAGGAGATAGACTGGCAAGCATTAGGAAAAAGAGTGAGTTTAAAAATCAATGGCGATAAAACTACTAATTCCGAAACAATAGAAATGCCAGCTAATACCAATACATCAGAAGTTCGCGCCGAGTTCATTGCTAAAACCGACACATATTTATCACAGTTAAACTGGACTCCCAAGCAGGGTAGAGAGTATTTGCAGCAAAAATATGGCAAGCGATCGCGGTATCATCTCTCGGAGACAGAACTTCTAGATTTTCTTGATTACCTCAAGGGACAACTCACCCTCAGCTATTAAAGCCTTGAATATAATCAAAATGCGATCGCATCGTTTCCAGAATTTTTTTAACTGGTACGGTGCGATCGCTGTTTTATAGTACATATATATTAATTAAACCAACTTGCCAACTAAAACCTAGTTTAAGCAGATTTCTGCTGTACAAATCTAGAAAATGCTAATTTTGATAAATCTTGTTATAACAGTTTTACTATTTTCGAGCAGCAGCTACAGCCGTACACAGATGGAATAAAAAAAGTCAATAAGTCTAAATACCGTAGTCATCAGTTGTTAATTTAGTCAAATTTGTATGAATTCGGAATTACCAATTATTACTAGCGATCGCCTGTTATTACGCATAGCTATCAAAGAAGATATTCCCCAAATATTAAGATATTTTCGGGAAAATAAAGCTTATCTAACTCCATTTTATCCTCAATGGGTAGATGATTTTTTTACAGAACTGTATTGGCAATATCAACTAGAAAATACATTTTTAGAATTCATTCATGACCAATCTTTAAAACTATTTATTTTTTCTAAAAAAAATCCTCAAGCAATCCTGGGAACTATTAATTTTAATAATTTTATTCGGGGAGCCGCCCATTTTTGTTATGTAGGTTATAGCCTAGCAGAAAGTGAGCAAGGCAAAGGCTACATGACAGAAGCACTCAAAGTAGCAATTCAATATGTATTTGATGATTTAAATTTTCATCGGATTATGGCAAATTATATGCCACATAACCAACGTAGCGGTAATGTGCTGAAACGCCTGGGATTTGTCGTCGAAGGATATGCCAGAGACTATTTATTAATTAATGGTAAATGGCAAGATCATATTCTCACAAGTCTGACTAATCCTCATTGGCAAGCAAGGGAATACTAATTCAGTATAATTATACCTATACAATAATGCTACATATAGGAATCATATTTAATTTCTGAAAAAAATTCAGTACACCTGTGTTACTTCTTTTCTTGTTCCCTGTTTCCTATTTTCTCCCTACACAAGTAATTTCAATAATCAAGTCGGATTCCTATACTAGAAACAATAAAAACAAAAAAGGTAAAAGAGATAAATTTTACCTTTTCTGTCGATAGATATTGATGGAAAAGTAATTAGCTGAGTAAATTGGCTTCTTCTAAAAGCTCTTTTTCTGCTGCTGATTGTTTAAATGCAAAGCGCAATAAAGGCGGTGCTAAGAAAGTTGTTAAAATTACCATAATGACGAAAATCAGGTTTTAACTTTCGGCACAAAATCGTTACTCACTCGCTGCTTCTACAGCCGTGGTAGATTCTGGGATGGGATTCGTGGATGAACCAAAGGCAACCCGTAAAAAAGGTGGAGCCAGGAAAGTTGTCAAAATTACCATGATAATAATCGACACCTCCAGGGGCTTATCCAAAATGCCGCTAGCTGAGCCGATGCCAGCAAACACTAGACCCACCTCTCCTCGCGGGATCATCCCAACCCCGATCGCCACTCGATTGATACCAGGTTGTCCAAACACTGCCCAACCTGTGATCAGCTTGCCAATAATCGCCACCACCATCAAAAAGACAGCAATCAATAGTCCCGCCCGATTCTCTGGTATCGCCGGGTTCAAAACACCGAGATCCGCACGCGCTCCCACAGTCACAAAGAAGATGGGTACAAGTAAATCAGCGATCGGTTTGATTAATTCATCTAACTCGTTCCGGGTATCGGTTTCATCAAGCACCAAACCTGCTGCAAAGGCACCTAAAATCGCTTCGAGATGAATGGCGTTCCCTAAAAATGCCATAAAGAAAGCGAAGATAAATGCCGGAATCACAATATTTCCACGGGTTTTGAGCTGATCCACGATCGCCACAAAACTTTTGTTAAAGACACCCCCCAACAAAATTGATCCAATCAAGAATGCCGTAGCACTGACAATCAAGTAAATGACATTGGCGACATCAATCTCACCGGTTTTGGCTAAACTGGCGACTACAGCCAGGACAATAATGCCGAGGACATCATCAATCACCGCCGCGCCAACAATGATTTGCCCTTCTTTGGATTTGAGTTGACCTAACTCTGACAACACTTTAGAGGTAATGCCGATACTCGTTGCCGTTAACGCGGCCCCCGCAAAAATCGCTGGAATTGCTGCGACATGAAAGAGCATCATTAACCCTGCTGTTCCCGCCGCAAAAGGTGCCGCGACTCCGACACAGGCGACAACCGTGGCTTGAATTCCCACTTCCTTCAGTTGCCGCAGATCGGATTCCAGTCCAATTTCAAATAGCAGAATAATCACGCCGATTTCAGCCAGAACCGAAATCACTTCACTTTGCGACTCAAAGATCCGGGTCAGCGCATCCGGTGCCAATTGGTTCAATCCTTGCAGCGCTGTCATAATCACCGAGTCAGAGGCAGACAGCCCTCCTTCAGGAAAGATCACCAGGTGCAACGCCGAAACACCGACAATCACACCGGCGACCAGTTCCCCCAGGACGGGCGGAAAATCCAATCGCCTAGCGATCTCTGCGCCGAACTTGCTGGCCAGATAAATCACCACCAGCGTCAGCAATACGCCAGACAGAATAATTGGTGAATCCTCAGCAACAACAGTCGCCAGGAATGGTATCGGAGCCATGAGAGCGGCCATCCCCCCACTGAAAGGAGGCAGAATGTTGGACAAAATCATGAGTTTAAAGCAATGAAGGTTAAGGGTTTGAGGAAGTTATAAAACTGCGGGGGGAATGACTTCTGCGCCAGGGTCAACGTCCTGCGGATACGAAACACGGTCACTCAAAAGCCGAGGTCATGACCTCGGCCTTTAGGGTCTGCGTCGTCTCCATCCAACAGCCGTCTAAACCACAAAAACTAGCACTAATGACTCGCTTGTTCCTTTCGTGGCGCGTCATTTCGATTCAACAGCCCTCTGGTCCACAGAAATGTCTCCCGTACAGTACCTCTGCTTCACAGATATAGATAATGCCCGCAAAATCGGTGAAAAACTTGATTGCGACCTGATCCGCAATTTTCTCTGCCATCTCCCGATTGTCGGTGAGTACCTCGAACTTTACATTGGAATCGGTGTCGGCAGTGTTGGGTTTACCCGTAGAGCGCACGTTGCGACTGCCTTTACCGCCGGTATCCACCACCGTATAACCAGTCGCCCCGCATTCATCAATGATCTTGGCGACCTTTTTCATCAGCACTTTTTCCGTGACGATGACGAGCTTGTTGGCACGCTTGCCCATGTTGGTTACCTCCTGAAATGATGTAATTTATCTACTTGGTCTGCCCGGTCAAGGAAGCGCCGACAGACCTCAATCCGTCTGGGATTAGCCGCCGATCGCTTGGGCGAGACCGATGAAGAATGGTATACACAAGCCGATCGCAACTGGCGTACCGACGGCTGTGGATGCGCCTATATAGGCGGAGGGATTAGCTGAAGGGATACCGGCTCGCAACGTGGGCGGCCCTGAGATGTCTGAACTAGAGGAAGCGATGATAGCCAGGATCACAACGCCGCCCATGCTGAATCCCGTGGCGTAGTGGGCAATCATGCCGAGACCGAAGGCGATTAGCCCATGCAAAAACGGTGCCACCACACTATACACAACGTACCATTGGGCTACCTTACGCAGTTCGCCAATTCTTGACCAAGCCTCCATCCCCATGACCAGCATCAAGATCGAAAGCAAACCACGAAAGGCGGGATCATAGAAGTTTTTATAGACACTTTCCGGCTGGGTGAACAGTCCAAGAGCGAGGCCTAACAACATTGCCGATAAGGCAGGACCCCGGAGGCTTTCCTCGATAATTGGCCATATCTTGACCCGATTATCCGCATCCCCCTTCTGCTGGCTGAGATACTCCTGACGGCTGCTGGGATAATCTTTTTGATCGGGATAATCGCCAGCCGCAACGCGCTGCTCGCTGAAAGACTGCTGCCCAATAGAGTAGGCTGCTTCTTTATGCTTCTTCTTGTTGATGTAAATGTTGGCTATAACAATCGCAGTTACGAGCGCTGGGATATCCATGAATGGATAGAGTGCGCCAGACCATGCCTCGTATGGGATCTTTTGTTCTTCCAGTAGCGTCAGGGCAGCAGCCATCGTAGAGCCACTCACGGCACCAAACAAACCCCCGGTCGCAATCGCATCCACTGTTTTGACCTTCGGCAGCTTGGCCAATGTATAGCGCGCGATGAAGACAACAAGAATACCTGTGACTATAGCAAACGCCGCAGGTAAAATCATCTCAGTCAGATTGGAATTGCGGATCGCAATACCACCGTTCAGACCGATTTTGGTGAGCAGCATGAAGACGATGATCGTACAAATGGCCTCTGGAATTACCAATTCGCTACCAAGGGCGGCAATGACCATCCCACCAATCAGAAAGCCGAGTGTTGGTGACTGTAACTGCTTAACAAAGTCGATTAAAAATAAGGACAAAAAATCCACGAATGCCTCCTTCTCCTCGAATGACGAGTATTGCAATAAATGAACTAAATGAACCGGAGGTTATTAAACCGGATGAGATTCGTGATTGCCATCATTGAGGTCAATGAACGGTAGGTCAAACGAACTAGAGCCGACCCTTTTCATAGAAAGGATGGGTTATAGATAAAAGTCGGCTGGAGAATGGAATCTGACATCTGCGATCGCGCGTGCAAAGAAGTCTCAACAACAGACTGCCGATCAGGATTGCCATTCGTTTTCTCAAACTCCGCCAAGTTGTTCAAGAAATCTACGGTTGGCTTAATAGGGTTTTGCTGACAGAAAATGCAAAGTTTTTATTTGTAAAAATTGCCTGCCGCTGGAAATGAATTTCATGTTTTATAAGCATGAAAAATTAGGCAAAGAAATTAAAATTTTCTTTACACAGCAGACTTATAGTGCTTTTCTATATGGAGCGTCGTTGAAACGAGTCTCCCATAGGAAATGCTTCAGCCGAAGAGAGTTTAAAAAATTGATTGCTAAAACTTACAAAAGTTGTAAGTTTTATTTATCACCAACTTCAATACGGTTAGAAATAGCTTACAACTTTCCTAGTCAATGTTGATCATTTATAAGTCTTATTATTAAATAAATATTAAATTGCTTACATAGATAAAATACTATACCTGTTGAGTAAGTAAGGTTTCGGTAATTAATAAGATAGATAAATTTTATATTAAGTATTATTTCTGATTATTGTGACCCATAGTTCCTTTGTATGAGAACCCCCAGATTTATTGGTGGAATCAATTGAAAGTCCCTAAATAATTAAACTTGTGATTCCACACGTAAACCAAAGTAGGTAAGAACAAGTTCAGTCTCGCCATTATTAATTACTTCGTGAACTTCTCCTGGTTCGATGGCAATACAGTTTCCGGGAAGTAGAGGATATTCTTGGTGATTCACACGAATTATCCCTGAACCAGCTTCGACAAAAAATACTTCACACATATCTAGATGGGCGTGGGCGGGTGCAGTATGTCCGGGTGCAAAACGGGCTTGAGAAAAATTGGTGAGGTGAGGTATATCGCCAAGGCGTAACATCACCTTTTTTTTGATATCAGGATTGTGGGAAACGGATTCTTCTGGCAAATTACTAAGGGAAGTAGTAATCATTGAGGTCTTAAGTCATTAGATAGTTCTACGATACCCCTAGACCCATCAATTCTGACTCGTTGACCATCTTGCAATAACCAAGTTGCACCTCTGACATCCATCACCGCGGGAATACCGTATTCACGGGCGACAATTGCGCCATGAGATAATCTCCCGCCGGCTTCCGCAATTAGTCCACCAGCCCGAACTAACAAAGGGGCCCAACCAGAATCGGTGTAGGGTACAACTAAAATGGTATCGCGGTCGATGTAGGGCATATCTTGTAAGCTCCGCACAACTTTGACTCGACCGACCGCTTGTCCGTGGCTGGCGGGAATACCTTGTAATACTTGGTCAGAGTATATAGGAGAAGGTGCCAGGGGGTGCGGTGGTGTATTGCCGTAAATTAAAATTGGGACTTGGGGAATTTTGCTATCTTCAATAAATTGCGATCGCCGATATTCGATAATTTCTGCTAGGCGTTCTCGCAAAGGACTATCAGCTTCGGCAATAAGTTGTCTAATTTCGGCTATTTCTAAAAAGAAAATATCTCCGGCTGTTTTGAGTAACCCAGATTTTAACCAAGTTTTCTCAATTGCAATAAATCGCCACCGCAATTCGGCTAATAGCCGCGAGTAAACCTCTGTTACCCGTCCTTTGATATCCACACGTTCTTGAACAAAGCCACGCTTACGTTTACCTGATAAGGCGCGATTAATTGGGTCAACATCGCCAGTTTCCGGTTGATTACCTTGAATCAACTGGACGAATAACTGCTGAATTGGTCGGGGGTCTTCTTTCCAGGTAGGAACAGCAATGTTAGTCCCCACATCACTTAAATAACCGTAATCTTCCAGCAGTTCGTTAAATTCGTAAAGAACTTTTTGTCCTTCGGGAGTTTGTTCTAACTGTTCAAAAACTTTGTCTGGTTCAAACTCTAGTAATACTTGTCTTGCGTCGGCGGCTAAAGCACTGAGCGATCGCAACGCGGCAACTTCTGGTGTCACACTGTTATCAATCTGCCCATCTTTGACCCGAAAAATTGATTGTCTAATTGCCGCACTCAAGGGCGCTAAAATGCTGTAATACGTCCCACGCCGCAATAATTCTAAGTTAAAGTCAATTCTCGCTAAAATTGCTAACGCATCCATCTCCTCAATTGACTCATGGGCTAATTGCGATAACCCAGGAATAAATAATTGGCGGTAGTCTTGCTTAAAGTCTTTGTCTAAATTTAATTCCTGCTTCAGCAGTTGGATTAATCCTGGAAGATTCTGCACCGTTGACTGCAAAGGCGGTGTACTCATTTTTGCACCTCTGGTGAGAAACTCTAAACTTTCCGGTGGTAACCCCATCCGCAGAAAAATATCTCCTAAGAGGGAGGCATTAAAATAAGCTCTGGAGTAGTGGAGTGTAGCAGTATCACTAAAATCTAACCCAGAAGCGCGATCGCCTAAAACAATTGTGAAAATATCTCCCCAAACGCCACAAGTTAACGGGCGATTAATTGACCAAGTTAAAGGATGAATTACTCCAGGAATCACTTCCGCGGCAATTTTTCTTGTCCAAATTGGCAACAGCGTAGTAATCGGCCTCGCCTGTAACACCCACAAAGTTTGACCGTCATAACTCCACTCAATATCTTGGGGTATACCGTGGTAACGTTTTTCAATCCGGTGGGCGAGGTAAGCAACTTGTTTGAGGATGGCTTGGGGGACTTGTCCCGTACCTTCTATATGAATAGATGAGATATTGTCTGTTTCGACTACAAAGGCGCGGTATGGTTCTGGTGTGACTTGTCCAGAGACGATTTGAATTGGACTACCGGGTAAGGCCTCAATGACGATCGCATCACCTTGCTGAGTAATTGGATCGCGGGTAAAAGCCACGCCGGAATACACACTCTGTACTTGCTGTTGCACCAGTACAGTCATCGCTGTTTCTGGTAAACCGCGATCGCTACGATACTGCACAGCCGTTGGATGATTGTAAGAATCACGGACTTGGGCGATCGCGGTTTGCAATTGCTGTTTACTGGTGACACTCACCACGGTTTCATATTGTCCAGCAGCGGAAGCTTGTTCCGAATCTTCCCCAATGGCTGATGAACGAACGATTAACGGGGATAAATCTGATGGTTGGAGAATGGCGATTAACTTTTCTGGATCAGCGCCAGGGACAACAACCCAACCTTTCGGTACAGGATAACCCCAACGCTTAATTTGCGAGAGAGTGGCGGCTTTTTGCCCAACTATTGCCCCATCTAACTCATTATCTAAAGTCCAAATGGGGCGATCGCCCTGCAACTTTTCTAATGTTGCTTGTGTATCTGTCTGTGCTTCTTGGGCTGGTAAATCTAAATCATCAGGCATTTGCCGATAAATCCAGCCTAGTAAGCCAGCTAAGGCGATCGCTGCCAGCATTCTAAATACATCATCTGAATGCACGATGGTCACAAGTAAGGGAAACAAAACTAACACCCCGTACTTTACTGGTTTTTTGGCACGAAATACTAGCAATGTCGTGATTGCCAAAAAACTGACAAATACTGTCACCAGAGGATCATGAATGAGAAATCCCCAAGCTGCGTTAGTTGTACCAGCCCCTTTAGCTAACCAAAATCTCCCTAAGACTAAGGCAATCAAGGCGACTATTTCCCAGGGTGATCCATCTGGGAAAAAAATACGTGTGAGAAAAACTGCGGCAATTCCTTTTAAGGCTTCTGACAATACCGCCAAAAGTCCTACCCAAGTGCCGCCATGATAAAACGCGGCTGAGACGCTGATGTTTTTTGTGCCTATTTGTGACAATCGCCTACCTGTTAACCCGTTGGTAATCCAGGCTATCAGAGGTAAGCCTCCTAATAAGGGGCAGGCAATTAAAATAACTAAGGCACCCCAAAGTTCAAGCATTGTTGATGTTGGATTTTAGATTTATATTGCATCTAAAATCTCAAATCGCAAAGTCTAAAATCTTTTTGAAGTTTTCTAACGGTTGTGCAGACATTTTGATTATATGTTTAATGGACACATAGCAGTGGCAGAAACCGTTGTTTTGCCAGTGTCCACCAAACAACTAATTTTTCTGCACCTTGTTACTTAATCTAGGGCGTATGCCGCTTGCAGCGCCCAAATAATCAGGCCAGCAATCGAACCCAAAAGCAACACAGTAGAAATAGTCACTAATTTGGGAGAGTCTGCACCCTCAAATTTCATAATTCCTCTATTTAAGTCGGACATCGCCTTTAATCCTCCTTCGTTAGAGTCCTAATTTGTCCGTTTTGATTGTAGTCCTTCTGTTAGCAAAACAAGTTAAGTTTCTCCTGTTATTTTCTTTAAGCTTTGCAACAAATACATCACTAAATTTACTTATGCCTTTAGTGATAATGACTCACTTTATACAAAGAATCAATATATCTTTGGTATTAATTAATCAAAACTCATGATATTGGTCGCTGATTATGGGCAATTTTCAGTAAATCTACGAGTTGATAAATTAATACTTTCGCCAGAACTTACGGAAAAAATATAGTATAGTTGATTACTTTATACTTGGGAATTTGCAGAAATCATCGGTGAGGATTAACAAGTGAAAGTAGTAATATTCATGATTTTGGGACTAATAGGGCTACTAATTGTGATTGAGATGGGATTGCGATCGCTCTTTGGTTTTGGCAATCCCCTAATTTACATTGGTGATTCCCAGATTGGGTACTTATTAGCACCGAATCAAAATACTCGTCGCTTTGGTAATCGCATTGAAATTAACGAGTTTTCCATGCGTAGCAGCCCCATCACCAAAATCCCTGCATCTTCGACTTTGCGAGTACTACTTTTAGGAGACTCCATCGCCAATGGTGGTTGGTGGACGGATCAAAAAAATACCATCTCTAGCTTAATCATGAATTCGCTCACATCAGCGATCGCTGACAAATATCCCCAAGTTGAGGTTTTGAATGCTTCGGCTAATTCTTGGGGGCCAAGAAATGAACTCGCTTATTTACAGCGATTTGGCAGTTTTCAGGCGCAGATAATAGTTTTATTAATTAATACTGACGATTTGTTTGCTCATAATCCTACAGCTTTACCAGTAGGCCGCGATCGCAACTATCCAGATAGTAAACCGCCTTTAGGATTAGTCGAAGTATGGCAGCGTTATATAACTAAACAACAGCCAATTCCTGAATTGAAAGCAATTCAAGCAGAATCAGGCGATCGCGTGGGTGTGAATCTCGAAGCAATTAAGCAAATTCAAGCCATAGTCACTCAACACAACAGCAAATTTCTCTTAGCCATGACTCCCTTACGGCGAGAACTCGGCGAACCTGGCCCCCTTGATTACGAAATTACCGCGCGTCAACGGTTGAATGAGTTTACCAAAACCCAGCAAATTCCTTATATAGATTTTTTACCGCTATTTAATGAAACTGCCAATGTTCAAGCCTTATATCATGACAGCATCCACATGAATTTGCAGGGTAATCAGTTCGTGAGTGGAGTGATTGAGCGATCGCTTCTAGAAATTTTGGGACTATAAAGTCAAAATTAAGCAAGCCGTTCGCTACAAGATATGTCTCAAAAGCTGACAAATGAGCAGTTGTCAAAATAGAAAAAGCGCCAGTTAAAGCGGAATAAAACTGGCGCGCTCGTGTTATCGGTTTGTTAGCGTGTTATAAACAAAGTGAATTAAACAAGAAACCCAGATTTATTTCCTCAGTTTGAGAAAATTCTTGGATTTACCTTATCAGACTGCCTAAAACAAATTAACCAAGAAGGAACCGTAGTTTCTCTAACATTTTGCTTTAGGTACAAATCATTGCCAGAATAACATGATACTCAGTAAAAATAAGAATTATACTTAGCATTTCTTAATTTTCCGTCTAGAGAGTAATTTATTTTACAAACCAAATTTATTAATTGTCATCACCCAATAAATACTGGATCAAAAAAATAACCTCCGGGGTTAAATAACCACTGGAGGAGATGAGCAAAGACATTTTGTGGACTAGTCTAGATATAAATTTACCTCTATTACTCAATCAATGCACTCCATCTTAAGAAGAATTAAAGGTTAAGTTGATAAGTTATATTGATGACAATTTTACCACCAGCTTATTTAACTGATTTTGTCAGTAGATAAACTTTAAATAGCAAATATGCTCAAATATTGCTGTAATTGTTCTTACTGTTAATTTGAAATAAATTATAATTGCCATCAACCTAAATATAGAGATAGAAAATTTTTGGGAATATTGAATCCAACTACTATATATGTTGATATCAATATACAACCCTTACTTTGATTGAAGGATTTTGCAATAGAGTTGTACAATAAGATATAGATGCGATCGCTCTTCGCTATTCACCTTACAGCAAATTGCCTTTGAGCAAGTGTTAGCATCCTGTGGTAAGTTGGGATGCAGAGGGAATAGATAAAGAGCCGTATAGTTGTAGGCATAGGGAATATCTCGTAAAACTCGCTCTGATTGGAGTTCACAACTCTGGAGCGTTTATTTTTGGAATCTGCAAAATTAACACAATACCTGTGTATTAAGCTAATGCTGCTAAGTATAAACTCATTAGTCATTTTTTCATTTGCTCTCATCAATATCAATGACTAATGACACAATACAAACTCTGCAATTTAATGTGCAACTTAGACAGCTAACAGCTTAAGTACAAATAGCTTAACATCATTTGCTGCTAGGTAAATAAACTAGCACAGATGCTTTCTTGGTCATTTCTCAACAGTCTCCACAAATTTAAAATTTCCGAGGATTCAATGACTTTCACTAATTTTACCAAAGCCAGAAATGCCTATAAACCTCTAGAACAAGAATCGCCTTCATCAGCGAAAATTGTCTTGAAGAATCCAAGCAAAAGTGATAATTATCACGATCGAGAACCGAAAACTAACAGTTCAACAATCAACGGATTAAACCGTGGACGAGTTGCAATTTTTATTGATGGTGTCAATCTATTTCATGCAGCTTTACAACTAGGCATTGAAATCGACTATCTCAAATTACTGTGTCGTTTAACCTCTGGTTCACGGTTGTTGCGAGCTTTCTTTTACACAATAGTTGATGTTGCACGACCAACACCAGCACGCCCACGGGCAAATGACAAACAACAAGGCTTTCTGTTTTGGATGCGGCGAAATGGTTATCGAGTAGTTACCAAAGAAGCACAGCTGACAGACCATACTAAAAAGCCTAATTTGAATGTAGAAATTGCTGTTGATATGATCACTTTAGCGCCCTATTACGATACGGCTATTTTGGTCAGTGGTGATGGTGCTTTAGCCTATGCTGTCGAAGCTGTCACTAGCAAAGGTGGTCGAGTTGAAGTCGTAAGTTTGCGACCAATGACCAGCGATAGCCTGATTGATGTTGCTGATTACTTTCTTGATCTTGATAGCATTAAACAAGAAATTCAAAAAGATTCCCATTTGGGTTACAACTATCGCTCACTGTCTAATTCCCACCTGTAAATTCCACTACTTATCAACCATCGCAGGTTTTTAGAGTACAATTACAAGCCAGGAAATAACTCTGCGTATTCCGCTAAATTTTGAATTGCGATGGATATTTTAATTGTTGAGGATGAATCTGAAATTGCTCAGTTAATCCAACTTTCTTTAGAAAAAGAAGGATTTTCTTGTCGGATGAGCCGCGATGGTGTGAACGCCTTGCGGATGTTTCAAGAGCAACCACCTGATTTAATCATTCTAGACTTAATGATTCCTGGGTTGGATGGATTAGAGGTTTGTGCCAGAATTCGGCAAAAACCAGGTACAAAAGACCCTTATATTTTGATGTTGACAGCCAAGGGTGAAGAAATCGATCGCGTGATTGGTTTATCTACTGGTGCTGATGACTACATGGTTAAACCCTTTAGCCCCAGAGAATTAGTAGCCAGAGTGCGGGCGTTATTGCGGCGTAGTCTCCGCCAAGGCGGACAACATCAAGTCACGCGGACGCAAAACTTTATTGTAGATGTCGAACAACGCACAGCTTCTCGCCAGTTAAATTCCCAAGAAGCAGAAACTTTAGACTTAACCAACCTGGAATTTAATTTGTTAAGCACCTTTGTAGGTAATCCTGGGCGAGTTTGGAACCGCACTCAGTTAATTGATAAACTCTGGGGAGATGATTTTTTTGGTGACGAACGGGTTGTTGACACCCATGTAGCGCGGTTACGCAAAAAAATTGAGCCTGACCCAGCTAATCCCTCATTTATTAAAACTGTTGTGGGAGTTGGCTATAAATTTGAAGACTCTCCTGTAATGTGAGCGTGATGCACAAAACAGAAGGCAAAAGTAAAAAGTTAAAAGGCAAAAAAAGCAGTAACATTTATAGGGTAATAAGCTCCCTGAAAAAAGTATTTGCTTCAAATTCCTTAATTTTGGGGAATTATTTTTTTACTTTTTACTTTTTAAAATGAGTTGGCCTTGGACAAAATCCTTGCCTTTGGCATCACGTTTGTTTTTCTCCCACTTGGTAGTCATGATTGTGGGGGTAGCTAGTTTTGTGACTATTAGTAAAGTCTCGTCACCCCGTTTTTTTGTGCTGCACTTAGAGCGGCTACAAAGTCAGGGGTTAGATTTAATTAATGTCCGTACTGAACTAGTGGAAGGTTTTGAAACAGCTTGGCGGCGCAGTACCATTTGGTCAGTTATCGTTGGTACGACAGCGGCGGGAGGATTGAGTTACTGGGTGTCTAAGCGAATTATGCAGCGCTTGACGGAAATGGAACAAATTACCCAAAAGTTTGCTGTTGGTGAGTTAGATGCGCGATTACCTATGTCTGAGATTCCCGAACTGAATCGCTTGGGTGCAAGTTTTAACCGTATGGCGGCCAGTTTAGAGGGCGTGGAAGCACGACGACGAGAACTCATCGGTGATATGACTCATGAACTACGGACACCTTTGACAGTTGTGCGTGGTTACTTAGAAGAATTAGCAGATGGTGAAATAGAACCATCACCAGAAGTTTACCGGCGTTTAGCCAGAGAAACTCGCCGCTTAGAAAGATTAGTGAATGATTTACAAGAACTTTCTAAAGCAGAAGCCGGTTATTTACCAATTAATATACAACCGATAAATCTACGTCCTTTATTAGAATCTTTGGTAGAAAGATTTAGTGAACAACTGTTAGAAGATGGGCCAGTGCTACGTTTAGATTGTCCAACACCATTACCTCTGGTATTGGCAGATGTTGACCGCACTGAACAAGTGTTAGTCAATTTAGTAGGAAATGCCGTTCGTTACACTACTAATGGCACAATTACTGTGCAACTTTGGACGGAAGCATCCCAACTATGGATTGCTGTGAGTGATACAGGTATTGGTATTGCTCCACAAGATTTACCCCACGTATTTGAGCGGTTTTGGCGAGCCGATCAATCACGCGATCGCCATTCGGGTGGAACTGGTATTGGTTTAACTATTTCTCGGCATTTAGTTGAATTACAAGGTGGACAAATTCAGGTAGAAAGCGAATTAGGAATTGGTAGTACATTTCGGTTTAGTCTACCGTTAGCTTAATGACTGTGACAAAGCTTTGAAAGAACTAGCTTTATACTCAGCACTCAGCACTTTATTTGTACAAAGAATTGACACAAGCTAGTCGCATTACTGTCATACTCAATTGATAGTTTGAAGATATTCAAACTAGAGTTTTAATTCATTTTTGAGATGACTACTCTTGTCCTGGCTTCTTGTTTGGTGAGTTTACTCACTATCTCTGGTTGGGCTGCGATCGCCTATTTATTCCCGTCAAACCAGTCCCAAGATTAATAACTTGGATGATCAACTGCCATCTTCTTCCCAATTTTCACTACCCAATAGGTCAATAATTCTATCTCGGAGCAAAAATTCGTTTTTTTCTAGTTCAAGTTCAAAAATAGCCCATTCACGTTCAGGGATATACTTGCACAAAGCATAAATTGGACGTTGACGGCTAATAAGTCCCTTTTTCACTAGTTGGCGTGCTTCTTCTTTAATTAGTTCAATGTCGTATTTAACAGCAGTATCCATAGCTGGTTCCTTTGTTTATTATCAAGGAATTAAATGCCAAAGCAATCAATGCTTGGACTTTATCTTAAAATTATCAAAAAAATTTGAGAACATTGTGAAGAACTACAGCATTCAATCTAGCTGAAGCTACGTAATTGAGGAGATTAAATTATATCCATAAACTATCTAATTAATTTTGATTTTTATTTAGCCACACGGGGACAAAATCTGAATATCGACACTTTGCTCAGAATGACATATTTGCATAGGCTTGTGATCAGCCTCTAGGTAGAGCAGATTTAGAAAAGTTTATGTAGATTAATTAAATTGATACAATGATGAGTTATTCTTCTTGCTCTAAGGCATACTTTGCTTGCAAAAGGTGCTGCTGATCTTCTTCGCTAACGGTGGGATATTTTAACTTCAGTGACTCTAATTTAGAACAGATAATATCAGCCACTACCATACGCATAAACCATTTGCGATCGGCAGGAATAATATACCAAGGAGCGTGTACGGTGCTAGTTTGATGAAAAACATCTTCGTAAGCAGCCATATAATCTGACCAAAATTCTCTTTCTCGGACATCATGAACCGAAAATTTCCAATTTTTGTCTGGAGCATCAATTCTCGCTAAAAATCTTTTTTTCTGTTCTGCTTTCGAGACATTGAGAAAAAATTTGAGAACAATAATCCCATTATCGACTAAATATTTTTCAAAATTATTGATTTCCTCAAAACGTTGTTGCCAGATTTTGTTACCTTTTGGTAAATGAGGTAGTTGCTGGTTTTGGAGAATTTCTGGATGAACTCGCACTACTAACACTTCTTCATAGTAAGAGCGGTTAAATATGCCAATTCTCCCCCTTTCTGGCAAAGACTTCATTGTGCGCCATAGGTAGTCATGATCTAGTTCTTCATTACTAGGAGATTTGAAACTAAAGACTTGACAACCTTGGGGATTAATCCCAGACATGACGTGTTTAATTGTGCTGTCTTTGCCAGCAGCATCCATTGCTTGAAAAATAATTAGCAAGGCATAGCTGTTTTGGGCATAAAGAATATCTTGATACTTGGCTAATCTTTCAATATCTGACCTTAATTTTAGTGCAGCATCATTTCTGTCATGATAATTAGCTGTATAAGCTGGGTCATAATTTTTTCGTAGAGAAATCTGGGAATTTGGCGGCACAATAAAAGCATCATGATTCATATAAAGTATAAAGTGTGAAGTATGAAGTATGAAATATCCAGTATTTATAGTGTGTAGGTGGGCAATCAAACAGCTGCCATAAGATGTAATGATTGCTTATGTTATCGTTTTTTTAGCTTTTTTAGCTTGACATTTGGCCGCATTGTTTCTCGACCAATTACAAACATTCCCGCTATCCCCAAGCAAACAAACCAAACATATTGATACCAATATTGGTGAATCTGCCCAACTGTACTTAATTCTGGATGCAGCGTATTCAAGTACAGTAGCAGCACCAATATCATTAATGCGCCAAAACCCACAAAGCTTAACCCTACACGTAGACGTATAGGCTGTAATTCCCAGTCACTAATTTGCTCTAGATCAATTTTTGCTAATTCTTGCAAGGATGATTCTGCAACAGTTGAGACTTCTTGCATTCTGTTACTCAACTTTGGGGGCAAAATTGGCACTAATGTTGCTACAGTAGGCCGACGTAGCAAAGCCTCAGTATCTCGTAACAACTCTAGAGGTTTACGTGTCGTTACTGATTGAGTAAATTCTGGGTTTTTTGTAGCAGTCGTGGCGGTAGCTTTGCCTTCAAAATCCATAGCAGGCTATAGAAGAAAGAGGATACAGATAGCCTAACCAATCAGTTGGAGTCACGCAAATATCTTTGGTGTTGATGTGTCTTGATAATATGAACTACCAAGACACATAAAATCTATGAAGCTGAAGATTGTAATTTTTCTAATCTTGCCAGCACTTCTTGACTGTGAACAGATGGGTTGACTTTGACAAAAGTCTCGCGCAATATACCTTCTGGGTCGATGATAAAGCTGTGGCGCATTGAGACAAAACCAATCCAAGAACCATAAGCTTTGCTGACTGCGCCAGTGGTATCTGCTAATAGGGGAAATTTTAATCCCTCAGAATCACAAAATTCGGCGTGAGAATCAACATCGTCAGCACTGACACCAATTATTTGCGTATTTTTTGCTAGATATTTGGGTAAGTCTTGCTGAAAACGCCGTGCTTCGATGGTGCAACCAGCTGTAAAGTCTTTGGGATAAAAGTAAAGTACTACCCATTGACCGCGCAAGTCGGCCAGAGAGATTTGGCCATCGCCTGTGTTGGTAGGTAAAGTAAACTCTGGTGCAGGTTGATTTAGCGTTGGTAGTTTACCACCAAGGGCATTAGCCACAGGTGAAAAGTTGAACCAACTAATCAAAGCGAAACAGCTGGCAAAGAAGATATTTAAAAAATTGCGCCGAGAAATCATGGTGTAGACCAGAATCACAACTTTACATAAGTTTACAATTCTTGGTTGCTATTATTGTCACCTGGCGTGGATTCACTAGGGGGATCTGTGCTTTCGATGTATTGGCTATCGAGAAGAAAGGCTCCTCTGCTAAACCGGATGCCCCAATAACCTCCAGGACGACGGTCAAGAACTATACCTTCTTCACCCAGATTGATCACTTCTGGAGGACGTAACATCGGCATGGGATCAGCTGTTTTGACGTATGGTGGTAGCGCCACAACCCGGACTTTACTACCAATAGGAAATTCTTTGGGCATATAAAAAAAGCTAGAAGTTTGAATTAACTCCTAACTTTATCCTAAAGGGGTTGTCAATTTTGTTGGGGTGAGAGTAAATCTAGTTGGGAAGAAAATTAAGGAATGCGAAAGGAGATGGAACTTATCCCCTATCGCCATCTTCTGCAAAGAAGTTTGAGTAAGTTAAAAGTCAAAAGTAAAAAATTTATTGGTTGATGGAAAATATTTCTTGTACCTGAGTTAGTGGTAGGTGCCAAACTAACTCAGGTTGCCAAGTATCTGGGTCGAAGTTGGAGTGATGACCGCGCTGATATGCTTGCCACAATCTTTTCCAAGCAAATTCTTGACGAGAATTAAGATTTTGATAAATAACTTTTAATAGCCCTATTCCTAAAAGGAGATTAAATAATCCAAATTTTGCGCCGACTAAAAATGCTTGTACTTCTGCTTCGCCAATGGGGTCTGCGCCATAACCTGTAAGAATATGAACACCATCATGGAGTTGTTTACGCCGAAGACCTGTTGTGAAAGGTTGGAGGTTGTGTGCATCGAGAAAATCAACCCAGGTTTTACCAAAAGAGTTAGCAGGTAGCGATCGCAATTTTTCTACATGAACAATTTGTGGTACATTTTTCCCGCGTGCTTCTGTCACGCGATCGAGGATATCTAAAAATTGTTGGATGCGAGGAGTAGGATTGGAAGAAGCAATATCAGGCTGCATATTTCTTAAATTAAAAATATTTTAGTAGGGTGGTTTAATTCCCACCCTGGCTGAATAACTAGTCGTGCTTATCTCGGTAGATGGTGTGAGAGAAACGGTTTTCGCGGCGGTTGAGTTGTCTTCTCTCTTGAGGAGTTAGATGTCCATCACGACGAACATCCCGTCTTCTTGCAGCTTCCAGAGATGCTTCACGCCGTTCTAATTGACGTAATTCTGTTCTATCAATTGAGCCGTTTTTAACACCGTGATAGATGCGTTGTTGTTGATTAACTTCTCGGTGATAAACTTCCCCAGCAGAAGCTACTGAAGGTAAGAAAATAGCTCCAGCACATAGAGCAGCATAGGCAAAGCACTTCATAAAAATAACCTTCTAAAACTAGTGATAGTTTTTGCTCTGGACTTCAATGCTGGATGAGCAGAATTAGCTATTGGGTTGTTGGCGTTGTTGACGACGCTCTTTACCGTTTTGACGTAATTGCTGAAGTTTTGTCCGTTGTTCTGGAGTCAAAACTGCTTCAATTTGTTGTTTAGAAGACTCACGTATTTGCCGCATTTGAGTTTTTTGGGCTTCAGTTAAATTCAACTCAGCAAAACCCTTACCACCTGGACGGCCTGCACGCTGTCCAGGTTGCCGTGGTTGACCCTGATTAGCTTGTCTTTCGGCGCGGCGTGCTTCCATAGCTGCTTTGATTTTTGCCTTTTGTTCTGGGGTGAGAACATTTTCCATTTGACTGCGGGTGTTGCGTTGAATTTGCTGAATTTGGGTTTTTTGAGCATCACTCAGACCTAATTCTGCCCAAGGGCCTTTTTTACCTTGCCAATTTCCTTCTTTTTGTGCTTGAGCAACTAATAGGGGTGAATGAGATAAAGCTTGAGCTTTCACAGCAAAGGATGTTGCAGTCAGAGTCAGAGCGATCGCACCAGCAATTAATGATAATGACTTCAGTTTCATTTGTTACCTTGTTTTCTTTTCCTTTTGAGGATGTCATCATCATAGGAATTTATTCTTAGTCATTACATGAGGAGAAAGTCATGGTTACACCCGTGACTTTAGTCATACTTTCTTTTTATGTTATTTAAGTAACACTAACTTGTAAATTATAGTTATAACAGTATTCAGAATTCAGGAGAATAAACAAGAGAAACTCTTCTTCGTAAATTATCGATTAACTCGATATACCGGGATTAAATACCAGTCTACTAATTTTTAATATAAAATCTCAAATTGATATGAATCAACCTATCCAAATTAACAATCATCCCTTTCGGTTTTTACTATATTTGGAATGGATATTACTAACTCTCGCTATTTCGACATCTACATTTCCTGATCCTTCGCCACGATTTGCTAATCAATTTCCTGAACTGACTATTGGCTGTTTAATTATTTTTGGTTTAATGGGTTTAAGATTACCTACAGGTAAGCCGATAAATAAGATAATTTATACATCAATTGAAGTTTTATTATTATTTGTTACTGGAATGTTTGGTGGTAGAGTTGCGCGATTGTTTCCCTTTATCTATCTAATTTTAGTAACTCGTAGTTGTTTAATTTTTCAGTTACCTGGGCGCTTAGTTGTCACAGGTTTATCTTTCTCTTTATTTTTGATAACATTGAACTCTCGTTTACCCAAAGCTTTACCACCTCAAGCACAAGAGCGTTTTCGGTTTATTACTTTCAACACGGCGCTGTTATTTGGATTAAGTTTAATTTTTGTTTTATTATTAATGAATACAGTCTTAGCTGAACGGCAGAATCGGGAAAAACTGGCGATCGCTAACGAGAAAATGCGCCAATATGCTTTACGAATTGAAAATCAAGCTACCCTAGAAGAACGTACTCGCATTGCCCGTGAAATTCATGATTCTTTAGGACATTCTTTAACCGCATTAAATTTACAGTTAGAAACTGCTTTAAAATTATGGCAGTCGAATCCGGAAAAAGCACAAACATTTTTAGCTAGAGCTAAAGAACTTGGTTCTAAAGCGTTAAAAGATGTGCGTCAGTCGGTTTCAACTATCCGGGTTAATCCTTTACAAGAAAAAACTTTAGAGCAGGCGATATCTATACTTTTAGAAGATTTTTATCGAGCTAATGGGGTTAGCCCACGTTGTTTTATTAATCTGGATTATCCCCCACCTCCAGAAACTAATATTGCACTGTATCGGATTATTCAAGAATCACTGACAAATATTTCTAAATATGCAAAAGCTACAGAAATTATCCTCGCACTGACTAATACAAAAAAAAGCTTACGTTTAATGGTGCAAGATAATGGGATAGGTTTTGATATTCAGCAAAATACTACTGGTTTTGGCTTACAAAGTATGCGCGATCGCACTTTAGCCTTGGGTGGTGAATTTAAGATTAACACTACTCCCAATTCTGGCTGTCAAATTATAGTTGATATTCCTTTATAAAGTTGAGTGTAATGATTAGAGTTTTGCTGGTAGATGACCAAAATTTAATTCGTCAAGGTCTCAAAGAATTATTAAAATTGGAACCAGATTTAGAAATTGTTGGCGAAGCAGAAAATGGTGCGATAGCTGTAGACTTGGCAGCAAAATTACAGCCAGATGTAGTGCTAATGGATATTAGAATGCCAATTATGGATGGAGTTGCAGCTACACAAGAAATTCATCAAAATTTTGGTAACATCAAAATTTTGGTACTCACAACTTTTGACGATGATGAATATGTTTCCGCCGCCTTAAAATATGGTGCAATGGGTTATTTACTCAAAGATACACCTTCAGAAGAATTAGCTGCGGCAATTCGCGCCGTTCACAAAGGTTATACTCAACTAGGGCCAGGAATAGTGAAAAAACTATTGAATCAATTTCCTAGTGGTGGACAAACTCACTCAGAACCTGTGCCGCCTAGTTTAACTGAACTGACACCCAGAGAAAAAGAAGTTTTAAAATTAATTGCCACAGGTGCAAGTAACCGCGAAATTGCCCAGGAATTATATATTTCGGAAGGTACAGTGAAAAATCATGTTACTAATATTTTAAATCGCTTAAGTTTGCGCGATCGCACCCAGGCGGCTATTATTGCAAATACATTTTTAGCTTATTTAAATGAGTTTGATTAATCCAGTTAAGCCAGCCAAACTAATTATTGCTTACATTTAATACCCAACATTCTTCAAATAGCTAACTTCCAATAAACAAAGCCAAACATTCATCTTTTAAAATACCTTTCGTCACTTTGATATTTCTAAAAGACTTGGCGATAATCTCATCACAAAAAACATGAATTTGTGACTGATTTATAGAGATTAAATCTTGGATGGAAACCCCATAAATAATTTCTGATATACCAGCCCAAATACAAACTGTTGCACACATAGGACAAGGTTCACAAGTCGTATATATGCTGTAACCCTCTAAAGAAGGGTTTTTTAGTTTATTTGTTAAACTGCGAATAACATTCATTTCTGCATGGGCAGATGGATCATTATTCCGTTGCACAGTATTATATGCTACCTCAACCACTTCGTCATCCTTGACAACCACAGCACCATAAGGCCAATCACCTTTTTTGGCTGCTTCTAAGGCTAAACGCATAAAATATTCTTGGTTCATGTTCGTTATTTTCAGGTAAAAATCATGCTCAATCATATCTCATGATTTATGGGATGCAAGTACAGGCGCTAAAGGTCGAAAAAATATGTTACTAAGTAGAGAAAAAACAGAATTTTACTTAACAGACTTGGAAACACCTACAGGTAAAATTATCAATCTGACAATGGCGGCTTTAGTCCTAATTTCGTCAGGAATTTTTGTTGCCCAAACTTATAATATTCCTGACAATATTAGGTTTTTGCTAGATTTAATTGATACTGCTATCCTCATTATCTTTGCAGCAGAATACATACTGCGCTTTTGGAGTGCCGAGAATAAACTTAAGTATATTTTTAGCTTTTATGCAATTATTGATTTAATGGCAATATTGCCCTTTTTTCTCGGCACAGTAGATATCAGTTTTATTCGCCTATTAAGATGGTTTCGGATTTTACGATTAATTAGATTTATCGATCAAAAGTTTTTGTTTGCCAGCATCAGTACAGAAGATGGGCTAATTTTCGCACGGATATTATTTACATTATTTGCAATTATTTTTGTTTATTCTGGATTAATTTATCAAGTTGAACATCCAGTAAATCCCCAAGCGTATACTACATTTCTGGATGCGTTTTATTTCTCGGTTGTAACTATGACAACTGTAGGATTTGGAGACCTCACTCCTATTTCTGAAGTAGGTCGTCTGCTAACAGTATTGATGATTTTGACTGGTGTAGCGTTAATTCCTTGGCAAGTAGGAGATTTAATTAAGCGTTTGGTGAAAAATGCTAATCAGGTAGAAATAGTTTGTTCAGGTTGTGGGTTGGCTTTTCATGATATGGATGCAGCTTTTTGCAAAAGGTGTGGGACGAAATTGAGAATTAAAAGTGGCGACTAAAAATTAAATTTTGCTAAATTTTCTGGATTGGTTAATCTCAATGTAAATTTGACTAAACATCAAAGTATTGAAGAGAGCAACCCTAAATGCAACCCATTCAAATAAATTTAAAGTTCATACAAGAAAACCTTTCTGCTTTCTCCTTTTGT
Source organism: Nostoc sp. LEGE 06077 (assembly GCF_015207705.1). GTDB lineage: Bacteria > Cyanobacteriota > Cyanobacteriia > Cyanobacteriales > Nostocaceae > Nostoc_B. The sequence continues at coordinate 86,431 of NZ_JADEWI010000010.1, forward strand.
ATATCTTTGCTTGCTCTTATAGCTACGTGGGGGAATTTTTGGAACTCAAGAAGGGTATTTTTAGCCTCTAATTATCCGAAAATAAAAGCAAATCTCTATCTGCCTAATCGATATACGCTGCCTGTTTACAATGTCCGTAACGAAAGCGACAAAATTACAGCTAATGATCTGCGAATAGAAGTTGGTATTAGAAGATGCCTAGAATTCACTGTATTTAGAGGTATGTGGTTTACCTACACTGTAGAAAAACTTACAAGACTTAAACCCCTTGAAAGTTTTGTGCCATCTGGTATGTCTAGTGGTGATTTAATTCAATGGCTCACAGAGAGAGGTCATGAACCTGCACCCCCAGTATCTGTTGAGGATCAAAAGATCCATTCCCGCATCTCCATAAAGAAATCATATAAAGTTCGACTAGACGTTTACTACACCTCCCATGTATTTGGCGCAAACAAAATCTGTATGATTTCCAAAAAATATAAATTGATATCATGTTCTAATTCCGAAGCAATAGATTCAAGAGATGAATTTTTTTGGAAACTTGTAGAATAATGCTCAGTACAGTTGCCAGCCGCATAACAACCCGACTGGAGGTAGTAGTGGTGGCGGAAGTTCTTGCAGTGGTGAAAGTTCTTGCGGTGGATGCGGTGGTGGTGGCTAAAATTGAGTGTGATATAATACTTACCAGAGTTAAAAAAGCGAGATGTATTAAAAAACCGCTGCCAAAATTTTTTACATTCAATATTTCCTAATTTCAGGAATCCCCTAATAAGGAGTAAAAGTAATGGATGCATTACTGCACAATTTCGTTGCAGATATGTATGGGCCGAACTTTCTGCTATTGTATGGTATTGTTATCATCGCAACTTTGTTATTGTGTGGGCGACTAGCCCAAGATCCGACAAAAAATCAGCCTTTACCATTAATTCCGGCGGAACCAGATCCTTACAAAATCGCTTACTTGCGTTCTCAAGCAAAAGGAATTGCTCATTTAGTATTATTCAACTTGGTGCAGCAGGGTTATTTGCAAGTTAGCGGACAGACTATTAGCAAAATACCCAGCCATCCTGATACATCAAATTTAGAGCCAATAGAAAAGCAAGTATTGGAAAGGTTTTCGGAACCTGCTACAGCTAAAATATCCCTTTTGCTGGCTACCGAGTGTGTACAGTCATTCTGCATTGCTTATCAAGAACAGTTGCATGATGAGAAATTACTGTATGCAGGTAAATGGCAAATACGCAACGTTAAAGTTAGCTTAATTGGGGCGATGCTGATTTTGAGCTTAGGCGGTTATAAATTGCTGATAGCTTTGGATAAAGGACGCTATAACGTTAGTTTTTTGATAGTTATGGGTGTATGTTCTATTATCTATCTGCTGTGGTTTGTGAGTAAGCACCATTCGCCCCTAAGTCATCTGGGAAAAAGGTATCTACAACAACTTCAAACAACCTTCGCGCAACTCATAAAAAAAGCTAGATATCATATTCCTTCTCTATTTGACTACAACCTGTTAATAGCAATCTTTGGTGTAGAGGCTCTTGCTGGTACTTCCTACGATTCCTATTACAAAGCATTCTTTCCACCTACTTATTCTGTAAAAATAAGTAGCCGCAGCACTAGCAGATCATCTAATCGTTCAAGTGGTAGTAGTTCTGGTGGTAGTTCATGCAGCAGCGGTAGTTCTGGATGTAGTTCGTACAGTAGTAGTTCATGCAGTAGCGGTAGTTCTGGCGACAGTTCATGCAGCAGTGGTAGTTCCTGCGGTAGTTCTTGTGGTGGTGGTTGTGGTGGTTGTGGCGGTGGAGACTAGAGAGGATGTCGTCAAGACTTGGACGACAAATGTCATACAACAGGCTGTCTGAAGAATTGAGACTGAAAGAATGTTCGATAAACCTGTACCAAGCACAATTACAAAATCGGTAATACTCAAGTTACTGATTATTTCAGTGGCGATAGGTTTAGTGGTGGCGATCGCAACAATAGTACCAGATATGCCTGATCCTGATTTTCTGCTTTTCTATGGTGCTATTGTGACCATCACAGTGCTAGTAAGTAGTCAGCTAGTGCAAGATCCCACACAAAATCAACCTTTACCGTTAATTCCGGCTGAACCAGATCCTTACAAAATTGCTTACCTGCGTTCTCAAGAAATGGGAGTAGCAAAGGTAGCAGTGATGGACTTGTCACAACGCGGTTATTTACAAATCACGGAAGAGTTTATTCAGCAAGCAGAAAATCATCCTGATGTATCTCTGTTAACAACCATACAACGTGAAGCATTTGATTGGTTTACTACACCAACAACACCAAGAACATCTGGATGGTTATTAGCCAGACAATTGCAGCCACACTGCAAAGTTTATCAGCAGCAACTCCTAAATGAACAACTACTAACTTCCGATAACCTGAAAGCGAGAACAGAGTTAATCAAATGGATAGGGGCTTCTATCATTGTCGGTTTGGGCGGCTTTAAGTTGGTAATAGCTTCGTTACATAATCGCAATAATATGGGTTATCTCGTGCTGATGGGAATATTCTCGTTTTACTTTCTTCAGAATGCCTGTCAGATAACTCAACATAGAAGTCTACTAGGGGTAGAGTACCTGAAACAACTAGAAGCCACATTCAAGCAATTAAAACAAAAAATTCAAGCTGATATCCCGGAAGCAACTTTCGCACAGTTAAAACAAAAAGTAGAAATTGGCATTCCTTCCGAGTTTGAATATAACTTGGCTGTAGCACTCTACGGTTTTGATTTACTTGCAGGAACTCGCTACGACAAATATCAAAATATTTTTGTCCCCATGAGAACTACTACCAGTAGTCAAAATAGTAGTTCTGGCGGCTGTGGCGGAGGTGGCTGTAGTGGCGGTTGTAGCGGTTCCTGCGGTGGTGGTGGATGTGGGGGTTGTGGTGGATGTGGTGGAGACTAAAAAATTATGTTATCTCAACTTCCTACTTTGGGTGTCGGGTTGGGTTTTCGAGAACCATTCAAAAGTGATTTGTTTCTCAACCGTCACCAAGTGGACTTTCTCGAAATTGTGGCAGAACATTATCTTGATGCACCAGTACAAAAACAACAAGAGTTAGAAATACTGGCTGCACATTTCCCGATAATTCCCCACGCCATTAATTTGTCGCTGGGTAGTGCGGAAGGTTTAGATACAGATTATTTAGGCAAACTTGCAACCTTAATTAAACAACTTAACCCGCCTTGGTGGAGTGAACATATTTGTTTTACCAAAGCTGGCGGTGTGGATATTGGGCATTTGTCACCACTACCTTACACCAAAGAGGCGGTAGATATACTCTGTCGCAATATTGCCGAAGTGCGACGCTTTGTTGATGTGCCGTTAATTCTGGAAAATATTACCTATATGGTAAAACTTCCTGGTGCAGAGATGACCGAAGCGCAGTTTTTGGCAGAAGTGGTAGAACGTGCTGACTGTGGGTTGCTGTTGGATGTAACGAATTTACATACCAATGCGGTGAATTATGGTTATGATGTGCAAGATTTTCTCCATGATTTACCGTGGGAACGTGTTGTACAGTTGCATTTCGTCGGCGGACATTGGCATGATGGGGTATTAATTGATAGTCATTCCCAGTCAACACCCCCGGAAGTTTGGCAAATAATGGAGGAAGTTGTAGCCCGTATTCCCGTGAAAGGGATAGTGTTAGAACGGGATGAAAATTTACCTCCGTTTTCAGAAATAGCCCAAGAATTGGATACAGCACGAAAAATTGGTAGGAGTTATCAAAGATGGGGTTAGCACAAACCCAGCAAGTTTTAGCCCAGCTTTATACTAATACTGAATTTCGAGAGCGTTTTTTTGCCAACCCGCAAGCGGTGGGTGTGGAGTTTGGTTTGAGTGATGATGAAGCGCAGCAGTTAGCGGAAGTTTCATCGCAGGAAGTCAATATATTTGCCAATTCTCTCAAGTGGAAGCGGTTAGGGGAAATACGAGAATTGTTACCCAGAACAGCTAAGGCGTTGGGGAAAAATTTTAATACTTTGTTTTGGCGATATGCAGAGACTTATTTACCGACGGGAATAAAAAAACATCGGGATGATGCGATCGCTTTTGCTAACTTTATTAATAACGCTGCACAAAAGGAAGAACTCGCACCAGTTTGGGTAAGTGATTTAGTCCGCTACGAAAAAGCTTGGCTACTCGCTTATGAACCTGGGAAATGCTTGAAATTCTGTTGGTTGCGTTACGCTGTTCATCGTGATTTTACGGCAAAACCAACTTTAGCAATATGGTGGCGTTGGTCGGGGCGATCGCAATTACGTCATATAATATTACCTCACGCAGAGGCGCGGAGAGTATCAGGAGTTGTAGATTAGTTTACTCATGAATAAAATAGACCGCCAGAGGGAACATCAAGCCAATGAAAGAACTTTTTTAGCTTGGTTGAGAACTTCTATTGCTTTAATTGGGTTTGGTTTTGCCATTGCAAGGTTTGGTCTATTTTTACGCCAATTAAATACGGCAATTACGCAACAGGAACCAACAGTACATCCGCTATTTAACTCGGAAAATTTAGGAGTTGCTTTAGTAATTGTGGGAGTAGGTGCGATCGCTTTAGCTGCTTGGCGATATAATCAGGTGTTCTGGCAAATTGAACGCGGTGACTATCGACCCAATCGTTTACCTGTTTGGTTTATCACCACAATTGTGATGATTTTAGGCTTGCTGAGTATTCCTTTACTATTTTTCCGAAATTATGTTACGCCGCGCCCATCTTTAATGTCGCCTCAACCACAAACGAAAAATATTAGGTAACAATCATTATTGTGTAATTCATAGATTAAGGCATATTTAAAAATTTAATTTTGTGCTTTTAAATATAATCAGCTAAAATTTTAGAATAGATTAAACAATCAAATAAAGCTGGTTTTACATTAGAAATCAAATCCCGAACCTGTACCCCCACGAATGAGAAGTACTTGTTTGAAAGCCTTTGCTAGATATTCTTTTGGCGATTGAGTACATCGTTAATAGATATAAATAAATAAAGTATTTCGGATGAGATACTAAAGCTTACATTCACTATTTAGAGTCAAACTCAAAGCCCGCAAGTGGTCAATCAAATATTATCCTAACCAGGGATAATCCTACCTACATATATTGGATTTTCCAGTTAGATGCAGCTAACATGAAACACCAACTTCTAGGCTTTAACTATTTCTAATTAGTATCACAACGCTGTCTGATAGTGCCGTTTAAAGGCTAGGGCTACAATTATGAGTCAAACCTTTGCAACCATCGACGGGAATGAAGCTGTTGCCCGTGTTGCTTACAAATTAAATGAAGTAATTGCTATTTACCCTATCACCCCGTCTTCGGCAATGGGCGAATGGGCGGATGCGTGGTCAGCGGAAAGCCGCCCGAATCTTTGGGGTACGGTTCCCAGCGTTGTGCAGATGCAAAGTGAAGGCGGTGCGGCTGGTGCAGTGCATGGGGCATTACAAACAGGTTCTCTGAGTACGACTTTTACGGCTTCTCAGGGGCTATTGTTGATGATTCCTAACCTCTACAAAATTGCTGGGGAACTGACTAGCACAGTTGTTCATGTGGCTGCACGTTCTTTGGCTACACACGCTTTATCCATTTTCGGCGACCATAGTGATTTAATGGCGGCGCGGGCGACTGGTTTTGCTTTGTTGTGTTCCGCTTCGGTACAGGAAAGTCACGACTTAGCGCTTATCGCCCATGCAGCTACCTTAGAAACTCGCGTCTCGTTCATGCACTTCTTTGACGGGTTCCGCACGTCTCATGAAGTGCAGAAGGTGATGTTACTCTCCGATGACGAGATTAAATCGCTCATTCCCGACGAATTAATTTTAGAACACCGCGCCCGTGCTTTAACTCCAGACCATCCTGTGTTACGTGGTACAGCCCAAAACCCTGATGTTTACTTCCAATCAAGAGAAGGCGCGAACTCCTACTACAACGCCTGTCCAGAGATTGTGCAGAACATCATGGATAAATTTGGCGATCGCACAGGAAGATACTACCGCATTTTTGAATATCACGGTGCGGAAGATGCAGAACGGGTAATTGTCATCATGGGTTCTGGTTGTGAAACCGTCCATGAAACTGTTGATTATCTCAACGCTGCTGGGGAAAAAGTGGGCGTGGTGAAAGTACGCCTCTACCGTCCCTTTGATGTCCAAAGGTTTGTGGAAATGTTACCAGAAAGTGTACAAGCGATCGCGGTTTTAGACCGCACTAAAGAAGCAGGTAGCGCCGGCGAACCACTATATCTGGATGTCGTCGCTGCTATTCACGAAATCCGTGCTGAACGCGGTAGTGGTAGAGACAAAGTTCCATCTGTGACTGTTGCTGCGCGTGGTAGTGGTAGAGACAAAGTTCCATCTGTAACTGTTGCTGCGCGTGGTAGTGGTAGAGATAAACTTCCATCTGTAATTGTTGGTGGACGTTACGGCCTTTCCTCTAAGGAGTTTACTCCGGCGATGGTGAAGGCCGTCTTCGACAACCTCGCCCAACCAACACCCAAAAATCATTTCACTGTGGGTATTCACGACGATGTTACCCACACTTCCCTCAATTTTGACCCCGATTTTTCCATCGAACCCGATAACGTCGTCCGGGCGATGTTTTACGGGTTGGGTTCCGATGGTACAGTAGGGGCGAATAAAAACTCCATCAAAATTATCGGTGAGGGAACCGATAACTACGCCCAAGGTTACTTTGTCTACGACTCGAAAAAATCCGGCTCGATGACCGTTTCTCACCTGCGGTTCGGTCCGCAACCCATTCATTCGACTTACCTGATAGACAAAGCCAATTTTATTGGCTGTCACCATTGGGTATTTCTAGAAAAGATAGATATACTGCAAACGGCTGCAACCGGGGCGACCATTTTATTAAACAGTCCCTTTGATAAAGAGACTGTTTGGCGAAATCTTCCCCCAAAAGTGCGCCAGCAAATTTTAGATAAGCAGCTGAAATTGTATGTCATTAACGCCAACCAAGTTGCCCGCGACAGTGGGATGGGGGGACGCATCAATACAATTATGCAAGTATGTTTCTTTGCTTTAGCCGGGGTTTTACCACAAGCAGAAGCGATCGCCAAAATTAAAAAGGCGATCGAAAAAACATACAGTAAGAAAGGTGCAGATATCGTCCGCATGAATATGCAAGCGGTGGATATGACACTAGATAATCTGCATCAAGTCCAAATTCCCACCGCCGAACAAGGTAAATGGCTAGATGAGGAATTATTCTCGACAACTTCCTTATGTGTAACTGCACCCGAATTTATCCAAGAAGTATTGGGTAAAATCATGGTTTGGCAAGGTGATGACTTACCTGTCAGCGCCTTACCCCCAGATGGAACCTTCCCCACAGGGACAGCCAAATGGGAAAAACGCAACGTCGCCCAAGAAATCCCTGTATGGGAACCGGATGTCTGCGTACAATGCAGTAAATGTGTGATGGTTTGTCCGCACAGCGCCATTCGTGCTAAAGCTTATGCAGAAAGTGAGTTAGCTGATGCACCACAGGCTTTTAAGTCAGTAAATGCTAAAGATAAAGATTTTAATCATCAAAAATTTACTATTCAAGTTGCTCCCGAAGATTGTACAGGTTGCGCTATTTGTGTAGATATTTGTCCTGCTAAAAATAAATCTGAACCTGGTAAAAAAGCCATTAATATGGCGCAGCAACTACCTTTAAGAGAACAAGAAAGAGAAAATTGGGATTTCTTTTTAAATTTACCCAATCCTGACCGCAGAAATTTAAAATTAAACCAAATTAGTCAACAACAATTACAAGAACCATTATTTGAATTTTCTGGTGCTTGCGCTGGTTGTGGTGAGACACCTTATTTAAAATTATTAACCCAATTGTTTGGCGATCGCGCTGTTATTGCCAACGCCACCGGCTGTTCTTCCATCTACGGAGGAAACCTCCCCACCACGCCTTGGACAACCAACGCCGACGGACGCGGCCCCGCTTGGTCAAATAGTTTATTTGAAGATAACGCCGAATTTGGTTTTGGTTATCGCTTATCTATAGATAAACAAACAGAATTTGCCACCGAATTATTACAACAATTAGGCAGTGAATTAGGAGATAATTTAGTTCATTCCATCCTCAAAGCTGAACAAAAAACCGAAGCCGATATTTGGGAACAACGAGAAAGAGTAGCTTTATTAAAAGAAAAATTAGATAAAATTCTCACTGACGAAATAGACCCTAACTTAATATCTAAAACCAAAATTCTCAAATCCCTCGCTGATTATTTAGTTAAAAAAAGCGTGTGGATTGTTGGCGGTGATGGTTGGGCGTATGATATTGATTTTGGTGGAATTGATCATGTGTTGGCAAGCGATCGCAACGTCAATATTTTAGTAATGGATACAGAAGTATATTCTAATACTGGCGGTCAATCTTCAAAAGCCACACCCAAAGCAGCCGTAGCGAAATTTGCCGCCAGTGGTAAGCCTACACCCAAAAAAGATTTAGGCTTAATTGCCATGACCTACGGCAACGCCTACGTAGCCAGTGTAGCTTTAGGCGCAAAGGATGACCACACCCTCAAAGCATTTTTAGAAGCCGAAGCTTACGACGGGCCATCATTAATTATTGCCTACAGCCATTGCATTGCCCACGGCATCAACATGACCACAGGCATGAATCACCAAAAAGCTTTGGTAGAATCAGGACGATGGTTGCTATATCGTTACAATCCCCTGCTACGCGAACAAGGTAAGAACCCCTTGCAATTAGAGCGTAGACGAGAAACAGCAAGTCAAGATACATCTGTAGAGCAATCAATGTATCAAGAAAATCGCTTTAAAATGCTTGCTAAGAGTAAACCAGAAATTGCCAAGCACTTATTACAACAAGCACAAGCCGAAGTCGATGCACGTTGGCAAATGTATCAATATTTAGCCCAACAGAATCTATAAAAACACGGTCTTAACCAAGCAAAAGTAATAGGAGAGGAGTTTCTTAAAAACCTATTTTGTAGCTATACAAATATCCTAAGATCGGATAAAGTAGCAATTACTTAGCTTGTATAGCCACATAAATAGTTAAATGAGCCTGCATAACCCAAAGTCTTTTTCCCTCAATAGTTTAAAGCGAAAGGCAACCAGCACAGTAGGACGTGCAAAAGTAAGACAACTTGACACAAAATTAAGTTGTTCTGCCTGGAGCGATGAATATGTTGCTCTATATCTAGGTAATAGTCTTGAACACTACAGTAGTTGGGAGCAACCTACTGTAATTGTTTCCGATGGCGCTTATGGTATTCTTGGTTTTGAAGGAGATACTTCAGACCACCTAGATTTACCTTATTGGTATGAACCTCACATTGCAGCGTGGTCAAAAGCTGTGATGCCATGTACAACTCTTTGGTTTTGGAACTCCGAAATTGGTTGGGCTGTTGTACATCCACTTCTGGAAAAATATGGTTGGCGCTACGTTAATTGTAATATTTGGAACAAGGGAAAAGGACACATAGCAGGAAATATTAATACAGAAAAAATTCGTAGGTTCCCTGTCGTTACAGAAGTATGTGTTCAATATGTGCGAGAAGTGAAAATTAATGAACTTACTTTAAAAGCATGGTTACTGTATGAATGGAAACGCTCTAAATTACCGTTAAAGCGAGCAAATGATGCTTGTGGTGTAATTGATGCTGCAACTAGAAAATATTTTGATCAAGGGCATTTATGGTATTTTCCACCTCCAAAAATGTTTGAAAGGCTAGTGAAATATGCAAATGAGTATGGCAACCCAGAAGGAAAACCTTATTTTTCTTTGAATGGAAATCAACCCTTAACGGGAGAAGAATGGAATAAATTACGGTCAAAATTTAAATGTCCTCATGGTTTTACAAATGTTTGGGAACGCCCAGCATTACGAGGGGATGAAAGAATTAAAACTTCGTCTGGGAAGGCAGTACATCTCAATCAAAAACCTCTGGATTTAATGAACGTCATCATTGAGTCATCATCTGATGAAAATGATGTAATTTGGGAACCATTTGGAGGTTTGTTTAGTGCATCACTAGCAGCACGTAAAATAAAACGTAGAGCATATTCATGTGAGCTTGATTCAGACTATTTCTATTATGGTTTTAAAAGATTTAATCAATAAGTTCATCAATATTCTCTTCTCTAATTTCTAAATAATTCTGTAAAGTTCTCTTGATACTTTCTTCTCGGCGGCTTGATAAAAGTTTATTCCATTGACCTATTGTCATACCAGCAACTTCCGTATTGTAAACACGTTGCTTGAATCTTTCGATGTCTGGATGTACAATTCTGTCCAACTTTGCAAAATTGGTGTCTAGTCTATAAGTATATCGCGTTAGTAGTTGACGCATAAGAAGCTGATATTCTCTAGTGGGCTGATAGAGTTTTCCGTCAATCCCCCATGATTCAACTATTTTTTGAGCTTCTAAGAATTCTTCTATAGATCCCTGAAACTTATAACCATTGGTATTAGTTTGTTGTAGGTTTGCTGTTCTGAGTGTTGTATCTTCTGGTTCCAGAACAAGATAATCGGGCGGATTATGGTAATGACTGTCTCTAGCCATAGCTATAGATAAACCAGAGACAACGCCTACACCAAAAATGCGAGGTTTGCCATAGATAACTTTCTCAGGTAGCCATGCCAGTATAGCAACATAGGTCTGGTCAAACTGAAAGTGGTTCTGACTATCCTTAAAACGTGCGGTTATCTCAGTTGCTAATGGGAACCATGCTTTAATCTCTAATCCTGGTGTCGGTTGAACTTTTCCGACAAAAATAGTATCTGGAAAGCCAGGATCTTGCCTTTGCCATTGTCCTAAATTAGAAAATTCACTCTGCTTATTCAAAAGTTCCACAGTGTTAAATTCAATCAAATTGCCAACCAACGGTGATAGTTTAGAAATAACTTTGGCTAAATTGACTGCTGCATCAACAGTGATAGGCTTGGATATATCTAAAACGTCAAAAATATGACCAGATAAGCTATCAATATATTGAGATGCAAGATCGATGACTTCCTGGGTCTTCATGTATCTTCTTTGCAAGATATATTAGATACTTCTTGCTCAATTTTCCTCAGAATTTCGCAGGGCGATATGCCTATTATACGAGTCACTAATAGGAACTCAATCACATCTAATCGCCGTTCACCATTCTCATACTTAGCCACAAAAGATTGGGGTTTTTTAAGAAATTTAGCCAGGGTTGCTTGAGTTAGTTGAGCTTCTTTACGGGCTGCAATCATACATCGCCGGAATATCTCATATTCATAACTGAAAACTGATTTCATTGTGCAATAAGTTTGAATATTATGTATTGTCTCAACACAATAAACCCATTTTCGGATAATCCCAAAATAGGATAATAGATTATTTCTGGTTTGTAGAATTACAAAATCTTACAATACACTAGGCAAAGATGATCGCATATTACGTAGCAAGCATTTAATTTAATGGTTTCCGCCATCCAAAAATCCGGCAGCATACAGGTTGTGCCGTAGCTTGATAGACAAGTGTGGTTGTGAAATTATCCAATTGCGAGAACAAGGTAAGAAACCCTGGCAAATGGATATGCGATCGCCAGCAGAAGCCTTAAATTAGATTATGGCTAAAGTGTCTAAAATTTGAATGCCAACATATTTCTCACGGAGATGTTTCTATCGTTTTAGTTATTGGCTTTGACATAAAAAATTTGCGGGAGTTGGGGAGATTGTAATTATACATCAGCGATCGCATCTTTTCCCGCTTCATCATTTAGTTGATTCACTATTACCTTGATCACTGTGAGACTTAGGTTTACTTAAAAGAAACCACCAGATTTCTAAACCAATTAATCCCAAACCCACCGCTGTAACTGCACCTTTAATGGATAGTGGTTGTTCAATGCGCCGGAACTGAGTGATGGATAATTCCTGTGGGTTGGGAATTTGCGCCATCCCTACACCCCCAGCTAAACTCAACATCAATCCACAACTGACAACAGTACTAATAATTACCTTGCTATTCCACATTGTTGCTTCTCCTTAGACAATTGTTTTAGCTTGAAAATTACGCAAGCGTAGCGCATTAGTCACTACAGAAACCGAGCTAAAAGCCATTGCTGCACCGGCAATAATTGGGTTAAGTAACCAACCGCATATCGGGAAAAGAATCCCGGCGGCGATGGGAATACCTGCAACATTGTAGATAAAAGCGAAGAATAAATTTTGGCGAATGTTACGCATTGTGGCGCGACTGAGTTGAATGGCTGTAACGATGGCTTGCAAATCACCAGATATAAGTGTAATGTCACTAGCTGCGATCGCTACATCTGTACCAGTCCCAATGGCAATTCCTACATCGGCTTGCGCTAAAGCTGGTGCATCATTAATCCCATCACCAACCATCGCTACAATTGAGTGCTGAGTGCTGTTAGCTGTAGCGGGGCGTTTAGCCCGTGCTGGATAATTCTTCTTTGTCCCTTCGGTTTGCAGCAATTTAATGACTTCTGCTTTTTGCTCAGGACGGACTTCGGCTAAGACTCTTTTAATACCAACCTCATGAGCAATACTTTCGGCGGTGCGGCGGTTGTCTCCTGTAAGCATCACAACTTCTAAACCAAGTTTTTGCAATGCTTTTACTGCTTGAGGAGAAGTGGGTTTAATGGCATCAGCAATCCCCATCAATCCTTGGATTTCACCGTCAATTGCTAACCATACTGCTGTTTTACCGAGGTATTCTAAGCGTTCTTTATCTTGTTCCAGGCTTTGAGTATTAATATTTAACTCTTCCATCCAGCGTTGTGTGCCAATTTGCACCAGATGATGAGTAACAACACCTTGGACACCACTACCAGCCACAGCGGCAAAATCTCTGACATCAGCTAAGGTTACTTCCTGAAATTGAGCATATCTAACAACAGCTTCTGCCAAAGGGTGTTCGGAATTGCGTTCTACAGATGCGGCTAGTTGAATCAGCTGAATTTCGTTGCCATTAGCTGTACCGTTAACTGTGACAAAATCTGTCACTGTCGGGTTACCTTGGGTAATTGTGCCAGTTTTATCCAAGACAATTGTTTGAATTTGGTGTGCTAATTCTAGGCTTTCGGCCCCTTTAATTAAAATGCCGTTTTCTGCACCTTTACCCGTACCCACCATCACAGAAGTTGGTGTGGCTAAACCCAAGGCACAAGGACAAGCGATAATTAACACTCCAACTGTGGTAATTAATGCCAGGGTAACATTACCCATGACGTTGAACCAAATGATAAAGGTGAGGATGGCGATCGCAATTACCGCCGGCACAAACCACCCTGTAACTTGGTCTGCTAATCTTTGAATGGGAGCTTTTGAGCCTTGAGCCTGCTGTACTAATTGCACAATCTGTGCCAATACAGTATCTTTTCCGACTCTTGTCGCGCGAAATTTGAAACTTCCTGTTTTGTTGAGGGTTGCGCCGATAACTTCATCCCCTGGTTGCTTTTTCACAGGTACACTTTCGCCTGTTACCATCGCTTCATCAACTGTAGATGTCCCGTCAACTACTTCGCCATCAACGGGAATTTTCTCCCCAGGACGAACCAGTATTACATCACCAATTTGTACTTGCTCAATGAGTACATCTACTTCTATCCCGTTACGAATTAACCGGGCGGTTTTCGCCTGTAAACCAATCAATTTGCGGATAGCTGCTGAGGTTTGTCCTTTGGCGCGATTTTCAAATAATCGCCCTAACAAAATCAAAGTAATGACAATTGTTGCAGTTTCATAATACACATCTGCCATCAATCCTTGACTGAAGAAAAAGCCAGGAAATAAAGTAGCAAATAGGGAATAGAAATATGCTGCACTCGTACCTAAAGCTATTAAGGTATCCATTGTTGCAGTATGGCGTTTGAAAGCTTTCCAGGCATTGACATAAAAATTGTTACCGCACCAAAACTGCACAGGCGTGGTGAGAACTAATTGCAACCAAGGGTTGTGCAACCATTGAGGAATAAAGGGTAAGTGCAATCCTGTCATCATTGGCAGTGAGCCAATCACCAATACGATGCCCATGATGCCACCAAATGTCACTTTGTGTAGCAAATCACGAGATTCTTGCTGGCGATGTCTGATTTCTGCATCATCCTCTCCCGCCATGAGATTTTCTTCTTGCAGGGGATAAGCAGAATAACCTGCGGTATCTACTGCATCTTGGATAACTTGTAAATTTGTTTTTTTGGGGTCATAATCAACTGTTGCCTGTTCCGCCCCAAAATTTACACTACATTCATTGACACCTGGGACAGAACGAATAGTATCTTCAATACTTTTGGCACAGGAGGCGCAACTCATACCGCGCAGTTTAAGTGTGGTATTCTCCATCTGAACTAATCCCAATATTTTAAGTAGCACTAGCTAACGACTAACTTCATCTTGAATTCTCTACTCAACTGGAGAGTCAAGGGGTTGTTAGCATAATTTTTCTTGAGTGCAGGGTGGTGATGTTTGTTGTCCAAAGATAGATGCACCCACTTGTACTTTATCAAAAAAGGCAGGAGGGACAAACCAGGTGAAGACTCATTCTCTATTTACTGCTGAAGTTGCTGCACTTCTTCAAGTAAAAAGAAATGGTTTAACAGAAGAAATAATACGTTCCAATTCAATCTTGTTGTGTTTGAGAAGTTCATGTTCCCATAGCTCATTTGTGTTATCAGCGCAATTATTTGCCAGCGCCTCTCCAATTTCTTCAAAATTTTTTCCCATATTGCTTCTCAACCTCTCTGGTTCAGATAGCACTCCAAGTACAAATACTCTTTCCTGTAAATCATCTGGAATTTGGCTATTTACATGAGGCAATCGATGCTCAAACTGATCATCGAAATCAATGAGTAAAATCAGCCTTTCCTCTTGATATCGACGCATTTCAGGAACATGATCTTTTGCAAACTTGCTCACGACATCGCCCCATCCGCCAGCAGCTTTAAGGACTTGTATTACACGTGCGTTCAGATTTGGATGGAGAAGGAAACCGTTTGCTATTTGGCGATTAGCATCATCTTCTGGTAGAACAAAAACGTGCGGTTTATACCTATTAAGGCTCATATCTGTATGTCACCACGGAGCAAGGTTTCTACCAGATCACCGCTAACAGGTATATCATTGAGTAATCTTACTAAAGTTGGTTCTAAATGGCTTTTTCTGTCTAGCACAAAAGTATTTTCATCTGAAAATTTTCGGATTGCTTCCTCATTATGTGAAGTTGCTAAAATCTGCCCATTATTCTTAAACGATCGCCGTAAAGATACAACAAAATGCCCTACCTCTGACAAAGAAAGATAATTATCAGGCTCGTCCCAAAAGCAGAAAAGTGGGCCATAGTATTTGTTAGCCGCCAAAACAACGGCGCAAAGGAAAAAGCATTTCTCCCCATCTGATAAGTCCTTAAAGTCAACACTCAAAGTTGCATGATTTGCCTCGAAGCGAACAACCATACTTTTAGCATCTTTGCCGATAATTTCATTTAAAAAATCCTGAATATCAGGCATAACATCTCGAAGATATTTATCAGCCTGTGTGTAGGCGGCAGGATAGCGACTAAGTAAGCCAGAAAACCACTCCCCAAAGTTGGAGCCGTCTTGCTTAGGCTCCAACGTTTCGCCGTGAGAGTCTCCAGTCATTAAGGCTGGTATTGGCGCTAGTATAATCATACGTGCCAGCCAAGTCTTGAAAATGTGAAGTGGATCTGCTTCTGATTGCTCTTGAATCACTGGGAGAGCTACAAGATGCCAGTCCACCAGAAATTGAGCTTCATGATTTTTGGAAATAAGTGTAACTTGTGCTTCTTTGCGAGAGTAAACTGGATTTCCTTCAATCAAGAGTTGTTCTTCAAAAACTCGAAGTTCTCTAAAGCCTTCTGGCAAGTCAAATGCCAGGATATATTTATATAATTTATCTTTAAGTAATACTTCTATTTCAAATCTAATTGGGATCTCAGACCTTTCATGAGCAAAATCTTTTGACTGAATCAATTGACCGACTCTGTTAATGCCTCGACCAATACTTTGAAGTACCTCTAACGCTTTGGCAATCGTTGATTTGCCAACACCGTTTTTCCCAATTAAAAGTGCGGATGACATCCCCTTTAAGGACAGTTCAAAATTCTCTAGGCATCTGAAGTTGTGTACATACAATCTTTGAAGCATAGAAAAGTGACTCCGGGGTTGGGGAAGTGAACAAGCTAATAATCATAAGTTTACTTAACTAATTAGGACTTACGCACAGGCTACGGAAGAACGAACCACAGAGGCGCAGAGTTCACGGAGAAATGAGAGTTTGAGAGATGTTTTGCGTAAGTCCTACTAATGTCCGCTACGAGTATTCTGCCACTGTTGTTGCAACTGTCTTCAGACTTCAGACTAATTCCAATCTTGTTCTTCTTTTTTGCCGCGACTTTTGTAAATCCCTCCGATGTCGTGGATTTGGCGGGTTTTGGCAAAAAGTTCAGCTTCGCTCAAACCCCACTGCTGCAAGACTTTATCTAGGTCTTTTTTGATGTCTCGTGCGCCGGGAAAGCCTTGATAACGGATGCGTAACCGCGCTAATTCTGCCAAATTATAGTCTGTTGCCTCTTGAGCGAGTAGAATATCAATAAAGGGGCGATCGCGGTTGTAAAGTGGATGTTGCTGATCTTTACTTCCGTGCTGTTCTGCCATAGTTTATACCTTTAGTCTGATTCTTAATTCATTCTGAGTCTAGAGGTGAGATTCCTGCCAACGCAGGATAATGAAACATGAGGGCAAACACACCTTACCTCTTACGGCTCTCACCACTGCCAGTCAATAATAAATAAAGATACATTGTCTTTAAGAAAATACAAAAAGTTTTAATGAGGGTGAACATTATCTCACCCCAATTACAAGCAGCAAGGGAGCAAGAACCCGCTATGTTTGAACACTTCACTTCCGAAGCCATTAAAGTAATCATGTTAGCTCAAGAGGAAGCACGTCGCCTGGGACATAACTTCGTAGGAACGGAACAAATTCTCCTGGGTTTAATTGGAGAAGGAACGGGAGTTGCTGCCAAAGTGCTGAGTGAGTTGGGCGTTACCCTCAAAGAAGCACGACGGGAAGTTGAAAAAATTATTGGTAGAGGTTCTGGGTTTGTACCGCCAGAAATTCCTTTTACTCCGAAAGTAAAAAACCTCTTTGAACAATCGTTTAAAGAAGCTCATGGCCTAGGACATAACTACATCAACACAGAACACTTGCTTTTGGGTTTAACCGAAGCGGGTGAGGGTGTTGCGGCCAAAGTGTTGCAAAATCTAGGAGTAGACCTCATACTAGTGCGGACTGCTGTCCTACGTCGTTTAGGTGAAGATAATGTAGTTGTCGGTGGTAATAGTCCCCGACGTAACCAACAAGCCCTCACCCTAGAAGAGTTTGGCAGAAATCTCAGTAAACTAGCACAAGAAGGCAAACTAGACCCTGTAGTTGGTCGAGAAAAAGAAATTGAGCGGGCTATTCAAATTCTTGGTCGCCGAACGAAAAATAATCCTGTGTTGATTGGTGAACCAGGAGTTGGGAAAACGGCGATCGCGGAAGGTTTAGCACAACGTATTGTTAACCAAGACGTTCCTGAACTCTTGTTGAACAAACAAGTTATCAGCCTAGATATGGGCTTAGTTGTAGCAGGAACTCGCTTCCGTGGTGATTTTGAAGAACGCCTGAAAAAAATCATGGATGAAATCCGCTCTGTCGGTAACATCATCCTGGTAATTGATGAAATTCATACCCTTGTAGGTGCTGGTGGAACAGAAGGCGGCTTAGATGCAGCCAATATCCTCAAACCAGCTTTAGCACGGGGTGAACTCCAGTGTCTTGGGGCCACAACTCTCGATGAATACCGTAAGCACATCGAACGCGATGCAGCTTTAGAACGGCGTTTCCAACCAATTTTGGTAGGTGAACCTTCCGTTGAAGAAACCATCCAAATTCTTTACGGCTTGCGTGGTGCTTACGAACAGCATCACAAAGTAGAAATCTCCGATGCAGCTGTATTAGCAGCCGCCCAATTGTCAGATCGTTATATTAGCGATCGCTTCTTGCCAGATAAAGCCATAGACTTAATTGACGAAGCTGGTTCTCGTGTCCGGTTACGGAACTCGCAAATTTCCGCAAACAAGGAACTCAAGCGTCAACTAGTAAGTGTGACCAAAGCTAAACATGAAGCAGTTAGACTCCAAGACTTTGATAAAGCAGGTGAACTCCGCGACCAAGAATTAGAAATTGAAGCTCAGTTACATACAGAGCAAACTATTTCTATCCCCACGGTTGACGAAGAAGATATTGCTCAAATTGTCGCCTCTTGGACTGGTGTTCCCGTCAACAAACTGACAGAATCTGAGTCAGAGTTGTTGTTACACCTAGAAGACACACTGCATCAAAGGTTAATTGGGCAAGAACAAGCCGTTACTTCTGTCTCTCGTGCCATCCGCCGTGCCAGAGTTGGATTAAAGAGTCCTAAGCGTCCAATTGCCAGCTTTATCTTCTCTGGCCCCACAGGAGTTGGTAAAACTGAATTGGCTAAAGCTTTGGCCGCTTACTTTTTCGGTGCAGAAGAAGCGATGATTCGCTTGGATATGTCCGAATTTATGGAAAGCCATACCGTATCGAAGCTAATTGGCTCGCCTCCAGGTTACGTCGGCTACGATGAAGGCGGACAACTCACTGAAGCTGTACGGCGCAAGCCATACACAGTGCTGCTGTTCGACGAAATCGAAAAAGCGCATCCCGATGTTTTCAATATGTTGCTGCAAATCTTGGATGATGGTCAGTTAACCGATGCGAAAGGTCGGCGGGTAGACTTCAAGAATACTTTGATCATCCTAACTTCTAACATCGGCTCTAAGGTAATTGAAAAAGGTGGCGGTGGTTTAGGGTTTGAATTTGATAATCAAGCCGAAGCCAGCTATCACCGCATTCGTAACTTAGTGAATGAGGAACTAAAATCTTACTTCCGCCCAGAATTTCTCAACAGGCTGGATGAGATTATTGTCTTCACTCAACTGTCTAAAGATGAAGTCAAGGAAATTGCTGAGATTATGCTCCGCGATGTTGGTCATCGCTTGACGGAAAAAGGTATTGTCCTAGAAGTTACCGAAGCCTTTAAAGAATTGGTAGTCCGACAAGGTTATGACCCTAGCTATGGTGCAAGACCTTTACGTAGGGCAATTATGCGCCTATTGGAAGATTCTTTAGCGGAAGCAATGCTATCTGGCGAAATCGGCAATGGTGACACAGCTATTGTCGATGTAGATGACGATGGTCAAGTTAAAATCCGCAAGTCAGATACGCGGGAGTTACTTTTAGCAAATGCGCGCTAATTTTGACAGTCTAATACTTTGAAGCTCCAAAATCCCCTGGTTGATCAACCAAGGGATTTTTGGCAATTTATTATACTGGGTGAGTAAAATGATTCTCTGTACCCCGCTATCACTTTCACCACCATACAAATACTTGGGGAAGAATGCACAGCTATGCCCCTTGATCAGACATCAATGTGTATCAGAATTTTAGTGTAATAGTAAGTAGAAGGACTAAATTAAACCTAACTTGAGGTGACAGGGTTTCGACTACGCTCAACCCTCTTCTAGTCAGCTTATCGAGCATTGAGCGAAGTCGAAATGCGTGTTCTAAATAATTGTGTCCACCTACTTAAAAGACAAAAAATTACAGATTTTCGCAGAGTTTACGGGAATAGCAACATTTCTCTGCATCCAGATACGCCCTAAAAGTAATCTTCCATATTCTCTTGGTGAGTCTTGCCGTGGGATATGCTAAGATACAGCCGAAAATACGTTTAATATACCTAATCCTGTGTGTAAGATCATTCCGCATAAACTATAGCACTGGAATGATATTTGATAAATTAAGAATGATTTGGCACTATTTCAAGCTAAGGGCGTTTGATTAACCATCATCAAGCTTGCTTGAGCTAAAAATTCTCAAATATATATTTTGTAAATAAATTAGAATTACTACATTCTTATGTTGGCAAGCCAATAACATCAGGGCTAAGTGATAATTAATCAAGTTTTAATACATGGTATTACAGAATTGGAGACGCAAGCGCGGTGTTTCACTTACTACTAGAGGTTTACAAAAACTTCAAGAGGCAAAGCGTCAATCAGAAGCCAAGGAAAATTTTGGAAATAGCTTCACACTTGAAGATATCAGTTCACTTTCAGGGTTACATCCCAGCACAATCTCAAAAGTATTAAATCGAGAAGGGGGAGTTGATAAAAAAACTCTAGAAAAACTATTTTTAGTTTTTAATTTACAAATAAATGAAAGTGACTATTTAAGCTCAAATAATCATTTAGATTGGGGGGATGCGAGTTTTTTACCCGTTTTTTATGGACGGAAAGAAGAACTGCTCACCTTAGAACAATGGATTCTGGATGAACATTGCCAATTGGTGGCATTGTTAGGCATGGGTGGGATTGGTAAAACTGCGCTTTCTGTCAAGCTGGCTCAACAGATTCAAGAAGACTTTGAGTATGTGATTTGGCGATCGCTGCGTGAAGCTCCACCGGTGAAAGCTATACTAACTCAATTGATCCAGTTTTTATCTGACGAGCAAGAAACAGAAGCTAACTTACCAGACAGTTTAAGCGATCGCATATCACGCTTGATGGATTATCTCCGAAATTATCGCTGTCTATTAATTCTGGATAATGCTGAATCTATTCTCCGTTATGGCAGTCGAGCCGGCAAATATCGAGAAGGATATGAAGGATATGGTGAATTATTCAAGCGTTTAGGAGAAGCGACTCACCAAAGTTGCCTAGTATTAACTAGTCGAGAAAAACCTCAAGAAATAGGATTATTAGAAGGAGAAGCACTACCTGTTCGCGCCTTACAATTAAGTGGCTTGAAGGTAGTGGAAGGCCAAGAAATTTTAAAAGTCAAAGGATTATCAGCCGCCGAAGATGAATGGAAAGCCATGATTGAATCCTATGGCGGTAATCCATTAGCTTTAAAAATAGTGGCGACAACCATTGAAGATGTGTTCGCCGGGAATGTAACTGAGTTTTTACAACAAAATACAGTTGTTTTTGGCGATATTCGTGATATTTTAGACCAGCAGTTTGAGCGCTTGTCAGATTTAGAAAAAGAAATAATGTATTGGTTAGCAATTAATTGTGAACCAGTGGCGCTATCAGACTTGCGAGAGGATATTTTATCGCCAGTACCACCACAAAAATCTCTAGAAGCGCTAGAATCTTTAGTCAGGCGATCGCTAGTAGAAAAAAGCACAGCAACTTTCACCTTACAACCTGTAGTTATGGAATATGTAACTCAGGTATTGATAGAAAAAGTTTGTGAAGAAATAGTCACTGAGAATATTCAGCTTTTGAGATGTCACGCTCTGATCAAGGCAAGTGCTAAAGATTACATCAGAGAAACACAGATTCGCCTCATTCTCAAACCAGTGATTGATGGCTTGCTCACTGTATTAAGAAGCAAAAAAGGTATTGAAAACCAACTAACACAAATTTTACGCAAGCTTAGAGTAGAATCACCCCAAGAACCAGGATACACAGGGGGAAATATTATTAATCTGCTGTGTCAACTACAGACAGATTTAACAGGCTATGATTTTTCGGAACTAACAGTTTGGCAAGCTGATTTGCGGAACGTCAAACTACATAATGTTAATTTCCAAAATGCTGATTTAGCCAAATCTGTTTTTACTGAAACCTTTGGTGGTATTGCCTCAGTAGCTTTTAGTCCTGATGGCAAACTTTTAGCAACGGGAGATACCAATGGTGAGATTCGCTTGTACCAAGTTTCCGACTGGAGACAACTCTTAATTTGCAAAGGACATACTAACTGGGTTCCATCACTTGTCTTTAGCCCTGATGGTAGTATGCTGGCAAGCAGTAGTAGCGACCACACTGTGAAGTTGTGGAATGTCACTACTGGTCAATGTATTCAAACTTTGCAAGGACACAAACATGAGGTGTGGACAGTAGCTTTTAGTCCAGATGGTAACACCCTAACAAGTGGTAGTAATGACCACATGATAAAACTATGGAGTGTTAGCACTGGTGAATGCCTCAAAACTTTTCAAGGACATACCAGTTGGATAGTCTGTGCCGTTTTCACTCTGGATGGTCAGAAACTAGTAAGTGGCAGCGATGACAATACAATTCGTGTGTGGAATGTCAGCACTGGTGAATGCCTTAAAATTTTGCCAGGGCATCTTGATGGCATAAGATCCATCAGTATCAGTCCTGACGGCCAGACAATTGCCAGTAGCAGTGATGACCAAACAGTAAAGTTATGGGATATTGCAGCTGGGGAATGTATTAAAACTCTACATGGACATCATGCTGCTGTCTGGTCAGTAGCCATTAGTCCTCAAGGCAATCTTATCGCTAGTGGTAGTCTCGATCAAACCGTAAGATTATGGGATTTTCATACAGGTCAATGCCTGAAAACCCTTCAAGGACACTCTGGTTGGGTACTTTCTGTTGCCTTTAATTTGCAAAGGAATCTTCTCGCTACTAGCAGTGATGACCAAACTGTGAAACTATGGGACGTTAATACTGGTCAATGTCTGAAGACGCTTAGTGGTTATACCAGTCAGTCTTGGTCAGTTGCTTATAGTCCAGATGGTCAAATGTTGGCAAGTGGCGGTCACGATCAAATAGTGAGGTTATGGGATATTCATACAGAACAAGCTTTGCACAATTTCTTAGGACATAGTGCGGTGGTTCGATCAGTTGCTTTTAGCCCAAATGGACAAAAATTGGCAAGCGGCAGTGATGATCGCATAGTGAACTTATGGGATGTGAATACAGGTCAATCCTGGCAAACTTTTCAGGGACATCGTGCCGCAATCCAGTCAGTTATCTTCAGTCCAGATGGGCAAAAACTTGCAAGTGCCAGTGAAGATCAAACAGTGCGGTTGTGGGATGTGAATACGGGTCAATCCTTGCAAACTTTTCAGGGACATAGTGCTGCGGTTCAATCAGTTGCCTTTAGTCCTCAAGGGAGAACATTGGCAAGTGGTGCTTGGGATCAGACAGTCAAAATATGGGATGTCAACACTGGTGAGTGCGAACAAACATTAGAGGGTCATACAAATTGGGTATGGTCAATCGCTTATAGCCCGAATGGTGAACTACTGGCAAGTGCTAGTTATGACGGAACAATTCGGTTATGGAGTGTTAGGACTGGTGTTTGTTTAAAAACTTTAGAGGTTTGTGCAAATAGTATTGTTAAAGCAGTTGTTTTTAATCAAGACGGTCAAATTCTGGCTAGTAGTAGTCCCGATTACACAATTAAGTTATGGGATGTGGATACAGGCGAATGTCAAAG
This sequence comes from Nostoc sp. LEGE 06077, assembly GCF_015207705.1. Taxonomy (GTDB): domain Bacteria; phylum Cyanobacteriota; class Cyanobacteriia; order Cyanobacteriales; family Nostocaceae; genus Nostoc_B. The sequence continues at coordinate 109,802 of NZ_JADEWI010000010.1, forward strand.
AACACTATATGGACATTCAGCTTGGGTATGGTCAATAGCTTTTAGCCCAGATAATCAAACTCTGGCCAGTAGCAGTGCGGATGAGACAATTAGAGTCTGGGATGTCAGCACAACTGAGTGCGTAAAAACTTTAAAAGCTAAAAAATTTTATGAGGGAACGAATATTAGGGGGATTACAGGTTTAACTGCCGCAACTATTACTACTTTGAAGGGATTGGGGGCAGTTGCTTAGAATACTGAATTGGTATTTTAGGACTACGCAAAAAAACGAAAAATTAAGGTTTGAGAAAAGGGTGTAGGGGTATGGGCGTGAAAAACGCACTCCTACAACCAGTCTCAACAGATAATCTTTGTGCGTAAGTAAGTCCTGACTCTTATTTAGTACAAGCTAGATAATTGAGGGACACACTCTCTGATTACTTAATCACCTAAGCTCTATCAATTAGACAAATAGGCAGAAACTAAAGATCAGCCATAGGAATGTCGCTAGGCAATCCATGTGCGAATTCCTCGAACATGATTTTTTCTAACTCTAAATCTGTGTCATCTAATATTGCTAAGTTATTGTCACTGAGATTAGTGTCAGAATTATGATGATTCAAAGATTTGTTTTGAATCACAGAATCATCATGAGTGAAAGATGACTGGGTGATTGTTGTAATTGTTGATGTTGCTGTTTTCATGTTTTTCTCCTTGGTAATTGCACTGAATTGAATGTTCGCAAAACCTTTTGAAAAAATTTACGCTTGGTTATTTGGTCAGTACCTCAGTAGTTAATAACCAAGCCTTACTCATCCTGATGACTGAGTTTTAGTGGTTCTAAAACATTTTCAATCTCCTCATCTGATATATAAGCTTCTGACGGTGGGCTAAAACGCAATAATGCGGCTTGATAACAGGCTTGTGCCACACGATCGCACTCTTGGGGAGTTAGCCCGGCAATCATCGCCACTGTTTCCTTAACGTGCTGTACCTCGTTGCTACTAATAGCACTGTGTACACGTAGGCAACGGGTAGCATTGATACCTGGTGGTAGCAATTCCTCTACTTTTTGAATGTACGCTTCTCCTATACATATCCCTAAACGTTCTGCCGTATAGGAATAGCCCACGCAATCAATTGGGTCTGAGTCCTGTGAGCTTTGGGCGAAATAATCCATTAATGCCTTTGCCGCAGGAGGATAAAACGCTTGAACAACAGCTTCGGCTCTATAACCCATTGAGCGAATATCCCGCAGAGCCAGTAAATCGTGACCAGCTTCATCTTGTGCTTTTTGTGCAGCCCACTGTGCCAAACTCTGACGATTTGCTGAGGCGAAACGCGATCGCGCTTCTTCCATTAGTTGTGGAGTAGAATGGCACAAATGGTAAAAACCAGCCAGTCGCCATACCCAACGGGTAGCGGTTAAAGTTGGTGGTCGGCGATCAGACTTTACTGTGTGCCAAGCAGATACTATTGCCCGATCTAAAAGCTTTCGGGTTTTAGATAAGGTATCTGCATCCATCATTTTTTGATTTGAGGAATCACCGCTAACATCTGATTGCGGTTGATTTACCCAACTACTATTGTTTGTCTCCATCCTTACCTTATCAGGCTGAATACGTGCTGATTCTGTATCAATTAAGAATTCATTAGGCATGGTTCGCTTTGTACACTCCCATATCTTTGTAGGATCTTGACTGGTAATTCTGCTACTGCCAAAGATCGTAGATAACTGAATAATTAAATAATTTCAATACACCTATGAGACAACTGCGCTTTTTAAAAATTTTTCTCACTTAAAAATTATGAATTGATGGCCAAATGGGATTTTCTGCGTTTCTCAAGTAAATTTCTGAATCAAGAATATCTGTAAAAAGCTTAACTTTAAGCTTAAAATCTTGATTTTCACTGGTAAAGATGTTTCAGTATTGGCAATATTTAGTAGACTCCATACGAACTGGAAAATGATGGATAAAACATTTGCCCTTGGATTTCCTGGTTTGACAACCTCCACTAAAAAACAGGTAGTCAGGCAAATCACTATAGACTTGACTCCAGATGAAGCTCAAAACCTAGAAAAATACTGTGAACAGACAGGACAAGCAGTCTCGAATGTGATTGAGGAACTCATTCGAGGGTTATCTGTAACCTAAGTTAGTTAAAGTTGAGAAAATCCTCAATACAATGCTGGAAAACATAGACCCAGCTTGAAGACTACTCAGATCTTGTAGTAGCCAATCCTCTAATCAATTCCCTGATCACATCTGTTGCTGGTCTCCCTGTTTGGTCACAATATTTTTCTAAGCTTTTGGCTTCGTTTAATGCCAGGTTGATGGTTATTCGCTTGACCGCCCATTTTTTATTCATGCTATAAATCTGGTTGTATTAGATGAAACTACAGAAATTTTCATTTATTTCAGACCATCCTCTAGCTTTTGTCTCTACGCTTGTACGCTCTTTAAAAGAGAGAGAGTGATTTACCTAAAATAAAAAATAGCTAAAAAAGTATGCCTTTGCTTTCATCAGCTATCTTCAGAAATCATCAAAGATGTTTATTTATCTTGCTAAGAGACGAAGCATATTGCCTCCGCATCACTTTTCAAAGACGCTCTAAAGTTTCTCCAGTTTCTGTTTTCTCTGGTATTTAGATCAATCAGGGTCTAAATTTCTTACTGAGAATATTACCACTCAAGTCAAGCATCAGCCAAATATGATGTTATGACCAGATATTTTGAAAATTAGCACAATGATGTAAGTAATGATTTCGATGAAGGTGATTAAAATTGACAAAATAGTCCAGAAGTAGAAGATTAAGTGCAAAATGAGGGTTATAGATAGTCCAAACTCCTTTCTATTGCATCTTTGCTAACTCCCACAATCTTTTAAGGCTGTGTTTCCTTCATTACAAGTTTATGTGTGATAAAGTTTAGTTAAGTTTTTATTATTAATTAATAAACAATTTATTAAATAATTTGATTTAAAATCTCCCTGGTATAAGTACCAGGGAGATTTTAAATGACTAATGAATGCAAACAGAACAAGCGTCGCGTCAAGATTAAGCTTCCAGATAGGCAAACAAAGTTAAATCTGGTACATTAAACTCGGAAAAATTCCCGAAAGATGCTACGAAAACAAGAAGAAAAAACTTGGGAAGAGTTGATGATGTGTGAGTAATTTTTAAATTTTGCTTTTTAAAACTCCTATTTCTTGTTGGATTGGCAAAACATCCAAAATATCAGTTTGGGAACAATATTTCAGGTCTTCATGACATTCCAGGCGTAACAGGCGTTTGCCATGACTAGCATGATGGAATAATCCCAATAAATTATCTTGCCACTGTGTGTAAAGAGCGATCGCCCCAATTAATTCATCATTACCAGCTAATTCATTTGCTGACACCTGGGATTGTGCAACGATACTATGGGCGATCGCACCAGCACAAACTGTATCTTCTAAGGCAAAACTTCCTTCCCAACCAGAACCAACAATCCAGACTGTTTCTGGTTGTTTTTCTAAAAGATACTGTACTGTTGCGGCTCGGTTGATCAAAGCTGCGGCTAGGACAGCCGGAGAGTTTTGCACCCGTTGTAAAGCACGAGTCCCATTTGTCGTACTGATGAACAGGCGACGACCCTGCACCAAATCTGATGTACAGTCTAGGGGAGAGTTACCGAGTTCAAAGCCAGTAACTTTGGCTCCGCCACGTTCTCCGGCTCTTAAACGTTTTTCTGCTGGCCATTGTTCGCTAACTTCTACGAGCTTGGTTAAATCGCTGAATACTTGTACTGCTTCGCCACCAGCCGCTAAGACTGTGGCAATTGTGCTAGTGGCTCGCAAGACATCAACTGCGATCGCGCAGTCGGGGATTTCATCCTTGGGAGTTAATTCTGGAGTATGGTATAAGAATAACTTCACGCGCTGGATACACCTGCTCTAAATATTATTGTCGAGATACATTCTAATTTGTGTGAATAGTCATAATGACAATTCAAGCAATAGGAATTTCTAGAGGTGATAGCAAGATTCAGGCCAATGAGGGCAGAAAACCTTGACTTTAACTGTTACTTAACTGTTGTTTAAGATGGCGTATGGCGGCGCTGGTGTTGCGTTGATAGGCAATTTGCACACACTGGGCGATGGCGCTGGGCAAATCAAATTCTGGAAAATAGCGACTCTGGGTTTGCATTGGGTAATCGGTTCCCTGCAATTGGTAAATCAATAACTGCTGTTTTTTAAATAGCCAAACTTCTGGAACACGATAAGGCAGATAATCTTCCACGTCGGAATAACTAGTGACATCAATTTCAATCACCAAATCAGGCGGGGGATCTTGTTTCCAGTCAATTCGCTTTTTACCTGAGACGGCTTGCCAATTATCAATATAAAAACAATAGTCAGGCTCAATACCACTTTCTTCGGGTAGCGCCATAGTCACGGGGGTAAACGCATCATATTCCCTGCCATCGTGATCTAACAGAGCCTTCACAATATCTGCTACTAAATTGGCATCTCGTCCATGTACAGGCAAAGGTGACATGAGTAATACTTCTCCATCACGATATTTAATGCGAGGAATTGAGCCATCTCCCCGTTGTTCACAGAGGCGCTGATACTCTGGCCAAGTAGCAGGTAGGCGCACCACAGAACCAGCAGGTAATTGAATTTTGTCATAGGAGACTAGGGCATACATAATTGCAGATCCTTTGAGTGGTAGTGAAGGGCAATGATTATGAAGATTTGAGATGGTATTTTTAAAGGTGCGATCGCTTAGTTGATTTAATTTAATCAAATATCCCAGTAACAGGGGATTTATAATAACCTTACCTTGGTTAATCAAGAGGGGAATTTTGCAGCAAATCTGCCAATCTAAACTCTAGGATCTAAAATCGACATGGCACCTTTACCCGATTACCGCCCAAAACAACTGTCTGTAGGCCCCTTAGAAGCAGAAATTTTAAATATTGTCTGGGAACTTGGTTCTGCGACAGTTAAAGATGTACACGATCGCATTTTGGCTGATCCTAACCGAGAATTGGCTTATACTTCTGTCACCACAGTGCTGCGGCGACTCACAGAAAAAGGTTGGCTGGCCTGCGATAAACAAGGACGAGCTTTTTATTGGCGACCATTGTTGAGTAAGCAACAAGCTCAAGTCATTAAAGCTCATGATCAATTACAACGATTTTTAGCGGTGGGTAATCCTGATGTCATCGCCGCTTTTGCCGATAGTCTGGATGAAAATGCGAGTCAGCAAATAGAAGCGATCGCCAAGCGCATTCAAGCTGCACGTCAAGCCAGGGAGGAACAATAATGCATCTAATCATGATTTTGACTGCGGTGACAGTCTCTTGGATATTGAGATGCTCTTGGGTAATTACCCCAGGTAATTGGAACGTGCGGTGGCGGAAAGCTCTATTTATCTTTCTATTTCCCCCGCTGTTGCTATTTATGACAGCGATCGCCCTGCTATGTATGGGGCCACAAGGTAAAATGGGTGGAACCTATACAGGCGGCTGGTTGAGCTATGACTTAGCATTTATTGCTTTGGGCTATTTTGCCTTTTTGGCTATTAAACTCACTTTCCAAGGTTGGCAATCTGTCGAATCTGCCCGTAATTCTCCCTTAGTCAATCTGGATGGTAACTTAGTCCGACTACTCAACACACCCGCATTGTTCGCTGGTCAGATTGGTTTTTGGCAACCAGAACTAGTAATTAGTCAAGGATTGCTCCAAACTCTTTCACCTGCTCATGTAGAAAGTGTCTTAGCACATGAGCAAGGACATCATTTTTACCGTGATACATTTTGGTTTTTCTGGCTGGGTTGGGTGCGTTCTTGCACCACTTGGCTACCGAATACAGATGAGTTGTGGCAAGAGTTACTTGTGTTAAGAGAACTGCGTGCCGATAGTTACGCTGTATCTCAAGTAGATCCATTGCTGTTAGCAGAATCGCTAGTGTTGGTTGTTAGCCAAACTTCTGTCTTACCAGAATCTGAGGTTTGCTGTGCGGCGTTGGGTACTGCTGTAGGCGATCGCCTGGAACAAAGAATAGATGCCTTACTCGCACCACCAGAACCTGCACCAACCATTAACTGGCAATCTTGGCAAGGATTTCTGTTGGCGTTTATACCTTTACTAACTGTGTTATTCCACACCTGATAACTCGTTAATGTCGTTATTTGTGATTTTTGCTTACCACCAGACAAAGTTTGTGTGGCGAACTAATAGAAAGTTGTCGATAAGCTTTTGTGCTTACAAGTTGCACAATTGAAAATTTGGGTAAAAACTTCCAGTTCTCTCCCCTGCTCCTCTGCTCCCCTACCCCCTTGCGGTCTCAACAAGCAAGCTTTTGTGATTATTAGCTTATCGCCTGACCAAAATTTACTCAGGCTCAGATAAACATAATTTTTTGATTGATAAATTTTTTGGAGACTTGGCATTACCAAGTCTCTATTCGTCTGTATCTCTTGAAAGACCACCATTTCAAACTAGAGGAGGATGTAAGTGATACTCTAGTTTTATAGTGTCTTAAGTAGTGTTGCGTAAAATAGGAGCATATACTCATGCATATATTAATGCAGGCGGCAGATTCAGTAGCAACAGGCGGAGGTAATTTTCCCTTTGCTTTTACATTGGTCTATGTAGTAGGCTTTATTGCTGCTGTCACCATTGGTTCTATTGCTTGGTACAATTCTAAACGCCCAGTGGGTTGGGAAAGCAAAGACCGTCCAGACTTTGTACCCAAGGTAGAAAAAGAAGAAACTCCGGGTCTAGGTGAACCGAAGTCATAATAAGTCAATAGTCAACAGTCAAAGGTCAATGCTCAAAGTTTTAGAGTTGGGAATCTAGACTTTTGACTTTTGACTCTGGACTATAGTGTTAATTTTGAACGTCGACCCAACGGCGATAAAGCTTTTGAATTTGTTTAAGCAACGTATTATGAACTGGTTGTTGAGCAGAATTATCTTGCTCGGCTAAATCCTGAAGTTGTGTCAGGAGTCTAGCTTCTTCGGTTGCGACTTCACCATCGCTATAAATTAAGCCGCTAATGGCTTCAATTAGACTTTCGCAATCTTCCAAGCTAGGGCGATCGCCCAGATATTCTTTCACCCAGGCGTAACATTCTTTTGGTTGCACGGGTACTAATTCGTACAACCAAGGCTTAATCTCTGGATCGCTTGCTAAACCTTTTGCTTGGGCAATTTCGCGGAGATACTGTCGTTCTTCTGGCTGAATTATCCCATCAATCCAAGCGGCTCCAATCAAGATTTTAACTAAGTTCTTTACATTGGAATCAGTAACCATTGTTGCCTCCTGTGGTAGATTGGGGCTTCCATCAAATCGTACAATCCCCAGCAGTAATCACCCTGAATTATTAGTTTTTCTTAAGCGCACCATAAAAAAGCCATCCATATCCCAAAGATGAGGCCAGACTTTGAGCCAACCTTGAGGTGCAGCATAAACTGAATAGGGTGAACTCTCATCCAAAGGCTCAATCCGCCATTCCGAGTTTTCAGCCAAAAATCCCGAAATTACCGCTTCATTTTCGGCTAGATGCAGTGTACAGGTGGCATAAACTAATAAACCACCGTTTTTGACAAAATTTGATGTATGTGAGAGTAATTCCGTTTGCAGCAGTGAGAGTTCTTGGATAGATTCTGGTGTTTGTCGCCAACGTGCATCGGCGTGACGATGTAAGGTTCCTAAACCAGAACATGGTGCATCTAGCAATACGCGATCGCCAATATTGTAAAATTGCGGCAAGTTACGACTGTCGCCAGTACAAATTTCAATTGAGTGCAAATTGAGTCGCCGCGCATTTTCTTGGAGTTTTCGCAGTCGGGAAGTAGTGCGATCGCACGCCCAAATTTTACCTTGATCCTGCATTAATTCGGCTATGTGCGTTGTTTTTCCCCCTGGGGCTGCACAGGTATCAATCACCACCTCACCCGGTTGAGGATCGAGTAAATGACTCACCAGTTGGGCGCTTGCATCTTGGACAACCCAGTAACCTTCGGTAAACCCAGGTAAATTTTGTATGCCTCCGGGACTGCTAGTTAACCGTAAGGCTTGGGGTAAATGGGGGATTCTTTGCGTGGAAATTCCCGCCGATGCTAAGGCTGTTTCTACTTGTTCTAAATTAGTGCGGAGTGGGTTGATGCGTAAATCGATTGTCGGGGTTTGGTTCATCCATGCACAAAGTTGTTCAGTTTCCGCCAAACCAATTTGGTCTAACCAAACTTGAATTATCCAGTCGGGGAAACTATGTAAAATCCCCAAACGTTCTACAGGATTTTCTGGTAATTTCAAAGGTTCAGGAGATTTTTCGGTCAGACGGAGGTACTGGCGTAACAAACCATTGACAAAACCAGTGAGTCCAGAAAAACCATTTTCCTTAGCGAGTTCCACTGTTGTATTCACCGCCGCCGAGGGGGGAATGCGTTCTTGGTAGCGCAGTTGGTAAAAACCTAGATGCAGAATAGTACGCAGTTCTGGGGGTTGTTGGTGAGATTTTTTCGTGGCGAGTTGGTCAATGAGTGCATCGAGGGTGCGTAATCTGCGGACACTACCATAAACTAATTCTGTCGCTAGACGGCGATCGCTATCTGGCAATTTAAATTTTCGCAACACTCTATCTAGGGCAACATCAGCATAAGCCCCTTTGTGAACATCTCGCAAAGCAATAAAAGCTATTTGGCGGGGGTTAGTCATAAGTTTTCATCTACCCCCGTTGACTTGGCAGGGCTGTATTATTCTATCAGTATGGTGGTAAGGGCAAACGGCCGTTCGCCCTCAATATAGCTGCGGTATACACACAAGCGGGACAGGTTCAACCACATCCCGCCTTGAACTAAAGTTACAGGCTCATAGCCAAAGTCTACTTTAGTAGACTGGAATCAATTTCTTTTTGAGTCCTCTTGAGAGGACTTCCGCTATTAGACTCGGAATAAATTCCGAGGCGGGACGATGCACTCAACCCAGATTTATGTGTACACCATAGCCTTGGCAAGGGGAGGGTGCGCGACAGCGCGGGTGGGGTGTATTTCATCTGCCTGAGAATTGCTATACTTCATCAGTAGTATAATTGCCTTTACCTCATAACAACTATCAAGAGCTATGAGGGTCGACACTGCCAATTTCAAACTCACAAGCTCTAGAAACTAACTCTGGAGGTAATTTATCAAAGCTGACTAGTGGTAAATGAGAAGAGTCGTTGATTAATTCTTTAGCTAATAAGAAACCAGCAATTGTCCAGGTTTGATACTTCCTAGCTTGTTTGCCAATTAGTCTACCTTTTTTACCATCATAATATTCTGGCCATTCATCTTCACCAATCCGTGCTTCCGCAATTTCAATTGCTTTTCTAGCCAAATGGACTTTACCAGTTTTAATCGCTGCTGCTGTCAACATCCACATTAAGACAGGCCAACTACCAGCATTATGATAAGACCAAGGTATATTTTTGGGGTCACATCCAGTCACAATTCTATACTCTTCATGTTCTAAAGCTGGGAAACAGATTTTCATTGGCATATCTCCCACCAAATCGTCCCATCTTTCATCAATGAGATTCATGATTGCTTGTGACTGTTCTTCTGTAGCTAGATCAGAAATAATTGCCATCAAGTTACCCAAGGCAAAAAAGCGAGTGTCCAGCTGTGATGGCCCAACATTACCTGCTAAATAACCACCTTTTCTGGATAGCCATTTATCTAATTCATAATAGGGAATAGAGTCTACATAGATATTAAATAGATTAACTGCCGCTTTGCCATACTCTTCACTTTTGAAGCGATAAATGGCATTTAAGCGATTAATATCTATCCAATAATGCTGACGGATATGGGCGCATAAAAGTGGTAAACGATTATCAATTGCGGCCACAATATCTTGATTGCCTTTACAAATTAGTAATTCCCGCGATGCCCGCAGTGCTGTGTAGAATAAAACTTGGATTTCTAGAGGATGACCATATATACCCATGCGACGGTCAATCATACAAGCACCGTCGGGAACTAACAGTGTTGGGTACATATCAAAACGATTCGCCAAACAAATTTCCATAATCAAGCGAATGCCATTTTGAAATTCTGGCTGATAGGCTATGGAAAAATCTTTTGTCGCTACAACATAAGCACGTAATAAAATAATCCACCAGAGACAAGAATCCACAGGTGTAACTCTGGCGATCGCGTGTTCACCAAAATCTGCTTCTAAATATTCTTCGCCATTATCTAATACAACTTTGAAGCTGGCTGGAATTAAACCTCTCCCCGGTTTATAGGCATCTAATTGCCTTTCTTTTGGTTGTAACTTTAACGTTTCTTCCAAAAAGTTGCGAACAATATCTGTTCTACCTTTAGCGAGAAAAATTAATGCTGAAGAGACAAAATCTCGAATAAAACACTGGTCATAATTGAGTGCTTCTACAGATTCATCATAAGCTGCTACTGTGCCAATCGGTCGTCCCTGATAGTAGAGAATCGATTTTTCTAGTGCTTCCCATGCTGCTTTTTCTGTATTTTCATCTGTTAATAAATTCTCTATTTGCATTGCCTAAAAAACTCCATGCAGGTTGTATGTTCGTAGTAAATGCGCCTTATTGTCTAATTTTCTGCCATCCTCATCATAACAAAGAGAATTTATATAACCGCAGAAATAGTATCTTCTTCAAGCCAATATTTATGATTGTAACTAACAGTTTTTCAGCAATTACAACGTTAATTATTTTGCTGGAATTTGATAATGCTTTTGGTGAATTCCATTTATAATTTTCTCACCTCTAGCAAGAAAGTTAATACTGAAAATAATTAGACAAGATATATTATCTGATTAAGTAATGTTCTGTTTTTCTGCTAGAACCAGTTATATCAATCAAACTATATCTCGCAACCTATTTAAATGCTATATCCAGCTTAAATAGTTTTCAGTATAATTACGTATAGTAATTATGTTTTGGAAACTAAAATTTTAATTTTCCCCTATAGACTAATAATTTATAACCTTTTTTGAGAATGTGCAAGATAAATTGCTATAAAATTTGAGAAGTCAATACCTCAAAAGAAGTATAAACACCTGACTATAGTGAGATTTTTTAATTAAAAAAGCCCCATAAATTGCTAAAAATTGAGTATTTTTCCTTAAAATTTCTATTAGTAGTTAAATATACTGTAGCAATAATACTGTCATTCCCATGTGATAGATTTTGAGTAACTTTTGAGTTTAGATGAGCAACAGTTGCTACTCAAAATCAACACTGAAAACTAGGTTTTTAGCAGTTTATGCTTACAACCAATATTTGTATGCAGCATAAGCCATAGTTACCACTCCCGTTAAAATTGCTGACTCATCAACTTCAAATTCGGGATGGTGTAATGGGTGATTGATCATTCTATCTTTGTAACCTACACCCAAGCGAAACATCGAGCCAGGAACGTGTTCTAAATAAACAGAAAAATCTTCCGCACCGAGAGAAGGTTCGGGTAAAACTTGGACGCGATCGCTACTCCAGGCTTCTTCTGCTACTGATTGCAATAATTGTGTTAAAGAATAATCATTTTGGACGCTGGGGACACCTTCACGGTAATTAACTTGGTACTTTGCGCCATAAGCATGACAGACATTTGCCACAATATTTTCAATCCAATGGGGGAGATTGGCGCGGGTTTCGGGATGAAGCGATCGCACTGTTCCCCACAACTGCACTTGATCAGCAATTACATTGGGCGCTCTACCACCCTGAATTTTCCCAATACTCAACACTACCGGACGCAAAGGATTCTGAGTCCGGCTAATGGCTTGTTGTAAAGCAGTAATAACTTGAGAAGCAATCCAAATCGCGTCAATTGCTTCATGGGGACGTGCGCCGTGTCCAGATTCACCAATAATCGTAATCTCTAAATCATCCGCCGCAGCTGTCAACGCCCCGTAACGGATACCAATCGAACCTGCGGGTATAGAAGGAAAAACGTGAACTCCTAAAATAGCAGAAACATTCTCCATTGCCTGATCTTGCACCATCCAGTGCGCTCCTTGGGCAATTTCCTCGGCTGCTTGAAATAAAAAGCGTACCTTACCGCCCAATTCATCAGCGACTTGAGACAATACCATTGCTGTACCTAACCCGACGGTGGTATGAACATCATGACCACAAGCGTGCATTACGCCCTCATTCCGGGAAGCATATTCTAAACCTGTACGTTCTTGGATGGGTAAAGCATCCATGTCCGTCCGAATAGCTAATAAACGATGATCAGCACCTGTACCCTGCACTTCCCCAATCACACCAGTTTTACCCACACCTTCTTGCACATGGAGACCACTAGACGACAGAACCCCAGCTACAAAAGCAGCTGTTTGGTACTCTTGACCGCTTAGTTCTGGATGAGAGTGCAGATGACGGCGAATTTCAACTAACCGAGGCGCTAGTTTTGTGGCTATATCTTTAATACGGGATAGCATCAATCAATTTTAGTTCAGAGCTTTGTTCCCATGATAAAGAACTGTCCCTGAACAAAATGTTCTTTATCAAAGGGAACAGGGAACAAGGAATAGGGAACAGTAGACAAGAATTTAAACCATCTCCACTTCCAACTCCCGGTTGGTGAGCGAACTTGTACTGAGCGCAGTCGAAGTAGCCGAACCACCACGCCCTATTTCTTACTTTCCACGTCCTCTGACTGGGTATAACAAGTTGTACCCCGAATATTGTCACCTGTAAATTTATTACATTGCTTGGGAATTACACGCTCAGATGACCACCAGTAAGGCTTATCAGAAGTGACGTTACCAACGGGTAAGGTAGTTAGTCGGAAGTTTGCCCCCCGAAAATTGGTTAAATATAACTTTGCACCAGAAAGATTTGTCGCTGTCAAATTAGCACCGATAAAACCGGTAAAAGATAAATCAGTATTTTCTAAGGATGCTGATGTTAAATTTGTACCTGTTAAAGATGCTCCTGCGAGATTAGCAGATTTTAGCACTGCACCTTCAAGATTTGCGCCAGTCAAATCTGCATTCGAGAGATTCGTCTGAGATAAATTTGCGCCCTTTAAATTAGCCCCGCGCAAGTTTGCACCAGCTAAATTAGCTTGAGTTAGGTCAACACCACTCAAATCACACCTCGGACAAACACCAGATTTTTTTAACTGTTCTAGGTCTTGCGGGTTCAGCCCCAAGGCTTTTTCTGTTAGCCCCGTACAAACTAGTAGAGCAACAAGGCTGGCTATCTGGAGTTTCATAATTTTTACGGATATTCTGATGGGTGATAAGTTAAGCGTAGAGTTACTGCCATACTTAACATATACACATATACCGCTGACTCAGCAAATCCTAGCAATGAAGTGGTGATGAAGAAGCTATAAAAATAGTATAAATTCTGATTTTTAGACTACACAAAACCAAATTTAGGTTTTAAAATCGAATCGTAAGGAACTATACAGAACTCATTATAGACTATCAAATATCTGATCCCCCCAGCTAGATGAACAAAGTAGCTGGGGGGATCTTGTTTTAGGCATTTATACCATCAGGACTTACGCAGGAACGTTAGTTTTGGGGTAAGGGGTGTAAAGATTTTGAACCTCTCTACCTCTGCACCCCTGCAAACGCAATGAGTTAACGCCATCCCAAAAAGCGTAGTCCTGGAACAATTAAGTAGTGACTGACTCCTAGCCAAAAGCTCATGAAGATGGCGACCAAGGCAAACAAAGCCAAGGGTAGACCCAACTCTGACCACAGTGCTTGAGGCGAAAAGTGAAAGACTGCGGCGGGAAAACCCACAATGAATAAGCCGGAAAAAATCAGGGCTGTGCCAAAGGCGGCAACTAGGGCATAAACTATGTGATGGCTGCGAAACCCAAAGCTGAGGGATAACAAAAATATAGAAACAGCAATCATGGCGACTAAACCATCACTGCTTTGTTTTGGGGAAATGAGTTGCCAAAATAACCAACCAAATCCATAGCTGATTATACCCATGATCGAGGCGACTAAGAATCGCCGCCGTTGACTAAAACATCCAGATAATGTCAGTCCCCAGGCGGTTCCTAAGCCAGCACTGACAAATACTAAAATGTCTGCACCAAAGTTAGTTTGAGAATGGGGAATTAATTCTGGTAGTTGACCTAAGATTAATTCCACAATGCGATCGCCTAAAATTGTCCGGTAAGCGATAAAAAAACCGATAATTGTCCCCAAACAAGCGCCTAAGCTAGATAGCAGCATTGCCCAAATTATCGCCAAACAAGCTTGAATAATGTTGAACAAAGCTTTGGCGATGAACAAAATTGTTTTACCAATAGCTTGGAGAAAATCGGCAAAGGCTCGTTCAATGGCTTGAAAGAGAAGTACAAAGTAATTGCTGGGAGTTGCGTTTTGTCGTTGCGAAAATAATCCTGGCTTGGCAGGTTTGTTAATTTTTGCTAATCGTTTGAGAATGATGGCTGCATTAGTTGGACGCAACTTTACGTCTTCTTTTACCATCTCATCAAGTAAATCGGCAAACTGTGAGTTTACGTTCACGCGATTCCGCCAACGCAATTCCCCTGTTTGCATATCTTCCAATTCTGGCGGATATTTACCTGTGAGTAATTCAATCATTGTTCGGCCGAGGGCGTAAAAATCAGCCGCAGGCCCCACATTCCCCCCAGTTACTTGTTCTGGCGGACTGTAACCAGAAGAAAATAACCGAGTGGAACTCGACGCTCGACGCTGCATTGCGGCGTTAATTTGTTTGACACCACCAAAATCAATTAATACTAGTTGTTCCCACCCAGTTCTAGCTTGTGTCGGCGGTGCGGTTGAGGCTGGTATCCGCAACATTAAATTAGAAGGTTTAATATCGCGGTGAATAATTTGGCATTTGTGCAATTCTTGTAAAATTTTGACAGCTTGAGTGAACCAGTTGAGTACCAAATTCTCTGGACATCCTTGAGGATAGTTATTCAGTATTTCATCCAGAGTCGGCCCGTTAATTTTTTCCATCACCAAACAAGCTAATTGGCGCGGTTTCGGACTAGTCAAATTTATCTGAAACAAACCATCAGCTTCAACTCTGGGAACACCGGGATGCTGCAAACTAATTAAAACTGCGGCTTCTTGTGTAAACAATTCCTGAGCTTTTGGTGACTCTTCCACCAAAACTTTTAGTACCTTTTCTGCTTGAGTTTTTTCATCCCACACTGTATAAATTTGGGCAAAACCACCTGAACCCAATGGTTCCAGGGGGACATAGCGGTCTAGCAGCTGTAGCAATGCGCCACAGCTGTTACAAAATTTGTTTCCCCAAGGTTGGGGGTAGGGACGTTGACAATCAGGATTTATGCAGTGAACCGCCCTTTGGGGGATATGGGACACAACCGCTACAATACAAACGCTGAGTTGATTTTAACCTATGTTAAGGAGGCAGGAGGACGAAGGCAGGAGGCAGGAGGAAATCTTCGTAAATAAATTTAGGGGATTTAACAAGGCCAACACTTCATACTTCACACTTCATACTTTCTAACTGTATCCATCCCAAGCAATGGGGAATGTGTAATCAGAAAATAGGGGAAAATTTTGATTGTCGCTGCGGGTTTCTTCATCCAAAACATTAACAACTTTGTTATAAATATCTTCTGCTTGTTGGGGAGAATCACCAATGCTGGTTAATCCTAATTTGCCAAATTGAGAGAGACATCCCATTAAATGAAAGACGGTACCTGTTTCCGTGCCACTATCAAAGTGCAATCTGTGATGAGCAATAATGTCCATTAAATCGTTAGGTAATAATCCTCGATAGCGGTCTTTTTGCAGGTTATCAGTGGCAATGTAGTATTTAGGACGACCTTGCTGACTATAAAATAATCCGGTGGAAAGGTCGTACCGGCCATTAGTTAATAATTTTAAGGTCATAAAAGGATGGGTCGTGCCACCTTTCCGCAAGTTAATTTCGATCGCCTGAATATCCCAATTATTATCACCTTGGTCTACGGTAATAAAATCAACGCCAAATCTTTCCAGTGCGCCTTTTTCTGCCAGTTTTCTGCCTACTTTTAAGCCTAATTGCTGTAATTGTAGGCGATAGCTTTCATCGGCGGGAAAGCGACACCCCAGATAAATTTGACCGTCTGGCCCTCCAAGAATTTGGTCGTGGGTAGAGAGAATTTCGACTTCGCCGTTCGGTGTGATGCGCCCTTGAACACTGGGAGATAGCTTAATTTCTCCTTCGACAAATGCTTCGACAATTGCGCCTAATTCAGTTATTCGTCCCGAAAAATTTGCCCAAGTTTCTTGTTTGGCTTGAAAGCGCAAGGTGGAAAAGCGATCGCTAATTGCTGCTATTCTTTGCTCACTAGTAGCTTTCCCTGGTGCTAAATTCATCATTGGTCTTAAATCTAGCAGGGCGTTGCCTTCTCCAGAAATACCTTCGTTGAGTTTTACTACCATCCGTTTTAATGTTGGTTGGCGTTCCCATAAATCACTAGCTGCTTTTGCCAATTCTTGCTCAGTCCAGACTCTTGCACTACCATCTGGATGGGGAACTTTGCTTTCGGCAAAAATTTGCCGACTACCACTTTTTGTTCCCCAAATTTGTAAATCTGGTGCGGCTGCATATAACGGCACATTCAATTTTAAAGATAATTCTGCTTCTAAATTTGTCGAGTTGTAGCAGATCATAAATGATTTTTCTAGCCTTAACGCTTGCTGAATTCGATTTAGTAAGCGGGGACGTTCTAAAATTTTTTGGCTCAGTGGTTGCGATGAAGAATCATAAGTAGAAAGCAAAAGTAAGCGATTGCGAGCATGAGAAAAGGGAATGCCGGGCAGCAGTTGTAAATAGTAGTCAATAATACTAGGATGCAGTGGCATTGATGTGATATAAATTAGCCGAGTGCGAGGATTCCGCAACCGCATTAAAGCAAATAACAATCGTTCTTCGTAATGTTCACAACCTTCAATTTTTTGCAGTTCCCGCTGATCAAGACTCAGAGAAGGAACAACCACTATATCTGCTTCACTATTATCGAATAGCTCAATAGTTTTCCAGCGATCGCGCAAAGTTGACTGCAAGTGGCGAAATTGATCAACCTGATCCAATTCCGAAATATTTAAAGTTACCATAATCCTTACCCTATCTTGATCCCCAATAGTGGCATCTTTCTTCGGTATACCGCACAGTTAGTTAGATACACCTGACCCTTCATACTTCTTGACCGTACCAATTTTAGATTTTAGATTGCGTTTTGATTCAGGAAAAATTAAGTGTGCCTGATACTTAAATTATTTGGGCAACATCTCTATATATATCTCTTTATGTATAGAGATGTTGCAGACAAGAGTGTGATACAAGTTACTTGCTAATTCCCTTCTAAAATAAAACAACGGTGTCTGCAAAATTTCTTACTAATTTGTTTGTGTCGGGGGTGGGTAATGAGCCGTCCAATAATTCTTGGGATTGTAGGTGATAGTGCTGCTGGTAAAACAACATTAACTAGGGGGATTGCTCAGGTACTTGGGCCAGAAAATGTCACGCTCATTTGTACAGATGATTACCACCGTTACGATCGCCAGCAACGTGCAGAAATTGGTATTACCGCCTTGCATCCTGACTGCAACCATCTAGATATTATGCAGCAGCACCTGTCTCTACTCCGCACAGGACAACCAATTCTCAAGCCTGTTTACAGCCACAAAACTGGGTCTTTTGAGCCGCCAATGTACATTAAGCCCAATAAATTTGTGATTATTGAAGGCTTACTTGGCTATTCTACCCGTGCCGCCCGCGATTGTTATGATGTCAAAGTGTACCTTGCGCCGCCTGAACCATTACGCGCTAAGTGGAAAGTGAAAAGAGACACCCTAAAACGCGGCTACACTCCCGAACAGGTATTGGCAGAATTAGACAAGCGTGAACCAGACTCAGAACAATTTATTCGCCCCCAACGACAATGGTCAGATATTGTCGTGAGTTTTTATCCACAAAAGGCAGAAGACGTGGATGAAACTAATGGTCATCTCAATGTACGTTTAGTCCTGCGTCCGACTATTCCTCATCCCGATTTCACACCAATTATCAATTTGAGTAATGGTGTTTCTGGGTCAGCAATTCGGCTGGGATTAGACCGCGATATGAATAAACCAGTGGATGTCTTGGAAGTTGATGGTCACGCTACCTTAGAACAGGTAAATAAACTCGAACATATTATCTGTTCGGATATGCCCCATTTACGCAGTGTATGCGATCGCGAAAGTAACCCAGAATTAGGCAAAATTGCTGGGACAACTGGAGAAACCTTGCAAAGTTATCCCTTGGCTCTGACCCAGTTAATTATTACCTACCATATGCTCAAAGCGACACAAATTTATCAATAAGAGGAACTGAGAATACCCACGTCTTCAGTCAGGTATTTGCAGAAGCAAATAATTTTTATCGTGGGCTGGAAATATCGTCGCCCAGAGACACGGAGAGGATAATTAGTGAGAAATTTATGCAAAAATCCTCTCAAAATCTCATATCTCTGTGATTCATGTAAAACCTTACGCCGCGCAAAAAATAGGGGTAGGTGTACAACCTGCCCCTATTGTGCGTCCTATGGCTGTAGCTATGGGTTTTAAAGCATCTACTAAATTCACCATGTCTTCTAAAGATAATGCTTGACGGGCATCCGAAACGGATTTTTCTGGTTCTGGGTGACACTCGATAATTAATCCATCTGCACCACAAGCTACGGCGGCTTTGGTTACAGGTGCGACTAATTCTCGTTTCCCCACAGCGTGGGAAGGATCTACAATCACAGGCAAGTGAGTGATTTGTTTGAGGGCGGCGACTGCGCCTAAATCTAAGACGTTGCGGGTGTAATCATCGAAGCTGCGAATACCACGTTCGCACAGCACTACATTGGGATTTCCATGACTGAGGATATATTCAGCAGCCATGACGAATTCTTCTATGGTGGCGGCTAAACCACGTTTGAGCAAAATTGGTTTATCAACTTGTCCCAAGGCTTTGAGTAAATCGAAATTCTGCATATTGCGGCTACCAACTTGCAGCATATCAGCATGGGCGGCGACCACTTCAATTTGGGAAATTGCCATAACTTCTGTAACTACTGGCATATTGTAGAGCGATCGCACTCTGGCTAAAACTTCTAATCCGGCTTCTGCCATTCCCTGGAAAGCGTAAGGCGAGGTGCGAGGCTTGTAAACACCACCCCGTAAGGCTTGCACCGATGAAATTGATAGCTTTTGAGCAACTGTTTCCATTTGTTCTAAGCTTTCAACTGTGCAGGGGCCACCAATAATTACTAATTCTTTGCCACCGAAGGCGACTGTCTCTGAGAGTTTAACAATTGTTTGGTGATCAGGATGGGATTGGGCGGCAAGTTTGGCGTTAACCATTGTTTGATTCTCCGAAAGTATGAAGTCTGAAGTCTAAAGTCTGAAATGAAGAAAGTCTGTCACAAAAAAACCCGGAAACTGATAGTTCCGGGCGCGTTCTGACTGATTGACATGACGCTATTTACCCGGAGTTTGCTCTAGGCCAAAAGTAAAAGCTGTAAAACCAGTTGTTTAAATTAGTCGTCATGCTCGATACTCCTAAAAACAAAAAACCGCAGAGTAGGCTTCTGCGGTTCATCGGGCGGTTTCCAGTCGGAAACGTGACTCACTCCCGGTGAACCGCCTTACGCCAAAAATAAAAGTAGTAATTGTGGCTGAACATATATACTGCGCTGAGATACAAAATTAAATATGTAGCTTCCTTGAGCTTCACAATAACAAAAGCGATCTCTCCCGTCAAGCACCACACAACATCAAAAAAACGATAGACTCATTACAACTCTGGGAATGGAGGCTTGTGGCAGGTTGGTAACTGAAAAATAAGCTAAAGGGCATGAGAATGAGGAGAGTCAGTTCTCACCAGCCCTAACAAGCTTGGTTATGCAACTTTGCACGAACACACATACTTTTGCGGAAAACTCAGTTTTATTATGCCCAGTTCCAAAATCTTCAGCAAACCTTTTGATGCTCATGAAGTTTACCCTTGCCCAGTTTGCCGAGTTGGTAAGATTTCACAGATGCCATTAATGGAGACTATGGCTTGTGATTTCTGTCAAGAGATTTTTACTGTCAATATAGAGCAACAGCAAATAAAAATGCCTTCGCGGCAACCGCCTTTAGTTTGGCGTTGGAATGGCTTTAGTTGGACAGAAGCTCAATTAGAAGGTGTGGAGTTAGGTTGGGGTTATGGAATAGCGGCGATCGCTTTTATATTTATGCCCACAACTTTAATTGGCATCGTTGCTTTCTACTTTCCCCCATCAATTGATTCTCCCCTCAGTTGGATACCATACATCTGGACTATTTTAACTTTTTTGTCACATTTATCTATCATTCTGTGGATTATTGTTGAGGTTTATCAAATTCCTGTTGCAGCATATTTCCGAGCGATGAATCGATGGCGAAATGGAGAAATAGGAAGATGACGGGGATACAGATAAAAAGAGACAATAACCATTGACTATTGACTATTAACAACATCTTATGAACGACTTGGAGCGGTATTATCGAGTCTTGGAATTAGAGCCTGGTGCAACACTTGACGAAGTAAACCAGGCTTATAAAGATTTAGTCTTTGTGTGGCATCCCGATCGCCTTCCCAAAGATAATATCCGCTTGCAACAAAAAGCTCAAGAAAAGCTCAAGGCAATAAATGAAGCGCGGGACAAGTTGCGCTCTTTTAACGGGAATTCTGCCAATGGTAAGCACCATTCCACTTCACATACACATTCACCTGCATACACTCATTCACCTTCATACACCCATTCGCCTTCACACACCCAGTCACCCCAACCAAAAAGATCACCACAACCCACACCGCAACCCACACCACAACCGCCAAAGCCAGGTACAGATTTGAGTGGCAAAGATTTTAGTCGAGCTAATTTAAGTAATAAAGATTTATCTGGGAGAAACTTGAGTTACGCTAATTTAAGTGGAGCAGATCTCAGTGATACTTTTATGCACAAAGTTATTCTCAGAGGTGCAAATTTGTCAGAGGCAAATTTATTTAGAGCTAACCTACTTTTAGCAGACCTCAGAGAAGCCAATTTACGTAATACTAACTTAATTGGTGCAGATCTCAGTGGCGCTGATTTGCGTGGAGCCGACTTAACAGGCGCACGCATTCGTTCTGGCGATCGCTTGCTAGTGAAACTGATTGGTGCTAACTTAGCAGGTGCAATTATGCCAGATGGTAACACTTATAGTTAAGTTGCTTTTTATCTTAACTTGCGTATTAATAAATCAGGGCAATCGCCATCTCTTTTAACTTTGGTGAAAGTAGAATTTGATAAATTATCACCAGCGGATTACAAATTATAAACATATCTAAAACTCCTATTGATTTTTGCAAAATTGGGGACAACTTCCAGAGTTTTTTTGGTTCTCTATTCCCTCCCTACAAAAATAATTTCTCCGAATCAAATCTAATTCACATATAAAAATTACGTATTTTAACTAAGTTCAAATTGAAATTTATCACAGAAAATATATTAATCAATATTTTTGTTGCATCTCCTGCATTTTGTCAGCTGCCACTAGTCGCGTCAGTATGGCTGACACTACAAATTTAAGTTAGGCTAAAGCCATTTGTGTGGGGATGACAAATATATATGCGATCTGCTAAGGCAAAAAATGCTTCTGTGAAAGATAATCAGACTACTAATTTCTCTACAAAAGA
Organism: Nostoc sp. LEGE 06077; assembly: GCF_015207705.1. GTDB lineage: Bacteria > Cyanobacteriota > Cyanobacteriia > Cyanobacteriales > Nostocaceae > Nostoc_B. The sequence continues at coordinate 131,505 of NZ_JADEWI010000010.1, forward strand.
GTCTCTAACTCAATCGCCATTAAATCATCAAACTTGGATTGTCGGGCTAGTTAATAATCTTAGTATCAGTAAAAAAATTGCTTGGGGTTATACCTTAGCTCTCAGCGTTGCTGTTGTTGGAACAGTAGCGGGATTTATCCTCGGAGATTACTATCAGCGACAAGCCATAATCCAGAAACAAGAAAAATGGCAAGAAAGTCAGCTAATTCGGAATCTTCATGCTGTTTTACTAGAATTACAAGCCCATCAAGGAAAAATCTTAGTTTTTACAGATTTAGAACATTGGCAAGAAGAACGCACTCATCTAGTACAACACTCTGCTGAACTCCAACAACTTTGGTTAGATTTGACAAATTATCTTAATAAGTATCCTAACAAAAAGATATCCAATTTTTTGCAAACTTATGAAACTAGTTCTATAGCTTATAGCCAGCAAATAACGGCACTATTAAACCAAGGTGACACATCTAATTTAAAAGCAGAGAATATCGCCCTAGCAAAAAAACAACTGTTAACTTTAACTCAGAGCAATATATATATTCAATTACATAAGAGTACAGATGCTTTAGATCAATTACTTGAAGCTTCCGATCAGAATTTTCAACGTAAAGAAGTGGCGGTATTAGCTACACAGAAGGTGCGAGACAGAATTATTATTATCAGTATGCTGTTATCGGTGGCGATCGCTATTTTACTCGCTCACTACACCAGTCGGGCGATCGCGCGTCCACTTAAAGCTGTTCATGATATCGCACTGAAAGTTACGCAAGAATCTAACTTTAATTTGCAAGCACCAGTCACCACAGCCGATGAAGTGGGGATGTTAGCCGACTCTCTCAATCAACTCATTCAACGAGTTAATACTCTTTTGGCAGAGCAAAAAGCCGAAGCATCTCGACAGTTAATTCAAAATGAAAAAATGTCTAGTCTCGGACAGATGTTAGCGGGAGTAGCGCACGAAATCAATAACCCCGTCAACTTTATGTATGGGAATCTTCAGCATACTAACGCTTATTTTCAAAATTTATTAATGCTGCTTGAAGCCTACCAAGGTAAAATCCAAGATGATGAACTAGATGCCTTAGCTGAAGAGATTGACTTAGACTTTATCAAACAAGACTTGCCAAAATTATTACAATCCATGCAAGTTGGTGCTAAACGCGCCAAAGAAATTGTTTTAAGCTTGAAAAACTTTTCGCGTTTAGATGAAACTGAATTCCATGCAGTAGATATCCACGCTTGTATTGAAAGTACATTATTAATTCTGAATAATCGCCTGAAAAAAAGAATCACTGTAGTTAAAAAATATGGTGAACTACCTAATATCCAAGGCTATGGTGGTGCATTATATCAAGTATTTATGAATATTCTATCGAATGCCATTGATGCTTTAGAAGAGTCTGATAATGAAGAAATAAATCAAGAAATTATCATTGCTACACAATGTCTAGATGCAGAGTGGATACAAATAAAAATTTCTGATAATGGTTCGGGGATTTCGCCAGAGTATCAACAAAAGATATTTGAAACTTTTTTTACGACAAAACCTATTGGAGTCGGTACAGGTTTGGGTTTATCAATTAGTTATCAAATTATTGTCGAAAAACATCTCGGCCAGCTAACTTGCGAATCAGAACTTGGAGAAGGAACAACATTTGCGATCGCTTTACCTATCAAACACCCAACCGCAGATGAAAAAAGTGAGGATTCTAGCGATTAAAATTGTGTAATCAACAATATTTAATAATAAATAACTTTATTTTAACTGCTCATTATTTGAAATAATAGATATTTTTTGACTCTAGAAGACGGTAACATTATTTATATAACAATTGATAATAATACAGATCATCAGAGTCAAGTAAGAGAAGAAACCTCAATGAATATTGCCATCATTGGTTGTGGTTATGTTGGTTATGCAGTAGCTAAATATTGGCAGCAAAAGATGACTTTTGTTGTTACCGCTACCACAACTACCCCTGAACGTATCCAAAAACTCCAAACCGTAGCGCAAAAAGTCGTAATTGTTAAAGGAACCGATGCCCAAACACTGCAATCAGTTTTGCAAAATCAAGATGTAGTGTTGTTGAGCGTGGGTGCAAAAGGCGCAAATGTATATGAAGAAACTTATTTAGAAACTGCTAAAACTTTAGTGGCGATTTTACCGCAACTACCTAATATCAAGCAAATTATTTATACAGGTAGTTATTCTGTTTACGGCGATGGCAATGGTGCTACAGTCGATGAAGACACACCAGTAGAACCAACTCATACTTCAGGAATAGTTCTCAGACAGACAGAAAAAGTTTTGCTCTCAGCCGCCAGTGAGAAATTGCGAGTTTGCATCTTGCGCTTGGGCGGGATATATGGAAATAATCGAGAACTGCTTAAAATATTTGGTCGCGCATCTGGTACAACTCGCCCAGGTAATGGCGAAGATGTCACCAATTGGATTCATTTAGATGATATTGTTGGTGCGATTGAATTTGCCCGTCAGCAACACTTACAAGGTATTTATAATTTGGTGGATGATGCACATTTAAGCAGTCGAGAATTACTAGATACTTTATTTGCCAAACACAATCTACCTAAAGTCCAATGGGATAGTTCCCTCAAGAGCGATCGCCCATATAATGCCACAGTATCCAATCAAAAAATTAAAGATGCGGGGTACAAGCTGATTCATCCCCAAATCATTTTTTGAATTGATGGTAGGTGACAGGTGACAAACCACTATAGTACTGAGTACTGAATCAGTAAAAGATTACTCAACACTTTCCCACTTGGTAAATGCCAGATCTTTTAACTCAGCACTCAGCACTTTCAACTCAGCACTCCTTACAAAGGACGGTAGACGCGATAGTTAATTTCCGGGAAGATATTATCCATTAATTCGACTTTTTCTAGCCAACCGCTGTCAATTTTACTGATTTTGATATCTTCATAGAGTTTATTAAACCGCATCAGGTGCGATCGCGTGCGGCGTATAGCATAAGGAACCATTGTCCCTGTCCGCATAATAAATGCCCAGTCGGAAGACTGCGCCAGTAAAACTTCTCTTGCTGCTTGGTTCAGCGCCCGCCATTCCAATTCATCCGCAGGTTCAAGTTTCGAGATTTCAATCATCCGTTCTGCGGCTTTGTGCAAATGCTGATAAACCCAAGCATTTGTTTCATTTAACCAATATTCGTGGAAACCTTTGTAACCCCAACTCGATTGGGAAGGACGACAAACTTGTTGTGAGGGTTCGGCTCGGAGATAATCTGCCAAGTGGGTCATTTCATATGTACCTTGGTCATACCATGACTTACGGAATAGGTAATCGATGAACCAAGGGCCTTCGTACCACCAATGCCCAAATAACTCTGCATCGTAGGGCGAAACAATAATCGGCGGACGCTGCATAATTCCATAAAGATGTTCCGCTTGCCGTTCACGGTTATACATAAAGTTAGCCGCGTGTTCTGCTGCTTTTTCCTTCGCCCAGTAAGGATCATATAATGCCTTATCGGATAACCCTAAACCGCGTCCGGTAATTTTATGGTACTTAATCCCCGTGTTTTTTCGCTGGCCATTAGGCATGATATAGGGTTTGATGTAATCATATTCAGCCTCCCAGCCCAAATCTTTGTAAAATTCTCGGTATTCCGCTGCACCAGGATAGCCTACCTCAGAAGACCATACCTGCTGTGAAGATTCATGGTCTCTACCAAAAGCTGCAACTCCTGTTTCAGTGAAAATCGGCGCATAGCTGCCAAAGCGCGGACGGGGACGAGCATAGAGAATACCATGCCCATCTGTGAGGAAGTAGCGTAACCCAGCATCTGCCAGCATTCGCTCCAGCCCTTCATAATAGGCACATTCTGGCAACCAAATACCTTTGGGTGGACGACCGAAGGTTTGTTCGTAGTGTTCGCAAGCTACTTGAATTTGCGCCCACACAGCTTGGGGATACATTTTCATCAATGGCAAATAGCCGTGGGTAGCGCCACAAGTAATAATTTCTAAATTATTACTGTCTTGGAATTGCTTAAAAGCAGTTACTAAATCACCTTTGTAGCGCTCCCACATCTCCCGCGCTTCGTTAAACTCAGCGGCGTAGTGTTCAGCCAAATAACGAACATGACCGTTTTGGGCATTATGCTCAATTTCTAGTTCTGTAAGTTCCTCTAATTTGGCTAAGTGAGCATCATAGCGTTCTTGCAACAGGGGATCGCGCAGCATTGACACCAAAGGCGGTGTCATACTCATCGTAATTTTAAAGTCAATACCGTCTCGCTTTAAGCCTTCAAAAACTTTTAGTAAGGGAATATATGTTTCGGTAATGGCTTCATAAAGCCATTCTTCCTCCAGCACATAGTCACTTTCTGGGTGACGAACGAAGGGCAGGTGTGCGTGAAGTACAAGCGCGACGTAGCCAATAGCCATAGTAATTTTGGGGTGATACTTGTAAATTTAAGGTCGAGGGGTCTAGCAGAAATTAACAATATTTTAAGACCTTCTGGGTATCGTCGTAGCCTGATTGTATGGAGAAAGTTGGATTAGGAGATGGAGTAGATATTTCGACTGCACTCAATAACCAAGGGGGTAGGGGCATGGGTTTTGGTAAATTCTCTGTAAAAAGGGAATTTTCAACTAATTTATTAGACTTGAGATAACAGTATTGAGGTGACTGTTATCTAATTACATTTTTGCAAATTTTTAGTTTTTCCAGGAAGAAAAATTTTGTTTTTTGATTTTCATCAAATAGTATTTAATTCAAGTAAATTCACTGGAAGAAACTCCCTGAATATAGAGGCATTTTCGCTATTTGCACATAGCTGAACACACCTAAAACTATCGTCTTGTGAGCCATATGCTGCCGCCAAAATACAATATTTATTGTCACCTTTTAGCTATTACTAACATAAAAAAATAATTGCTATACTTAAAAAATACTAAAGACAACGAGAAAGTTATCAGCAAATTTATAGACAGTTGCTGAGGGGTAGTTATGGGTGATAAAACCCATTTCATGAGTTAACGAGTTAGACAAAAAATAAAATTATGAAGTACGTCAGCAGCTTTTTAAGCACGCTGTTTCTTGGTGTAGGCATCTGTTCCTTACCTCAATTTTCAGCGAATGCAGTTACTTTAGGTAGTGGCGCGATCGCCTTTGCTCAACCACCAAGTTTAGTTAGTGCTAGTACGCCATACAATGAAACAAGTGTGTCTGATACGACATACTACTTTACCGTTAAAGTACCAGCCACCGCCGGAGAATCATTGCAACAGGTGACTTTTACTCAAGTCTCAGGTACAGAAGATATTGAATTTAATCCTAATGATACCTTGGCTTTTGTCGGGACACGCGATCGCCGAGGTGAAAAGTTAGCAGTCAAATCTGTGGTTAGCAACGATAAGCAGAATTTCACAGTCACCTTTGCTAATCCTGTACCACCAGACCAAACAGTAACAATTGGTTTGCGGACTTACCGTAATCCTTTCAACGATGGTGTCTATTTATTTGGCGTAAAAGCCTTTCCTTCTGGACAGCAAACAGTTGGTCAATTTCTGGGTGTAGGTCGTCTGCAATTTTATAAAGACACTTACCCGGAAGGTTAGAGGATGGGGCGTGAGAAGTAGGGAATTTCTATTCCCTACTATTGCCTATGGGAGTGTTAATCCAATTTATTAAATAAATCAGCCAAAACTACATTAGAAAATAAAAACCCTTCGGGGTCAGTTAATTGCAACCTTCCTTCTCCGACTTTTACCCAACCTTTGGCAAAATACGGTTGCAAACATTGAAAAATCTCTGTGATTTTGCCTTCGCCAAATTCTGCTTGTAAGCTGGAAACACCGACACCTTCAGCCAAGCGCAAACCTAACATTAAAGTTTCTAATAATACTTCGGCTGGTGGAGTCACTTCACAATCAATTATGCCACCAGCCTTTACCCATTGGTAATATTCCTGTGTTTTACGCGGGCGTGTGAAGCGTTTTCCGGTTGTGTAACTTGCTGCACCCATACCAAAACCATAATAAGGGCGGTTTTCCCAATACACTCGATTATGCTGACACTGATGTCCAGGTCGGGCATAATTAGAAATTTCATAATGGTTATAACCTGTACCAGTCAATACTTGTTGTCCCATCTGGTACATTTTGACTGTAGTTTCGTCTGTGGGTAGAGGATTATCTCCTGGTTTGTAGTAGCGACCAAAAGCCGTCCCTGGTTCAATGGTTAAATCATAGATAGATATATGCGTCGGGTTAATAGCTACGGCTTTTGCTAAAGAGTCTGACCATTGATCTAAAGACTGATGTGGCAGTCCAGAAATCAAATCTATACTAAATTCGGGAATCTCGACTTTGTGAATTAATTCAATAGCTGCAAAGATATCTTTAACTGAGTGCGATCGCCCAGCTACTTTTAACAATTCTTCTTGAAAGGCTTGTACACCTAAACTTACCCGATTTACACCCAAATCCCGATAGCCTGAGATATGCGCCAAATCGAATGTTCCTGGATCTACCTCCATTGAAATTTCTACTTGCGGCGCAATCCCAAAACGTCGCTCTAACGATTCTAATATCTTTGCCAACTGCTCAGTTGAGAGCAGCGAAGGAGTACCACCACCGAAAAAAATTGTCTGCAAAGATTGGCCAAAATTAGGAGTGATGGCAATTTCTTGGCATAAAGCTTCCACATATTGGGAAATTGTACCCGACGTTTCACCCCGCAAGCGATCGCCCACAACCGACACCGGGAAGTCACAATAAAAGCACCGCCGTCTGCAAAAAGGAATATGTAGGTATGCAGAACTGACAATGCCAGAAAGATCAAATGCTGATTTCATTTTGAGACATAATTAATTAACTTAACAAACAATTACAAATTGCCAAAATAATGAGTTTATTTATGGTTTTTTATCGTTTTACAACAAAACCATGCAAAATATTAAAATAATGGTCTTTAGTTATAATATTTGCAGATATTCCCTGCTTCAAACCTTAGTCTAAGTCAATATTCATTATTGTCTCTTAGCGATGAAATCAAAAGCATTTGACTTTATCGGGTAAAACAATTGCAGGAAAACAAAACAACCATGCTTGATGCCATTATTATTCTCTCATTCATTCTGGCAGCAGCAGGCATAGGTTTCTACAGCACCGATCTGCTACCTGATGGCACCCTAGATCGAGTGACCAACCTAGAAGCTTTACGCCTCACTGTTGCCGTCTTTGCCGCCATTATTGGCGGTGCAGTTGGACTGAGTTTCCAGACGACTTATCGCCGCCTAGAAGCACAAGTCCGGGAAATGCCACTGGAAGTCATCTTAACGCGTGCCATTGGATTAGTTATTGGATTACTACTGGCAAATTTAATGCTGGCTCCGCTATTTTTGCTACCCATACCACCAGATTTTAGTTTTATTAAACCCTTGGTGGCAGTTGTTGGTAGTATTATTTTAGCTGTTACAGGTATGAATTTGGCAGACACCCACGGGCGAGGATTGTTGCGATTAATTAATCCCAACACCGTGGAAACAATGGTAGCAGAAGGTACATTAAAACCTGCCAATACCAAAGTTTTAGATACTAGCTGTATTATTGATGGTCGGATTGAAGCACTACTAGAAACAGGGTTTTTAGAAGGGGCAATTATCGTACCACAATTTGTTTTACAGGAATTACAGCAAGTAGCTGATGCCAGTAAAGACCAAAAGCGGGTGCGGGGAAGACGCGGTTTAGAGATTCTCAACCGCATTAAAGAAGATTATCCAGACCGCATTTTAATTAACTCCATTGACTACGATGATATTGCGACAGTCGATGCGAAATTAGTCCGCTTTGCTCAAGAAATCAACGCGATATTGCTAACCAACGACTACAACTTGTCGAAAGTAGCCAGCGTGCAGAAAGTCCCCGTGTTGAACGTCAACGATTTAGTCAACGCCGTCCGTCCGACTTATTTACCCGGCGATAACCTCGACCTGAAAATCCTTAAAGAAGGGAAAGAACCAAGTCAAGGTATTGGCTACCTAGATGACGGCACAATGGTTGTTGTGGAAGAAGGTAGTAGTTATGTAGGGGGTGAACTGCGGGTAGTCGTCACCAGCGCCTTGCAAACCTCCGCCGGACGCATGATTTTTGCCAAACCCCAAGCTTCAGCCTTAGCGTGAGGGAAATGTCAGGTTCAATCACAATTAAATCATGCACAAGTAGTGCGATCGGTGTAGCAAACCTGCACCGATTATTTTTTGATGTTTTATCAGATTTTGCTCAGGTAAGACAGATTATTTGGAATTAGAGTTTTGCAGCACAAACCCACCTATTACGTCCTTGTTCTTTAGCTTTATATAAAGCTTTATCTGCTGCATCAACTAACTCTTGAGCAGAACTTTTAGCTGTTGGTATTTGAGTCGTTACACCTAAACTGATAGTCACAAAATCTTGAGAACTATTTTTTTTCGGATGAGAAATCTTTAATTCTTCAATGGATTTATGAATTAAATTAGTTACTTTAATAGCACCTGATTCATCCGTATTTGGCAAAAGGACGATAAATTCTTCTCCACCATAACGAGCTAGTAGATCCGTGGGACGCTTTAATACAGCTTGTGCTGCACGAGCAACTTTTATTAAGCACTCATCTCCTGCTAGGTGTCCATAATAATCGTTATAATCTTTAAAATTGTCAATATCAAATAAAACTAAAGATAAATAATTCCCAGTTCGTTGTAGTCGATGCCATTCCCGCTCTAATAATTCATCAAAACAACGACGGTTAGCTATTTTAGTTAGACCATCTAGCTTACTAAGTTTTTCTAACTTAGAATTCGCCAGTGCTAAAGCATGATTTGCTTGAGCTAATTGATTAGCTTGAGAACGGGATTGCTCTAATAATTCTGAATGTTCTAAAGCTACATTAAACTGAGCCGCTAATTGTCGGATAAATTGAATTTCTGACGTATTCCATTCGCGTGAACAACAGCACTGATGAACACATAGTAATCCCCACAAAATTTTCCCTTTCATTAGAGGTACAACAATCTGCGCCTTAATTTGAAATTGCTCTAATACTAGAAGATGACAATCTTTTAGCCCAGCTTGATATATATTTGATAAGACCTGTATACGTCCTTGCTGATAAGCAACTGTATATCTTTTGCCAAAACAATGATCCTTCACTTTGATAGCAATCACCGAATCATAATCAGGTAATACATTCTCAGATACGAATTCACCAGAGGTATAGTTAGATTTCGTGTCAAATCGAAAAATCCCAACCCTATCTGCACGGAGAGCTTTACGAACTTCTCGTACAGTTGTCTTAAACAAAGTATCTAAATTAAGAGATTCACGAATTTCAGCAACTAAATTAAACAGAATCTCCTGCTGTTGATTCGCTTTATGCAGTTCTGCTGCTTTTTGTTCTGCTTGAGCTAACAATTCTGCTTGTTTAACTGCAAACCCTAACTGCGTTGCAATTTGAGACAGAAACTGTATTTCTAATTTTTTCCATTCATGTGGCTGTGAGTGTTGATAAGCTGCAAGTACTCCCCACAGTTTTTTTCCCACAAAAATTGGTGACGTTGCATAAGCTCGAATATGGAACTGTTCTAAAATTTCTAAATGGCATTGAGACAAGCCTGCTGAGTAGACATCTGAAACCACTAAAGTTTCATTATTACGATAACGTCCACCTTGATGCTCTTGTAAATAAGAGTCATTCCAGACTGTATTTTTTCCTAATGTCTCTACATCATCCCATCCAAGCTCGGCAAACTCAAAGTCGCTGACAAATTCTCCACCCCAGTTTTCATAAAAACGATAGACGGCGATCCGCTCGATGCGGAGCAACTTGCAAGTTTCTTTAGTCGCTGTACGAAAAATTGTTTCTAACTCCAGAGAAGCTCGGATTTTGCTAATAACTTTATAAAGCGCCTTTTCTTGCTGTTCTAGTTGCTGAATTTGAACGTTTCTCTCATACAATTGAGTTTTTAAATCACTAACACTAGGCTGTCCTAGAAGTTTACAGAATAAATCAGCAGATAATTTGGTAATGTTATGTAAAATTTTATTTAACATAAAAAGGTAATTTCAATTATTTTTTGTATAAAAAGACAGGCTAAATCGCTATATTTACGTAATTATTACTTGATTAAAGCTGATACCAAAGCTTTCTTTCAGTTTAACTTTTCTACAATTTATTCTCTTGAAAGATTCAATTAAAAGTAACAGCGTAATAGTTGCTGTCTATTAGCATCATTAGCCAAATATTGCTTATATTTTGGCATATTTTACTTATTGATAAAGACTAACGATTAACTTGATTCGGCGGAAACTGCACACATTACATTTGAATTTATTAGCACTTACGCACAAAAGTTAGTTGTTGAAATTAAGTGTAAGGGTTTTATTTACTCACACTCCAAACCTCTATACCCTTAAACTCTTTGTCTAAAATTTTAATTTTATGTTTCACCACGTCAGTCATGTTTATCTGTGTCAGTGTCGCCTATGATTTTTCGGTGAAAAAACTAAAATTACAAAAAAGCTAAGAATATTAATAATAGGAAGAATCAAGAAGGTGAAGATTAAAGTAAAGATGAGGAGAGAGCGATCGCTCGGTTTATCTGGATGAATAATCTCCTGTTTCAACATTCCATTAATATATCTTCGCTCTATTTTCGTCATTACACATTTATATTGATACTCAACTTCAAATCTTTCATCTTTTACATAATCATTCAATCAATATTCATCACAGCAATAACTATAAAAATCCGCAACTTCATAACTTGATGTTCTATGTTCAACGACTCTGCCTTGAAAATAACGTGTTAATTCTTGTATATTTCCTTTATTGCCCATAACACTAGTTTCTAAAATGCGATTATGAGGGTGATACTTAGTTATTACCTGAGAACCATCAGGAACATTAATTACTTCAAATCTAGCTTCGCCGATATAGTGTAATTCTGGTTCATACTTCTGTAATATAGAATTTGCTAAAATAGCATCTTTTTTAAAATCACCACTTTCATCTATATAATAAGCACCCGTTTCATAACATTCAGCTATACACTGCATCATGTTAGTTAAACTGCTATATCGTATCTCATCTCTCAAAGTGTAATTCAGTATCGGCGAGTTTTCTGTAATTTCTTCAGCACCTATAATAGCAAAACCATCATTTTCAAATTCAAATATAGGGAATCAGCCAAAAGGCAATACAAAACCATAATTATCCGACACTATTTTCCGTACTTCTACAGCTTCTTCTAATGGCAGAAATCGGTAATCATAGAAAAAACTACTATCTTCATCAATCATGCCATTACGCCATTGATAAAGTTCATAAACTTCTCGCGTTAAGTGAAATGGTAAATCTTTTACCTTTTCTTCAATCTCCTCACAAGAAAGTCCCGCTTGTAGAGAAGATACGTATAATTGTTTATGTCGTTGCAAGCACTTGAAAATTCTATCTAAAGCATCTGTTAATTCTGACATAAGACGTAAACACTCATAGCAAAATTAGCTTTAAGTCTAACTTTACTTACTACTCTGTGTCCTCTGCACCTCTGCGGTTTCAATAAAAAACAGCCACCTTCAAAAAGTAGCTGCTTTCATACATGTATGAAACTTAATTTTGCTGATTTAGCCAAACTTCCAAATCAGCCACTTCCGAAAAATCTAATAACGCCTCTCCCAATTCTTCCAATTTTTCAGCAGATAAATTACTAACCTGTTCAAGTAATGGTGTATTGATTTCACCAAAATGCTTTTTTAGCTGACGGCTAATAAGTTTTAATGCTTCCTTCTGAACAATATCTTGATAAATTACTGAATCTTTCATGATATACTCCCGTAATAATTGACGAATTAAATCTTTAAAATCTCGCGTTTAATTTCGCCAAATTTTCATAGGTATATCTTGGTATTTCTGGCGGATATATTCTTCTTCATAAGCAAATTTCGAGTAAATCTCTGAAGTATAACATTCTGCCTCTGCAAGCATCATGTTAGTTAACGTTGGATATATTATGTAAGGATAATCGCCCATTTCCTCAAAATCAACTCTTATTACTGGTGTTGTATCTTTTTGAATTTCGTGAATAAGAACAACATAATAACCTCGACCATCAAGGTCTTTTAAAATTGGAAACCATAAAGAATTCCAATTCTGTTTAATAATCAAATTACACTCATCAATTTCTTCATTTATTGTTGTCATTTCATAATAAGTTGCCAATGATGTTTCTAATGAGAGAAACACATAATTTTCAAAAAAGCGCCCATATATTTCTTCATCTAACCATACACCATTACCCCATTGATATAGTTCATAAACTTCTTTAGGCAAACGCAAAGGTAATAAACTAGATACTTTTTCTTCTATTTCTGCAAATTTTAGCCCTGGTTGTAAAGATTCAAATCGAGCAAAATCTAAATTATTGTATTCCTCTAACCAACTCAAGATTCTATCTAAGGCATCTGTTAAAGCTGACATAGCTCCAATTTATTCGTCAAGTTCAATTTGTTAAAATGATAAATTAAAAAATATTTTCAGTAATAATTAACTTAAGAAATCAACCAATTTTCTAACTGTAAGTTGTTAACTCTAGTTAAATCAGAATCGTGAGAAACTAAAATTAAATTATGAACTATAGCGGTAGCAGCTATCAAAATATCTGCATCCTGAATCATTGTACCTCTAGCTTTTAAATCAGCATAAATTTCTGCGGCTTTTTGAAAAATTCTGATATCATCCAAAAATAAAATTGGATAATCTTGGCAAAATTGTTGAAATAAAGCTAATTTTCTAATGGCATTGCTACTTAACAATCCTCTTTGAATTTCATAGTATGTTATGCCACTAATTAAAATATCTATTTCTAAGCTACTGACCTCTTGCAATTTTAAGTTAATTCCAACATTTTGTTTTAGTGATGCTGAAACAATATTAGTATCTAATAAATAACCCATCTAACCTCGTTTTATAGCTTCATCAAAAAGTTTCATTTGCTCTGGAGTAAAATCATTTAGCATTCCTGAAACTAAATGCAAAGACAAAATCCTTTTAACTCGTTTTGTTAATTCTTCTTCAGAAATATTATTAATATCAGGAACAGAGACAGGGTCAAAAGTACGATTAATTACTTCAATAATTTCCTGTTTATTTAAGTTTTCTTGATAAATAGGATTATTATCAATTAAAGCTGTGACAATTTTGGGTAATTTTTGAAAATTAGATTGATAATTAATCAGAGTCATCTTTAAAGCTCCTCAAAATAAGGCAATTTAAATCCTATGTTAGCAGTTAGATTTTCTCTGAAAATATAGAAATTTACAAAAAAACAGCCACTCCCTTGCGGAAGCAGCTGTTTTTTATTTAAGTGACTACAGAGTATTAGTAATCGAAGTCGCCGCCGCCCATACCAGCGCCAGCAGCAGGAGCAGAATCTTTGGGTTCTGGCTTGTCAACAACGATACATTCGGTTGTCAATACCATACCCGCGATAGAAGCAGCGTTTTGCAGTGCAGAACGAGTTACTTTCGCGGGGTCAACGATACCAGCTGCCAACATATCAACGAATTCGTTGGTAGCAGCGTTGAAACCAACGTTGAATTCTTTTTCTTTAACGCGTTCAGCAATGACAGCGCCATTTTGACCTGCATTTTCAGCAATTCTCTTCAGAGGTGCTGGTAATGCACGAGAGACAATCAAAGCACCAGTCAACTCTTCATCTTTGAGATTAGCCTTAGCCCACTCTTCTAGTTGAGGAGCGAGGTGAGCCAGAGTTGTACCACCACCAGGAACGATACCTTCTTCTACCGCAGCTTTAGTAGCGTTGATAGCGTCTTCTAGGCGGAGTTTTTTGTCTTTCATTTCGGTTTCGGTGGCTGCACCAACTTTGACTACAGCTACACCACCAGCCAATTTAGCTAGACGCTCTTGTAATTTTTCTTTGTCGTAGGAAGATTCGGTTTCGTCCATTTGACGACGAATTTGTTCGATACGAGCTTTAACGCCAGCTTCGTTACCTTCGGCAACAATTGTAGTGTTGTCTTTGGTGATAGTGATGCGGCGAGCTTTGCCTAAACCATCAAGCTTGGTGTTTTCTAGCTTCAGACCAGCATCTTCGGTGATGAGTTGACCACCAGTGAGGATAGCGATGTCTTCTAGCATAGCTTTGCGGCGATCGCCAAATCCAGGCGCTTTTACAGCAGCTACGTTCAGCACACCACGCAGGCGGTTAACAACCAAGGTTGCCAAAGCTTCTTTTTCAATATCTTCAGCAATAATTACCAAGGGCTTACCTTGACGGGCAACTTGCTCAAGAACAGGTACTAAATCTTGTACTAAAGCGATTTTCTTATCTGTTAGCAGTAAGTAAGGATCATCAAATACTGCTTCCATCCGCTCAGGATCGGTTGCGAAGTAAGGAGAGATGTAGCCTTTGTCAAAGCGCATCCCTTCGGTGATTTCCAATTCGGTGGTCATGGATTTCCCTTCTTCTAGGGAAATTACGCCTTCTTTACCCACCTTGTCCATTGCTTGGGCAATCATCTGACCGACTTCATCGTCGTTACCGGCAGAGATAGAACCAACTTGAGCAATAGCTTTGGAATCTTCTACAGGACGAGCGTGTTCGGCAATTTTTTCTACCAAGAAGTTGGTAGCTTTATCAATACCGCGCTTTAGCAGGATGGCGTTAGCGCCAGCTGCCACGTTCCGTAAGCCTTCTTTAACAATTGCATGAGCCAATACGGTCGCGGTTGTCGTACCATCACCCGCAGCGTCATTGGTTTTAGAAGCAGCTTGGCGAATTAATGCAACGCCAGTGTTTTCAACGTGGTCTTCTAATTCAATTTCTTTGGCAATGGTCACACCGTCGTTGACGATTTGAGGTGCGCCAAATTTTTTCTCTAGAACTACGTTACGACCTTTAGGGCCGAGGGTTACAGCTACAGCCTCAGCTAAGATGTCCATGCCTCGCTCTAGAGCGCGACGTGCGTTTTCGTTGTAAATAATGCGCTTTGCCATAGTTGTTAATCTTCCTGTGTTATTTGTTCTCTGTCATTTGGCTTTTGTCATTTGTCCAGGGACTATTGACTTTTGACCATTGACTTTCGACTAAGCAACCACTGCTAAAATGTCTTTTTCTGAAAGCAGTACATATTCATCGGTGCCGAGTTTAACGTCTGTGCCAGCGTACTTGGAGTACAGCACTTTGTCGCCAACTTTGACTTCCAACTCTTGACGACTACCGTCTTCGTTACGCTTGCCAGGGCCAAGAGCAACCACTTCCCCTACCTGGGGCTTTTCTTTGGCGGTGTCGGGTAAATATAGACCACCGGCGGTCTTTTCTTCCGAGGCGCTTACTTTCACGAAAACGCGATCGCCCAAAGGTTTAACTGTAGATACGCTTAAAGATACAGCTGCCATAAAATTTTTTCTCCAGAGTTAGCACTCTCAACTCCTGAGTGCTAATTTACCGAAGAAAAGCCTGCAATGGCAACATTTTCTGATGTACGGGTTCCCGAACTGTTGTAAGAAAGCAGGGGAGCAAGGGAGCGGAGGGGCGGAGGAGAAGACTTACTATAAAAATTTCTCTTTGCTCATTGCACACTACTCCCCATCTCCTCTGCACCCCTGCCCCTCTGCTCATTTCCCCACTCCCCAACTCTCAGTAATCGGAAGTTCACGTAAGTATAAGTACCTAATTGAGTTTAATTTTCTGATTTTCATCCGTAAGTTACGAATATTCTTATATGGTCAACTTTATTTGCAAAGCTTGGAAATTGTTATAGAACAGTAAACAGGGAGCTGCTATTGAGTAACAATACCAAGATTCAAAAAACCATCACATCGACAAAGGCATTAAATATGTAGACAACAAGAGAACCTTAAGCAATTGTGTAAAAATTTTAGGAATTGCCAAAAATCAGCAACATATTTTTATGTATGCTGACCACACGGTTACTAACTCCGGTTAACAGCAAGTTAGTGAATAGTTCTGGGAAGGCTTCAATTAGCTACTTCAAGAACTAAAATTTGATTAAGAGCTACGAAAGTTTACCCCTCTGCATCTTGACAATTCAAGACAATTGCTTGCCACTTTGTTGTTCTACACAGATAATGGTTGTCTGCTCGGATGGTGGTGTCTGGTATCACCAAGCAAATTTGCAAGTCCTACAGCGGATCATCCAAACATACTTGATCGGCATCATGGTGGTAGAAGAATTTGCATTTTTAACCCATCTTTGCCGGAAATTCCCCTACTTGCTTGTTAACATCTGATAAGGCTTCACATCCGCAGGATATAGTAAAGCAGTAAGCTGATGAAAGTGCGAGTTGTTATAAAGCTAGGGTCATCTGAAGCCAATACTTACTTGTGAATGGCAGAGGATTATTATTTAATCAGTGTTTTTTCACCCGCCACTTTCAAAGCGATATATAATAGCGCATTATAATTACTACTGCTCTACGTATCCTTACCGGACTTTTGCCGATGAGCTAGTGGTCTTAAATAAGGTGACAACCGCTTTTGAGACTTCGAGGAAGCAAAGGCAAGTTAAGTGGGAAAAAAGACAACATCTCGATAAATCCACCATATTAAGGATAACCATTCAAAACCTTGATGGACCGAAGCGCGACAAGTGCCACTGCTATGAAAGAGCCCAGCATGAAAGATCACAAACGCCTTCTACTGATTGATGACGACCCTAACCTCATCTTGCTGGTGAAGGATTACTTGGAATTTAGAGGATACGAAGTCGTCACAGCTGAAAATGGACGTGAAGCTCTGGAAATTCTAGAGCATGACGTTCCAGATATGATCATCTGTGACGTAATGATGCCGGAAATGGACGGTTACACTTTTGTAGAACAAGTCCGGCAAAACGAACGCACTAGTTGGATTCCCGTTCTGTTTTTGTCAGCCAAAGGACAAAGTGCAGACCGAGTGAAAGGTTTAAACAAAGGTGCTGATGTCTATATGGTCAAGCCCTTCGAACCAGAAGAACTCGTTGCCCAAGTAGAATCTTCGCTCAAACAAACCATCCGTTGGAAGGAACACCAAGCCAAAGGCGGAGAAAACGGTTCCCGCATTCAAGTTCCCTTCGATGTACAGTTAACCCCAACCGAACTGAAAGTAGTCCAGTTCGTAGCTAGGGGTTTAGCGAACCGAGAAATAGCTGAAGAATTAAATGTTAGTCAGCGTACTGTTGAAAGCCATGTGTCCAATATGTTGGGCAAAACCAATCTCCATAACCGCACTGAATTAGCGCGGTGGGCGATTGAGAATCAAATGGCTTAAAAAGTTTTCAGCATTCAGCCGTCAGCTTTTGACTGTTTCACTGACCGCTGATAGCTGAAAGCTGGCTTGAGAGGTATAGAGGCTAGAGGCTAGGGATGAGGGAGTAGTATTTTTACTCAGCACTTTTCCCCGGTGGCAAAGCTGCTTTGCGCCAGTTAGAAAAGAAAGCCGCTAAATCCTGATGAAATGCGCCAATCTCAGCAGTATCGCACCCCATCGAAAAATCCAGTCATCCCAGGATAAGTGACTTCAGCAATTATTAATGCCTAATAGTTATTGAATGCACGGGACAAATGACATGATTGCATCTACCCTCCTTGGGGTAATCCAATTTTGGATTTTAAATTTTAGATTTTGGATTGGGAATTGTTGTCTGCGTCTAAATTCTTTCAATCCATATATCGAAATCATTTCCTAAATTGGTAGAATTCATGATTTTTATCCTGTGCTGTGGAAGATAGTTCTTTGTGACGCGTATTAGTGCTAAGACCTAACAAGAGCGCGAAAAAAGTGAATCCTGCAAGTAATCCACTGCATCACTCTACCCTAATATTAAAAGCGATCGCCCTAACATCACCAGTGCGATCGCTTTTAGTTTAAATAATCGTGATTCTCGCACGGAAGCGCATATTTTATCAAGTTTTACAACACTTGACATTTTTGAACTTACTTGATCATCATTTTGGGCAAACTAATATCAGAATTTGTCAAGATTGTGGTGATAAAATCATGGCTTCAGTAAGTGTTCCTGGATATAAAGTCAGCGAAGAACTCTACCTAGGTTCTAGAACAAAAGTTTATCGAGGATATCGAGAAACCGATCAAAAACCTGTAGTGATTAAGCTGCTGAGAAATGCTTATCCCAGTTTCCATGAACTCTTGTCGTTTCGCAATCAATATACTATTGCCAAAAATCTCAACTCACCTTCGATTGTTCAAACCTATAGCCTCGAACCTTTCCAAAATGGCTATATGTTAGTCATGGAAGACTTTGGGGGAATTTCTCTTAAAGAATGGGGAGTAGAGAGAACCTTACACGAGTTTTTAGAAATAGCGATCGCTTTGTGCGATACCTTAGATATACTCTACCGCGAGCGCATCATTCATAAAGATATTAAACCCGCCAATATATTAATTAATCCCGAAACCAAGCAAGTTAAATTAATCGACTTTAGCATTGCATCTTTACTACCACGAGAAACCCAAACACTAGTCAATCCGAATGTTTTAGAAGGGACATTAGCTTATATTTCTCCTGAACAAACAGGGAGAATGAATCGTGGGATTGACTATCGCACAGACTTCTACTCGCTCGGTGTAACTTTTTATGAATTACTTACAGGAAAGTTACCTTTTGCATCAAATGACCCAATGGAGTTGGTACACGCTCATTTAGCAAAACTCCCAGAAAGATTGAGTAATCCCAAAACAGAACTTCCTTCAGTTCTGGGTGAGATTGTCATGAAATTGATCGCAAAAAATGCTGAAGATAGATATCAAAGTGCATTAGGATTAAAGTTCGACTTAGAGAATTGTTTACAGCAGCTAGAAGCAACTGGTGAAATTAAATCCTTTGAAATTGCACAGCGTGATGTGTGCGATCGCTTCCTCATTCCTGATAAAATTTATGGACGAGAAACTGAAGTTGAAACCCTGCTGCAAGCATTTGATCGAGTCAGTCTTGGCGCAACAGAAATGATGCTTGTTGCTGGGTTTTCCGGGATTGGTAAAACAGCTGTTGTCAACGAAGTACATAAACCAATTGTCAGACAACGCGGCTATTTTATCAAAGGCAAATATGACCAATTTGGGCGAAATATTCCCTTCAGTGCTTTTGTGCAAGCATTCCGGGATTTAATGGAGCAATTATTAACAGAAAGCGATGTCCAAATTCAGCAATGGAAAACTAAAATCTTAGATGCTGTTGGTGAAAATGGTCAAGTAATTATTGAAGTAATTCCCGAACTTTCAAGAATTATTGGCGAACAACCATCAGCAATAGAGTTATCAGGAACGGCGGCAGAAAATCGCTTTAATTTATTATTCCAAAAGTTTACGCAAGTCTTTACCAGTGCATCACATCCCTTAGTAATGTTTTTAGATGACTTGCAATGGGCAGATTCGGCATCGCTGAAGTTAATGCAGCTATTAATGGCTGATACAAGTCATCTTTTTATTATCGGCGCATATCGTGATAATGAAGTCAATCCAGCACATCCATTGATGTTGACTTTAAATGAAATTGCGAAATCACAAGCAAAGATTAATACGATTACTTTAGCACCACTGAGTCAAGTGCAAGTCAATAAGTTAGTGGCTGACACGCTCAAATGTTCAGAAGATGTAGCATGGCATCTTTCTGTATTGATTTATCAAAAAACTAAAGGAAATCCGTTTTTTGCCACACAGTTCCTCAAAGCACTGCATCAAGATGGATTAATTCAATTTGACTTTGAAATCGGCTGTTGGCAATGCAATTTATCAGAAGTGACGGCTCAAGCAGTTACAGATGATGTTGTAACTTTTATGAGTTGGCAATTGCAAAAATTACCGCGATCAACTCAAGATGTCTTGCAGTTAGCTGCTTGTATTGGCAACTCTTTTGATTTAGCAACTTTGGCGATTGTTTCGCAGCAATCAGAAATTGAAACTGCTGCGGCTTTGTGGAAAGCTTTGCAAGAAGGATTGATTTTACCAATTGGTGATGTTTATAAATTTTATGTCGGGCAAGAAAATCAAGCAGGTACATCGGAAAATCAACTGATTGTTACATACAAATTCTTACATGACCGAGTACAGCAAGCAGCTTATTCCCTGATTCCTGATGACCAAAAACAGACGACTCATTACCAAATCGGACAACTGCTGCTACAACAGATTTCCGCACAAGCAAGAGAAGACCGGATTTTTGAAATCGTCAATCAATTAAATTATGGCACGGCTTTAATTAGCGAACAAACTCAACGAGATGAACTAGCACAACTTAATTTAATTGCATCTCGCAAAGCCAAAAATTCCACCGCCTATCAAGCAGCGCATGAATATATCATAGTGGGATTATCTTTATTGGGAGAAAATACTTGGCGGCAGCAGTATGAAATGACCCTCGCCTTGCATGAATTAGCGGCAGAAGTAGCACTGCTAAATGGTAATTTTGAGGCGATGGAACAGTTCATTGATACTGTCATTGAACAGGCACATTCTTTATTAGAAAAGGTTAATGTTTACTGCATTAGAATTCAATCTCATATTTTCCAAAGTAAATTGACTTGTGCGATCGCGATCGCTCAACCAGTCTTACAACAGCTTGGTGCCACTTTTCCTGAAACACCCACACCATCAGATTGGCAACAAGAAATCAAAGAGATTGAGCAACTGATTGGAGATAGGCAAATTGCCGATTTGGTTAACTTGCCACAGATGCGGGATGCTGAAAAACTCGCTATTCTGAAGATTTGCAATATCATCAGCCCAGCAGCTTACCTTACTGGTTCACCGTTGTACCCATTGCTGAATACTTTGTCCGTTAAACTCTCGATTCAGTACGGCAACACATCGAATTCTACTTTTGGCTATGTGAACTATGGCAATATTCTCTGCAATTTCTTTCAAATCGTGGATACAGGAACGCAGTTTGGTTCTCTGGCACTCCAGATTATCTCAAAACTCGATGCCAAAGCCACTAAAACAGAGGTTTTGATGATTTTGGGGGTATTTATTGTACACCGCAAATCTCACATTAAAGAAACACTACCCCTCTTGCAAGAAGGTTACACCAGTGCCTTAGAATTTGGAAACCTGGTACTTGCTGGATATAATGGACACACTTTTTGTCTCAATTCTTTTTGGTGTAATCAACCCCTGGCTACCTTAGAGCAGGATATTAGCGCCTACTGCCATAGTTTGATGCAAATAAATCAATTGACAACCGCAAATTATTGTCGGATTTATTGGCAACCGGTTTTAAATCTGCTGGGTTTTGCAGAACATACCACCTTTTTGTCTGGAAAAGCCCTTGAAGAAACAGAATTTCGACCGCAGCTACAGTCTACCAATGATGGATATGGACTGTATATTTTCCATTTATATAAATTAATGCTTTGTTTTTTGTTTGGAGAAATTGAGCCAGCGAAAAATCATGCTATTGAAGTCAGGCGCTATTTTATGGCTGGTGCGGGATTAGTCAGCGAACCAGTATTTTATCTTTATGATTCTCTGCTGACTTTGGCACAATTGAATCCAGAATTAGACGAAACATCAGCAGCATTACAGAGTGTCACAGAAAACCAAACCCGGTTACAGCAATGGGCGCATCATGCACCCATGAATCACCAGCATAAATTGGATTTGGTAGAGGCAGAAAAATACCGAGTATTAGGCAAGAATTATGCAGCAGGAGATTATTACGATCGCGCTATTTCTCTTGCTAAGGCCAACAGCTACATCCAAGAAGAAGCCTTAGCTAACGAACTGGCAGCTAAATTCTACCTGGGCTGGGGTAAAACCAAAGTTGCCGCAGTCCATATGCAAGAAGCCTACTATTGTTATGCCAAATGGGGTGCAAAAGCCAAAGTTGCCGATTTAGAAAAACGCTATACCCAACTCCTTGCCCCCATATTACAGCAAACTCGTTCGACCCTCTCAATTAACGAAACCATCATCACCTTGGGGACTGTCACCTCCACCAGTGGAGCCACTTCTAACACCAGTCTCTCAAATACCTTAGATTTAAAAGCGATTCTCAAAGCTTCCCATACTATTTCCGGTGAAATCGAACTGGAAAAGCTACTTTCATCGTTACTGAAAATCGTCATCGAAAATGCCGGGGCTAATAAATGCGTGTTAATGCTGTTGCGAGACTCGCGCCTGCTAATTAAAGGCTCAATTACTCAGGGAACACAGCCAGTGGTGTTGCAGAGAATACCTGTTGAAGATAGTCAAGATATTCCTCACAAGCTAATTTATAAAGTCAAGCACAACAATCAAACTGTTGTCCTGGTGGATGCGACAGCAGATCCCACCTTAGCCAACGATCCCTATATTGTTCGCCAACAACCTCGTAGTATTTTGTGTAGCCCGATTTTGCATCAAGGCAAGTTGATCGGAATTTTATATTTAGAGAATAATTTAGTCACAGGCGCATTTACAAGCGATCGCGTTGAACTCCTCAATCTACTTTGCGCTCAAGCCGCAATTTCTCTAGAAAATGCCCGACTTTATGAAAATTCCCAAAACTATGCTCAACAATTGACACAATCTCTCACGCAATTGCAGGCTAATGAAATCCGCTTTCAAAATTTAGCAAATAATATTCCGGGTATGGTGTACCAATTCCATCTGGCTGCGGATGGTTCCACTTCTACACCCTACGTTAGTTCTGGCTGTTGGGACTTGTATGAGTTAGATCCGGAGTTGGTGATGGCGGGGATACATAATCTTTCTACAATGCACCATTCTGACGATCACGCAGCAATGATAGAAGCCCTCACCTACTCTGCACAAAACCTCACACCTTTTGAACAAGAATGTCGCCTTGTCATGTCTTCGGGAAGGGTGAAATGGGCGCAATTTGCTTCTCGGCCAACGCGACGAGCCGATGGAGTAACTGTATGGGATGGGGTAGTAATTGATATAAGCGATCGCAAACAAGCAGAACTTGCCCTGCAACAAGCGCAATTACAAATTATCCAAAGTGAGAAAATGTCTGCTTTGGGTAACTTAGTTGCGGGTGTTGCTCATGAAATGAATAATCCTTTAGGTTTTATTGCTGCTAGTATCAAACAAGCTCAACCCACCATTGCTGATATTTTTGCACACTTAAAACTCTATCAAGAAACTTTTCCAAACAAGAGTGAAGAAATCGAAGACCATGCCGAATCAATTGACTTGGAATACAGCTTAGAAGACTTGCCCAAAATACTTGATTCCATGACTTTGGCGTGCAACAGGCTGAAAAATATCAGCACCAGTTTACGTACTTTCTCTCGTGCTGATCGCGATTACAAAGTGCCATTTAATATTCACGAAGGTATAGATAGCACCATTCTCATTCTCAAACATCGCCTCAAAGCTAACGAACAACGTCCGGCGATTCAAGTTGTCACTAACTACGGTAATTTACCTCAAATTGAATGTTTTCCTGGACAATTAAATCAGGTGTTTATGAATATTCTTGCTAATGCTATTGATGCTTTAGAGGACTCGGATAATGGACGAAACTTGGCAGATATTCAAGCCAATCCCAACCGAATTACTATTACTACTGACCTAGCAGATAATTTCGTGAAGATGAAGATTGCTGATAATGCTAAAGGAATGAGCGAAGAAATTAAACAAAAGATATTTGACAATTTATTTACTACGAAAGCTGTCGGAAAAGGTACGGGGTTGGGATTAGCGATCGCTCGGCAAATCGTCGAAGAAACCCACGGTGGCAAATTAACCTGTTACTCTGTTTTAGACAAGGGTACAGAATTTTTAATTGAAATTCCTGTATAAAAAATATACGCCTCCATTGGAGGCGTATATTTATTTGAAAATTCAGCTTAAGCAGCAGGTTCCAACAATTTAATATTCGAGAAAATAAATTCTTGAACATTCAAATGTCCGTTGACTTCGGTGCGAATTTCTCGACGATTGAGGATAAAGTATTTGCCTACTTTTTCATATTCGTCGGTGAATTCACTTCTACCACCTTTTTGTTCGCCAGTCTTAGGATCGTGGTAAACAGAATCATAAGTATGAGACAAGTAACCTTCGCCAGTTTGGTGGCTGCTGAAGGTGTTGATGGTGACGAAAACGCCATGAATTTGACGGTGAACCAGACAAACTTCGTTATTGCGGACTTTATATTTATCGCCAGAACCTTTACCACCAACTAAAATTTCTACTGCATCAGTTAAGTCGCTGTCACCATAGCTAAAGGTGTTTTCGCTGTGGGTGTCTTCAAAACTGCGGCGGATGCGGTGAATAGCAATTTCCCAAGCTTGACCGTGGATGGCCTTTTTTACGGCTTCGTCTTCTACTTCCAGAACTTCCGCCTTGAGATCAGCATTGATGATTACTTTACCTGTAGTAACTTTATCGTCATACTTATAGGTAACATCTGCGGTATAACCGGGGAAATTGTTATCCCATGTGTAACGGTTTTCATAAGCGGCCCGGAAAAGTTCCTGAGCAGAGAGTTTGGTAACTGTCATGTGCTTCTCCTAGCTTATCCAGTGATAATAGCGTTTTATTCTTGCTGGTATTAGCATAGAGGTAATTGTTGAGTAGAGCATAGTCCCCAATGGGGTACACTTTGGGTACACTTATGGCTAATTCTCTTCATGCTGTATTTGGTGCGATCGCTACTGTCCGTAATGAGCAAGAGCTACACCTCACTCTCAAGGATAAAATTAGCGAGCATTTTGGCGTACAGCATTGGGGTATCTATCTTTTAGATGACCAAGCAGCAACAGAAATTAATATTCCGGCTATTCCTTCTGTATGTTTAGAGGGAAACCCTGTTGGACGCTATGTAGTTGAGCGTCACGCTCCCGCCCATGAACAATTGCTATTATCACCAGGCGACTGGAAACATTTTTGTTCTCGTTCTGACCACGAGCATGTTATGACTGGGCCAATTGTTTGTGATGGTCAGTTGATTGGTACATTACACTTAGCACGCGATCGCGGACAGCCTGCTTTTGATGGCAATGATTTAGCTGACTTGAGTGCTGTATGCTTGCATTTGTCAGCCAAACTTGCAACTTTAAGAGCTAAACCTGTAACTTCACCTTTAGTTAGTCGCCTCACACCGCGCGAGTTAGAAATCGCTGAGTTGGTGGCGCAAGGTTTAACGAATGCAGAAATTGGGGAAAAACTCTGGATTACGCAAAACTCAGTGAAGCAAGCTTTAAAGCGGATGTTTCGCAAGCTAGAAGTATCAGCACGGGCGGAGATGGTGGCGAAATTACAGGATGTTTTGGTTTCGTAGAGAACGAAGTGCGATCGCCAATAACTAAATACTAATATGACTCGCCCTCTCATTCTTCAACCTGGTACAAGTTATACCTTTAGCAAATATTTTGAATTACCTTATGCGCCAGCCGATATTCTTGCAGAATTTGATTTTAAATATGAACGCAAGCGGCTGGACTTACCAAGATATGCAGATAAAGTTAATTGTTTAGAATTTTTGACCGGCTATTTGCAAAGAAATTTAACTTACGTTAACCCAATTAGTGAAACTGCAAGACGAGAAGTATTAATTGCTCCTACACTAGAATCTTCTAGCTTTAAATTCTCGCTCCCGTAAATTTTGTAATGTAAAATTTACGTTTTCTTCGTAAGGAACAAAATAGTGCCAAGGTTCAGCGCCCATTTTATATTTAATTCATATTTACAAAAATGTGAATTCGAGAAGTCTTTTTTGACCTCTCCCCAACCCCTCTCCGACGCGGAGAGGGGCTTAAACCACAAGCAAAAACTAGGCTTTTTAAGCCTCTCCCCTAAAAGGAGAGAGGTTTGGAGAGAGGTTTTTTCATCTGTTGAACTCATGTTAAAAAATTCTTATTGATAGTTATATCCTAGATTTTGGATGAGTCAATATATTCAATATCTAGCAACAAGCCGCTTTGCGTCTACGCACATAACAAATATAGAAACCACAGGTAAAAGTAACCGTAACCTGTGGTTTTAAATTTAAACTATACGCGAGCTATGGTGACAATTTCTAACTGATCTTGATATTTACCCTGTCTTGTGTCGTAACTAATCGCACAGGGTTCTCCTTCTAAAAAGAGTAGCTGCACTACTCCTTCCGAAGCATATATACGACAGTCAGCACTAGAAGAATTAGAAAATTCTAGAGTTAAATGACCGCGCCACGCAGCTTCCGCGGGCGTTAGGTTCGCAATTATACCGCAACGTGCATACGTGCTTTTACCTATACAAACTACTGTAATATTATCTGGAACCTCTAGCTTTTCTAAAGCAACACCCAATCCATAGCTGTGAGCAGGCAAAATAAAGTAACTGCCATTGACATCTGTATGCAGTGGTGTTGACTCTAAATTGTGGGGATTAAAGTTTTTGGGGTCAACTACAGTTCCCGGTATGTGGCGAAAAATCCGAAACTCAGCCGGAGAGAGGCGAATATCGTAGCCATAGGAAGAAAGACCGTAGCTGATAACGGGTTGAGCATCAACAGATGTCTCTTTCTGCACTTTTCGGATTAAGCTTGGCTCAAAGGGTGAAATCATCCCTTGTTGAGCCATTTCCGTAATCCATTTATCGTTCTTAATCACAAGTTCACAGGTAATTCCAACCGAACTACTAGAATATCGTGAACGGTGTCATTTGTTTAGGGGCGATGGCTGCGGCGAATTTCGGTAATTTGGTCGGCGACATCTAACAGGGATTTGGGCATTTCTGGCCCTGTGAGAATAATATCGATGTGGGGCGGACGTTTTGCCAGAAACTCTAAAACATCAGTTTCGGGAATTAAACCAAAGTTAATGGCTAAACTTAACTCATCTAAAACTACCAGCGAATATTTGCCCTCATAGACTACATTTTGTGTATATTGCCATAATTTTTGTAAAGCTTGATTTTCGGCTTCGTCTAGATGTGGAGTATCGATACAGCGAGGTAAGTCACAGCGAATCCAGTCGAGGTTTTGTCCTAGCTGAATTGGTTTATCTTGTCCTTGGCCGATACCACCTTTGAGAAACTGTACTACTAATACTGATGTGCCTTGACCAGCAATTCTCAAGGATTGAGCCATAACGGTGGTGAAAAAGTTACGGTGAGCGCTAGTGAAAACCTGCACTAGCCCTTCTACTGGATTTGGTAAGGAAAGTATCGAATTGTTGCTGGGAGATTCTAACTGGGCGACCATAGGAAAAATTTAGAAAAGTACAAAAAATAAGGAAAGAAGTTCGGCTGAGAGTTATTGCAAATCTATCTATATGATTAACCTGATTTTGACAAGCGTGTTTTAGGAGTAGGGAATAGGGAAAAATCATCCAAAATCTAAAATCCCATAATTCAAAATTGGTATGGGATATTGACATTTTTGTTTTTTGGATGAAACTAGTCGCAACACCATCGCCAAATTTGGAAGCAATAAATGAAAATAGCCGAGTGTGATCTCAACTCTGTGTTTGGGAAAAACAGAGTTGAATGTTGTGAATTTTACCAGATGGGGAGTGAAATTAAGTGAGATTAGTGATTCTGGGAGGTTCAGGATCAGGTAAAAGCACTCAAGCCCAAAGGCTTGCTAGACACTTTGATATACCTCAGATTTCTACGGGTGAAATTTTACGGGAAGCGATCGCTAACTATAGCGAACTCGGTCGCCATACACAACCCTATGTAGCCAGAGGTGAGTTAGTCCCGGATGAAATGATGATTGAATTAATGCGCCTGCGACTGAAAAAGCTTGATGTCGTTGGTGGTTGGATTTTGGAAGGTTATCCCCGCACAGCCTTTCAATCAGAAGAACTAGATTTTTTATTGGATAGTTTAGGACAAAAATTAGACTGGGCAATTTATTTACAAGTACCGCAAGCCATCATGGTGAGCCGTTCCCTAGGGCGTTCTTTACCAGATGACCAACCCGAAATCGTCCAGCGTCGTGTGGAAATTTTTTACGATCGCACTATCCCCATTTTAGAATACTACGACCGTCGCCGCCGCCTGTTAACAATCAATGGTGATCAAGCACCTGATATGGTAGAGCAACATATCCTTAAGCTGCTTATGAGTGCTGAGTGCTGAGTCAAAAGATAAAATTTCCGACTTCATACTTCAACTTCACACTTCAAGCAGTATTCTAGATGAAAATGGTGAGGCAATCCAATGGCATGGCAGCGTCCCGACGGCAGACAACCTTATGAACTTCGTCCTGTAAGCTTTCAGTCTGGGTTTACTCGCTTTGCGCCTGGTTCGGTGCTGGCTAAATGTGGTGATACTCAGGTACTTTGTAATGTCAGCATCAATGAGGGAGTGCCAAGATTTTTAAACGGGAGTGGTAAAGGTTGGTTAACGGCTGAGTACCGAATGTTACCCGCAGCTACACAGCAGCGCCAAGAACGGGAATTGTTAAAGCTGTCTGGGAGGACTCAAGAAATTCAACGTTTGATTGGACGCAGCTTAAGGGCAACAATCGATTTTGCGGCGTTGGGAGAACGGACAATAACTGTGGATGCTGATGTGTTGCAAGCGGATGCAGGAACGAGAACCACAGCTATTACAGGTGGTTTTGTCGCCTTAGCGCAGGCAATTTCCCAATTATTACAGCGGGGGGTATTAGAGCGATCGCCTTTATCTGGACAAGTGGCAGCAATTTCTGTAGGTTTATTAGAAGGTGAGCCATATTTAGATTTAAACTACCCAGAAGACGTAGCAGCTACAGTAGATTTCAACGTCGTTATGGATCATCATCTGGGCATAATTGAAGTGCAGGGAACGGCGGAAGAAGGTAGTTTTAGCCGTACACAGTTAAATCAACTGCTTGATTGTGCCGAAAAAGGCATTCAACAATTATTAATTGCCCAACGTGAGGCTATTCCTGATTGGGAAACTCTTTTTGAAGTGTGAAGTGTGAGAGGTTATTTATAAAGTAAATATTAAGTAGGGTGTGTTACGGCTATACAAAGATTTTGGAACTTAAGAGAGTGAAAATTAGCCGTAACGCACCATTTTTCTCTAGATACTGAAGAACCATTAATTCAAACATCTATTAAAGATATGCTGGCTATATTTATAGATAAAAATTGGAGTTTTCAGAAAGGAAATTGAGCCTTTGAATGATATCGTGTTCGGTCTTTTTACTCAAACGTTGAGGTTCAAAGGCTAAAAGGTGAGCCTTTGAGGTTGAACGTTGAGGTTCAAAGGGTAAAAGTTGAGCCTTTGAGATTAAACGTTGAGGTTCAAAGGGTGAAAGTTGAGCCTTTGAGGTTAAATGTTGAGGTTCAAAGGGTGAAAGTTGAGCCTTTGAGGTTGAACGTCGAGGTTCAAAGGGTAAAAGTTGAGCCTTTGAGGGTGAAGTGTCAGGAAATTTTGTGGAATTTTCTCACGCAGAGGCGCACACTTCGACTCCCTTCTCCTGTCAGAGACGCTGCGCGAACGACTTCGCTCGGTACAAGTTGCTCAGTAACCAGAGACGCAGAGAGGAGGGTTTTTAGTTTTTTTACAACAGCTTTGCGAAAAGTGCGGAAGACGGCATGATTTACTTAACAGTAATCAGTGAACAGTCAACAGTTATCAGCAATATATTTTAAAGTCCCGCATTGCTAAAAAGTGGTATTTAACCAGAGTCGAATCCCCAACTAAAACCCTGATAACTGTTCCCTGATAACTGATAACTGACCTATATAAGCTTGTGAGTTGAGTGTGAAAAAGTTATTCAGTGTGAAGAGTGCTGCGGGTATTTGTCTCGCACCTTGGATGATGGCGGGTGTGATGACAACAGGGTTAATGTTGAGTGTGTCAGTTAAAGCGATCGCCCAACAGCAAACTCCTATATACTCAGCAGAGGAGCAAGCAGCCTTAGAACAAGCCCAAGAACTTAATCAACAGGTAGGAAAGTTATACCAAGCAGGAAAATACGCTACTGCTACCCCTTTAGCAGAACGCGTCTTGGCTATCCGCGAGAAGGTGCTGGGTAAGGAACACCCATTAGTTGCCAATAGCTTGAATAATTTGGCGGAACTGTATCGATTACAGGGAAAATATTCACAAGCAGAACCACTATATTTCCGCGCTTTGGCAATTTCTGAAAAGGTGCGGGGAAGAGAAGATCCCAATGTCGCTATTGCTTTAAATAATTTAGCTTTACTGTATCAAGAACAGGGAAAATATCAACAAGCGGAACCATTGTATCTCCGTTCTCTGGCTATTTATCAGAAGGCACAAGGGCAAGAATCTCCTGATGTTGCCAATAGCTTGAATAACTTGGCTGAACTGTATCTATTACAGGGAAAATATCAAGCAGCAGAACCATTGTATCTGCGATCGCTGGCTATTTATGAAAAGGTACTTGGTAAAGAACATCGTTATGTCGCTGAAAGCTTAAATAATTTAGCCTTACTCTACAAAGAACAAGGCAATTATCAACAGGCAGAAGTATTGTATCTTCGCTCTTTGGAAATTTATGCAAATGTTCTGGGTAAGGAACATCCTGATGTTGCTCAAAGCTTGAATAATTTAGCGGAACTGTATCGTGAACAAAGTAAATATCAACAAGCAGAGCAATTATATTTGCTTTCTCTAGCTATCAGAGAGAAAGTCTTAGGTAAAGAACATCCGCAGATTGCCCAAAGCTTAAATAATTTGGCTGCACTCTATCGCGCCCAAGGTAAATATCAACAAGCGGAACCATTATATCTCCGCGCTTTGGCTATTTATGAGCAGGTATTTGGTCACGAGCATCGTAATTTTGCTCAAATATTACATAACTTAGCTGAACTCTATCAAATACAAAGAAATTATCAACAAGCAGAACCATTGCACCTCCGCGCTTTAGCTATTTATGAGCAGGTACTTGGTAAAGAACATCCATTAATTGCCTTGAGTTTGAACAATTTGGCTTTACTCTACTCAGCCAAGGGTGATCATAATCGTGCGATTGATTTCTCACGTCGTGGGCTAGAAATTGAAGCAAAAAATCTCAATTTGATTTTTGCAGTCGGCTCAGAACAAAGAAAACAGAGTTACGTGAGAACTTTTCGGGGGACAACTAACACCGCCATTTCCCTATCCCTGCAAGAAACACCAAAAAATTCAACCGCCGCATCTCTAGCCTTAACAACTGTACTGCGGCGCAAAGGACTGGTGTTAGATGCTGTAGCTGATAGCATCCAAATACTCCGCATTCAACTAGACAAAAACCCCGAAACTCAAAAGTTATTTACTCAATGGCTGCAAATACAACAGCAACTCTCCGCATTAGTATTTTCTGAATCAACAAAACAAACTGCTAACCTGAAACCTCAACTAGAACAACTAGAAGCAGAAAAAGCCAAACTAGAAGCAGCTATTAGTAATAAAAGTGCTGAATTCCGTGAGCAAACGCAACCAGTAAAATTAGCCAGCATTCAAGCTAAAATCCCCAAGAATGCCGTCTTGGTAGAGATTGTGCAGTATCGGCCGTTCAATGCTAAATCGGTGAAAGATGTCCCAACGTGGGGAAAAGCGCGTTATGCGGCGGCGGTGTTACGTTCTACTGGTAAACCCTCATGGGTTGATTTAGGTGAAGCCGCAGAGATTGATCAATTAGCTGTTGATTTCCGGGTAGAGTTAGCTACAGGAAGGTCATTCAACAAACTCGCCCGGACTTTAGAAGAGAAATTAATCGCACCTATCCGTCCTTTATTGGGTGATGCGCGGCATATTTTGATTTCTCCTGATGGGCAATTAACATTAATTCCCTTTGAAGCCTTAAAGGATCAGCAAGATAAATTCTTGATTCAGAGTTACGCTTTTTCTTACCTCACCAGTGGCAGAGATTTGTTACGCTTTCAAGCAAATAATAAGAATGCTTCTGCGCCTGTGGTGTTGGCAGATATTGACTACGATAATCAAACCTCAACGGGAGGAACTGCAAAAACAACAGGTATGCGTAGTTCCCAAAACCTGCGCTCTGGTGATTTAGCTAATTTAGAATTTGAAGCTTTAACTGCTACTAAAGATGAAGCCTTAGCTATTAAAAATGTTTTACCCAAGGCAAAATTAGTCTTAGGTAAAGATGCGACAGAAACCGCAGTCAAACAAATAAAAAGTCCAAGCATTTTACACTTGGCTACGCATGGTTTCTTCATCACTGATGTGGAACAAAACCTCAACGCATCATCAGATTTAGAGTTAACACCGAGTCAACCAAATATTTTACAAGTAGAAAATCCCTTATTGCGTTCTGGTTTAGCTCTAGCTGGTGCAAACAAACGCAATCAAGCCACCCCAGGAAATGATGATGGTGTGTTGACAGCCTTGGAAGTGGCTGGGTTAGATTTGCGTTCTAATCAGTTAGTTGTGTTGTCGGCTTGTGAAACTGGTAAGGGTGATGTGAAAGTTGGCGATGGTGTGTATGGTTTACGTCGGGCTTTGGTAATTGCTGGTTCCCAATCTCAGGTTTTGAGTTTGTGGTTGGTGGATGATGCGGCAACAAAGGATTTAATGGTGAAGTATTATCAAAATTTGCAGACGGGGAAGGGAAGACATGAAGCTTTGCGTGCTGCACAGTTGGATTTGCTCAATAGTCAAGAATATCAGCATCCCAGATTTTGGGCAGCGTTTCTTCCTTCTGGGGATTGGACTCCGTTGAGTAATGTTGCAGGTGATAGGTGACAGATGACAGTTGACAGTTGACAGGTGATAGGTGATAGGTGATAGGTGATAGGTGATAGGTGATAGGTCAATACGGTTCAGTTAAGAAAATAAATTAATTGCTACACATAAAACAGATCTATTTTTTGGAGGGGGTTTGGGGGACGCAACCGTCACCCATTCGGGGGTTTGGGGGATTCTCCCCCAAGTCTTGGTTCTTCTGAGATCGATAAGCTGACAACCTTAACTGAACCGTATTGGGTTATAGGTTACAACTGGCAGATCATATTTTGTACTGGTCAGTTTCTCCACCCATACACCCTTAAATCCTTCCTCCTTCGCAGTTAGTACCACTGACTACTGACAACAGAACATGAAAGATGATAACGGTAAATGAGGTTAATTTATGGCTATTTAAATCATGATGTTAAAAGTTTCAAAAGTTAAAAAGGAGGATTGTCAGAAGTTCGGTATCGTATTGCTGGAAGCAGGCAATGTAATCATCAAGCCATGAATAAACAGGTAGAAATTCTATCAGATCAGTCAGCGCTCGTGGCGCGATCGCTGGAGTTAATTTTATCGAAGTTGGAAACTGCCATTGCCCAACGAGGGCAATTTACGATTGCTCTATCTGGCGGGAGTACACCTAAGCCTTTATATGAAGCGATCGCTACAAAAGATTTGCCTTGGGATAAAATTCACGTTTTTTGGGGCGATGAGCGCTACGTTCCCCCAGATCATCCCGATAGCAATGAATTAATGGCGCGGCGTGCATGGCTAGATAAGGTTAATATTCCAGCCGCCAACATTCACGCCGTCCCTACTTTAGATGCTGATCCAGCCTTATCGGCTGACAAGCATGAGCAGGATTTACGAGAATTTTTTCATACTGCTCCCGGTGAGTTCCCAGCTTTAGATGTCATCTTGCTGGGTATGGGTGATGATGCCCATACTGCATCTTTGTTTCCCCACACAGACGCGCTCAAAGTGAGCGATCGCTTAATTACTGTGGGTAACAAAGACGGAAACCCCCGCATCACCTTCACTTACCCCTTCATCAACGCGGCTCGCAGCGTGATTTTTGTCGTTGCAGGTGCTAATAAACGTCCCGCTTTAGCCAAAGTCTTTGCCCCCCAAGCCGATGACTTTAGCTACCCATCTCGCTTAATTCGCCCCCAAGGAGAGCTTTGGTGGCTCCTAGATGCTGCGGCTGGGGCGGAATTACCAACCTAAAAGTCAAAAGGTAAAAGTAAAAAGGTAAAAGGTAAAAGACTCTATTCTTTTTACTTTTGCTTTTTACTTTTTAACTTCCTAAAGAGTAGTTGTTAAAATCGAAAGCTAGAATCGCCCCCTTGCAAAACTGCCGATTGGTGGAAGCAGAAACTTCTACAGAGTTCTTTCTGCTTACCAGTACTATCTAACGCTGATCTTCAACAAAGGCTTAAATCAATGATCGTCTGCCCGAATTGCAATCATCCCAATCCCAACGGCGCTGTCCAGTGTGAAGCTTGCTATACGCCTTTACCAGCGACTAGTAACTGTCCCAACTGCGGAGCAACGGTACAGGCTGATGCTGCTTTCTGCGGTCAATGTGGCTTTAATCTGCACTCCGCTGCTGCACCTGCTCCTGTTGCTGCTACAGTTGCACCCGAAATTCCTGTACAAGCACCACCATTAGTTACACCAGATCCACTATTAGATCTTTTACAACCAGACGCTTTAGGAATTAACCAACAGCCTGTAGCTGTACCACCAACAGCAGTATCTGAAAGCACACCCCCAGATCCAGCACCTACTGTCGCGCCTGAACCTGTAGCTGTTGAGGCCGCGATTCCTAGCTCACCGCCCGAACTGGAACCTGTTCTCGAACCAGAACCAGAACCGACTCCAGTAGCAGCGGCTCCCGCAGGCGTATCAAGAACTCAGTTGCAACAAGTCACCGCGCGAGTGGTTCATATTCAAAGCGATCGCGAAATTGAATTACCCCAAAGTCTTTCGGTAATTCACATCGGCAAGCCAAATGACCGTATTCCCCCTGATATCGATGTTTCCGGGTTTAGTAATTCAGAAATTGTCTCTCGGATACACGCAGATATTCGGGTTGAGGCAGATGCTTACTATGTAGAAGATGTTGGTAGTTCCAATGGCACTTATATTAACAACTTGCCATTATTACCAGGGAACAGACACCGCCTCCGCCCAGGCGATCGCATCAGCCTCGGTAAAGGTGATTTGGTCACATTTATCTTTCAACTAACTTAAAAATAGGGAACAGGGAACAGGGAACAGGGAAAGAATGATTCTCACTCCTGCCTCCTGTCTCCTGCCTTCTATCTCCTTAGATTAGGATGGATGAAAATACACTCCACTAACTGGGGTAATTACATTCAGGAAAGTGCGCTATGCAGGAACCAAAAAAACATTTTGAAACCTTGCTCTCTACAGAAGCCCCACCAGAAGTAGAACGTATGGGGTTAAATTGGTTAGTCGCAGCGGCGATCGCCACGGCTGTGTTGTGGCAAGTTCCCGGCGGCGATTATATTTTATACCCGTTCACTATCCTGGCAACTTGGTTTCATGAAATGGGACACGGTTTGATGGCGCTGGTATTAGGGGGACAGTTTCAAAAGTTAGAAATTTTTAGCAATGGTTCCGGTGTAGCTACTTATCGGATTGCTACTTCACTCGGCCCCATTGGCCCCGGTTTAGTCGCCGCCGCCGGGCCAATGGGGCCGCCAATTGCTGGTGCTGCTTTGATTTTGGCTTCTCGCAGTTTTAAAGCAGCATCCCTGAGTTTAAAAATTTTAGGCGGTTTTCTGCTACTTTCTACATTAATTTGGGTACGTTCTTGGTTTGGCTTGTTGGCAGTTCCTTTATTAGGTTTAATTATTCTGGGTATGGCGTTAAAAGCGCCTCGTTGGATGCAGGGTTTTGCTATTCAATTTTTGGGTGTCCAAGCTTGTGTGAGTACCTATCACCAACTCAATTATTTATTTAGTTATAGTGCTGGCTATTTAGGGCTATCTGATACAGCCCAGATGCAAAGATATTTACTTTTACCTTATTGGTTTTGGGGCGGATTGATGGTGATCGCTTCTTTGGTAATCTTGATTCAAAGTCTCCGCGTTGCCTATCGTTCAGCGTAAAAGAATATGCAGATTAGCGATCGCCCTTTAGCAGTCAAAAATTCTACTGCCGATGAAGAATAATTTTTTAGGGCGATCGCATTATGTATGAAAATTAGTAAGTTCACTGCTGGTAAGTTCGGTTCATCTGGCTACTCGTTTTGTAGGTAAGTAATTAAAATCAGCCACCGTAAGGTATGAGATTTTTTGTTGTTTTTTGTATGTGACAACATAGACTTATAATTAATGCTTTTAAAATTAATAAAATAATTATAATTTTAGTTATTATCGGAGGTGACAAGTCTTTATGGTGAACAGTACAAATATATTCCGTTCTGGTGTGAATCGAAGAGAAGCAGAAAATATTATTCATAAATTCTTAAACAATAAAGACTATAAAGTATTAGCTGTCAAAGGAAAATGGGGTATTGGAAAAACCCATCTAGTACGAAATTTTTTATATGAACATCGAAATAACTATTATTTGTATGCTTCTGTTTTTGGGATTTCTTCAATTGAACACTTGAAAGCAAGAATAGTTGCTAATTACTAGAAAAATATCAATCCTGAACCAATTAAGAATGTTGTTGAGTTTTTCAACCGCAACTCTGGAAGATTAGAAAAAACTCCAAAACTCGACCTTGGATTATCAGGTTCATTACTTGCTATGGGTGGTGATTTATTGCTTGAGATATTTTTTAATTTAAACATAAATGATAATTCAATTATATGTATTGACGATCTTGAAAGAAAATCTCAGCTTCCACTAGATGAAATACTTGGCTTTGTTGAATATCTAGTTCAGGAATTAAAATGTAAAATCATTTTAATTTATAGTGATGATAATCTAGAACAAGCTTCCAAAGACATCTTACAGACTTATAGGGAAAAAGTAATTGATAGAGAATTTACGCTTGCTCCAACAGTAGAAGAAAACTTAGATTTTATCTTTAAAGATCATCCTGATAAAGAGGCAATAAAATCAGTTTTTCTAAAGACTCGTACAAACAACATTCGCATTCTTCGTAAAACTAGATGGCTGATTGATGAGCTTAGTCCTTTAATAAAGGATTGGCAGACTAGTTTACGTAATCAAGTTATAAGAAATAGTATTGTTATTAATTTAGTAACAATGGATACAGAATTTTGCAAAACTTCTTCTATTACTATAGACAGCATATTATCTTTAACAGACTCTTCAAAATACAAAAATAACGACGGTTTTGAAGAACAAATCCAACTTATACAAAAATTATTTTATCTAGGATATAACTCTCTAGAAATTGATGAGATTATAATTAATTCAGTTGAAAGCTCGCTGTCTAATTATGATGAAATAGAGTTTATTAAAAGAGGAAAAATTCTTAATGATAGAGAGGAAAAAAATCAAGTTATTGAAAAATTGCGTAATCTTGGCAAGCCGTATTATAATTCATTTGGAAATTCCGAACAAGAAATGAGTGAGGAAATTATAAATTTTCTCGAAGAGAATAATCTATATTTAAGTATTTCTGAATTTGAACAAGTTGAACAAGTTGCTTCAATTATAGAACTTGATATTAGCCAATATGAAAGAGCTTTATTAGAACATAAACTAAAAAATAATGACCCTCACTATTTTAATGATTTAAATATATTTAGAGCTAAATTGCGTAAATATCCTGAATTAGAGGTATATCTAGAAGAACAAAAGAATCAATATCTGCAAACCTTAGATATCACCACAGCAATAAAAAATATAATCAGTAATAATTCCCTTTCAATATCTCCTTGGGAGAAGGAAAATGTTGAATTTATAAACAACTGTACTGTTGAGCAATATACTCAATGGCTTGAACAAGGTGATACTGATTTATCTGATATGGTTAAAAAGTTTTTGAATTTCGGGTTAACTGCATCTCAAAAGTTAGAGCAAGCTATTCGTATATTAGCTAAAAAGAGTAAATTAAATAAAATTAGAGCTAAGTTTCTTTACAATATAGATATAGATAATCTACCTAAGTAAGCCGTGGTGAAAATTTACAACTATGTAACAAGCAATTAAGTAGAAGAATTAGAGTTAAATTTTACACGTTGTGTACTATAGTTTCTTTTTTCTCCTCTTGTTTGAACTCCATTAATGACC
>NZ_JADEWI010000001.1 GCF_015207705.1 Nostoc sp. LEGE 06077
TACCTTCCCGAACTCAGAGGTGAAACGCTGCTGCGGCTACGATAGTTGGAGGGTTGCCTCCTGCCACAATTGCTCGGTGCCAGGTTCTATACTTTAAAAGCCTCTTTCTCTTCAGAAAGGGGCTTTTAAGTATCTACAAAGATTATATTATCGAGAGTTACTCTTATCTATACCACTATCACCAGTGCTAGAGGAATCAGTATTTGATTTCTCCTCAGACTGGAGTGAACTTTTGGGTATATCAGTTTTAGAAGTATTCGCTGGACTGCCTGCCGCAGAATTATCATTAGAACTATTTCTTTGAGGAGTGGTTTGTGTTCCCGAATTTGCAGGCTGTTGAGGGGGAACAGTAATGTTAATCTCTGGAGAGGACTGCGGTAAAGTTACAGATGGGGCTTGCTGTTGGGGAATTAGAACAGGGACTTCTCGTGTTCTTTCGATAATTGTGGTTTGTTGTGGTTGGGGAGTTGGAAGGTCATTACTTGGTGAAGGATTAACTACTGGTTGAGTCTGTTCAATGACGGTTTCTCTGGGTTGATTAAAGTACCAAAATGCACCCACTATTAAACCAGCTAGAGATGTGAGCAAAATTCCTAATAATAAACCACGAGACGCATTTTCATTGTCACGTGCAGCTAAATTAGCTTGCTGGTAGTTACGCTCAATTTGTTGACCATTGACGTAACCAGTTTTGTAAGAGTTGATATTGTTGGGATTGTTATTAACTGTTTCACTGGTGCGTGTCACG
Source organism: Nostoc sp. LEGE 06077 (assembly GCF_015207705.1). Taxonomy (GTDB): domain Bacteria; phylum Cyanobacteriota; class Cyanobacteriia; order Cyanobacteriales; family Nostocaceae; genus Nostoc_B. The sequence goes on from NZ_JADEWI010000001.1 coordinate 749, forward strand.
TTAGTGTGAGTGTTACCGTAATTATCGGTGTAAGATTCTTGTCTAGTGTCGTTGTTATAAGTTTCGCGATCGCCTGAATTTGTCATACGATTAATTACACTCCTAAAGTCTAATTCTGCACATCTCAACCCTTGCGTATAAAAGAATTTGAAGTATAAACTAGCAAAACTTCTGATATAGCTTGAGTTCTTTTTTTTACTTGGCTTTTAATGATATTCAGCATACCCTCTGTAATTGCACAGATGGTTCTATCTAAAGTTGGGAATTGATCATCTGCCAAAAGAGTGAGCATCAAGTAGATATATCCGGTTATTAGCCAATTATCAGGCAGGTATTTTGGCAATCGCGGCAAAATAGTCAAACTTGCTCACAGGCGATCGCGCATACTAAACAATAGTCAATTAACAAGCAGATTAAATTGATGTTTTCATTGCCGAGAAATTCTCAAACACCACATAGCGGCTACCATTGGGATGGCAATAGTCGGCGTTTTTTTGAAGGCTGGTATTACCGGGTAACTTTGCCAGACTGCGGACAAACTTTTGCCTTTATGTACTCTATTGAAGACCCCATTGGTGGCAAACCCTACAGTGGTGGTTCAGCCCAAGTCCTCGGCCCCGATGATGAGTATTTGTGTCGGACTTTTCCCGATGTGGCAAAATTTTGGGCTAGTCGAGATGTATTAGCTTTAGGCCATTGGGGTAAAACTAATCTCAACACTCAACCCCTCTACCTCTTAAGTGCAGAATTTGAACAACATATTCAAGAAGGTTATCAAGCTACAGCTACCATAAACCAAGGAATAATTCGTGATCCTGCAACGGGTTCTTATTGCCGCTGGTTTTATGAAATTCAGCCAATATATGGTTGGGGTAATCAAAATAGTCTTCAACAATCAACTGCTGGTTGGCTGTCATTTTTACAAATTTTTGAACCTGGTTGGCAAATTTTGATGGCGCATGGCTTGGCGAGTGGCTGGATAGACTGGAATGGCAAAATCTATGAATTCACCAACGCGCCAGCCTACGGAGAAAAAAATTGGGGAGGTGCTTTTCCACAAAAATGGTTTTGGCTAAACTGTAATTGCTTTGATGGCGAACCTGATTTAGCATTAACCGCTGGCGGTGGTAGACGCGGTGTGTTGTGGTGGATGGAATCTGTCGCCATGATTGGGGTGCATTATCAAGGCAAATTTTATGAATTTGTCCCCTGGAATTCTCAAGTCCAATGGCAAATTCAACCTTGGGGCAGATGGCAAATGCAAGCTAGGAACTTAAAATATGAGGTTGAGTTGACAGGAACCACGCATCTGCCAGGTACACCCCTACGTGCGCCGACTACAAATGGTTTAATGTTTTGTTGTCGGGATACCATGCAAGGAAAACTGAATTTAGAATTGCGAAACGTCAGTGAAAAACAATCTAAAATTATCCTCAAATCACAGAGTTCTCTGTGTGGTCTAGAAATAGGTGGCGGTTCTTGGGATAATTCTTGGCACTCTAGCTAAAACTACTGCTATTATATTTATGCCTCGTAGTTGGGGCTGTAGCTCAGTTGGATAGAGCGAGCGCCTCCTAAGCGCTAGGTCGTGCGTTCGAGACGCACCAGTCCCGTCATTATCTAAAAATTCAAAAAAATTAATCGGGAGTTTTCAGCAAATCTTCCGAATTTATGTGAAGCTAACACCTAAATTGCCACCGAGAGTGTTTATGCCCAATTTAGCCTGTATACAACAAAATTTTTTTCACCAAAATAGGGTAGATTTGACAAAAATCTGCTACCCTAACATATGTTTTTAACTTATTTAGAGAATATTACATCTTAGTACACGAAATCATAGAGCCTTGAAGAACAATTTTTTGTTTACAGGTAAATCTTTTCGGTTTATGGTTCTTGCCGTACCCCTATTAATGTGGTTTGGTTATAAAGAAGTCCAAAAACAAGCTACACAACCTGAAGCGGTCTTAGTTTTAGGTGGTTCAACCAAAAAATTAGAGAGAGAAAAATTTACAGCGGAGTTTGTTCGCCAGCATCCAAAGTTACCAATTTGGATTTCTGGGGGTAGTCCACCTAGATCCACTCGCAAGGTATTTCTCAAGGCTGGAGTTGATCCTAAGCGGTTACACTTGGATTATGAGGCGGTAGACACAGTTACTAATTTTACCAGCTTAGTGGATGATTTGAAATCCCACGGAATTAAGAGAGTTTATTTGATTACTTCAGATTTCCATATGCGTCGTGCTTCTGTGATTGGTGAGATTGTCTTAGGTAGCCGGGGAATTGATTTCCAACCTGTATCTGTACCTTCAGAATCACCACCAGAACCGCTAGAGAAATCTATCCGGGATGGAGCCAGAGCCTTGGTGTGGGTTGCTACTGGTTATACGGGTGTTGATGGTGTTAAAAAAAGCGGTAAAGCGAGAATTGAGAGTAGGAAGTAAAAAGGTAAAAGGCAAAAGTAAAAAGTAAAAAATTATTTATTTTTTACTTTTTACTTAGCTTATGCTGCGATTTCTTGCACTAGAACAAAGGGTTGTAAAATCAGGGTGTTGAATCGTTTTTGCCGATCGCAATTCCATTCTCCAACTTGATCGATGGAAGGTTTGCCAATTAATTGCTCATCAATCCACTGCTGTACCGATTGAGTGTTATCACTAGCGATCGCTTCTCCTACATCTAACAAGCTTAAACCCTGGGCTACCAAAATTACTGCATCGCGCTGAACATGAGGAATTAACCACTCCCATTCCGCTTCATCTAAGCTTTCTGTTAATTCTGCTCTTAAATCCGACATGATTTCTTTTGCTGGTTGTGATTAACTGATTTTACATTAGAGTTTAGGAGCTAGGGACTCAGGGTTAGAGTAGAATCACAAAGGACTTTTAACTAAACCTCTGCTTTCATCTCATCGATTTCAAATAAAGACACGATCACTCCCGTAATTGGAATAGAGATAAACACACCTAACAAACCTGCAACTCTAGCACCTACTAATAAAGCAAAAAATACTACAACAGGATTGAGATTCAGCGCACCTTGCATAATCCGAGGTGCAATTAGATTATCTTGAATTTGCTGAAGGATAATACAAGCAATGAATACTTTTAATCCTAACCAAACATTTTGAGATAGCACAATCAACGTGATGATACCAACGCCTAAAGTTGCTCCTATCCCAGGAATAATATCTAAAAAGCCAACTATTATAGATAATAATAAAGCAAAAGGTACTTGCAGTAATACAAAAACAACAAAAGTAGCAACTGTTAAAAACAAACTTAGTAATAACTGACCGCGAAAGAAGCCTAAAAAGCTACGTCTGATAATATTAGTAAATCTAATACGGCGCTGTTTAGGTAATATCTTCAAAATAAAATTCCACAGCTTTTCGCCATCTAATAGCATAAAAAATGCTACAACAGCAATCAAAATAAATGTGACGAAATTAGTCAATAACTGTTGTAGAACAGTTAAGCTAGTTACTAAACCTGATATCGCCTGATTCCGCAGTTGCTCTTCAATTACACTTAAGTCTATTTGTAGATTGCGGTTCCGCAGAAATTCTTCTATTCTTTCTAAAAAAGGCGCAAGAGAACTTAAAAAACCAGAAATACTGTCTATTAATTGCTGTCCTTGGGATAACACGGCTATACCAACCGTGATCATCAAGCCTCCCAGAATCACAATACTAAGTAAGAAAACGACAATCACAGCCACAGCATGAGGTAAAAACCGCCGCAACCAATATACAGGGTAGCTGAGTAAAAAAGCTAAAATTGCGGCAAATGTAAAAATAACTATGACCGCTTCAAAATATCCTAAAAGTTGGACAAAAGCCCAGCCAGCAGCCACTAAAAGCAAAAAGCGGACTAACGCCAAATTATTCAACCGATTCCAAAAATGCTTGGCATCCAATCCACTCATATAATGTTTAAAAAATAGATTATTTTAGCGATCGCTACTACACATTAGCAACATATAAAATATCGAGTGGCGATCGCTACTATCTAAAAGTATATTTCTCCTCAACGCCCTAAATCGTGCATTTCGTTGATTACTGCTGCACACTTTTGAGTTACAGCCTCTAGTTGTTCTTTATTAGTAGAACTAGGAGGGTCAATCACCTCACCAATTCTGATTGTGAGAGGAACAGCACGGGGTAGAGACGAGCCTTTTTCTAAAATTTCTTCACTTCCCCACAAACTCACAGGTAAAATCGGTGCTTGCGCCTTTGCAGCTAGTAAGGCTGCACCTTTTTTCGGGTCAGTAATTCTACCATCGGGGGTGCGAGTACCCTGTAAAAAAACTCCCACAGCCCAACCATTTTCTAAACATTCTAAAGCTGCGCGAATCGCATTGCGATCGGCACTACCTCGACTCACTGGGTAAGCACCATACAATTTAATTGCTTGTGCCAAAACCGGAACTTCAAATAATTCTTGTTTAGCCATATATGCTACTGGGCGACGCACACAATTAGAAACAATTGGCGGGTCAAAGTAACTAGCATGATTGCTAACAACTACTAATGGATCAGATTGCGGCACATTTTCCACCCCATAAATCTTGCCCCGAAAGTAAGCATGAAGCATGGGGCTGACAACCGACCATTTAAAGGCGTGGTAAAGTGCCAGACTAATAAGCGGTTCACGACTGCGAGACATAGGAAGTATGAAGTGTGAATTATGAAGTATGTAGACGCTTTCTTTTAGCGGTGTTAGCGAAGCGGTAGCGACGTTCGCGTAGCGTCTCCCTTTGGGAGAAGGAGCGTCAGGGCTTGCCGCAGGCTAGTGTGAAGTATGGAGTATGAAATACTCCATACTTCACACTTTTGAATTTTTTAGTCCGTTAATTCAGCAGCATTACGGACGTTCTTTAAGATTAAATCAGAAGTGGTGCGTTTAATTAAACCAGTTAAAACATTACCAGGGCCGATTTCTATGACTTGCTCAATACCGTTAGCGGGTAATTGCAGCGAAATTTCTCGCCAACGGACAGAACCAGTCATCTGTTGAGTTAAACGCTGTTTTAAAATCTGGGCATCAGTTGAGGGTAAAGGCTCAACATTGGACATCACGAGTACAGTTGCAGGCTGAAATTCTACAGATTCCAGAATGTCTTGGAATTCACTCGCAGCCGCAGCCATCAAATGTGAGTGAAACGCCCCAGAAACTTTTAAGGGAATAGCACGCTTGGCTTTAACTTGCGACATGACTGTTTGTACAGCATCAGGAGTCCCAGAAATTACTACCTGTGCGGGACTGTTATCATTTGCCAAAACGACATCTGGTGTTGCGGCTATAACTGTTTCTAATTGTTCTCTGTCAAAGTTCATTAACGCCGCCATCATCCCACCAGCGGCGCTCTCCATCAGTTCTGCACGACGTTTGACTAAATGCAACCCAGCTGACCATTCAAATACGCCAGCCACATAAAGGGCAATATATTCACCCAAACTATGCCCAGCCACCAGATCTGGTTGCTGTCCCCTTTCTCGCATCAAGTCCGCGAGAATACTTTCCACAACATAAAGACAGGGCTGAGTATAAAGTGTCTGTCCTAACTTTTCTTCTTGGTTTTGGCAGATTTCGCTAACAGACCAGCCTAAGATTGCCTCAGCTTGAGTAAATTTTTCTTTAGCACCTGGTATATCTAATAAATCTGTTCCCATTCCCAGGGCTTGGGAACCTTGTCCAGGAAACACCCATGCGGTTTTAGTCATTGGTCAATAGTCAATAAAAAAATCAAAAGGCAAAAAGCAAAAGTAAAAAATTTTTACCTTTTTACTTTTAACTTTTTACTTATTAATGCTTATTTCCCCATTTAAAAATTGCTGCACCCCAGGTCAGACCTGCGCCAAAGCCTGATGCTGCAATAATGTCGTTGGGTTGAATTTTACCTTGTTGCACTGCTTCATTTAAGGCCAGAGGAATAGAAGCAGCGGAGGTATTGCCGTAATTTGCCAGATTACTAATAACTTTTTGTTCAGGAATTCCTAGCCGTTGAGCAACAGCATCCAGAATGCGTTGATTGGCTTGATGTAAGATGAGCCAATCTATTTGGTCAACAGTCAGATTCGCTTCAAATAGGGCTTTATCAACAATTTCTGGGACTTTCTGGACAGCAAAGCGGTATACTTCCTTGCCGTTCATCGTGATGGGTTGGTAAGTGCCTTGAGAAACATTGATGCCTGGGAGTATTTCTTGAGAAGTCGCTGAATAGCCTAGGTTGAGGTAATGATTTTGCGTACCATCACTTTTGAGGGCAAATCCTAACAGGCGATCGCTTTCACTAGCTTGTAAAACTACTGCTCCCGCCCCATCACCAAACAAAATACAAGTTCTGCGGTCTTGCCAATCTACCCATCGAGAGAGGATGTCTGCCCCGATCAAAAGTACATTCTGATATACACCGGTTCTGATGTATTGGGCAGCAGTAACCAGACCAAAGACGAAGCCAGAACAAGCGGCGGTTAAGTCAAATGCTACTGCTTTCGTCGCTCCCAACTCCGCTTGCACTTTACAAGCAGTACCAAACAAATCATCAGGGGTAGATGTTGCTAACAGAATCAGATCTAAGTCAGTGGCTTGAATTCCGGCAGATGCGATCGCTTGACGACCAGCCGCCGCCGCCAAGGAACTCAAGGAATTTGAAGGTTGTGATACTCGTCGTTGACGAATTCCCGTTCTTGTGGTGATCCATTCATCTGATGTTTCAACCAGTGCTGTTAGCGCCTGGTTGTCGAGGGAAGTTTCGGGAACTGCCGAGCCACTTCCTGTAAATGCTATGCCTAACTTTTGCACTCCTGCTCTCCCAAGCTCTCAGCATTTTGATCATTGTCTCTGCTGTTTTCCCACAACAAAGGACAAATGACGGATGACAATTGACCCATTACTAACCGCTATCACGCTGAAGGATTTCGTATTGGGAATGAAGTCTTTGCAGTACCTGATTATCCACTGCTTCTTTGGCCATCCGTATTGCACTAAAAATTGAAGGTGCTTGCGAACTGCCGTGGCCGATAAAACAAACTCCAGCCACACCTAACAGTAAAGCACCTCCATGCTCCGCATGATCCATACGCTGCTTAATTCGCTTGAGATTTGGTTTTAACAGTGCTGTCCCAATTTGACCGCGCAATCCTTGGGGCAGTTCTTCCCGTAAAATTTGCAGAATTACTCCTCCGAGGGATTCTGCAAATTTTAATAACACATTACCCACAAAGCCATCGCAGACAATTACATCAAATTCGCCCGAAAGCACATCACGCCCTTCGGCATTACCAACAAAATTAATTAGAGCATTCTCTCGCAGTAGTTGATGGGCGCGGAGGGCTTGCTCATTACCTTTAGTATCTTCTTCGCCAATATTCAATAACCCGACTTTGGGTGTGTCTGTACCCAAGACGTATTGGCTGTAAATCGAACCCATCATCGCAAACTGCTCTAAAAACTTAGGACGGCAGTCTACATTAGCACCCACATCCAGTATTAACACTGGCTTGCCAGCCATAATGGTGGGGAAAACTGTGCCAATTGCTGGGCGATCAATTCCTGGCAACCTGCCTAAGCGCAGCAAAGCTGCTGCCATAGCTGCCCCAGAGTGTCCAGCAGAAAACACAGCATCCGCCTGCTGATTTTTTACCAAATCCATCGCCACGTTAATCGAAGCCTTGCGTTTGCGTCTCACCGCATTTAAAGGCTCCTCATCCATAGCGATCGCATCTTCAGCAGGAACTATCTCCACCCTCTCCAAAGTAGTTTTTGGCGGCATGACAGCTTTAATTTGTTGGGGATCACCTACCAACAAGACTTTCACACCCAATTCTTCACTGGCGCGTAATGCCCCAGCAACGATTTCTTTGGGTGCATGATCCCCCCCCATTGCGTCAATTGCTATCCGTGCGCAAGTCGATCCCATTGCTCAGAGCTTCTAGAAACCTTACAAATTTTACCAGATTGGCTTTGTTAAAAAACCGTAACTTTCTAACTGCCAAATTACTGTTGTTACTATTGCAACTTGATTTTGGCGGCAAGCCCAAGATAACACGAATAAAGTATTAATTCTGAAGTATGAAGTCTAAAAACTCATATTTCAGACTTCATACTTCAGACTTCACACTCCAGTTCCTAGTACCCAATTAACCAACATTCGCACACCGTAGCCTGTTGCACCGGAGCCGTTGTAGCCATTTTCTTTATCTGACCATACTGGCCCGGCAATATCTAAGTGCGCCCAAGGGGTATCTTTGACGAACTGCTTGAGGAATAAGGCGGCGGTGATGGAACCCCCAGGACGCGGCCCGGTGTTTTTCATATCGGCAATGCCAGATTTCAAGCCTTCAAAATATTTCTCTTCCATTGGCATTCGCCAAATTTTTTCGCCGGATGTGGCAGAGGCTTTTTCTATCTGAGCAGCTAAAGCATCGTCGGGAGTATACAAGCCGGCAATATCTTCACCCAACGCTATCACGTTAGCACCTGTGAGTGTGGCTAAATCAACGATCGCATCTACGCCTAATTTATCTGTATATACCAAAGCATCAGCTAAGGTTAAACGTCCTTCAGCATCGGTGTTATTCACTTCGATGGTTTTGCCGTTAGAGGCAGTGAGGATGTCGCCTGGGTGCATGGCGCGACCGCTAATCATGTTTTCGGTAACGGCGGAGATAAAATGAACTTCGGCATCAGGTTTAAGTTGAGCGATCGCTTTTGCCGCACCCAAGGTTGCAGCTGCACCACCCATATCAATTTTCATGGTTTCGATGCCGCTACCTGCACCTTTAATATTCAATCCACCAGAGTCAAAGGTTAAACCTTTACCAATAATGGCTAGTTTCTTTGTTGGTGTGCCTTCTGGTTTGTAAGTGAGGTGAATAAATTTGGGTGGTAAGTCAGAGGCTAGGGCAACTCCTAAAAAAGCCCCCATACCCAGCTTTTCACAATCTTCTTTTTCGAGTATTTCTATTTGTAAACCGTAGTCTTTGGCGATCGCTTGGGCTGTCTCTGCCATTGTAATGGGTGTAACTGCGTTGGCTGGGGCTGCTACCAACTCTCTCGCCAAAATCACCCCGGATACAATTTGATTTGCACGGGTAATTGCCGCTTCTTGCCCATCAAAACCCAGCAATTCTATGGTTTCGACCTTTGAGCCTTTATCGTCTGGTTCTGATTTAAAACGTACATCTTGGTATAACGCCAACTGTACACCTTCGGCGATCGCTTGGGCTGTGGCATTTGGGTCGTTATTCCACAAGGGAAAGCTAAATCCGAGAGTTTTGGTTTTTTGTTTTTTGGCTACCTTTGCAACCGCCGCCGCCGCCCGCCGCAGACTATCTACTTTCAGCGCGTCCGGTTTTCCTAAGCCAACTAAAATTACTTTTTTAACTGCACCACCGCCACTGACACGAGTAAAGACAGTGCTGTTGGCTTTGGCTGTAAATTCTTCTTCGGCAATTACTTCTTTTAAGATGCCAGCAAACTTGTCATTTAAAGTTGCCAGTTCACCTGTTAACTCTACTGCATCTTCAAATAATCCAATTGCTAAAGTATCGCCTGCCCACTCCAAGAGAGGCTGATTACTGAGTTGAATTGCTGCCATGTTGGGATTTTGTTTAAAGATTCCTTCTTGTACCAGTATTGCTCAAAATTTTGAAGTGTGAAGGGAAGTCAGAAGTCTGAAGTATGAAGTCTGAAAGATCATATCAAGTTTGGGCTTTTGACTCTTGACCAATACTTCGGCTTCTCCTGTCGGAGACGCTGCGCGAACGCTCAGTACAAGTAACAAATGACCAATGAATTTTATAATTGAAACATCCCAACCTTCTGCATGGCGTGAATATGACTCCAGCCTTATCTTCAAACCAACGGGCAGAAGTATTCTATCCTAGTTCTGATGGTGAACCTGTGGCAGAAAGCTATGCCCATCTATGCGTTTTACTGGCGACGTTGGAAGTTCTCCGCCAGTATTTAGCAGGACAACAGGCAACAGTCCTTGCTAATCAGTTTCTCTACTACTCTCAAGGATTTCCCAAGTTGCGAGTTGCCCCAGATGTGATGGTGATTTTTAATATCGCCCCTGGTGGTAGAGATAATTATAAGGTGTGGGAAGAAGGGGAAGTTCCATCTGTGATTTTTGAAATGACTTCGGCAGGAACAAAAAATCACGATCAGGAATTTAAGAAGATTTTGTACGAGCAACTTGGTGTCAAAGAATACTGGTTATTTGACCCCAAAGGCGAATGGGTGCAGGGACAGTTGCAAGGTTATCGGTTACGGCAAGATGTATATGAGTTGATTACGGACAATCGCAGTGAACCTCTAGGATTGCGGTTGCAGGTAGAAGGAGAACTGATTGGTTTTTATCGAGAAGATACAGGGGAAAAGCTGCTGAATCCCACAGAACAGGCGCAAGCCTTACGAGAAGCACAACAACAAGTAGAACAATTAAAGCAACGCCTCCGAGAACTGGGTATTGATCCTGAGCAAATTGAACAAGAATAGAGGCTAGTACCGCTACGCGGAATTAAAAAGTAAAAAGTAAAAAGGCAAAAGCCAAAAAGCTTAGATCACAAGCTTTTCACTAACTTGAAATGGTATCTTTATTTCCGTCGTGTTGTACTAGGGACTGGAAGCTAGAGGCTAGTGTTGGAATCAGAAGTCTTCACTATTGACTCGATTTCAGTGGTGTTAATGTCAAATTTATTGGCGATCGCACTAATTACTTCTTGCTCCAATGGCGTACTTTGCTTGTCAAGTTGGGCAATTTTTTGGCATTGAGCCAACAAAGGCACAGCAAAATCACGGTTGAGTTGATTGAGTAGTGTATCTAAAGGTTGTGGTGATTTGATATTGTTGGCGATCGCACTCAGGGAATTTTGGCTGAGGTTTAATGCTTGCAATTCTGGTAAAATTTTTTCCCAGGTTTTTTCGGGATGGCTGGCGAGAATCATGTGAACTAAGATTTGATCCATGATTGCTTGTTGAGCGATCGCAGTTTCTAAGTAATTTTCACTTTCGGCTTTGAGATTTGCCAAAGTTTCTGGTGATGTTAGAGAAACGGACTCATCTAGTTTGGCTTCGTAAAATCGACAAGCGGCATAACCTAGAGAATAGCTTAAAGCAGCATTAGAACTCGTGGCGATCGCTGCACCAGCAAACGGGACATTTCGCAGCAACGCCAATCCGGCGGCTTTCACTAGTCGATTCCCTCCCAAACCCAAACCAAAAATCGTTAAAACTTCGCCTTTTCGCGCGGGATCTTTTAAATCTAAGTCATAAGCAGCCGCAATTTGATACAACATTTCTGACTGTAATTTCAGGGTTGCGGCTAAATCAACTGCTAATAATGCTGCTGCTACCCCTGGTAAAATACTACTGGCGAATCCAATCCCCCCAGCTTTTGTGGCTGTTTCCAGCATAATGCGGTGAGAAATTTGGCTGGGTGATTCTTGGGGATGCTGCTGCTTGATTTTTTTGACTGCGGCTGCTGCTTTTTCTAAATCAACATTTTCACTAGCACCAATTAGCCAATTGAGATTCAAAAATCCTGATAGTTTGCGGATTAGCCAATTTTGATTGAGATAATTGACTACTTCACCAGTAGATTGAGTAGCTTGTCCAAATAATTTATGTGTTTGTTTGGCTGCGGCTACGCCAAATTCCCAGGCTGTATCGACAAATGCTTGACCAGTTGTAGCCAAACCATCTAAAGGCGATGATTGTTCTGGGGCGGATGTTTGATGGGTGATTTCTACTTCTGGTTTTTTTTGGTGTTGGTCTGCCATTTTTTTGCAAGTCGCTCTATTCAATTTGTAGCGAAACTTAAAGCGACTTGACATCTTCCAACAAGTACAAGTTTGTTATGTACTTGCGGAATAATTTATCTCACGCAGAGGCGCAGAAGATGACACTTGGGTGGGCGGCTTTCCCAACTTAAGCACAGAGAACAAAGCGGTTATTTTAGTCTAAGTACTAACGCTTAACTAACTTCCTTGACCTGTAGCTGATAAACTTTTTGCTCCCTGGGTTCTAAAAAGTTAGTGTTTTTGAGAATCTCATAGAGACTAATATCTTGTTCTAGCAAACAGGCGTGTCCACTGTTTGGCAATACCAAAACCTCGGCATTGGGTAATATACCAGCTATCCGCTTCACTTCATCTACAGAAGGTAAAAGCCGATCGCCTGCACCAGCAATTAACAACACTTGTTGAGTTAAGCGGCGTAACTGGCTATCATCCACTGCAAATTCTCGCAATAAAGCCAACCGCCAATTAACTGTTGCTGAGGGGACAGAACGCATGGTTTTTAGCAGTTCGTGGCGATCGCTTCTAGTCATCCGTTCTAAGGATGCGAGAAACGGTAATAGTCCCAATGCACCGACATCATAAAAAGATTCTGGCACTAAGTATGTTATCTGGGATGCCCAATCTAAAAACGGACGCAGGCGAAAAGCTGAGGCTGGGTTAATGAGAATTATGCGTTTAAACAAATGCGCTGCTTTGGTGGCTACTTTCATCGCCAAGCAGCCGCCGAATGATTCCCCACACAGATAAACTGGTCTTTGGGAACTTTTCTCTAATTCTGCATGAATTAAGTCCAAGATATTTTTAGTTAATTCTTCCCAGCTAGTTAGATCTTTTCTGGGGATCGCTAAACAGCGCACATCAAAGCCAGCTTCTAACCCAGATGTTTGCGATCGCAACAATTCACCAGTGCCATCCATTCCCGGTAAATAAACAAACAACGGATACTCTGGTTGGACTCGTTTAGGAGTCAGAAAACACGGCTTTAGCTCAACTTGTGGCATTTTACAATTTCAATTTCCTTGGCTATTTTGATAGATTGACCTGCATACAATAACTATCCTTTGGTTTAGGCATAGACACTCAGCGGCTTGTCGTTAGACATAACTGAATAGCTTCTCTACAGTGTTACAGGTAAAAGTCTGTTAAAAGCATAACTCAGCTAATAAAAACTCACTTAAATCTCTAATCAAGTTATCGTAAAGATAACTTAATCTTATTAGCAGATCATCTCCGACACTATTTAGCAAGATACATGCAAACTAGGCAAAAAATTACAATTCTCGATCAGGTAAATTACCAAAAAATTCTGCTGATTAATTTTCTTTTTTGCTACATTAGGCATTAATAACAACCCTGTTGTAGCAAAGTACTTATCTCACGATGGCAGTGTTCGGTTAGCTCAGAGACAACATTTTTTGCTTGTTTTCCATGATATTGGTGTTGATGATCGTTTGTAATCCAATAAGGACGACCAATTAACACAGCTACTCGTTGATATATTACTAATGGATGCCATCCATATTGGTTAAATAAAGGTTCAGAAGGGTCGAACAAACTCAACATTTTTAGGGGAAAAGCTGTAGTGTTGACTTCTTCTAAGGAGGCGATCGCAATTGGTAAAATTGCTAAGTCTGGTACGCCAGAACGCAAAGCCAAATGGGCAAATCCCCGCTGAAATTCCCCAACTACAGATTTTGGAGTTGATTGCACCATCGGTTCAGCCCCTTCAGGAAAAACCCCTACCATCTGTTGAGAGTGTAATAGCATCTGTGATTGGGCAAAAAAGCTTTGCTGACGGTTTTGATTTATATCTAAAGGAAAACAACCTAATTGTCCGGTGACAATCTCCCGCAAAATTGGGACTTGTCCCATATAGTGATGACAAGCAAAACGAATCGGACTTGATAAAGCTGACATTAAAATCATCGCATCCATAAAGCTGCGATGATTGCTCACTATTAACAAACTTGCATCACGAGGAATGCGATCCTCGTAATAGCGAAATATTCGTGTGGAAAACGTTGCTAAGAGTAAGCGAGAAATGTCCAAAGGACTATTTAGACTCATATCTAAATATAGGTTTGGGAAAATATCGTAGTTTATCTTGACTTAATTTTTACATTTCTTTACTAATACTACGACCGTCTTAGGATAGAAATGTCTTATCTGTTAAAAGCAAATGATTTTTCTATGTTTGGAGCGTTGTACTTTTAGTCACAATAGTATGTAAGAAATAGCATCAGAGCAAGGATATTAACTTCTACATTCCGTTTTTAGTTCAGAAATTAGCCTAATTTGTACTTATGACAAAACATTTCTGAACTCGATAAATTTGCTAATATTAAGGAGAACTTTGAAAAAGCGATAATAATGTTATATAATTGCGTGGTTTTGCCCTCATAATTAATTAAAAAACGGTTTAATAATTTATTTTTATTTTGCATGAACCTAGTGGATAAAACAGACAAGACATTTGCACTGACAACACCCCTCTATTATGTAAACGATGTACCCCATATTGGAAGTGCTTATACAACGATCGCCGCAGATGTAGTGGCTCGGTTCCAAAAACTCAAGGGACATCGTGTACTGCTAATAACAGGTACAGATGAACATGGGCAAAAAATTCAACGTTCAGCGGAGTCTTTAGGAAAAGCACCCCAAGAATTTTGTGATGGGATTGTCCCTAGTTTTGTGAGCTTATGGGAAAAATTAAACATTCAATATGATCGTTTTAGTCGGACAACTGCACCCCGTCATGAAGCGATCGTCAAAGAATTTTTTGGGAGAGTTTGGCAAAAAGGTGATATCTACCAAGGACAACAAAAAGGTTGGTACTGCGTAGCCTGCGAAGAATTTAAAGAAGAAAGAGAATTATTAGACGATAAACGTTGTCCGATTCATACGAATAAACAAGTTGAGTGGCGCGACGAACAAAATTACTTCTTTAGATTATCGAAATACCAAACCCAGCTAGAAGAATTTTATCAGTCACACGCAGATTTTATTCAACCAGAAAGCCGTCGTAATGAAGTCTTAAGTTTTGTTAGCCGAGGTTTACAAGATTTTTCGATTTCCCGCATTAATCTCGATTGGGGTTTCCCTGTCCCAACTGACCCTAAACAAACCCTGTACGTCTGGTTTGATGCGCTGCTAGGTTATGTCACAGCCTTATTAGAACCCGATGCGGAACCAACCTTAGATAACGCTTTAACGGCATGGTGGCCGATTAACTTGCATTTGATTGGCAAAGACATTCTGCGCTTTCATGCAGTTTACTGGCCAGCTATGTTAATGTCAGCAGATTTACCTTTGCCAGAAAGAGTGTTTGGGCATGGTTTTTTGACCAAAGATGGGCAAAAAATGGGGAAAGCGCTGGGTAATACCCTCGATCCTATTGCTCTTGTCGAGAGATATGGTAGTGATGCGGTTCGTTATTACTTTCTTAAGGAAATCGAATTTGGCAAAGATGGCGATTTTAATGAAAGTAGATTCATTAATGTTCTAAATGCAGATTTGGCAAATGATTTAGGTAATTTGCTCAATCGCTCCTTGAACATGGTGAAGAAGTACTGTGCTGGCAATGACCTGTCAATTTCCGATGAAACCATTTCTGCCGAAAATCCGTTAAAAAAGATTGGCTTAGGTCTAGGGGAAAAGGTTCAACAAGCCTATGAAGCGTTAGCTTTCAATCAAGCCTGTGAAGCTATCCTGTCATTGGTACAAGCCAGTAATAAGTTTATTGATGATCAAGCCCCTTGGTCACTATATAAACAAGGACAGCAGCAGGAAGTAGAAAAAGTGCTTTACGCAGTTTTGGAATCTGTGAGGCTGTCAGCTTATCTTCTTGCACCAGTTATTCCCAATATCAGTGGCGAGATTTATCAGCAGCTAGGTTTTGGAATCGACTTTAACGCACAAAATCAAACAGCAACGGCTGCCCCATTTTCCATTCATTCCAAATGGGGGTTACTATCTAATAAACAACTGTTGGGGAATCCTCAACCAATCTTTAAACGCATAGAACCTCCGAAAAACGATTAGTTTTTTTAATCTCTTTCACACAATTTTCTTATCTCTCAAAAATCTCAAAAAATTTATCGGGGCTGAACTTAAATAATTAGCCCCGGAAAATTATCATAAAACTCTCTAACTAAATGTAAAAGTTGGAAATTTGTATCAGAAATAACAAGATAAAAATGAGGTATGACAACAATGTTGAATAATTTAGAAAATGACTCGATATTTACGCCAGAGCAAGTTTTAGAAAATCGAGGTCGAGTCGCTATATTTATTGATGGCTCAAATCTGTTTTACGCTGCCTTGCAATTAGGAATTGAAATTGATTACACCAAGTTATTGTGTCGTTTAACAGGTGGATCTCGACTGTTGCGGGCATTTTTCTACACAGGTGTAGATAGAACCAACGAAAAACAACAAGGCTTTTTGTTGTGGATGCGTCGGAATGGTTATCGCGTCATTGCTAAAGATTTAGTGCAGCTACCGGATGGTTCTAAAAAAGCCAACTTAGATGTCGAAATAGCCGTGGATATGATGGCTTTAGTCGATTCCTATGATACAGCGGTTTTGGTTAGCGGTGATGGGGATTTAGCCTACGCTGTCAATTCTGTAAGTTATCGTGGTGTCAGGGTAGAGGTTGTGAGTTTACGCTCCATGACCAGTGATAGCTTAATTAATGTGAGCGATCGCTACATTGATTTAGAAGCTATCAAAGAAGATATCCAAAAAACACCACGCCAGAGTTACCCATATCGACCTTTGTCGGGAATAGGTTTTTTGGATGACCCCACAGACCATGATGGACATCTAGAAATTCAAGATACATGAAGCATCAGCAAGGCAGGCAAATAGCAAAAAGAAATTTAAGATTTATGGGGGGAAAAGTAAATAAATCCCCCCACTTTCATACATTTTCTTTTGGGAGTTTTATTCAAATCAAAACAAATTGGTATTACCTGCCTTTAACTCTGCTTTTAATGATAAGTTTAGGAGCTTGTGGCGGTAAATCTCCTACAAGCTCTAATCAAAATAATCAACATTCAGCAGCAGATTCAGAGAGTAACTTAACTTTTTTTGATGTAACTTTAGAACAAGCTGATGAAGTAGGACGACCGCTATGGAAAGTCCGAGCCAAACAGGCAGTATACACCAAAGAAAAACAAATTGGTCAAGCCGAAAATCCCTACGGAGAGTTATATCAAGATGGCAAAGTAATTTATCAAATTAAAGCAGACCAAGCAGACATTCAACAAGATGGTAAGCGGCTATTTCTCAAAGGCAAAATCTTGGCCACAGACCCTAATAATGGAGTGGTTTTACAAGGAAATGAAATGGAATGGCTACCCAAAGAAGATTTATTAATTGTTCGCAATCAAATCAACGGTAAACATAAACAGTTACAAGCAGTAGCGCAAGAAGCAAGAGTTAAAACCCGCGCCCAAGTAGTAGATTTTTTCGGCAAAGTTGTTGCTAACTCTACTGATCCCCAATTACGAATGCGGACTGAGCATTTAATTTGGCAGATTAAACAAGAACAATTAATTGGCGATCGCCCTTTACAATTTGAACGTTATAAAAATAATCAAATCACAGATCGTGGCCGTGGCAATTCCGCCGAAGTTAACTTAAAAACTAAGATTGTTACAATTAAACAAAATGCCCAGGCTGATTTATTAGACCCACCAGTACAAATCCTGAGTAACTCCATGATCTGGGATATGAATAGAGAAAACGTCAGGACAAATTCTGCGGTGCGCGTCTTCCACCGTGCGGAAAAATTGACGGTGACAGGTAATCAAGCTGAGATGAAAATACCGCAAAAAACGGTTTATTTAGTAGGTAATGTTAACGCCGTTGGTCAGCGTCGACAGTCTTTAAAATCCCAGAATTTAACTTGGTATCTCGATAAAAAATTACTAGAAGCACAGGGAAACGTTGTATACAAACAAGTATCTCCAGCGTTAACTTTCAATGGAGACACCGCCGTTGGTAATCTGGAAACAGAAAATATTGTTGTTAGTGGCGGTAAAACAGGTAATCGAGTGGTGACAGAAATTATTCCTGAATCACCAACACCGAAGAACTAAAAATAAAAAGTAAAAAGTAAAAAGTAAAAAGTAAAAAAAATATAGCATCTATTCTTTTGCCTTTTACCTTTTGCCTTTTGCCTTATTTACGGCTGACTAGGTGCAGTACAAGCACTATTAAACCCATAAGCTTCTTGCCAATGTTTCACTGTTCCCTTCCCGATGGGAAAGACTTTGGTATCACCATTGGCAAAAGTTAACCGCGCACGAACTTCTTTTGCTGGAGCTTTGCGTAAAATATTAGCAGCATCAGCATTGATGGCAAAAGAAGTATCTGACATATACCAAGTATTGTTATATGAAACGTTTTGATTGTTTTCATATTCTGTATATGTATATTTGCTAGAAAAGCCCCTGACTTTGCTATTAGGAGTAGGAGTTAACTGGAGAATTTGACCATCAATGCCTAACTCTATTGTTGTGGGAGCGATTTCATCTAATGTAGCTTGGCCATTGCTGGGGGCTGTTTGCACAACAATTTTGGCAAAGCAGCCTTCAATTTTGCTTCCCCAAAGAGAAACAACTACAAATCTACCGGGACGGGGGCCGTTAAAGGGGCTTTTAATCAAACTGCTTAATGGATCTTCACCGTGGGCATCAATGACTACTTTGCCTAAAGCGGAATTTACCAGGGTATCTTGAATATTAACGAGTTTACTAAAAGGCAAACCACCACCAGCCCAAGGCATCCCATTCACAGTATTGAGTTTATCTTCATCAATTGCACTTTGAGCGATCGCTCTGCCATCATAAAAATTCAGCAATGTTGGTAATACAAATACAGCTAAAAGGCTAGATTTTAAACAATTTTTCATCTTAAAAAATTCGTCACGTAAAAAAGATGTAATAATTAGCAAATTCTACCAGGACAAGATCCGGCGGCTCCACCCGAACCATTGATAACGCTTGGTCTACCAATGGTAGGAACATTTGCAGATGCAGGCCTATCTTTGGGTTGAGAAATTGGTATGGAAAATTTTAAAGTGTTAACAGCTTGAGAATTAATAAAGATTTTGATGGGAATGCCCAAATTAAACCCAACTTTTTCGCCACCAGATCTAGCACCTCGTCCGTGAATCCCAATTAAACGGCCGTTATCATCTAGTACAGGGCCACCACTCATCCCGCGATAAGTAGTGTTGCTGTAAATTAAGGTGTAACCTTCTTTGTCTTGAGAATTTGTGCCGATAATTTGCCCCATTGGGACTAACACAGTCCGGCTTTCAATGCCATTTAATGGTTCTGGTGCGCCAGATACATATACATTTGTCCCTTCCCTTGTGGCATCAGAATTACCAAAAATGGCTACATTGTGTGCCTTATCGCTGTTAAACTGTAAAATTGCTAAATCTGCCTCTGGCACACGGGTAATTGATGTTGGTTGTACTTGATATTGAGTCTGATCCCGTGTTTGGACAGTGTAAGTTCCTGACTCATCAACAACGTGCCAATTGGTGAGAACGCTGTAAGTTTTACCTTTGCGGTAAATAATTACTCCAGAACCGAGTTTGGGGCCACTAATCAATACAGTAATATCTTTAGCAAGATTAGTGACATCTTGAGCAGTTAAGGGTCGAGCAATTTCTGCTTGCGTAAAGGCGATCGCTACTCCGATAATTGCTGTTGTTAATCCACGATTAAGTCTCATCATCTGACCTCTAATCAGCCTTATTGAATACAGTAGTAACCGTAGTATTTTCGGCTTTCGGCATCATTTGCATTACCTTTGTGATTGGTACAGCCCAACTCAGGCGAATAATCATTTGATGCAGTCTTTCCTCAGCTTTGGAACCATCAGCAAATACCGAAGGTTGATCCCACAAGGGATAAGCCTGCATCCCGTTGATTCCCACCACTTGACCCCGACGATTTAATAAAGGGCCGCCACTCATACCATTTTTAATATTGTTGGTGTAGCCTAGCTGATAACCCCCTTCTAATGGTTTGGCTAATACTAAACTGACCTTACCTGTGGTAAATGCAAAGCTTTGTTTTTTCCCTCTCTCTTCCACTGCTGGATAACCCGCAGCAAATACTTCATCTCCTGGTGTGGGAGATACACCAACAGATGCTACTGCATAGATACTGCCTGCACTTTTAAATTGCAACACAGCCAAATCGTTTTTCCCGAAGTTTAAGCGTTGAGGTAAATTAGCTGTATAAATCCTACCATCTGGAGTTTGTATACGATAGGGAGGATCACCAGCTTGTAAGACATGAGCATTAGTCAGCACCATATATGTCGTACCCTTACGCCGCAACAGAATACCTGATCCCAAAAAATCTGGAGATCTAACTTTGACAGTAATAGACCGCGCCTGTTGTGAAAGAGATACTGACTGAGCAATATAATCTGGTACAGAAATACTGACAACTGGTGCTGAAGCCGACAGTGTAAGGGAGATACTGCCAAGACAAACAACCAGTGTCAACAAAGAACAATTCATCTATCTGTATTTACAAGGGGTATGAAATAGCGATCGCATCTTTATTCATTAATATCTTGATTAATATCGCTATTTTGCTCATTTGTAGCATGATTCAGATATGTATCAAAATCAATATTCAATGAGTCTCCACCACTTTCATTGAGTACATTTCCTGCCACTAACCCCCGACGATTCATCAGTCTTCTCAAGGTTGCTTTGGCATTACTACCACGCTTAAGCGTGAATAACAAAGAACTATCTGTACAAGGCGCATTCTGATTCACCGCGGCACATACCACCGGTTCGCCTCTAATGATGCCAGTTTTAATGTACTTTAGTTTACCGTTGTCATAGCTTTTTTGAAATCTCCGCGATACTTCATAACAACGGCGTTCCGAATTCCACTCCCTAGAAAAGTAATCCTGCGATGACCATTGAATCATCGGGACTTTCCTACCATCTTGAGTTTGAGCAACTGTCATCGGTACACCCTGACGCTTTTCACACTTAAAGATAGTCCCTCCTGCATAACTGGGCTGATCGATAGTTGCAAGCATACTCAATGCAGCCACAGAAGTTACTGCAATCCCTATTAACCCTTGGCCAAAGAACCGCAATTTTATGGTTAACACTTAACTTCCTCGACAATATTAGGTGTCTTACTGAAAGTGTAAAACAGCATTGACCGTAAAATCACGGTAATAGTTCCAAATATAAAATTAATTTACCTTAAACCTAGTTGCACCACGGATAGTACAACTATTGTCGTGAATAGCAATTTACTTTTCCTCTAATTTTAATTATGTGGATTTCACTATTATCTATTTCCTTTTAATCTTGAATTCTTCTTCAATTAGCGTTGCTATTCCTTGAAATGGGATTACAGTATATTTTTTAGCTAATTCACACCAATGACATCAAAAAAACACACGTTCTTCACAATATTACAATATATTAACCGAGCATGGTTGATTATTTATGAAAGAAATTTTTAGTTATGAATCAATCTGTTAGTTTATTGGTCATTGTTCTGAATCAATATCAGGGAAGCTAGACATGAATTCAAGTTTAATTCTGTCCAATATATTAAATCCGCCAGTACTATTTTTCTTTTTAGGAATGCTGGCAATTTTTTTAAAATCTGATCTTGAAATACCTCAACCTTTGCCCAAATTATTTTCGCTATACTTGTTACTAGCTATTGGGTTTAAGGGAGGATATGAGATTACGCAGAGTGGCATCAATACGGAAATTGCCCTGACACTTTTGTCAGCAATCTTGATGGCTGCGGCTGTACCTGTTTACTCTTTTTTCATTTTAAAACTCAAACTAGACGTATATAATGCAGCTGCGATCGCCGCAACTTATGGTTCTATCAGCGCCGTCACTTTTATTACTGCTCAGTCCTTTCTCAAAATTCTCAATATTTCCTCTGGCGGACACATGGTAGCTGCTTTAGCATTAATGGAATCACCAGCAATTATTGTGGGAATTTTGCTAGTGAGATTGTTCGCGCAAAGTCAAGAAAACAAAAAAGGAGAATTTGCTTGGGGTGAAGTTTTACGAGAAGCTTTTTTGAATGGTTCGGTTTTTCTCCTCATCGGTAGCGTAATTATTGGTACCCTCACAGGCGAAAGAGGTTGGGAAAAATTACACCCATTCACCCAAGATATTTTTTACGGAGTTTTAGCCTTCTTTTTACTAGATATGGGTATGGTTGCAGCTAGAAGAATCAAAGATATGCGGAAGACAGGTTCTTTTTTAATTGCTTTCTCTATCTTGATGCCTGTAGCTAATGCCATTGTCGGCATAATTTTAGCAAAATTAATTGGGATGTCTGCGGGAAATTCCTTACTATTTGCGGTTCTTTGTGCTAGTGCTTCTTACATAGCAGTTCCCGCAGCGATGAGAATGACAGTTCCCGAAGCTAATCCTAGTTTATATGTATCGATGGCATTAGCTCTAACATTCCCTTTCAACATTATTATTGGCATTCCTTTGTATTTCAACATTATTAAAGCTATTGGAGTTTAATCAAATGGAAGCCATCAAGAAGATTGAAATAGTTACAAACTCTTTAGAAATAACAAAGGTTCTAGAAATTTTAGAAAAGGTCGGAGTTTCTGGCTATACAGTAATTGAAGATGTCACAGGTAAAGGAGATAGAGGTAAAGTTTTTAATGATTTAGAAACCCATGCACTCACCAATGGATATGTGATGAGCGTTTGTACACAAGAACAAGAACAAGAATTAGTAACAGCAATTGAGCCAATTTTGAAAAAGTTTGGAGGTGTGTGTATTGTCTCTGATGCCAAGTGGATTGCACATTAGATAAGCTCTGAGGAGACGTATTGATAGTATCAGCGTCTCTAAAAATCACATTTAGCTTATTAATAATATTACTAAGGAGTATTTAACCGTGCCAATTAAACGCATTATTGCGGGGCTGAATGAATTTCACGACAATTATTTTACTACACACCGAGAATTATTTGAAAACTTATCCCAAGGACAAAATCCAGAAGTATTATTTATTACTTGTTCAGACTCTCGGATTGATCCTTTTTTAATCACTCAGAGTCAGCCTGGCGATTTATTTGTTATTCGTAATGTTGGTAATATTATTCCGCCTTATGGCTCACCTAATAGCGCTGAAGCTGCGGGAATCGAATATGCAATTCAAGCTTTAAATATTGATGATATAGTGATTTGTGGTCATTCTCATTGTGGCGCGATGAGAGGATTATTACAAATAGGTAGTTTGGCACAGCAAATGCCTTTAGTTTATGACTGGTTGCGGCATTATGCTGAACCGACTCGCCGCTTAGTTATGGATAACTACAAAGATTATCCACCTGACAAGCTCTTAAAAATTGCCATTGAACAGAATGTACTAACGCAGATAGAAAATCTCGAAACCCATCCAATTATTCGTTCTCGACTTCACAGCGGCCAATTGACTCTTCATGCGTGGATTTATGAAATTGAGACTGGAGAAGTTTTTGCTTATGATGCTGAAAATGGTCAATTTAAGATTTTAGAAAATCGACCCTTCCCTGTACCGAATCCTTTGATTGGTGTATATTCAGAGTAATTAATTGTTTATGTCTGATAGGGTAGTAGTGAGATTTTAAACTCATTATTACCCTATCTTAATTCTAGATTACCCTGAATCCGGCAATGAAGAATTTTTTGTTTATAAAGAATAGTGATTTGCTGCTACAAAAAGTGTCTGAATATTGGGAAGTGATGAAGCAATGGTTCATGAATACACCAGAGCGATCGCTGGCACAAGCTTACGAGGCTGCACAGAAAATACGCAACATTGAAATAGAGCATTTTCACGGGCAAGTTATTGCTGTTGCATCCGTAAATGAGACCCCAAATGTCATATCTTATTGGCAGGGTATACTTACACAAAATTTAACTATTATTAAACTGAGATTAGCAGAATTTCAGGCTAGTCGTTCACTACTAGAAATTGCTAATCCAGTTTTATTAAACAAACTCCAGTTTATTGATGAAGTTATTGATAGATATCAGCAACAAACAGTAGCAATTAGCAATATAAACAAACAATCAATCTCCCACCCGATAAAAATTGACAATGAAATTTACCAAAACACATCTAATTTTATCAATCCTAGTAGTAACAGTAAAAGTATAGGATTTCTCCCCAGTTCTATCGGCAGAACAATTAATAGAATTACTACGGACTTTTCTCCTCAAGCTGAAGCAGACTTTATTCGGAATTATCATATTTCTCAAAATCGGACAAGAACTTCGATTCGCTTCTTGATACTTTTAATTGTTATCCCTTTATTAACACGGCAATTATCTAAAGAATTTTTAGTTAGTCCGATAGTAGAGCGTGTGAGAAGTCAACAAATTACTCCAGTATTTATCAATTCGGAAATGGAAGAAGAAGCTTTCAAAGAGTTGAAAATTTTTGAAGAAAAATTAAAATTTCAAACTTTACTCAAGAAAGCTCCAGTTTTATCTTCAGAGGAAATTGAGGCAAGTGTCAAAGAGAAAGCCATAGAAATAGCTCAAGAATTTCGATGGAAAAGTAAAGACGCTATTAGTAATGTTTTTGCTGATTTTATTTCTTTAGTAGCGTTTGCAGTAGTAGTAGCTAACGGAAAAAGAGAAATTGCGGCTATTAAGTCTTTTATGGATGAAATTATCTTTGGTTTGAGCGATAGTGCCAAAGCCTTTGTAATTATTTTGTTCACTGATATATTTGTTGGGTTCCACTCACCACATGGCTGGGAAGTTATTCTTGAAGGTTTAGCCGAACATCTTGGCGTAGCAGCAAATGAAAGTTTGATATTTCTCTTTATTGCCACATTTCCTGTTATTTTAGATACGGTTGTAAAATACTGGATATTCCGTTACCTGAGTCGCTTGTCACCTTCAGCACTAGCTACATACAAAGAAATTAACGAGTAGCATTACTCATTGCTTCAGATTATCTTGGTAGCAATTAATCTCCTTCTTTTGTTGACTGAACATTGCCGTTAATAATTGTTTGCAATAGGTTTTTGATAAACCAGAAAATTGCTGATACTAGCAACACAATCATTAAACTAGCAAGGGCAGCAAAAGGAGAAATAATCAATAAAATTAACATTGCAAAAATCACACTAGTGATTAATGTTTTATTCATATTTTTCTACCTGTTGTAGTCTCTGATTTTAGATTAACTAATAACAGGGCGAATATTCATATATCTAAAAGTAGGCATTTGGATGAAGCTGGCTATGTATAAAGCAGATTATGAATAAATTAGCCGTCATCAACTGCGGATATCACAACACAGTTCATGACGGCTAATTAATTTTCCAACTTAAGCAGTTATTTAATTATTCCGAAAACGGGTGTAGTTTCTGGTTGAGCAATTTGAGGCGCAAATAATCCCTTGGCGTATATTTTGGGATTAGCTTGGGCAAATTGAATATATGATTGGCGTACTTGAGTATTGACAGCTACAGTTTTCACATCGTACATTTGCGTCGCCAACTTGGGATAGAGACCAAAGCCAATAATCAACACCAAGAAACAAGCAGCGATAAATATTTCCCGCGGTTGAGCATCTCGATAGACGGCTTCGCTGGGTAGCAGACAGTCTGTACCGAAGCAAACTGTTCCCTCATCTTCTTGATTTTCTACAGAAGCATTGTTGATGTCACAGGTGAGTTCTGCACCAGTACCATAAAATACCTGTCTCAACATCGATAGCAGATAAATGGGGGTGAGGATAACTCCCACGGCGGCTAAGAACACCATGACTGTGCAGAATGTGGAACTATAGATGTCGCTGGTGGTAATGCCAACAAATACCTGAAGTTCGCTCACAAAGCCACTCATACCAGGAAGGGCTAGTGATGCCATTGCGCCAGCGGTGAATAAAGCAAAGACTTTTGGCATAACTTGGCCAATACCGCCCATGCTTTCCATTGCCATTGTATGAGTGCGATCGTAGGTTACACCAGCTAAGAAGAATAGTACTGCGGCAATTAAACCGTGAGAAAGCATTTGCAGCATTGCCCCACTGACACCGACATCGGTGAAAGAGGCAATACCTAACAAGACAAAGCCCATGTGGGAAATAGACGAATAGGCGAGACGGCGCTTCATGTTCGTCTGAGCAAAGGAGTTTAATGCACCATAAATAATATTGATGACACCGAGAGTTGCTAGAACTGGCGCAAAGTAAACATGGGCATCAGATAACAATTCTAAATTAAGGCGAATTAATCCATATCCACCCATTTTCAATAATACGCCTGCTAAAAGCATGGATACAGGAGCAGATGCTTCACCGTGGGCATCCGGCAACCATGTATGCAAGGGAAATACGGCTAACTTAACACCGAAAGCAATTAACAGTCCGGCATATAACCACAGTTCTAAAGCCAAAGGATAATTCTTAGCGCCAAGTTCGACTATATCGAAGGTTGTATTATCACCATAGAGAGCCATTGCCAGCCCAGCAACGAGGATAAAAATTGAAGCGGCGGCGGTATAAAGTAAGAATTTTGTCGCGGCGTAGCGGCGTTTTTGACCGCCCCAAATAGAGACGAGTAGATAAACAGGAACCAGTTCCAGTTCCCACATAATAAAGAACAATAATAAATCTTGGGCAACGAACACTCCGATTTGAGCGCTATATAGCAGCAACATCAAGAAGTAAAACAAGCGTGGCTTGAGATTAACTTGCCAAGCTGCAAATATTGAAAGCGTCGTCACCAGCCCTGCCAATAACACCAGTGGTGCGGATATTCCATCGACTGAAACTGCCCAACTCAGACCTAACTGAGGCAACCAGGCATATTTCTCCACGAGTTGAAAAGTTGCACTGCTGGCATCGTAATGTTGCCAAAAAGTATAGCAAATCAAGATAAAGTCTGCGATCGCCACACCTAGCGCATACCATCGCACAAGTTTGCCGTCTTTATCAGGCAGTACAGGGATGAGTATTGAAGCAACAAGTGGCAACATAATAATCGTAGTTAGCCAAGGAAATCCATCCGCTATCATGGCAGTAAGCAAAAATACTTATGTGTGTGAATGAAATCATTATATGCAATTTTGTTATATTTTCTTCATAAATCTTTATCGCAGATGGCTATAGAAGGAATTGATTATCTCAAGAGTGCAGAGTAGTTACTCAGATTTGCATTATTCAAGTCGCAATTCCATAAAAACCCAGTTGTCTCTGTATTCTGGCGGAACTTCAAGTTTTTCCAAATATGGTTCGATATCTTGAAAACCGAGTGAATGATAGAGTGCTTGCGCTTCCTTAGTAAAAGGAGCCGTATCTAAGCGTAATTTAGAGTAACCAATATTGGCAGCTTCATAGATGATATTTTCTAATAAAGCTCGACCTATACCTTTAGCACGAAACTTTGGTTTGACATACATTCTTTTGACTTCGCCAATCCCCGCATCAATTCTGCGTAAGCCAACACAACCAGCGATTTTGCCTTTATATTTTCCTAAAAGTAAGCTTCCTGCTGGTGGCATAAATTCATCTAGTTGAGCAAGACATTCCTCTAAAGAAGTATTAACATCAAAACTCATTTTAAATTCCTGACTCCACATGGAGTTTATCCAGGTAAAATATTCAAACAACAAATCTTTTACATGAGTTTTATCTTGTTCAGGCTCAAATTGAATAATTCTTAGCAACATAACTTCCTTTTTTTAATTAATTTTGTAAATCTTGGCAGTTTTTATATAAAAATCTCAATTTAATATTTTCTATGTCGAAAATCCCAATTATTGATTTAGCTACTTTTATAAAAAGTGATATCAAATCTCAACAAGTTGTAGCCAGAGAAATTTATGATGCTTGTCATAAAATTGGCTTCATGTATTTGCAAAATTCAGGCATATCAAAAGATTTGATTGCCCAAGTATTCTCTCACAGTAAATCATTATTTAATTTACCTTTAGCGGCTAAACAAAAACTAGCTTGGAAAAATGAATTGAGTAACATCGGGTATGTAGGTATTGAAAGAGAACGCCTTGACCCTAATCAACCAGGAGATTTAAAAGAAGCATTTAATTTCAGCCAAGCAGAGTTACTTACTCTGGAATCGCCAGTATATGAGCCTGACATTTTTGTCTTTTATCAAGCTTGTACAGAACTAGCAAATAAAATTTTGCAAGCATTGGCTTTAGCCTTAGAATTGCCAAAGGATTTTTTTAGTATTAGACATAATCAACAAAATCATACCCTGAGATTGCTACATTATCCCCTCTTCCAAACACCGCCTAAACTTGGACAAATACGCGCTGGTGAGCATTCTGATTATGGCAGTATTACCTTACTTTTCCAAGATGATGTGGGTGGTTTGGAAGTAAAAACAACTGCGGGGGAATGGATGAGTGCGCCGACAATTCCTGATACTGTGATTGTGAATACTGGCGATTTGATGCAGCGGTGGACAAATGATGTGTTTTGTTCCACCAAGCATCGGGTGATAATTCCTCACAATCACAAGTTGGAGCGATCGCGCTATTCTATTGCCTTTTTCTGTCATCCTAATGATGATACAGAAATTACTTGTCTGGAAACTTGCCAAAAAGAAGGTAAGCCGATATATCCTCCCATCCTGGCGGGAGAATATCTTTTGAGTCGTCTACAAGCAACCTATTGAATGAAAACCTACGACTGGATTGTGGTTGGTGGCGGAATTACAGGTGCTACACTTGCCTATGAATTAGTTAAAGTCGGCTTGAGTGTACTGTTATTAGAACAACACGCCACACCAGACAATGCAACTCGATATAGTTATGGTGGATTAGCTTATTGGTCGGGGACAACACCACTCACTCGTCAATTATGCCAAGAAGCGATCGCCCGTTACAATATCCTCTCGCAAGAATTAGACGCTGATATTCAGTTGCGGGAATTAGATTTATTACTGACGATTTCCGCCGATAGCAACCCAGAAGCAGCCGCTAGTGTTTATGCTAAATGTGCAGTGCCGCCGCAGTTACTGAGTGTACAAGCAGCTTGTGAGTTAGAACCACTATTAAATCGGGAAGTTATTTCCGGTGCGTTAACTGTCAAACATGGCCATATTCATCCAGAAAAAACTGCACAAGCTTATATTCAAGCTTTTTTACGTGCTGGGGGTGAAATGCAGATTAGTCAAGTTTTGCAGGTTATTAAAGGTGGTGTCCAAACAAATACCGAAAATTATCACAGTGCTAACGTTGTGATTTGCGCTGGTGGATTTAGCCGACAATTACTCAAATCAGTTGGGGTTTCTATTAAGGTATATTTTACCCACGCCGAAATGCTCGAAATTCCGCCTGTGGATTTACGGTTAAATACTTTAGTAATGCCAGCTAATCTGCAAAGATTTTCATTAGAAACAGCATCCACACAAGTTGATGAATTGTGGGATGATTTAGGAAATGAATTAGTCTCACCAATATTAGATGTAGGCGCAGTTCAGTTTTTAGATGGGAGTTTACGCTTAGGTCAAATTAGTCGAGTGCTAACAAATCCTCATGCACAGGTAAATTCAGAAGAAAGCGAACAATGGTTACGAAATAGTATTGTGTCAGTGTTACCAACTTTGGGTAATTTACCAGGAACTTGGCATCATTGTTTAGTGGCGTTTAGTAATAATCGGCTACCTGTAATTAGTGCTATGCCAGAATTGAAAGGTGTGCATATTTTTTCAGGATTTAGTAATCCTCTGGTTTTTGTCCCACCTTTGGCACAACGTTTTGCTAATTTTGTTACTGGTAAGGAAGATGAAGTTATTACGGGATTTATGCAGGTTTAATGAGGTCTTTTTTGAACGCAAAGGGGCGCTGAGGTAGGCGCGGAGTTACGCGGAGTTTTTTTCGTTAGGTTATGAGGTATAGCTGTAGCCAAGGTAGTTAGGACATCCGTAAGCGATAAAAATTAGACAACAAAAGACTTTTAACTCTGTCACCTGTCCCCTGCTATATATGAATGTTTAAAGATTATTGATGTGATTTTGAGGGAATCTAATTTCTTTAATTTCGAGGTTTGTGGTGTCTGTGGCGATGATTTCGGCGGCTTCTTGTAAAAGTTGCTGTTGTTCTTGTTGCAGTATTTCTAAGCGAGAAGAAATTTCTGCTAATCTTTGTTGTTTATCTTGATAAATAGTTTGAATAGTGTTGGTATTATTTATTTGATGATGATTGGTGATTTTATGAAAAGTAAAACCCCCAACTTTGGCTAAGGTTAGGAATATAACGCTGATTAGGGCTTGTAATAATTTTAATGGTGCTTGCAATATCGAAAAACTTGCTGTTGTAAATACACGAATAATGGCGTTGATAATACTGAAAAGAATAGCAAGACTAAACAGTAAAATTACTAAACTAATAATAGGGTGATTTGCTGCCCAATTGAGTGTGTGAAGTAGACGCAACATGATGGGATGCTGTGTCAGCCAATCATTGATGGAAGAGGCGATCGCAGTTTCAATTGCATCTGATGTTGTATTCTTAAACTGGTCAGCGGTTTGTAACCCTTGTCCAATGGAAGATTTAGCTTGTTCTAGAGTTGTTGTTGCTGTTTGGTGTAATGACTGTCCAAGTTGTTCTGCTGAGTTACTTACAGAGTTAGCTTCTTGGTGGACAAAATCTTTCATACTTTGCCAACCTTGAGAAACTTTTGACGGCAAACTGATATTGATTTGAGGTGTCATATACAATTTCACCGGGGCTGGAATCGAACTTTCAACCCATCTTTGGGACGGTTTGTGGGAATTCGGACTGTAGCCAAACTTTGGTTAGGTAAGATTTCCCAATCATAGCTGCGTAAAAGATGGGCAGCAACAATCTTCATTTCCATTTTGGCAAATGCCACACCAATACACACCCTCGGCCCGCCACCAAAACCAATTAAGCTGAAAGGATATTGTTTATGTTCCTGGCGCTGAGGGCTGAAACGTTCAGGATCAAACCGTTCTGGTTCAGGGTAGATTTCTGCTAGGTTGTGAGTAGTTAAAATTGAATAATATAATTGCCAACCAGCCGGGACATAATAACCATCATATTCAAATTCTTTGACTATCCCACGAAATCCCCCGGCGACTGGTGGATGTAGTCGTTCTACTTCCCATAAAATTTGGTCTAAATAAGGCATTTTACCCAATTGTTCTAGAGTTAAAGAACCGGATTGAGCAAGTTGCAACTGTTCTTCTCTGGCGCGGTGTAAAATCTCTGGATGAAGGGCTAACTCTGTTGCGAACCAAGTCAACATTGCAGTTGTGGTTTCATGTCCCGCAAAGAGTAATAGCACGGCTTGGACAATAATTTCTTTTTCACTGAGGTTGTTACCATCTTCATCCGTCGCTTGAATTAATAAACTCAAAACATCTTTGCTGGGATTTTGCTGGCGTGCTTTTACAACCTGAGCAACATGGTCTAAAATTTGATTGCGAGATGCGATCGCTTTGCTAAAGGTAGTAAAAGGTAGGGGTAAAGTATTTAAAGCAAAAAAACCGTTGGTGAGGTTGGAAAATAATCCACTTAAACGGATAACTTCCTCACTGGAACTTGTACCTAATAACAGTTGACTAGCAATATCAAATGTGAGTTTTTTAAATTCTTCAAACCAGGTAAATTCCTGTTTAGTTTGCCATTGTTTGAGATAATTACAGGTAATCTTGTCCATTGTGGTGACGTAATTTGCCAGTGCTGGCCCATGTAATGCTGGCATCATCAAACGGCGATTTCTGCGATGTTCTTCGCCATCTTGTAAAAATAATGATTCACCTAACAATACTTTAAAATTTTCCGGCCAGCCTTCACGCCAAGAAAAATTTTCGATATGGCTAGAAAGGACAAACTCAACTGCTTCTGGCCCTATCATTGCTACTGTTGGTCTACCTAAAATATGGGTTTTAAAAATCGCACCATAACGCTGATAGCGTTTTTCTGCAAAGTTTAAGTCTGCCAAAAAAGATAGAGTTTCTCCGACAACTGGTAAACCAAAGCTTCCTGGTGGTAGTGATAATTTATTCATGAGACTCGCGATCGCACTTTGTCAATTTTAATTAACTTATGTCTCTGTGGGAAACTTACGTTAGAATATTTTGTGGCCAATAAGGACGTTTTCTAGTTTTATAGCAGTAGCCAAGTTTCTTAGGACATCGATAAATAATAAAACTTAGACACCACAAAGCTTTTAACCCTGTCACCTATTATCTGTCCCCTGCTATATGTACTTGCTGAGTGACTCTGTATGACTATCGCCGAACAAATTTATGAACTCGTCAAATCTCTTCCTCAAGACCAAGCTAGTGAGATTCTCACTTTTGCTGAATCTATTCGTGCTAAATATCTAAATGCCCATCAACTAAGCAATACAGTTACTCCCCAGCAATGGAAAGAACTAGTTTATTCCTTAGCTGGAAGTTGGGGACAGGACTATGAGGGTAGGACAGAAAGCCTACCCTACAAGAAGCTTTAATTAAGCTATGCAATCACAGTGAAATCAGTATTGCTCAAGGTTGGTCGATTAGATAGTTGGGCTATTTGAACTTTGGCAATACTACCAACGCCATCTTGATCAAAGAACAGTTTACCTGTGTTTCTGTCGTAGATAAAGCGATCGCTGGCTGCTGTTGCACTACTACCCAAACGGAATAAGCCAAGGTCAAGTGTACCTAGGGTTTGATTAAGTCCAAATTCTGACTGAGAGACAACAATATTATCAATACCAGACACAAAGTCAGTGATAATATCGGAATTTCCCGCCCCACGATTGAGATAAAAGCTATCTCTACCATTTCCACCAGCCAGAATATCTTTACCTAAGCCGCCGATGAGGGTGTCATTCCCAGCATCACCAAGCAGCATATCGTCACCCGCACCACCATTTAAGGTGTCATTGCCATCTCCACCATAAACAATATCACTGCCATTCTCACCATAGAGGCTATCATTCCCAGCCCCGCCATCGAGTATGTCACTGCCATCTCCACCATAAAGGATATCGTTATTACCTAAGCCGCTAATAATATCGTTACCGCCCAAACCCCGAATTACGTCAATTCTGCTAGTTCCTAGCAAGATATTATTACCGTTAGTGCCGTTAATCTGGTTACTACCAAGGGTAACAGTGAGATTAACTGTAGCTGTGGTAGTTAAATTGCCATCACTAACGGTGTAGGTAAAACTGTCAGCGCCAGTGAAGCCAATTTGCGGTGTGTAGGTAAAGGTGTTATCGTTATTTCTCACCAAATTACCTGTTGTGGGATTGGTAAAGCTGTTGATAGTCAGGGGATTACTATCTGGGTCGCTATCATTTGCCAACACGTTAATAATTACTGGTTGAATATCCGTAGTTGTGGCGCTGTCATTCCTAGCGGTTGGTGCTTCGTTTACGTTAGTTACAGCTAAATTGAAATTAGCCACCGCATCAGGAGTATTACCAACTGTCAGATCATCAACAGCTACTGTCACACTGTAGTTAGAGTGGGTTTCAAAATCTAAATTAGTGTTAGCCCGCAGATACAATACAGAATTATCGATTTCAAATAAACTAGCATCTACACCAGTCAAACTTAGGTTATTTGTGCCTCGTCCATCATCGGTAATAGATATATCTGCAACTTTGATGCGGTTAGTTGTGTTGCTATTTTCATTTATGCTAGTAACGGCATTATTAAATGTCACCGCAGTTGGTGCTTGGTTGGCTGGTGGTAAATTAAACCTGGCAATCACAGGATCATGGTCGCTATCCTGATCAAAAAACTCTGAGTTTATGTGAACGACATCATAGCCATCTAAGTTATTGACCAAGTTTTGACTCGCCAAAATGTGGTCAAGTACCTGGGCGTTACCTTGAAAATTATAGGTGTAACGCTCATTTGCAGGCAGAGTTTCAATTAAGGAAGTCAGTCCAGCACCTTCAAGTGTGTTGATAGGATTAGAAAACTCAAAGTCGTTCAAGTCACCCAGCACCGCTATATTGGCATTGGGGTTAATTGCCAAAATCTCTTGCACAAAGTTTCTCACAATTGTGGCTTGTTGCTGGCGTTGCGCTTCACTGCTGAGAACTGGCGGTTGACTTGGGCCGAATAAAGGTTGGTCGCCACCTTTGGAGTTAAAGTGATTGCCAATAAGATAAACAGTTTGACCGTTGAAGACAAACTCACCAACTAAGGGTTTACGGCTGCTACTGAACGCAGAATTAGTGGGGTCAATTAACCCAGGACTAGTAGAAAGAGTGGGAGTACCATCAACATTAGTGACGGAAATGTTCGTAGTGGAACCACCACCGGGACGGTCTACAAAGGTAACACGTTCGGGGTTAAACAAGTAACCAACGCGAATATTACCGCCTGGTTCACCACCATTAGTATCATCCACTGGGTTAATCTGACGATATTCATATCTGGGGCCGCCAGCTGTGTAGATCGCATCTATTAATGTCTGAAAAGTTAAACTGGCATCAACTACACTGTCATTCGTCGCCCCGTTGTTGTCCTGGATTTCTTCCAGAGAAAGAATATCTGGCGCTCCCAGGTTATTCACAATGCGATTAGCCAAGTTATCAAACTGAGTTGCACCATCACCCGGATCAAGGTTTTCCACGTTGAAAGTTGCAACCGTTAATTGATCGGCAGTGCCTGTTAAGTTTGTAACTTCTCTTTGCAGAGTTGATGGCTGTACTACTGTCGGTGCAGATGAAACCAGAACTTCATAATTGTTAAAATCGTAGTTAACTACACCTGTAATTGTACTGAGTTGAGCGCCGACATTTACACTTGGCAATGTGATTGAGCCATTGATTAAATCATCAATTTGAATCCGTTCTGGGTTGCTGTCGGTGGCTGTAATCAAGCTCCCGCCTCGCTCAGTCCGGCTTGTGGCATTAGCACCGTTATCTGCCAGCACCCAGATTTCCTCAGAAGTACCAAAGTTGCCAGTGGGAGATGTAGTCACAGGATTATTAATCTGCACCAACATCCCTTCCAAGCTTTCGTAAAAATCGATACCTTCATTGACTGGATCGAAATCTCCACCCGTTTCTACATTCCCATTAGTACCAAAGTCATCGTTGATTACCTGGGTGGGAATCGTCCGTCCGCCATTGCCTAGTATTGTTGGGGTAATAGTTGTAGTCGGTGCATCTGTCCAAGCACTCACACTCAGACTCTGCACATTATTGTTACTACCAATTTGGGTAATAGTCAGGTTGTTGGAGTTGTTAGCTGGGCGAAATTCTGACACTGTACCACTAACTAAGACCGCTTCGCCGACGGTACGGGCGCTGAGAAGAGCAGAAGTAGTCCCAGTGAAAACAAAAATCCCGTCAGAAGTTGCATCATTGTTATCGGGAGTGGGATCTTGGATGTAGAAGCCGTTAGAAGCGATCGCTGTGACAATCCCGGCTACATTCACAACCCCTTGGCCATTGAGAGATGAAATATGTGCTGTGCCTTGAATGTCATGAATGCGGATTGCCCCAGGTGCAACATCATTATCAGTAATTGTGACTGTAGCTGTGGCGGTTGCGCCTAAATTGTAATCAACAGTATCCACCAGCGTTAGCGTAACGGTTTCATTCCCCTCTACTAAAGAGTCATCCACGGGGGTAATTGTGATATCCACAAAGGACTGTCCAGCAGGGATAATCACACTACTCGTCAGATTTGGTGTGTAGTCTGTTTGATCTGCACCACCAGCAACTGTGTAATTAACAGTCAGCGCATTGCTTGGATCGCCTGTGCGAGTAATGCGGAAAGTTCCGGGGTCGGTTGCTGCTTCGGCGGCTGTTGCATCAGTAGCTGCGATCGCCACTGTGGGAACCGCAGGCGGCGTGACTCCAGTAGAAAGGGAAAAATCATCAATCCCCAAACCATCATCTGAACCGGAGGCGTTAAAATCCACCCAACGGAACCAAAAGGTGGCTCCAACGGGGATATTTAGCCCTGTAATAGCTGTGGTGATTTGAGTACTATTTGTATTTCCATCCAGCGCTCCTACAGTTCCAGTAGTTACGGGAGAATTGAAATCTAAATTATCAACATCTACCCAAGTTCCTGCATTCAAAGACGTTGCATCCAGACTGTACTGAAAATCTAAGCGATCAGATCCTCTATTGGCTGCACCCAAACGCCATTGTTCACCTCGATAGGACAGATTCAACGTTGTAATTGTGCTACCTGTTGTATTCGTAAAACTTGCGCCGATTGTGGGAGTTATCGTACCTGAAAGTAATGTTCCAAAAGCTCTCTCACTAGAACCTGTTGCACCGAAACTGTATGTATCGCCTGCGGTATTAGAGCCAGTACCAGTAGTGTACTGTCCATTGACATTTGCACTGGTTCCAGTTTCCAACAATGCCCAACCAGAAGGAACTACACTACTGTTACCAGAAGATGCCAAACTATCAAAGTTCTCAGAATAAGAGCCATTAAATTGAATCGACATTACTGTTTGTCCTCAGAGATATTTGCAGAGACATGAAATTTAGAGCGATAGACAGATATGCTTCGCTCGTAAACATAGAATTACGCTTCAATCAGGCAGTCCTGATCAGACTTGCCACACTACTGCATTGAGTGTTTTTGTATATACTGCAACTTAAGTAGAGACTAATTTTTCTGTGTCAATCGTCTCCGAAAACTTACTGAATCAAGGTTAAGGGAATAATAGGAAAAGGTAAATTTAGAGAATATTTATAAAAAAGCAAAAAGCAGGTGAGTATAAATCACTTGCTTTTTGCTTTCTTTGCTTTTTGGATATTGTCTCAAACTGCTCAGTCGTAGTTAGGTCGGTGGAAATAAATCAAACTATGTTATGAAAAGTCCGACAATAACATCACTGACCACGACTAGCCGGAGCTACACCAGCAAAAGTTAAGAAATCAGTCATCCGAAAATCTTGAGGTTTGCCAGTTTTGGTAGGTAAAGTTGGCACCCAAGACGGATTTACATTGAGATAAGAATTTGGATCAACCTGAAGCAGACCGATAATTACCTCACCAACAATCCGACCACCAACTTGACCCAGATGTAAGCCTTTTTCTTTCAGTTCAGCTTCTTTGAGGATGTAGTACCACAGCGGTGTGGAGGTATCGAAGGTAGGGTAAATACTCCGAAGCTCGGCCAAGTCGTACTTACTTAGTACGGGTACACCCATCTTTTGAGCGATGCTTTGACCAGATGGTAGTAGCCAAGTTAAGTGTCGGAGCAGGTTACGTTGGATAAGTGAAGTCGGAGGAGTACCTGAACCAATAGTCTGAAGTGGCAAGTTAAACAGTGGGCTAGAAATTTTCGTATCGATTAATTTATTCGGTCTGACTTGATTATCTCCAAAGTCGAAGAATGTCTGCCATCCAATAAAGCGTCGTGCTGCTCTTGCTCGACCGCGGAGGTCATCTGGATCAGGTTTTCCCTCTTGAGAAGGATCGAAAATGAATGCAAAGAAGGGCTGTCCATTGTCACCAGCTAAGTTGGCTCGGTAAGAAGGCCGGATCATACTGTGACCGATACGATAACCAATTTGAAACTCAACAGGGATAAATCCTCTATTTGGCAAGGGATTATAAAATTTACGCCCATTTTTTAATATGTCATTTACCATATCCTGACCAACTACCAGTGGCAAAAATTCATGGAGGATTGTCCATTGGTAGTGCCATGTGGTCAATTGACGAGCTTGACGAAAAACATCATCGTTCGAGATATTAGGAGACTTGGATCTAATTAAATCCACCTGATGATTGTGGAAGCTATAGAATGCAGCTACCAACCCACTGATAATTAGATGCTGATCGCCGCGTGGATCAGCGATAATCGCTCGATTGTTTGCGTCTC
The DNA here is from genome assembly GCF_015207705.1 of Nostoc sp. LEGE 06077. Taxonomy (GTDB): domain Bacteria; phylum Cyanobacteriota; class Cyanobacteriia; order Cyanobacteriales; family Nostocaceae; genus Nostoc_B. The sequence continues at coordinate 38,428 of NZ_JADEWI010000001.1, forward strand.
TTGGTAAATCCTCAAACAAGCCGCCACTTTCAAGTCTCAGCTTGATTGGATCTTTAGGGTCGTATAAATTTGGCGAACCTATCGGCCCAGAACCGTATATATTATCAAGGTCAAAGGCTGCGGTTCGAGAGTTTGTTGCAGTGACTGGAGGTGTTACTTGGCCAAGTCGAGATGTCGTATCAAAGGTTATGTCAAGATCCAAAAACTGGGACATAAAGGTTGTACCAGCTGTATGGGTAGGGTTGTTGGGATTGTTAACGTTGAGAGTAGGATCAGTGATCAGGGCTATTGGCCCTGCGGCTAAATTGTCTTTAGCATCTAAGATACCCCCAGGTTTACCCATTTCCATCAGAGCATTTTTAACAACTGGGCTGGGTGGCGCAAAGGGTGGTAGATTACGAAACATCCGGCCGAATCTACTGGGTAGAGTCGCATCAACAGACTGTGCTTTCACTTCTCTGTCAAGAAAACCACCCACTATCACACCGATAGTAAAAATAGCAGTAATAGCGATCGCTAACACAGAAAGAATTTTCTTTTTCAAGAGTGCTTTATCTTTCGAGCCTTTAACTTTTGGGCTATTCATAATTTTCATTAGGACTACTTAACAAAAAACAAGTATGTGCAGTTATGACATCTGCACAAAACTGACTCTATCCGTTTACGTCAGCCACAGTTCTTGTAAAACACAGAAGTAATCTCAGATTTTACTTTTAAAAAAAGGGAAAACACAAAAATAGTAAAAACCTAAAGACAATACCAAACCTTTATCTTTACAAGCTAATCCAACATCAACCTGTACTAAATTTGCCAATTAAAATGTATAACGACAGCAAACTTACAGGACAGGGGTAATTATTCTTACAGAGAAAATAGAGATTTTTATTAGCTTATTTAAAAATTTAAAATTAATTAACGTGAAGGTATATGGTATTCATACTCCATGTATAGGACTTACGCATGAGGTTATCTGGTGTAAAGGTTTGAGAGACATACATCCATACACCCTTCCCGAAATCCTTGATTGCTTGTCTCACTACGTAAGTTCTCTGTTAATTTCGGTAATGATTGATGAATAGAAAGTAATAGATGAACAAAGCTCATTAATTAAAAGCAGATTGTCATATCTACCACTACCACGATCACATTTATTCATAAGTTTAGTAAACTCTGTTTTCTTTAATTACTCCAAATCAAGTAAATTTTTTGAACCCTGATAAATAATTAAATAGAGACAATTGAATACCAACTCCAATACTGAAAAGTGGAATTTGATATTTATCTTTTTAACTTCAAATATTAGAATATTATATTAATATGCAATCCTCGTGTAGAGTTTGTGTATAATTCGTGTAGATAATCCTGACTAAATTTTCAACGCTGCTGATGAGATGAGCATCATGATGACTATTTCAAGCGATATCCTAGTCCATGAACAGTTTCAATGAAGTTTTCTGCTGCACCTAACGCCTTCAGCTTTTGTCGAATGCACCTAATATGAGATCTGATTGTTTCTTCAACAGGGGATTCATCAACTGACCAAACTTGTTCAATAATGCTAGAACGACTTAGTACTCGTCTACCATTAGCAACCAGTAATTCTAAAATTGCATATTCTTTTAGAGTTAATGATAAGGGATAGCTATCGTAAGTAGCTTCATAGGTGCTGGGATTTAGGTACAATTTTTCCCATAACAGACTTACTGTGCTGCTGGAACTACCTCGTCTAAGTAACGCACGAATTCTAGCCATTAATTCTTCTAAATCAAATGGCTTGGCTACATAATCATCTGCACCAGCATCTAACCCAGCAATCTTGTCCGCTACGGTATCACGGGCTGTTAACATCAACACTGGTATAGTCGCATTACGATGTGCAGCATTGTTTATGCCGACAGTACGTAACTGGTGACAAAACTTAATTCCATCTAGCTTAGGCAAGGTTATATCCAGGACTATTAAATCATATTTCATGGATTGTGTAGAGTTCCAAGCTGCTTCTCCATCTTTAGCAATATCCACCACATATTGCCGTCTGTTGAGTGCTTCTGCTAGTACTTCTGCGAGTTGAATATCATCTTCAACTACTAAAATCCGCATATTTGATCTTTTATTGAGTAACAGGCAAAGATATCAGCAATGCCTTTAATTTATCATGTATAAGCAACTATTGTTTAACTCAATCTATGACTCAGCAATTGATCAAATGGACTTTCCCCGAAAAATGGATTATGGGAGGTTTTGGTTTAACCCTGTTGCTGATGGTAATTATCTGTTTTGTTTCGTTAAAAAACACAGATGAAATCAAATATGGAGCTAACAGGGTGCAGCAGACATATCAAACCCTCAATGCTTTGACAAATTTCTATGGCGCAATGACTGCCGCAGAATCAGCTAGACGAGGATATATTTTTTTAGGTAGTAGTCAGGATTTGCAGCGTTATTATCATGCAACGGCAGATATGCGCTCTCAACTGCAAATATTGCAAAAACAAATACATCCGTATGGGAATCAGGAAAAACGATTAGTAAGTTTCAATTTACTAGTCAATCAAAGATTATCTTTGTTAGAGCAATCTATAAAACTTTACCAAAAAGATAAAAAAGCATTGTTGGTACAAAATAATATTACCGTTAGCAGTGTTCAGATTCGAGAAGAAATCTTAAAGGTGATAGCAGATATTAAAGCAGAAGAACAAACTTATCTCCAAGATTCATTAGAGCAATCAAAACAAAGTATTTATTTCCGAATTTTTATCGAAGTTTTCACAACATTTTTAATTTTAATCATAATTTTTGGTTTATGTGTAATTCTGGAAAAGCAATGGATTAAACGTGAGCTAATTAGAGACTTAGAATCTTCTTTAGCTCAAGAAAAGAAAATAGGTGATTTAAAGATTCAATTGTTTTCTATGATTTCTCATGAATTTCGGACACCTTTAAGTATAATTTTACTTTCATCCCAGTTATTAAGTGAAAGCCTCGAAAATCTAGTAGATGAACAGCACTTAAAGAATGTTTTTCGTATTCAATCTTCTGCTAAAATCATGAATCATATATTAACTGATATATTAATTTTAACGCGAGCCGAAGCAGGTCAGTTAGATTTTAAATTACAAGTAATAAATTTAGAAAACTTTTGTTTAAATCTAGTAGAAGATTTCCAGCTTTTTGCTACAACAGCAAATAAAATCAGATTTCAAAAAATGGGTTCTATTGTTAGAGCTAGTATTGATGAAAGGCTTTTGTATTCTATTCTTAGCAATTTGTTATTCAATGCTATCAAATATTCAAATAACGAAACCGCAATTTATTTAATACTAAAATCTGAAGCGGATCTGATAACTTTTCAAGTTATTGATCAAGGAATTGGTATTCCATTAGCAGAGCAACATAAAATATATGAGCCTTTTTACCGATGCCAAAATGTTGAAAATATCGCTGGAACAGGGTTAGGGTTAGCAGTTGTCAAAAAATGTATAGAACTACATCAAGGAAAAATTATCGTAGAGAGTAAAGTAGATACAGGTACGACATTTACGATCATGATTCCTCAAGAAAACACAGAGGATGCTAGATATTGAAGGTATACTCCTAACTTGAAAGTGCTGTAAAGCCCTGCGAGCATGGCTGCGCTTAGAGCGGTAGCGGGGCGTTCAGTCCGTGCTGAGTAAAAATTCTAGTAGCTAGTCAAGAGTTGCTCTTTCATGTTTGGTTGTAAGATTTTCTCGTGATTAGCTGTTTATTTATCTGCGTTCATCTGTCTGGAAAAGTTTTGCGCCGGGAAACCCGGACGCGCAAACTTTCCGCTGCGTTTATCTGCGGTTGATTAACTATCAAACAAACCTAAGTCTGTGACTGCACCAAGGCTACTGGAAGATACTAACTTGGCATACTTGGCCAATACACCTTTAGTGTAACGTGGGGCTGGGGGTTGCCAATTAGCACGGCGGCGGGCTAATTCTTCATCAGAAATATTCAACTGTAACAGCCGCGCTGGAGCATCAATGGTGATGGTATCACCTTCTTCGACTAAGGCGATCGCTCCGCCGACAGCTGCTTCTGGGGCAACGTGACCAACTACCATCCCGTAAGTACCGCCGGAGAAACGTCCATCGGTAATTAATCCTACAGAATCACCCAAACCAGCACCAATAATTGCCGATGTGGGAGCCAACATTTCCCGCATTCCTGGGCCGCCTTTGGGGCCTTCGTAACGAATCACCAGGACATCACCAGCTTGAATTTTGCCTGCCAAAATCGCATCTAAACAAGCTTCTTCCGATTCAAATACTCTGGCGGGGCCGGTAATGATTGGTTTTTTCACCCCGGTAATTTTAGCTACTGCACCTTCAGTAGCGAGATTACCTTTGAGAACTGCCAAGTGACCTTGAGCATACATGGGTTTATCCCAAGGGCGAATCACATCTTGGTCAGCCCTGGGTTCATTCGGCACATCTGCAAGCACTTCGGCAATGGTTTGACCACTGATGGTAATACAGTCACCATGCAGCAAATCATGTACCAGCAGCATTTTCATGACTTGGGGAATACCGCCAGCTTTGTGTAAGTCTGTGGCTACATATCTACCACTGGGTTTTAAATCGCACAGTACGGGAACCCGTCCGCGAATAGTTTCAAAGTCATCTATGGTTAATTCCACACCAGCCGCACTGGCGATCGCCAAAAAATGTAATACTGCATTGGTAGAACCACCGACTGCCATAATTACCGATATAGCATTTTCTATAGATTTGCGGGTGATAATCTGGCGTGGTAATAATTGCTTACGAATAGCTTCTACTAAAACAAAAGCTGATTTTTCCGTACTGTCGGCTTTTTCAGCATCTTCGGCTGCCATTGTAGAAGAATAAGGTAAACTCATCCCCATTGCTTCAAAAGCCGATGACATGGTGTTAGCTGTAAACATCCCGCCGCAAGAGCCAGCACCCGGACAAGCATTTTGTTCAACTGCGGTTAATTCAGTTTCGTCAATTTTGCCAGCACTATATTGACCAACCGCTTCAAAGGAACTGACTACAGTTAAATCACGACCGTTGTAGTGTCCGGGTTTGATGGTACCACCATAGACAAAAATCGCCGGAATATTCATCCGCGCGATCGCCAGCATTGCCCCTGGCATATTTTTATCACACCCACCAATGGCTAACACGCCATCCATACTTTGTCCTGTACAGGCGGTTTCAATGGAATCGGCAATTACTTCTCTTGACACTAGGGAATATTTCATCCCTTCCGTTCCCATTGAGATCCCATCACTGATGGTAATTGTACCGAAGATTTGCGGCATAGCTCCAGCACTTTTAATACCAGCTTCTGCCCTTTGTGCCAGTTTATTTATCCCCATGTTACAGGGAGTAATAGTGCTGTAGCCATTGGCAACACCGACAATTGCTTTGTTAAAATCTGCATCTTGAAAACCAACTGCCCGCAGCATCGCGCGATTCGGCGATCGCTGTACACCTTGTGTTACAATCCGGCTTCTCAAATTATCCGACATCTTTCTTCCTTTGCCTTCATCGCTTGTATGGCGATCGTATTATCTGATTTTCTCATGCCTACGTAGCACACAAGAGCATCTGAATCAGTGTTGATCAATTTATTTATTGCCGAGTTTTTACCACAGTATTTTGTCAGGATTTTATTACCAAATATATTGGTAATAACTACCAACCCTGGTAGGATTACTCATAGTATTATTACCAAATATATTGGTAAATTCCCCTGTGGTTGGTAATATACGCCTGCGTCAACCTTACACCAACTAGATGATTCAGAATGTTTCTAACTCGAAAAAGAGGTTTGATCACCTGGATAGCTGCGGCAATTACCAGCTTACTGTTAGTAATAGGCTTACCGCTGCTCAATCAGACAGCCGAAAAAGCACAGGCGGCAGTTACCTTGCGGGTCTTTGCCGCAGTTAGCTTATCAGAAGTACTACCAGAAATTGAAAGTGCCTTCATTGCCGCTAACCCCAGCTTGGGAGCTACTTTTGTCAACACTTTTGATTCTTCTGGTGCGTTGCTCAATCAAATCAACTTGCCAGCCAATCAGTCAGCAGGTATCCCAGATATTTTTATCTCGGCAGCGACAACGCAAATGACTAGCTTGCAGACTGCTGGACAATTAGCTTCCGGTTGGCCTGTGACAATTGCAACTAACCGTCTAGTCTTGATTAGACCGAATACACCGACTTCTCCAGCACCAAGTCCGACGATCGCCGGTATTGATAGACTGACAAACAGCACCACCAGCAGTCCTCCCAGAACTGGCATTAGAGGGATTGCTATCGGTGATCCCGCAACCGTCCCCGCCGGAGCCTATGCTCAACAAGCTCTCCAAAGCACCCTCAGTGGTTGTGGTGCAGGTAGCTACAACACACTCCTAAATAGTCCGACTGCCAACAAGCTAGTATTTGCGAGTAATGTCCGTAACGTCTTGGCGGCAGTACAAAATAAAACGCTTAGTGGCAACACAATTGATGCAGGTCTAGTTTACACAACTGACCAAAGAATTTCTAATAGTACTACCTTCATCACAACTGTGGCACAAAACTGCCACAGTTCGATTGTCTATCCGGCGGCTGTACTCAACAGAACTACTAATCTTACGGCTGCAACTAGTTTTGCCAACTTCTTATCAAGCTCTACAGCCAGAGGTAGGTTTACTACTCGTGGATTTGGTACTCCCTAACCTCAGAAAATCTGCGATCGCTTTTTCAGCAACTTTTTATTCTCGTGACATTTAAACTATTTGGAGTTAAATCTGATGAAATCATCGAAAAATATAGGATTGCTTGTTGTTGGTATGACTAGCGCCATTGCTATTACTGGTGCTTATATTCCCCAGGCGCAAGCAGTAAGAGTAAATCTAGTGCAGAACGGCGATTTTGAAGCAGACCCACTGGTAAATCCTGATTATGACCCCACTCTACCTAATCCTTTTATTACTGGCTGGAATAATAACAGTCTGATTGGTGTTGATATCTTTGCTAATCGTTTGTCAAATTATCCCAACCCAGCGACCAATGGTTTACGTAGCGTCGAACTTGGCTATACTCCGCCTGGAACATTAGCTTACCTTTCACAGACTCTAGCTACAAAGAAAAATCAGGAGTATGAACTCAGCTTTTACTTAGCCTCTGTAGAAGAAGCACCTCGTCTTGATAACATATTTCAAGTATTTGTCGGTGGACAAAAGCAGTTAGAACTAACAAACCTCACCTTAAATCCTGATTCCCTACAGAATTTCCAAAAATACACCGTTAATTTTGTCGCTACATCGAGAGTTACAGATTTAACATTTGCCAGTCGTACTGGATATGACTGGTTAAACTTAGATGATGTGAGTGTTTACCGAGTCAGTAATGGGAATTCACAAGGTAGCGGGAACCAAGCTGTACCTGAACCAACCACTATTGGTGGTATCGCTATTGCTGGGTTACTAGGCAGTTGGTTGAAGCGCAAAAAAGCTGCGAGTTGTTAGTTTTCGTTAGGGAGTAGGGTGAAGGAGTATAGGGTGTATAAGGGTGTAAGTGTTCAAAACCCTTACATCCCTATACCCAGTCTCCCCAGACAATTTTTGTGTGTAAGTCCTGTTAATGACCTTATGCTGTCAAACTATTGCTGGCGGTAGTTGTGATGATCTTACGTACTTGGGCATCAGTGAGATTTTTATTGGCACTGAGCATCAAAGCTACTACCCCAGCAACATGAGGTGTTGCCATTGATGTGCCGTTCCAAGCAGCATACTTATGGCCTGGAAGTGTAGAATAAACACCTACACCGGGGGCTGTCACATAGCTAAGTAGTTCAGCGCCAGCTAAATTAGAAAAGTCTGCCATATTCCCAGATTGATCAACTGCTCCCACTGCCAGACCCCAATCTTTGGCATAGCTGGCAGGATAGTATGGTGTGGAACCACTGGCATTTCCCGCAGCCATGACGACAATTACACCTTTACTACTGGCATATTGAACAGCTGATTGGATATCTGTATTTGGCTGATCCTTGCCAATACTTAGGTTAATCACATTCGCTCCATTGTCCACAGCGTAACGAATACCATTTGCGATCGCACTATCAGCGCCAGAACCATTATCACTTAAAACTTTCACTGGCATAATCTTGGCATTATAAGCAATACCTGTCACACCAAAGCTATTTTTTACTCCGGCGATCGTACCTGCAACGTGAGTACCATGACCGTTCTTGTCTAGGGTGTTATTGTTGTTACTCACAAAATTCCAACCGTAGACATCATCAATATAGCCATTGCCATCATCATCTTTACCATTACCTGCTATTTCCTTGGTATTTTTCCAGATATTAGAACTTAAATCTCGATGGTTGCGGTCAACGCCACTATCTACAACCGCAACAGTAATTCCTGCGCCTGTATATCCTTTAGCCCAGACTTCTGGCGCTTTGATCAAGTCTGCGCCCCAGTTGTGACCCCCCAAGTCAGGAACATCTGCAAAGGTAGTTTGAGCTAAAGCTTGAGCCACTGCGGCGGCTGCATTAATTAAGCCGTAACCATTTGTAGAACTAAAACTATTCTTCAGGGCGATCGCTTTAGCAACGATATTATTACTTTCATTCGTTTCAACTACATTGTTGTTACCATCAGCTTTGTATAACAGATAATAACTACCTACGGTAATATTCTTCTCAATGCTAAAAGTGACTGTTCGGGAACTGTAAGCACCTGGATTTAGACTAGCAATTTCATCAGAACCTAAATACAAATCATCATTACTAACTGTTTTATCCCTAGATAGATAAAACATTGTAGAGCTAGGAAAGGCTTTGCCAACACCTTGATTCTTGACACGATAACTAACTTTAAAGCTTTCTCCCACAGATATAGAACTGGGAGCAACAGCATTTTGAATGATCAAATCTGTCTTCGTTTGAGTAATATTGATAGCCTGAGCAAAAGTGTTATTATTTACATTGCTTTCAATAGCATCACCATTACCATTAGCTTGAGAAAGTAAATAATAACTACCAGCGGCAAGATTATTTTCGATTTTGAGTGCGACTGATTCTGAACTATAAGCACCACCAGTAATACCATCAACGTAGTCTGAGCCTAAGTACACATCATCATCACTCACAGTTTGATCATGCGATAGATAAAAAAGTGTGTAGCTAGAAAAAGCATTTTCTGCACCTTGATTTTTGACTTGATAGTTCAGGTTAATTGTACTACCAGCAGTTATTGAAGCTGGAGCTACAGGATTTTGTACTATTAGGTCTGGTTGGGCAGATGTCAGAGCGATCGCTTGAGTATTTACTTGGTTATTTTGTTGATTTGAGCTAGTGATATCAGATCCAGCATTACTGGATTTTAAAGCAGATGAATAACTCTGATAATTTAGAGATTTCAGTCCGTTTTTTGTAGGAGATATTAAGCTGACTTGATGGTGATGATTTTCCCAAATATTCGGCTTACTAGTCGCGCTAGAAATAAGATTTATATTTTTTTGCTCAGAAAGCATATCAGAATATTTTCACTTATATTTTGCCCTGGTATCTGACTGGAATTAAGTAAACAATTAACGAATTTGGGCGGTTTTTCGCACACCAAATTTCCAGCAGCAAGTATTCATACAAACCTACTGGTTAGATAAGTGTTCTTCTAGCCACACCGCAGAAGCTTTATTCAGTCAAGATTTTTTAGATAATACCATAAAAGTTGGTATCAAGCTTATGAGGTTGGTATAACAAGCATAGTTAGTCTGTGTTCAACTTGAACATTCTTTGCTTAAGACTGTCATTTCTATCTACAAAGTACGACCTTTGTGAGTATTTAAAGCGACTATCAGGCAACAAATATCGGTTTACCCTGTCATGCTTTTAGCCCAGTATAATATGCTTGCATCACTGATGCTGTCGATTGTGGGGTTGACTTGACAGACTTCCTTCGCGTCTGATTTACTGATGTAGTTTTTGGGTGTCACTTTTTTGACTGCTCGTTCAACCCAACAAATTTGAGTAATAATCTGATTTTAGGCTTTATTTATGGCAAATATTCTACACATTGATTCTAGTCCTCGTGGCGAACGTTCTATTTCACGCGCACTCACTTATGAGTTCATCACATCCTGGAAAGATAGTCATTCAGGGGATACAGTTAGTTACCGAGATTTGGGTCATCATCCCGTTCCCCATGTGGACGAATCATGGATAGCTGCGGCTTTTACACCTCCAGATGCACACACACCAGAACTAGCTGAGGCGATTAAGCTTTCGGATAGTTTAATTGATGAGCTTCTAGCGGCCGATCGCTATGTGTTTGGTATACCGATGTATAACTTGAATATACCTTCTACCTTCAAAGCTTATATTGACCAAATTGTCCGTGTTGGTCGTACCTTCGCTGTTGATGCAAATGGCTATAAAGGTTTAGTTGATAGCAGCAAAAAAGTCCTGATTATTACATCTCGTGGTGGGACTTTTCCCCCAGGTACACCCTTTGCAGCTTATGATTATCAAGAACCGTATCTCCGCGGTATTTTGGGTTTTATTGGTCTAACAGATGTGACATTTATTCATGCTGACAGCCTGAATTTAGGTGATGATGCTCGTCAACAATCATTAGCAGCAGCTAAGGAAGCGATCGCGCAAGCTGTGGCTAACTGGTAAAGATTCGTTAAAACACATCTACAGAATCACCCATAAATTTAGTTCCTTGTCATTTATAGCAGAAGGCAGAATGCAGGAGAAAAAGTCTTACTATTCCTGACATTCAAGCTTTCAAATTGTCCTAACATATCTGACTACTGCTATATCAATACAAAGAACAAGGGACTAAATTTAAAGCCCTACCTCGACAGTATCTAGGTGGGGCTTTTGTTTATAGCGTTATGTGTCAAACTCTGCTACAGTCAGCAATTTATCCAATTGTTAAAGCTGGTTCTTCACAAAAGTTAAATAAGGCTGAATCAGTTTCTGATTCATCTTCAAATACAGCAGAGATATACCATTCACAGGGAGAATCATTCGTATATTCAGCCCACGCAATTGTTGCTGTTTCACCTGATGGAATCCCTTCATCACTCAAGGTAAATGGAAGCCACTCATCATCATCAACAGATACCCACAACTCGGTAATTGCTAGGTCGGTGTCATTGGTAACGGTAAAGGTAAATTGGTCTGACATAAAATAGTCCTTTAGGATAACTAGACTGTCAATTGTCAGTCACCGATTATACTCGCTCTTTTTTTGAATCTCACCAGTCAAACTACCGAAATCTCTGTTATGAGACAGTTTTAAGGTTTTTTGCTCAATTTTAATTCAGAAAACAGGATAAAAATATTACCGAGATTAGCGAGTTTCCGCAGGGGAGAACATAAATATGAACTGAACTAGATTGCGGCTAGATTGAGTCATATAAACCACACCTATCTTAAGGTGGACATTAATTTGAATTTTAAGCTAAAGTTGTAATGAGTTTGTTTTAGATAGGAATATGATGAGCAAACCATCAACAAACTGTAAATACTGTTATTTGAGACTGTAAGTTGTGCAGCGATCGCTAAACACAACACAGTTGAAGGGAAAAAGCAGCATATAATATTTTTTTATATCAAAAAGCAACATTAAACATGGAAATAGCCAATTTCCTGAATAGTTAGCCAAATCTAATATGCAAAAACCAACGATAGCTAAAAAACCAATTCGTTCCTTAGAAGATGCGCTAGATCGGTGTCAAATACTGGGTATGCGCGTTAGTCGCCAGCGCCGCTTTATTTTAGAACTATTGTGGCAAGCAAATGAACATCTATCTGCTAGAGAAATTTACGATCGCCTAAACCAAGAAGGCAAAGACATTGGTCATACTTCTGTATATCAAAACCTGGAAGCCTTATCAAGTCAAGGCATTATTGAGTGTATCGAACACTGTGATGGCCGTTTATATGGCAACATTAGTGACGCTCACAGCCATGTCAACTGTCTCGATACTAATCAAATTCTAGATGTACATATAGAATTACCAGAAGAATTGCTGCGTCAAGTTGAAGAACAAACAGGTGTACAAATTACTGAATATAGTATTAACTTTTATGGTTATCGCCAGCCATCAGAAAATGAGTAAAAGTTTAGGAGTATAAAGGTGTAGGGAGAAGAAGAACCATTGACTATTGACTATTGACCATCAATCATAATCATTGGGATTTACACTAAATACAGTTTCATCTTTGACATCATCATCATCATTGTATAAATCCACTGAGACCATTGTCTCTCCTTCAATGCCTTCAATGCTTTCAATGCCTTGAATATCGGGGTTGTTGTGCAACCAAGCTTCCGTTTTATCGGCGCTAGTGGTGATGCTCATCAAAGATGTTTGTGAGAGTAATTTTTTGAGGGTGTAGAACTGTTCCAAAGAGAATACAGCACCATTAACTGTGGCAATTTCTCTGTCAGTATCAGTCAAAATAGTATCAAATAAGCAAGCATTGCTGAGATTGACAGTCTCAAAATTAATATTGCTGAGATTAGCACCAGTCAAATTTGCACCAGTTAAATTTGCACGGCTGAGGTTTGCACCAGTTAAATTTGTATGGCTAAGGTTTGCACCAGTTAAATTTGTATGGCTAAGGTTTGCACCTGCTAAATTTGTGCCGATCAAGATTGCATCAGTTAAATTTGTTTGCTCAAGATTTGCTCCAGCTAACATCGCTTGTAACAAAGATGCGCCTGAGAGATTTATTCCCACTAAAGATTGGGGGAGAATTCGCTTGAGCAAGACCTGATTAGATAAAATTGCCAATTTACCCATCAACATTGTCAAAGCTTCTGGATAGAATTCAGTTATATTTTGAGGATTACCACAAGGGGAAAAAGCAACTTTTGTAACTCGATAGCCAGCACATAATAATAAAAATATATTTATACCAAGGTTGGCATTAATTTGTTCGACATTAATCGGATTATCCAGTGTGTGGAAATAATTCCAAGCTTGATGAACTATACCTTCATTCAACCAACGACCTTGACAGTAACCACGCCAAAATAATTCTAGACGTTGCAGTAACAAATCTAAAGAAAAATCACTTTTAGGCTGGTGTAGCAAAGTTTCAATCACCAGTTTTTTAATTTCCTGAGTGATTACACCATAACCAAGAAGATTATATAGATGTTGAGCCACACTATTAGGAGAATCTAAGCAGAAAATTAGCGTTCCGTAAGCATCTTTTTCCTGCTGAGTCAGGACTTGGAGTTGATGAGCAATCGCTTTAGCACAGAGATATTCGCCTAATTTGGGGTGGGAAAATTCTGTTAAGAGTGCTGAGTGGGAAGTTTTGAAGTAGAAGGCGGGTAGAGTATGAGAATGGGAAGTTTCTGGTGTGTGAATTTGATAGCGATCGCTGTGTAAAATTTGGAGAGCGATCGCCTGCATTTGGTTTAATAAATCTTGGGGATGGCGACCTGACAGTAAATTTGCACTCGCTTCTTGTGTACGATGAATGTGAGCCGAACCCGAACGCAATAGCATTGTTTTAATACCACCAGTTGCCGGATAGCCCAATAACCAGCGACTCAAACGATGGTATATTTCCCAGATTACGGTATAAGTGCTAGTTTGTTCTGCTAATTGCCATATTTCATCATCTATGAGTGCATCACGGTGTAAAACTCCTAATAAATACAACATTAGGGGTTGACGCACCAAAGCAGCAAGTTCGGGAAACTTAGAATTACTGACAAATAGACCAGATTGCTTTAAGAATGTAAAGAAATTTTGGGCGATGGGTAATGATTGTAAAATTGCCCACTGTTGAAACCATTGTTTTAATTGCTCTTGTTCCAATGGTTGAATTACTATTTGCTGCAACTGCATTAATATCTCGGAATTGATTTCTGCTAAAGTATTTTTGCGACTCGTTAACACAATTTTGTGTCTACCTTTAGCCTGAAATTCAATCAGTTGCTGGAGAAAAATTGCCTTTGCCCTTATGCCTAAACTAGAAGCCGGTAATTCATCCAAACCATCAAGAAGTAACAAACACTGGGGATGTTCTTGTTCTAGCCAATCACTCAAATTAGTCTGAGCGTTCAGAGAAAAACCAGAATTGAGAGTTTCTGCTAAAGTTTGCCCATATTTAATATCACGTAGGCGAATGATCACTGGTATCCAATGAGGATAAAGTTCTCGTGCTACTTCTGCTGCCCAAATTTGGCAGAAACTGGTTTTACCATATCCCGGTTCTGATGCAATGACAGTGATAGTTTCGCTATCTGCTAACTGGTCTTTTACCCATTTTTTTAAATCCACAGATGGGGTATTACTTGCGTCGGTTAGTAAACCCTTGAGAGGCACATAGATATCTTTGAGGGCAAAGGATTCCATGAACAAAGGTGTACTCAGATTTTGGAGCAAAATCGCCCGATAATTTTCTCGACATAAATCAATTTTGTCCCCTACCGTCGAGTTAACAGATGTTCCTAAAGTCCCTGCTGCTGATGAGTAAATATTACTAGCAGAACTCAATTGGAAAAATTTTTGTAATTGTGCCAGTTGTGGTGCATTCTCAGCAATAACTTTGAGTAAATATCCAGTCAAGGAATGAGTTAAACGCTGGGTTAACAGTTTTGCTTCTAAATCTTCAGCACCATTGGCGATAAACCAAGCAACAGTAGCATTATTCATTTGTTGTACTAATAATGAATCTGCCACTACAGACAGTGCTTGTTCAGCTTGAGTATCAGTTAATTTACTCAGGGTGAGAGTTTTCAACAGTCCTTGAAGTTGAATATCTTGGAGATTGAGTTTGCTAATTATCCCTTTTAATATTTCCGCTTGAGTAGAAATCATAACTCGATTCAGCCAAGGTTTTTGCAGGTTGACTTCTTGCTCAATCACCTGTTGTAAAGCTTGGAGATAGGCAATTTGAAACGCCAGCCATGTACCTTCGTTACGTTTTAAGGCTTTTTTCTCACTGAGACTACGCAAGAGGCTTTCTGTTAATCGGGCAATGACATTGATATCTTCCCAAACAGCGCCCAAAGGCAGTTCTAAGACCTCTGCTAAAGTACAGATATCCAGTGGTGCCAGGCTTTTAACTTCCATATCCTGGACAATACGGTAGGCAACCCCCGCCAATTGACCAAGGGAAAATTCTCTAATTTGATGGATTTCAATTTGGCGTTCTGCCAACCATTGCCGGATACTGAGGTTCATTTAATTACACAAATAAGACTCCGCCTATGTAATTATGATTCATTTATTGGTTGACGAAAACAGGTAACAATGAGTAGGAATATCTTTCGTGTCTCAGCCAATGATGAGCGATCGCCCTCTAAAATTATTATTAATTGACCAAGATCCTATTTTTCGTTTGGGATTGCGGGTAGCGTTGGCGGAAATGCCAGATTTGCAAGTTGTCGCAGAAGTAGAAACCGATACGGCTGCTTTGCAAAAACTAGCAGAACTTACCAATCAAGACCCCACGCAAGTAAATATAGTGGTTCTGGAATTGGGAAACGGTCGTTCAATTGACAGTCAGTTGCAAGGTTTAGAACTCTGTGGCCTGTTAAAAACTTCATACCCCAACTTGCCAGTTTTACTGCTGAGTTCTATCCAAAACCCAGAAATACTTGCTGCTGTTAGGGTGTTCGGTATAAATGGCTACATCCCTAAAGGTACTCCCATATCTCAAATAATTGCTGTCATAGCAGAAGTAGCAATAGGTGGTTCCTATTGGGTATTAGATCCCAATCCTCCTCAAATTACCATCTCTCCACCTCCCCAGATGCCTTTATTGCAGCTATGGCAAAACCAGTGTTTATCTGGAGTTAATTACATTAATAATTCCTTAGCAAAAGTTACATTACAACTACAAACCCCTGGCTTACCAATACTAGATCGGGCTGTCCTGGCTGGACAACGGCGAGAACTTTTAGCGGCGCGGTGGTTACTGAATAACTTGTTAAGTTCACCCCCAGAACGACAATCATTAACGCCCCTTGTTGAAGAATTGACAGTGATGCCTTCACCTAGTAGTGCAATTATTCCAAATGATGGGGAACAGCAGCTAACTCTATTACCAGAAATTACCCCAAGCGCCTTGCAATTTGACTTATTCGCAACTTGTATAAATCAGTTACAATTTTCTTTAGAAAATGTCACGGATATTCCTTTGGAAATTGATATTTTACGTGAAGATAAAAAACGTGGCTTACTTTATTTAATATTGCAAAAACTAACGAAACAATTAGATGAATTACGCGCTTCGCAAATTACAATTGAGCAGTTAGAGGGATTTAAAAATACTATATTATTTGATGTTTGGCAAGCCACAGTTACAGATTTTTTCGGTAAGTTTTCTCAAGTGCAAGTCGGGAAGCAAAATATCGCAGTTGTCAACGTATTGTTGCAAAATCCTAGAGTTATTCAAACAGAAATATTAAATAAAATTCCTTTTGTATTAGAATTATTTTCTTATTTACTATTTCAAACAGATTTATATATTGATAATCATGCTTATTTAGCTGATAGTTATGATGCTAAATCTCAGGCATTAATGATTTTAGAAAATTTGTTGATTCAGATAGGAAATGGGGTATTGCAACCACTGTTGAATTATTTAGCAGATATAGAAGCAATTAAGAAAAATTTCTATACTCAGAAGTTAATTTCGACAAGAGAAATTGAACGCTTTAGAAATGACTTGTCCTGGAAATACCGTTTAAACAATTATGTGAATGAGGCTAAAGCAATTTTTGAAAGTCGTTATGAGTTATTAGTGTTAGCACCGCGGGGAATTGCCAAAACATCGATTTATGCTCCACGGAATGCAGAATTAGCAAACCTTTCAGGCGTTCCTTTATTGGTGACGCTGGGGCTGGAATTTTGGGATGCGATCGCTCCTCGGCTACAATCCCTATTATCTTTTTTAGGTAGTGGTATTGTCTTCGTCCTTACCCAAATCATCGGTCGTGGTTTAGGTTTAATCGGTCGTGGTATTTTGCAAGGAATTGGGAGTGTGTCGTTTCCCGATAAAAATTTCAAACGCAATAGCGAAAGACCAAAGTGAAAATCATACTCAGCACTTAAGCCATTAAATAATGAATAACAGTGATCTGATCGGATTAGCAGCATCTTACACCTACGCTATCGGTTTATTAGCTCTTGGTGAAGGACTGCGAAGATTTTTTAGTGTTAAGCCAGATTTAACCCGCAAGGTTATCCATATTGGTGCGGGGATGTGGGTTTTCGGTGTACTACTGCTATTTAAACATTGGCAAATCGGTATTATCCCCTTCGCTACCTTTATTGGGATCAATTATCTGCTTTACCGTTATCGGATCATCGGTGCAATGGATACTGAAGATAGTTCTCCTGGTACAGTTTATTTTGCAATTTCGGTAACAATACTTTTTGGGTTATTCTGGCGACCAGATGACCCAATTGATTATGTCTCCATTGCTGTAGGGGGAATTATGGCTATGACTTGGGGAGATGCTTTAGCTGCATTAATTGGTAAACGTTTTGGACAACATCAATACCAAGTAGGCTCATCTGTGCGTTCTTGGGAAGGTTCACTGGCGATGTTTTTAGCCAGTGGAACAGCAATCTTTTTGGTATTACTATTTTTACCTGGTTCTTTGATTAGCCCTTTAGCCGTTTCTGTTGGTGCGGGAAAGGCTTTATTAATAGCATTAGTGAGTGCTAGTTTGGCAACTTTAGTCGAAGCTATATCACCCCACGGAACAGATAACCTTGGTGTCCCACTAGTTACAGCGGGTGTGATTTGGGGTTTGATGCAGATTTAATTTATCGTTTGGGTTCTGTCAAATGATGGGTGTGATGTCGGTTCACCCCTTGTATTGTAAAAGTTGCCACCACAAAAATATGATGCGGAGAAAATCACCATGAGTACAAACCAAAAAGTTGCTGTCGTTACTGGTGGAAATCGTGGATTGGGATTTGAAGCCTCTCGTCAATTGGCGAGACAAGGATATAAGGTAATTCTCACCAGCAGAGACGAAGATAAAGGTAAAGCCGCAGCACAAAAGTTACAGGCTGAGGGATTAGATGTAATTGCTTATACTTTAGATGTTACCAGTGATGAAAGTAGTCAAAATTTAGCTGAGTTTATTGATCAGCAGTTTGGCAAACTTGATGCACTGGTAAATAATGCGGGTATTTATATTGATGCTCAAGCAGAAAGCAACAGCATTGTTGATACCAAAATTGATACTTTACAGACAACAATTAATACAAATGTTTATGGTGTTGTGCGAGTTACTCAAGCTTTAATTCCCTTGATGAAGAAACAAAATTACGGGCGAATAGTTAATGTTTCTTCGGGAATGGGACAGTTAACAGATATGGAGGGTGGTTCTCCCGGATACCGCATTTCTAAAACAGCTTTAAATGCTGCAACCAGAATTTTTGCCAGTGAATTAATCGGCACAAATATATTAGTTAATTCTGTGTGTCCTGGTTGGGTAAAAACTGACATGGGTGGCGCAAATGCACCACGTACTCCAGAACAAGGAGTAGATACAATTGTCTGGCTGGCTACCCTTCCAGATGATGGTGTAACTGGGGGATTTTTCCGCGATCGCCAACCAATTGCTTGGTAAAATTTTATATTTAGTTATTTATCAATACAAAGTATTAATGATAATTAACAGTGCCGATTTTGATTAAGTATCCGATGTTCCTGACAAGAGGATCACTAGTCAAAAGTAATTTGATAATTTGGGCAAATGGTGTGGGCTGATACAGTAATTTCTAGAGAGCTATTATAGACTTTATAAGCCCTTTACTTTTACCCTTATGGCGGAAATATCCGCTAAAAAAGCACCAAAGCGATAGATAATTACTCCTAAAAAATTAGGGTTGATTAACTTCAGCCATAATATTTAATGCAACAACATAGGAGAATTACTACGCTTTGGTGATTTACTTAATTTTGGTCAATCCTCAATAGTCATTTGTCTTGTAGCCCTCAGTTTCCTTAGCCTTCTGCCTCTTCAAAAATTGCCCACACTAATTCACCCCATTCGCTATTACAATCGATGTGCTGGGATACTCAGCAGGATTGCAATTTCTTAAGTGTTAGCCTGTGCTTACTTCTGGATTACCGACTATCAACGCCCTCAAGCAGCCTACATCCAATGCTTGGATAGAACAAGCGATCGCCAATTTAGATATTATTTTGCTTGACCATTCCCACTGCGAACGTAAAGCAGCGGGTGTGGCGTTAAATTTTATGTTTCGCTATCCTTCCAATACTAAAATGGTCAGGGAATTAACTGCGATCGCTCGTGAAGAATTAGAACACTTTGAGCTTGTCAACCAGTGGCTAGAACGCCGCAATATATGCCTTGCACCTTTATCCCCGCCTCCCTACGGTGCGGGTTTGAAAGCCGCTGTCCGTCCCAACGAACCCGACCGCTTTTTAGATTCCTTACTCGTCACCGGCTTAATCGAAGCCCGCAGTCACGAAAGGTTAGGGCTTTTAGCTACACACTGTCCTGAACCAGAATTAGCTAAATTTTATCAAGGTTTAATGGCATCAGAAGCAAGACACTTTGGTACATACTGGGTTTTAGCGGATACCTATTTTGACCGCGAAACAGTCCAGCAACGGCTTGAGGAGTTAGCAATTGTTGAGAGCGATCTGCTGGTAAACTTGCATCCAGAGCCGAGAATTCACAGTTAGTATATTCACTACTAGACATCATAGTTATCATGCTTCAGTTAACACATATCAGGCTGCTAGTAACCAACTACACAGATTGTTTTTTCTTTTACCGTGACGTGCTAGGCTTCTGGATTGATTGGGGTGATGAAAATAGCGGCTATGCCGAGTTACACACCGGAGATAACCTCAAGCTGGCGTTATTTAGAAAAGATTTCATGGCTGAAGCAATTCCCAGTGCTTATCTACCTTCGGCTTTAGAATGTCAAAATAAAATGGCCTTGATTTTCGCCGTTGATAACGTAGATGCAGTCTACGAAAAACTCAAAGAACGCAACGTCGTAGTCGTCACCCAACCCTTAGACCGTCCAGCGTGGGGACTCCGCACCGCTCATTTTCGTGACCCAGATGGTAATCTAATTGAAATCTTCAGTAATTTAGGAACAGTTAATTAAGTAGCTTGGTGCAAATAAAGCTATTTAGTAGACTCAGCACGCAGCCTTTTTCTGTTAGCCAACAGCAAACTCTGTAAATTGTCGTTTAAAAGGAGAATGAAAGGCTAAGACAATATCTTGTTTTGGTACACCTCGGCTAGTCAGTTCATCAGCAATACCGCCTTCAGTACCGTCGTGCTGAATCCAGATTTTTTCTTTTTTAATATCTAAGTGTAAAACACAACCATATACACGCCGTTTGTTTGACCAGCCGACATGAACTAATTGATAGCGATGCCTGCGGCGGGGCAAAGCCCAACGCGCTCTTGATCAAAAATAACTTCAGCCTCGACTTCTTCGTTACTACTTTTAATTTCGCTGTAAGCCTGTAAAAGTTCTTGAATAAGTTGCCGATATAGTTCTACATTTGCCATTTGATAATCGCCTCCTCTTCTGGAGACAAAATAATCATAGGAACATAAAGAACGCGAGCTAAATCACTCGCTGTCATACCTATTTCTGTAATTTCATCCCCAAGAATTTCTCCTGGGTGAATTGGTGGACGTGCCATTGATCACTCCAGATGGGTATTTTTGCATTTATTAGGGGTTCCTGCGACAGAAACCCCAAAACATTTATTTTTTCCAGTTATCTTAAACCACCCAATTTCTTATGGTTTGGGAGTACTTGCAGGTGCAGGTGCGGCAGATGCAGCAGGCGCAGGAGTTGGGGAAGCGGTTGCGGCTTTGTTAATTTCGTCTCGATATTGAGCAGGTGCTAAACCTACGGCACTATTAAACAAAGGTTTTGCCTCAGTTGTTTTCCCTTGTTCCTTCAACAACATGGCTTTAGCTAAGACTGGGCGAAAATCCTTGGGGTCTTTCTTGATTGCTTGGTCATAGACATTAACAGCTTGGGGGTAGCGTTTTTGAGCAGCATAGACATTGCCTAGTAGCACCTGCACAGCGACCACATTCACACTTCCGGGCTGAATGGTATTGGCTTGGGTAGCATTATTTAAAGTTTCTTGTAATAGACCAATAGCTGCTTCTGGGCGTTGTTGGTCTAAGAGCAGTGATACCATACCCTGTAAAGCCTTCAAATCGCCGGGTTTGGTATCAAGAATTGTGCGATATGCTTGGGCTGCTCCTTCTTTATCGCCAATTTGCTGTTTGGCTTGGGCGAGGAGGACTGCATATTCCGATCTGTCGGGGTTGAGTTTAGCTAGTTTTTCTAAAGGAGCGATAACTCCTTGAACATCACCTTGATTCAAGCTTAAAAGTTGTAGCCGCGCTTGTAATAAACCTTTCAGGGCAGTTTGATTTTCAGGTTCCCGTTGTAAAACTAGTTCATAACCCCGTACTTCGTCTTGTAATTTTGATTTTTGGTCAGAGGAAGCTAAGTTACCTTTGGGAGCAGTATTCTGGTTTGTCGGTGTCGGGCTATTGAAGGCGCTAATAATAGGAACTATAGATACACCTACAAACATTAGAACTGCTAATGCCAAGATTACTCGAACTATCCAACGATTACGCGGTTCAGACACAGTTGTGTAATTCTCCAGAACTCTAATGACATTATCATTGACACAAGTTGGAAATGAAAAATTTCCAAAACTTTGCGGAATACCGCCAATTGCCTGTGAATTTTATAACAAATAACTATTTCCACTGCTAAAGTAAGTGATGACTTTAGGGGGAGCCGTCAGAGTTATACCTATGATATGCTTCCGAAACTGGTGTCTAGACGCTAGATTAAACATTTAGAGTATAAATGTAAATTTAGCGTTTTTAAAATTGTATTGGGCGTTGTCGTGTGATTTGGTGGAAAACAAATATACTTTCATCAGCCGCACAAGCGCTCTTTCCAGTTGCTTTCTTAAAATCCCACAATGGGATGTGTCTCCGCCGCAAGGAGTTTTTATGAATTCCGACCTGATGCCTTCGCCTGAATCTTCTAATTTGCCTGAGTCCAATCAACCTGAAACCGATATAGATATAGCCGCTGATGTACCAACAGTAGCAGCTCCAATTTCGGAATCGGAAAATTCGTCTATTGACCCTGATGAGACCGCCAACGATGCTAACTTAGCCAATCGACAGCAACCGATTCCCCCACCCAGCGAACCAATGCAGTACAGAGCGATCGGTTTAGTCCGAGGTCGCTACATTGCAAGCAGTGAACAGTTTACTCAAGGTACGCTCCTGACTGCGGATGGTGTGGAAATCCAGGCCGTTCTCCTCGGTCGCATTATGAGCTTAGTGAAAAACCATCTTGATTTAGAAAAAAATCATCTGTGGGTAGTTTATCCACGGACTAAGCAAGAAAATGATGCCTTACATTTGCAAATTGTGGGCGTTTGGGAACCAGAAAATCTGGCAAAACAGCAAGCACAAGATTCGCCAGATGATGAATTACCACAAGCCGATGATGCTGTAACTGATAAAAGTGACATCAAACCTTCATCAGATATTCCCGATGGTGGTTTTTCTGTGCGTGGCGAGGTAGTTTACCAGTCTTTTGATGACAAGAACTTGGTTGTCAAAATTAAGCAGGCTGCTCGTAAACACGATGAAAAACCTAAATACTTTAAGCTAAAACTCAAAGGTGTCCTTACCACCAAAGCGGTGGGCAAGTTCTGGGACTTCCAAGTGAAACGAGATGGTGATTTATTAGCCATAGAAACGGCTGAGGCGATCGCAGATCTACCCAAAAAACGCCGACCACCCCAAAGAGGTGGCCCCGGTGGTTTCCGTGGTGGTGGTGGCGGTGGTGGTGGTCGCAGACCATTCCCCCCCAGACGCACTGGAGGAGACAGCCCCAGCCCACGCCCAATCAAGAAAATAGGCGGCGAACCTTCGGCGGTGTCTAAACCTCTGCCAAAAACTTCTACTCCTGCTCCTAAACCAATTAAGAAACAAAAGCCACCGCAAGAGTAAGGAAAAAGTTAAAAGTTAAAAGTTAAAAGTTAAAAGGTAAAAGATAAGAATTAGCTCTTTCTTTTGCCTTTTGCTTTTTTACTTTTTCCTTCTTAAAAATCTGTCCAACGGTCTTGGGGTAAGAACGATCGCTCCATTGGAATTGGGGCAACTGGTTCTGTTAGGGTAAAAGTGCCGGCGGTAATCCATTGTTTTAACTCTAGGGCAACTTGCCGAGATAAAGACATACTGGCTAAAGGTGCCGTTCGCACTGGTTTATTTTCGATGGTGAGTCGCCCAGATTTGAGTTGGGCGTAACTCACTAACCCAAAGGTAGGACGCACGCGCCGAGGAATGGAAAAATCGACTATGGGCGCGACTAAATCTTTGTCTTGCACTGCACAGTGTTCGACTACAGTTTCATTTAATACGGGGAATGGTATCCCCACACCCAACATCAACGAAGGGCCATAACTTTTAAAGTAACAACCACGCACCCAACGGGCTTGCATTTGTTTGGCATCCCCCATTAAGGCTAAGGTGGCAGCGGGGCCTATAGGTGTGCGATTAGCTAACCGCTTTTGTAAGGGGAAGTGTTGTGTACCTTCCCAAGCTATATAGCCGATACCGCCGCCTAAAAAAATCCGCGTCCCAATGCCAATTAGTTGCAAATCGGGGTCGTTGAACAAAGGCGAAATTGCCCCAGGGTTAGAGTAGACAGCGTTACCGAGATGGGGTTGTAAAGGGCCGAGATAAGTAAAAAGTGGGCGATCGCCACCATTTACACCCACAATAAAATTTTGATAAAGGTTACGGGGATTAAATAAATAAAATTGATTGATAGTATCACGGGTAATGGTTGTTTCAAAAGTAGCTCGTGGATAACAATCGGTGACTTGTCCTTGCGCTCTGACTTGTACTTGTTTCCCGGCAATCAAATCTTCAATAACATGACCACCGCCACGTTCGCGGACTTCTTCGCCATCCATTGTATCCACTGCACAACTAGCACCCAAGTATAAATCGACAGCCCCAAACCCTGTATATGCTGGTACACCATCGATCCAACAACGGCGCATTTTGATGGGGGGATCGGTGTGTCCGAGATTCATAATCGCACCACTGGATTCCATTGGCTCAAAAGTTCCAGTGGTAATGACATCAACTTCTTTAGCAACTTTGCTCACGCCGACTTCTGCGACTCGTGCTTTGACTTCTTCAACTGTGAAAACGACTGCACGCTGACGGCTGATTTTCTCGTTAATTTCGGCGATCGTTCGCATAATAACCAAAATGAGGGGTGTAAGGGTATGAGGGTGTAGGAGTGTAGGGGTGTAGGTATTCAAAACCCTGACACCCAGTCTCAATAATTAACATTTATGCGTAAGTCCTCATGGATTCGCAAACTTTTCCCTATCACCTGTAACCTGTAACCTATCACCTATTGCCGATTAATCAATTGTTTCTGGGTCGATATTTAATTCTCGCAGTTTCGCTGCTAACTTTTCGGCTCGTGCTTGCGCTAGTTCTTTTTGCTGACGTTCAAAATCTGCTGCTTCTTCTGGGGTAGGAACTAATTGGTTTTCTGGGGTAAAAAATCGCAATAATCCTTCATGAATCCCCAAATATAAACCTAACTGCTGACTCCACAAATATCCTTGAGCATTGGGTTCTATAACTTGATACTGACCATCAACTAAATGAAACCCGGCAAATTCTTGAGTTTCTGGATCGAACCAAAAATAATCAGGTGTGCGGAAGGTATTTTGGTATAACTTTTTCTTTAAATCTTTATCGGTTTTTGCAGTTGATTCCGAAAGAATTTCTAAAATTACGTTGGGGTATTTCCCTTCCTCTTCCCAAACTACCCAACTTTTACGAGTACGGCGTTCTGTGTCCAGCACCACAAAAAAATCTGGACCCCGGAAGTGTTCATCTTTGCGTTTATTCCAACTGTAGTAAATAGTTAGATTTCCAGCCGCGTAGAAGTCATTTCTGTCTCGCCACAACCATTCTAAGCATTTAAAAAGTAAGATTATTTGCCGCAGATGCAGTTCTGTTTCCAAGGGAGGTTCGTCACTGTATAAATCACCTGGAGGAAAGATAACATCTTCTGGGGTTGCTTGAGGAGCGTCTAGTTCTTTGGCGAGGGACATGAGGAGATGACTGCATCTGGTAGGGATGGGTTTATTTTAACGTCTGGCTAGAAACAGGGTGTCAGGGTATAAGAGTGTAGGGGGAAAAGATTTTTTATATTTGGTTGCGAGATTATTTCTCATCCTAGCCTCTAGTCCTTCCTGTTAAAATCTACTTCAGAATGTGTTGAATGTACCATTTGAATGGTACAAATGGAAAATACAATTCCCACATCAGCGCCTAACAATCAACTTGGATAGTAAAACTTACCTACAGCCTAAAACGATGAAAGCATCTGCTAAGTTCGACTTTGAGGACGAGAAATTTAATGCGCCGCCTTCTCAAGTCATCCCTTGGTGTCAGATGATTAATCCTCGGTATGGCACTGATGGGATGCAAACCTATGGTCTTGCCATCAAGTTAGATAATGCTAATGCTGTGGGTTTTCAGCCGGATGAAAATTGGCAGCAAGTAGAGCATGAATTTAGCTCTGGTGTCGAAACAGTTTTTATGACTACTACTCCGCGCTTAGTGATAGTGCGTCGAGGGCCTTTGTCAGTCAAAGACCGCGAAACAGGGCTGAAGTTGGGTACGTTAAAAGAAAATTATGATGCCTTTTTAGCTGATAAACTCAAATTTAAAACTTTTACGCGTTATTTAATTTTTCTAGTTAGTGAAAATAAGAAATTTTTACATGACTTGCCACTACAATTAACCCTCAATGGTGCAGCCGGAGCAAGTTTCAGCAAAACCTATTGTGAGTTTCAACAAGGCAAAGTGATGAGTGGTTTTGTTGCCGAATTAGAAAAAGCTTATGCTGTATATCGCAAACAACCATTAACACCAAAAGGCCCTTTGTTCCACGCGCACGGAATTTTTTGTCCGATAATTGAGTGTGAAGAAAGAGGTATTGAACCAAATACTGTCTTAGTTGCTTCCACTGTAGATTACAAGCATCCAACAGTTGGGACATTAACCCAATACCTAATTGCTTCTGATGCGCCTGAGTCGGCAATTATCTGCAAATATTTTGAAGAATACAAGGAATTTGGGAAGGAACCTGTGAGAACAGAAACTAGTAAACCAGTGTTGGCGGGTGTTTCTAGTTCCTATATTTATGCTGATGAAGATGATTTTGGCTATCCACCTTACTAAAGTGTGAAGTACGAAGTCTGAAATTTCAGACTTCGTACTTTATGCGCTATTTTTTCAGCAGTAAATAATATAGTGAACCATTGCCACCTGTAATCCCAGCGCGATCGCCTGCTAGTTTCCCAGTTCCCATAAAATAATCTACTCTGCCTGGGCCTTTAATGGCACTGCCTGTATCTTGATCGAGGACAAAACGGCTCACCCTCCGCGGTTGTAATTTACCCCCAGC
This sequence comes from Nostoc sp. LEGE 06077, assembly GCF_015207705.1. Lineage (GTDB taxonomy): Bacteria > Cyanobacteriota > Cyanobacteriia > Cyanobacteriales > Nostocaceae > Nostoc_B. The sequence continues at coordinate 64,985 of NZ_JADEWI010000001.1, forward strand.
AGCCGGATAGGGAAATGAACCATTAATTAATGCTAATGCGCCGGGAGGCATGAGAGATTTATCGGTAGCAATCGAGCGTTCGGCGGTGACTGGCTCATTAAGACTACCAGTAGCTTTTCTCCCAGGAGCTTCTTTAAAGAAAACGAACCGTTCCCAGCGGGGCAAGTAATTATTTAACTCTGGGGGATTTTGGCGGAAAAAGCTAATCAGGCGAGGCATTGTCAAGCCTTCTAGGGGCAGTTTGCCATCTTTGGCTAGTTCTTTGCCAATACTAGTCCAAGGATAATCGGTTCCTCCGGCGTAACCTACAGAAGTAGTCTTACCATTGGTTAACCTGATTTGAGCAGAACCTTGGATATGTACCATATATGCGTCTAGGCGATCGCGGAACCAGAGTAATTCCAAACCCCGCAACTGGCTTTTATCCCCTTGTAAACCGTCTTTTCCTTCCAAATCAATGCGTTTTGGGTGGGGTTTAGCCCATTGCTCAAAATTCGGCGGTAGTTGATAAAGGGGATACTTATATATAGAAGTTTTAACGCGACTGGCCTGATAAATAGGCTCATAGTAAGCAGTAAATTTAACAGTACCCTTGCCATCATTGCCGACGGACTTGTAAAACACAAACTCCCGCTGAATAGCTGCTTGGAGTTGGCTTGCAGATTTAGCAGTTGCGACTAATTGCCGGAAACGCACCAAACTACGCCAGACGCGATCGCGGGTAATTCCTGGAACCGGATAATTTTGATATGCAGCGATCGCTTTATCTTTTGCCAAATAATCTAAACTATTATCAATAGCGGCTAAGACAGCTTTGCGATCGCCTGGTTTACCCCTACTACCAAAAATTTGCTCATCCCATCCCAAGCAAGTAGACACAGGAGTACAAGTATTACTGATTTCTACTGGTTCGAGTGGTAATTGTAACTCAGGTTGAGTGCTTGGCTGTGTTGGTAATGGGACAGGTAACGGTATCGTCGTCGGAACTTGAGCAATAGCTGGCCAAATTGTGTTTACAAAGGCAATTCCCAGACTCAAAGAAGCCAAAGCAAGGGTTTTTCTCATGATTTAGTCGAATCTTTCAACACTAGAACTAAACAGTGGTTCTACCCGGATTGCTACAATCCGAGATGGGCGGACAACCATATACTCTCCTTGAATATTCTTGATCGGTACACTAATAAAATCATTCGAGGCAGACTTGGGTACTAGTTCGCCACTATACCATTTTTGGAATTCTTGAATAGTTGGAAATCGGACTTCTTCACGATGACCATTTTCCAGCAACAGGTATACAGCGTATTCACTCGGTGTTCTAGCCATAAAGTTGAATCATGAAAAATATGTTCAACCCATGTTAACCATGTCACTCCAGAATGGAAAGGGTAAGCATACGGGAGCAAGAACAGCTTTCTGGAGAGTTTTGCATTAATTAACCATGAGGTACTACTCCTAAGTCTTGACTTTCATTGTCCCTCTAGACGGTCAATGCTTGAACCTGTTCCTCAAAAGTGAGTTCGACAAATTTAGAGTGATTGAGCATTAAGTACTCAGAGGAAAGGGTTTTGCCGTTTCTGCATAGATGCAGTGAGCAAAACCCTTTCTAATGGCAAATGACAATCTTATACCAATTCACCAAAATTTTGATACACATACAAGAACTCGTAGGGGCAAACGGCCGTTTGCCTTGCATCATCCATAAAGTGAAATGGTATTAACTAGTGATAGCTTTAGCAAGGTAGTTATACCAATTCTCCATGAGGATGCACTTAATTTTTTGACGAACCGCCAAGAACGCCAAGGAAGAAAAAAATAATTATTTAGTGCAAGCTTACAGAGATTTGGTATTAGGACATCGGTAAGCGATAAAACTTAGACAATAAAAGACTGTAAATTCTGTTATCTGTCACCTCTCACCTGTCCCCTGCCATAGCTTTATTTATATAGATTTACTGATTTCGCGGCGGAATTTCTCGCCCTTGATAAAACTGTTGTTCTAATTTGCCTAAACCAAACCAAATTCCGCCACCGAGTAATCCGGCTAAATTGGCAATAATCACCGTGATATTAGCAGTATGACCAGGAATTAATACCGATAAAGACAGCAAACTCCAAATTAATGCTGTTGCTATCACCACTCCTAAACGCAACCTTTGGAGGTTTTTTAGGGCAGTTCGACAACTACTACAATGTTTCGTGTGGGAATGGTATCTATCTAATAAAGCTTCTTTGGGCAGTGGGGGTGGTAAGGTTTTTCCTGGAAATGATTCTGCACAATATTGCTTCACCCAAGAACGTAACTGAAATACAAAAATATCAGCTTTAGTTGGTAAATAAAACGCTTTGGTAAAGTTATCAGTGCCACCTTTTTGTTCTAAATAGCGTTCTTGGTGATGTAAGAAAATCTGGTCATCTTCGAGTACGCCGTTTTGTCCTAGATGGGAGTACCAGCGAGGCGTGAGTTTAATAAATAATTCTGGTAATTTTGATGAGAATTTGAAAGGAAAACGGGCAAATAAGCGACATTCGCCTTTGCGGATGGGAGTTGCATAAACGACTGTTAATGTTCTGCCAAATTGCTTGGAGGTGAGATCATGCCACATCAACCCCGGCGCAATAAAGGTGGTATCTTGTTTGCCTAACGTGCCTTTGCGGGGGCCTTCTTGCCAAAGGCCTTTAAATCCCCATTTACCAGACTCGACAATTTCTAATTCTACTGGTGCAACATTGGCGCGGTTGCCGACAGTGCGATGATGAGTATAAGGAATATGGCTGGAATCGAGAACGTTTTCCATTAATGTCAAAGCATCATAAGGTAAGTCTCGAAAGGTATTCAGGCAAACCCAGCCTTCAGTTTCCTCTTCTAAAACGTCAACGATAGGAACCGGAGTTTTGGCAGCATTCTCAGCTTGACCAGGATAAACAAACAATAAGCCTTGCCTGACTGTGGTTGGTAGTGATTTCACACAAGCGCGGGGAGATGTCTCTGCCTTTCCTCCTGGTGCTTGTTGAGGGATGCTTTCACATTTGCCTGTTCCGGAAAATGCCCAGCCGTGATAAGGACATTCTAGCCAGCCATCTTCGTTCACTCTGCCTTCGGAAAGTGGGGCTAAACGGTGGGGACATTGGTCTTCAAAGGCGCGCCAAGTTTGTTCATTATTGTCCCACCATAAAACTAAGTCTTGCTCTAGTAAGGTGAAGCGCGTTAGCTGGGATTGATCTAAGTCTGCAACATAGTGGACAGGATACCAAACTTCTAACCAGTCAAAGCGTTCTGGGTCTAGTCCACCAGCAGGTAAATTTTCTGTGGTTGTTGGGGATAATGACTCTAACAGGCTGTTGGACATAATGAGTGAGATGCGTCAAGTAATAATTGTCTACCCACCAAAAATGTAACAATTTTTTAACGAAGATGGCAGGCAGGCAGCATGAAATCAGCCAATGGTCTAAATTAACAAGCAGTTGCACAAAACAATTTCCACACTATGGCAGTAGACACAAGAGAATGTGTAGAGGCGAAACTAGCTTTACGTCAGGCGTTGGCTGCTTGTGGTGGCAATACTAAGGATGAAACTGTAATTGCGGCGATTGAAAATCTGCGATCGCTCAACCCAAATCCTGCGCCAACTCGCAACGGTAAGCTATTAGATAGTAACTGGGTATTGATTAGTGCGCCGAATTTTCCTGGGGGTGAACGGTTGGCAAGTGGGAAGTTTGCGTATACTCTGGGTCGCCTGGCTTTTAATATGTTTCAGCCAGCAAAACTAAAAGTAGTGATTGACCGAGTTTCCCAACCTGTTTTTTTATTAGGAAATGGCGAACAGCGTAGTCATGATATTGTTGTGGAATTTACGACTGCTGATGAAAATTATCCCCAAATATCTGGAGTTGTGCGTAACTTAGGTGTTTGTGAACCGATTAGTGATACGGTGCTACAAGTCAAATTTACTGGCGGAATTTTAGCACCTCAAGACTCAACTAACATGGATGAATGGCAGGCAGTTTTTGGTCAGCAGCAACAAAATGCCAAACGCTCTTTGAAAGAAAATTTGATGTTAGGTTTATTTCGGTTAATGTTTGGTCTGGTTGCGTCACAAACAATGAATTCTGAGACTGGAGAAGTTAAGTTTATAATGGAGCGATCGCCTAAAGGTCGTCTAGAAATTCTCTATCTTGATGAGGAGTTACGGATTACTTGTGGCGAAAAGGGAACAATTTTAGTCTCTCAAAGGCAATAGCAATCAAAATTAAGGCAGAAGGCAGGAGTTAAAACAACTGCTATATTTGAAATCTACAATACTAAGCTTCAAAAATAATCTTGCTACTCCCTACTCCCACTCCCTATTCTCACCTCACTCATCAATATTTCATGCAAACTTCTCCTTCCACTATTCCCAATTTAATCGCTGCGGGCTTTCATGCCCTTTCTGATCCTTTACGGATTAATGTGCTGGAACTGTTGCGACAGCAAGAACTTTGTGTGTGTGATTTATGCGATGCTTTGAGTGTAAGTCAGTCAAAACTCTCGTTTCACCTCAAAACTCTCAAGGAAGCTGGCTTAGTTAATTCTCGTCAAGAAGGACGTTGGATTTATTACAGTTTAAATATTCCTCAATTTAGTGTTTTAGAGCAATATTTAGCAGATTATCTCCAACAGGGTTTAGTATCACCTGTGCGTTCTTGCTGTGACTAATTTTCTATTCATTACTAACGCACTTTAGTACTATCTGGTACTACTGGTAATTTGGGTTTTTGTTGTGCTTGTTGTGCTGCCAATTGTTGTTGAGCAATGGTTTGATTAGCTAATGCTAATGAGTTTTTAGGATCAAGTTGTAAGGTGGCAGCAAAAGTAGTGACAGCATCTTGAAATTTACCTAATCTCAATAAAGCAACTCCTTTACCCGCTAAGATATTGGCATCCATAGGAGCCAGTGTACTAGCTTGGTTGTAAGCATTAATCGCCTCATTATATCGAGCTAAATTAAATAGTACTATGCCTCGGTTATACCATCCTTGCGATAAATTAGGGTTAATGCCGATCGCTCTATCTACAGATACTAAGGCTTCTTGATTGCGGGATAAATGCCACAAGACAACACTCCGGTTCGCCCAAATATTGGCTAAGAGTGATTTCTCTGTAAATTTGCCCACGTTTTCTAATGCTTTATTATAGGCTGCAAGTGATGCTGGATAGCGGTCTAAGGTTTTGAGAATTCTACCTTTATTAAACCAAGCTTGAGCGTATTTCGGATTAATTTCGGTGGCGCGATCGCTACTAGCAATTGCATCGGCATATCTGCCTAAATACCATTGGGTAGCTGCACGATTATTCCATGCTTCAGCATAGTTGGGATTCAGGGCGATCGCTCTTTCGATTGAGGCTAATCCTTCTTCGTAATTTCCTAATCCAGCTAAGGCGATACCTCTCTGTTCCCACGCTAAGGCGGGACTAATATCACCCCAGCGACTATCACCTTGGAGTGCAAGTTCTGCGGCTGCTTGTGCTTCTTTAAATTTGCCTAATTTGTTGAAGCTGGTACTTTGACTGGCTAAGGCTAAGGCATAATTAGGACTCAGTTTCACGGCAAACTCATAAGAAACTGCGGCTTGTTCTGGTTTGCCGATCGCTGCTAATGATCTACCATGTTCTAACCAAATGTCGGCATCTTTTGGGTTCATCGCCACTGCTTGATCAAAGGAGGCGATCGCTTCTTCTAATTGCCCATTTTTTTTCTGTGCCAAGCCTTTAGTGTACCAAGCAATCGCTGGCGTTGTTTCACCCCAATTCTGATTTACTTTAATTGCTGAGTCGCAAGCTGCGATCGCTTGACTCAACTTGTTTAAATTTGCTAAGGCTTGACAATTTCCCACTAAGGCTAAAGAATTCTCAGGCGTAATTTCTAAGGCGCGATTAAATGAGGCGATCGCTGCGTCTAGTTGTCCTAATTTACTTTCTCCTAAACCGCGATTGTACCATGCGACCACTGCTGTAGTATTGCCCCAGTTACCATCAGAACGCAAAGCTAAATCACAGGCGGCGATCGCTTCGGCATATTTGTTTAAACTTAATAATGCTTCACATCTTTGAGCTAAGGCTAAAGAATATTTTGGTTGCAGGCGTAAGGTTCGATCGGCTGATACTAACGCTTCACTATACTTGACTTGCTTGAGCAAAATTGCTGTGCGTGTTACCCAAATTTCTATTTCGTCGGGTTTAATTGCAATTCCTTGATTACAAGCGGCGATCGCTTCATCATATTTCTTTTCCTCTGCCAACAACTTACAAAAATTTGCCCAATAGTCAAAGTCTTTAATTTCTAATTTTTCTTGGGCAAACAACGTAGTTGGGACTAACGAATTTGCTAATAAAAAAACTGCCGTTAGTCCCCCAACAATACTCGTTGATTTGGCTGTTTTTCCCAACCAGTTATTAATAGCTTGTCTTCGTCTTACCTTGGCAGTAGGTTGCAAACATCTCATATTTTTTAAACTTTGTCAATAAGATTTAACTAGGCATCAACTTTAGCAAACACATCTAACAAGAATTAATTCGTCCAATATTCGCAAAAATTAACATCCTGAACAAGTGAAAATTAAAATTTGTCTAATTATAGGCAACTTAATCAGTTAATGTATATTCTATTGATCCAAAGGATAACTAAAAACTTTAAAATCTATATAAATAAATTAAAAAAATCTAATTTTTATGCTGCCAGTAATTTCCTTAATCATCACAGTTTACAATCGGGAAAATTATCTCAGATTAGCTATAGAAAGTGTTTTATCGCAAACGCGGCAAGACTTAGAACTAGTGATTTGGGATGATGCTTCCACAGATAATAGCCTAGAAATTGCCCGTGAGTATGCACAGCGCGATCGCCGCGTGCGGGTAATAGCCAGCAGGTATAATAGAGGACAAGCCAGCGCCTTAAAAGATGCGATCGCTCAAACTCGTGGTAAATATATCGGTTGGGTAGATAGTGATGATTTACTAGCACCCACAGCACTGGCAGAAACAGCTGCCGTGTTAGATACTAAACCCAATATTGGCTGGGTTTACACCGACTATTTAGATATTGACGAGAACAATACCATCCTCAGCTATGGCTATCGTTGTCTTGTACCCTATAGCCGTGAAGCACTGTTAAATCGGTTTATGACATTTCACTTTCGGCTAATTCGTCGGGAAGTGTTGGACTTAGTGGGAGAAATTGATGAGTCACTGACAACGGCGGAAGATTACGATTTGTGTCTCCGACTTTCCGAAGTAGCAGAAGTAGAGCATATCTATCAGCCCCTATACTACTACCGCACCCATCCAGAAATGTCATCGCGGCAAAGACAACGCCAGCAAATCAAAAACTCTCAACTAGCAATTCTCAAAGCAAGACAACGCAGACACCTTAACAAATCAAATTTCCCAAATAAAGCCCTGATTCCAGATAGCAAGCTAAATTTTCTGGCTATTTCTCAAGCTAAGAAGCAAACTTTTCCAAAATCTCATAGTCTTTTACAGCAAATCAAAGTATTAACAGCAAGCAACATAGCATTGCTATTATGCCTTATACCGACAACAGCCCAAGCCCAAAACATCACCCCTGCCAACGATGGTACAGGCACAATTGTTAACCACCAAGGCAACAATATTAATATTAGCGGCGGTAGCCTCAGTAGTGACAAAGCCAATTTGTTTCACAGCTTCAGCAAATTTGGCCTAGATGCGAACCAAACAGCCAACTTTTTATCGCAACCATCAATTCAAAACATCTTAGGCAGAGTCACAGGTGGAGAAGCATCGATAATTAACGGCTTAATTCGCGTCAGTGGTGGGAATTCTAACTTATATTTAATCAACCCCGCCGGAATTATCTTTGGTGCTAATTCTAGTTTAAATGTCCCAGCATCGTTCACAGCTACCACAGCCACACGCCTGGGTTTTGGGAATAATAACTGGTTAAATGCCTTTGGCACAAACGACTATAGCCAACTTATCGGTACACCCAATAGTTTCGCCTTTGATAGCAGCGTTGCTAGTGCGATATTCAATCAAGGTAATTTGGCAGTCACATCAGGCAATAATTTAAGTTTATTTGGCGGCACAATTGTTAGTACAGGGAGTTTATCAGCACCTGGTGGGAACGTGACAATTGCCGCTGTACCTGGGAGTAGCTTACTCAAATTGAGTATGGCGGGGAATCCTTTGAGTTTGGAAATTCAACCGCTGAATTCGACTAATAATAATTTACCATCCAATTCTTTACCAGCACTGTTAACTGGTGGTGGTGTTGGTAATGCTTCTGGTTTGGTGGTAAATAATGGTGAGGTGAAGTTAACTGGTTCTGGTTTGACTGTTAGCAATGGTGATGTTGTCGTCAATCAAGCTTCTGGAAAAAATGTCACCCTCGCCGCTTACCACAATTTAACATTACCAGAAAGTCAACTTTCCGCTACTAACAACTTAAATTTACTTGCTAAAGATACAGTCAGAGTTCGTGATAATGTCGCTCACAATTTCTCGGCTGTTGCTGGCAATAAACTTACTATTCAAGGGAATCAAGGTATTGATATTTTTGCAATTAAGCACTTAGACACAACACCTTTTATCAGCGGTGGTAATTTCACCTTAGTTAGTGATGGCAAGATTTCTTTAGACGCTCATTTTGCCAGCGGTGGTAAATTTTCGATTCTCAATTCTCAGCAGCAAGCAGCTAACTTTATTAGTTTAGTTGACCCAATTTTTAGCTCTAACCAAGATGTTACCTTTGGTAACTATACTGGCCCATCTTTAAAAGTAGAATCCCTTGGCAGTATTACGACTGGCGAAATTGTGATTACTAATGCAGATACCGCCCTTTCTAGTACTACTCCAGACGGTCAAATTTTGAGCAGTCAGCCAGCTTTAATTTTACGAGCAGGTGTGTCCAGCTTACAAGAAGTTACTACTGGTAATCCATCAAGTTTTATCACCAGTGGATCTTTATTCACATCATCAGCAAGCACATCTTCACCGGGTAATGTGAATGTCACAGGTGATATTTCATTTAGTAATTATGGTGGCCCTGTAATTATCAGTGCTACAGGTAATATTACGACTCAAAATATCACCAGTCCTGACAATATAAATAATACTAGTGGTCGAGTCGAACTGACAGCCGGAGGCGATATTAGCACCACCGATATTACTACTGCTAGTGGTGGAACAAGCGGTGCTGTGACTTTAACCGCCGGAGGTAGCATTACCACCGGTGATATTGACACATCATTTAACAACGAAGATAGTGGTACAGCAGGTCAAGTAAATCTTACAGCCGGAAATAGCATTACTACAGGAGATATTGACACATCTGCAATAGGTTTTGGAGATGTAATTGCAGGTGCAGTCACACTCCAAGCAGGAACTAGCGGTACATTTGGTAAGAATATTACTTTTAATAGTATCAATACTCAAGGTTTTTTTGGAGAAGGAGAGGGTGGTAATGGTGGAAATGTTCGTATTTTGGCCTATGGATTGGTGAGAGGCACAGGCAGAATTTTTAATGGTGACAGTCAAGATACAATTAATACTACTGGTGGTAGTGTTTCAGGCTCAATTACAATTCAACATGATGGTGGGCCAAATAACGTCCCATTTATTATTGGTAATTCTGCTACTAATGGTACATCAGGAAGAATTGTGAGGAATGATACCCCAACAACTGTTAATTCTTTTCCTGTATTACCCAATGGTGGCACAGTTACAGATGCTGGTAATGGTGCTAATTTTATCTCAATTAACACACCACCTACCATCACAACCAATTCCCTGTTTTCCGCAGACTCAAATCAATCAATAACTTTCACATTTGGGTCTTTAAATCCGATTACCAGTGATGTAAATAATGACAATCTCACTATCATTTTTGATGCCATTTCATCAGGTACTTTAACTTTTCAAGATGGTACACCAGTCACATCGGGAAGTGTACTAAGTAACAGTACTGTTTTAGTGTATACACCACCATCAGGAGCTAGTGGTCAGATTCCGGCTTTTACCGTGAGATCGAGTGATGTTGTTTCTCAGTCAGCGCCTCAACAAGTAAATATTATTGTTACGCCACCACAATGTACTATTCTGTGTGTACAACCACCACAACCTCCAGAACCACCAAAAACTCCCCCAACTGATACCGATTTTCCTCAAGATGAAAAGTTTACAGATCAGGTGGGAACGTACTTAGGAGAAGGTAAACAGCCAATTAAGGGTATCAAAGAAGCGCGGGAGATTCTCACTAGCATTGAAGCTTCTACAGGTGCTAAACCTGCCCTAATTTATGTCTCATTTGTACCTGCAACTATCAAACCCACTGCCCAATTACCAATCATCAGTCAAGATAATGACGTTTTAGAATTGGTAGTGGTGACAGCTAAAGGTGAACCAATTCGGCAAGTATTAACAAATGTGACGCGATCGCAAGTTATTACAGCTAGTCGTCAATTAACCAGTGCAGTAACAGATCCCGCACTACGCCGCACCTATATCAAACCTGCTGAACAACTATACAATTGGCTGATTGCACCCATTGAATCTAACCTCAAAACACGAGAAATTAATAACTTAGTTTTTCTCATGGATACGGGATTGCGATCGATGCCCATAGCCGCACTTTATGATGGTCAACAATATCTAGTAGAACGCTATAGTGTTGGTTTAATGCCCAGTCTCAGCCTGACTGATACTAAATATGTTGACATTAAAAAAGCTCAAGTTTTGGGGATGGGTGCATCTCAATTTATGAACCTAGACCCCCTACCAGCCGTCCCCACAGAATTAAGTACCATTGAGAAGCTTTGGCCTGGTAAAGCTTTCTTAAATGAAACCTTCACTTTAAAAAATCTCAAAGCTCAACGACAACAAATACCATACGGAATTATTCACCTCGCAACCCACGGCGAATTTAAAAAAGGTGCGCCAGGTAACTCTTATATTCAATTGTGGGATAGCCAACTAAGAATGGATCAGATGCGCCAACTTGGTTGGAATAACCCATCTGTAGAACTAGTAGTACTGAGTGCTTGTCGTACCGCCTTGGGTGATGAAGACGCAGAATTAGGGTTTGCTGGCTTTGCAGTCCAAGCTGGTGCTAAGTCTGCATTGGCGAGTTTGTGGTATGTCTCTGATGAAGGTACATTTAGCTTAATGACCGAGTTCTACGAAAAGTTGAAACAAGCCCCCATTAAAGCCGAAGCTCTGCGTCAAGCACAATTAGCTATGATCAAAGGAGAAGTACGCCTAGAAAACGGTAAACTCAAAACTTCTCATGGAGATTTACCTCTCCCAGCAGTACTACTAGAACTCGGCGACAAAAACCTCACTCATCCCTATTTCTGGTCAGCTTTTACCATGATTGGTAATCCTTGGTAGACAGCAGATTTAGCTGGATATCATATCTTAGATGTTTTTCACATAAAAGCATTCTTTTATGATGAAAAATATAGGAACTTTCCTCACACAACTTTTCAGGAAATTTGGGTTTTTATATCGTATCTGGTTAAAAACTTATCATTAAGACCACAGGGGTACAGAAGCGCCAAGAAAGATGCAATTTATCGGTTGTTGTAGAGATGTTGCCTGCAACGTCTCTACAGAATTTATGGAGTGCAGCTTCTCATGGAATTGGTATAATCAGCCGCTCATGATATTAATTATTTTTGAACAAATAATTAATATCCCATTTACATAATGCTTAAATATTTGCTTAATTTTTGGCAAATCTTTATTTTTAAATCTTTTTAAGTATATACTTAATCAGCTATAATTTAAATCACCTAAAAATACAATTAAATCAAGCTAAAACTTAAAAAATTATGCTATTAGTTTTTTTTTGAATATTAAATTTCAGAAAATTACAGTCAACTTCCCACGAATTTTTCCACAAAAGCCGCCAGCTTTCCAACTATTTCTATTTAAAGTCCACAGATCAAAATCTACCAGCATCATTTTAGGATTATTTCTAATACCCATAACAGCCCAAGCCCAAAACATCACCCCCGCCAACGATAGTACAGGCACAATTGTTAACCCCCAAGGCAACAATATTAATATTAGTGGCGGTAGCCTCAGTAGTGACAAAGCCAATTTGTTTCACAGCTTCAGCAAATTTGGCCTAGATGCGAACCAAACAGCCAACTTTTTATCGCAACCATCAATTCAAAACATCTTAGGCAGAGTCACAGGTGGAGAAGCATCGATAATTAACGGCTTAATTCGCGTCAGTGGTGGGAATTCTAACTTATATTTAATCAACCCCGCCGGAATTATCTTTGGTGCTAATTCTAGTTTAAATGTCCCAGCATCGTTCACAGCTACCACAGCCACACGCCTGGGTTTTGGGAATAATAACTGGTTAAATGCCGTTGGCACAAACGACTACAGCCAACTTATCGGTACACCCAATAGTTTTGCCTTTGATAGCAGCGTTGCTAGTGCGATATTCAATCAAGGTAATTTGGCAGTCACATCAGGCAATAATTTAAGTTTATTTGGCGGCACAATCGTTAGTACAGGGAGTTTATCAGCACCTGGTGGGAACGTGACAATTGCCACTGTACCTGGGAGTAGCTTACTCAAATTGAGTATGGCGGGGAATCCTTTGAGTTTGGAAATTCAACCGCTGAATGCAACTAATAATAATTTACCATCCAATTCTTTACCAGCACTGTTAACTGGTGGTGGTGTTGGGAATGCTTCTGGTTTGGTGGTGAATAATGGCGAGGTACGGTTAACAGGTTCTGGTTTGAAGGTTGAAAATGGCGATATTGTTAGCACTGTTAATATTGTTACTCGTAGTGCTGTTACTATTAATGCGGCAGGTAATATCACAACTCAAGATATCATCACTGCTGATAAATTTACAGGTCTGGCAGGCGCGGTTTCTTTAACAGCAGGTGGTAATATTACAACTAATAATATTAATACTTCAGCTTTCAGTCGTTTTGGAACTGCTACAGCTGGTGCAGTCACTTTAACAGCAGGTGGTAGCATTACAACCAATAATATTGATACTTCAGCAGCATTAACATTTGGAACAGCTACATCTGGTGGAGTCACGTTAACATCTGACAGCAATATTACTGTTGAAAGTATTAATACCACAGCGATGAGTTTTAATTCCCAAAATATCCGGCTCGTCGGTATATCCAGCCAGGAAAAAGATATGCAGTATAACATTCCACTGTTTGCTCAAGGCGGTGATGTTAATATTTCAGCCAACGGAACTGTTAGGGTAGTGGGGGAAATTTTTGATCGTGGACAGCCTACAGGTAATTCTATTTTTACTAGTGCATTTAATCAGCCTGGCGCTGTAAAAATTCAACATAACGGAGGAGCAAATAACGTCCCATTTATTGTTGGCGATGCAAGACTGAATGGTACAGCAGCAGCAATTAATGTTAGTCAGTTTCGTCCTGTTGGTTTTGATCCGATTAGGAGCATATTATTCCTAGATAGTACAAATTCACAAATTTCTCCCACATCAGCAGTTCATACTTTTCCTGTGAAACCCCTAGGGGGAACTGCTGATGGTACTCCTAGCCGGATTTCTATTATTTCTGTTAACACCCCACCTACTTTTTCAGGTAATTCAAATTTACTAAATATTCGACCAAATCAGTCTGTTACATTTAGATTTGATTCATTAAATATCAATACGAATGATCTAAACAATGATCATCGCAACATAATTTTTGATGGAACATCGTCTGGCTCTCTTAACTTCCAAGATGGAACCCCAGTTACCCAAGGAACAATTCTGAATGCAAATACGGTTTTGGTGTATACGCCGCCACAAGGTTCTCTCGGTAAAATTCCAGCTTTTACTGTTAGAGTTAGTGATGGTGTTTCTGAGTCTGTACCGCAACAAGTCAACATCAATATTACTTTGCCACCAATACCACCAATACCACCAATAATTACAAACAACCTCACTAATCTAGACCAAAATAATAACCCCACTTTAGAAACAAATAATTTTTTCAATCCAGAAATAAATAATCTGCTGACTGTAGACCTCAATAGTTTTGTTAACTTAGAAGAAGACAAAATCACTGCCAGTATACCAATATCGGAAAAAGATAAATCTCTTCTAGAAGCGGATGCAGATGAAGATATAGATAAGGCGATATCTAAAATTGATGCAAGGTTTACTAACGAGTTTGTCCGATACTTAGGTACAGACAGGCCTGTAATGAAAACTATTCAAGAAACCCGTGATACCTTAGTAAATATTGAAGCTACAACAGGTGTGAAACCTGCTTTAATTTACATTTCTTTTATACCAAAAACTCTCAATGGTGATGTTTTAACAGAGCAAAATCTTGCACCACAAGATGAGGACATTTTAGAGTTAATCATGGTGACAGGTAAAGGTGTGCCGATTCGGAAAGTAATGAATGTAACGCGATCGCAGGTATTAGCAACTAGTAAAGTATTTACCAGCTACGTCACAAATCCAGGTTCGGCGAAAAACTACATTGTGCCTAGCAAACAACTCTACAATTGGCTAATTGCACCACTTAACGATAAGCTACAAGCACGGCAAGTTAATAATCTAGTTTTTATTACGGATGCGGGCTTGCGATCGATGCCCACAGCTGCCCTCTATGATGGTCAAAAGTATCTGATTGAAAACTACAGTGTCAGTTTAATGCCTAGTTTTAGCCTGACTGATACTAAATATGTTGACATTAAAAAAGCTGAAGTTTTGGGGATGGGTGCATCCCAATTCATGAACCTAGACCCACTACCATCTGTACCGTCAGAGTTAACCACCATCACTCGGAAGCTTTGGCTTGGTAGAACCTTTTTAAATGAAGCTTTCACGTTTAATAATCTCAGAGGACAACGACGACAAAAAGCCTTTGGAATTGTTCACCTAGCCACCCACGGGGAATTCAAATCAGGAGCTGTTGGTAACTCTTACATTCAATTGTGGGATAGTCAACTTCGGATGAATCAGCTGCGCCAACTCGGCTGGAATAACCCACCGGTAGAACTAGTGGTACTGAGTGCTTGTCGTACAGCCTTGGGTGACGAAGACGCAGAATTTGGTTTTGCTGGCTTTGCAGTACAATCTGGTGCTAAGTCTGCATTGGCGAGTTTATGGTCTGTCTCCGATGAAGGGACTTTTGGTTTGATGACCCAATTTTACGAAAAGTTAAAACAAGCCCCTATCAAAGCTGAAGCTCTCCGACGCGCGCAAGTAGCAATGCTTAAAGGTGAAGTGCGGTTAGAGATGGGTAAACTCAGAACTGCTCGTGGTGATCTACCTTTACCAGAAGTTTTAGTAGAACTTGGTGATAAAAAGTTGACTCATCCTTTTTTCTGGTCTGCTTTTACTATGATTGGTAATCCTTGGTAAAGGAATAGGAAATGGATAAGAAGCAGAATTATTTTGGCTATTAGACATCTGGTGAAGAAGTAGAAACGTAGCAATGCTACGTCTCTACAGAGGTTCTGGATACCACATATTTAAATTCGCTCGATGTCTATTGCATAATCATCTTGGCTACTTTATCCATAACATAACTCAAGGGGTGTTCTGGATGACGTAAGCAAAATAAATCGCTACTGGCTAGTTGCATCAACTCTTCAGACAGTGGTAAAACACCCGCTACAGGTGCATTATATGTTTTTTCTACCTGTTGCTTGAGTGCATCAAAATCTAGGACTGGGAGTGCTTTATTAATTAACAACAACATTTTTGGTACTTCAAGTTTGCGGGCTACTTCTACTGTGACGGCTGTACCTTGAAAATCTTGGCGATCGGGTCGGAGAATCAGCACTAAAATATCAGAAATAGCAATTGAAAGTAAGGTTTCTTCATTGAGTCCTGGGTGGGTATCAATAAATAGGTAATCTAATTTTAAAGCAATTAGCAGTTTTTGAAAGCCTTCATTAAGTAAATTAAAATCAAATCCTTCTCGGAGAACTTTGGTAATATCTCTAGCTTTAATACTAGAAGGGATAAGATAAATACGTCCTTTGGCTCCTATTCCTTGACCCAAAATCGAGCTAACATCGTAGGCAGATTCTTCAATATTACAGCGTCCCCAAAGATAATCATTTAGAGAATATTTAATTTTCTGCTCATCAAACCCAAACAAAACGTGAATCCCAGGAGATTGGATATCTGTATCAACAATCCCAACCCGATAACCATAACGTGCAACTATTCCGGCTAGGTTAGCGGTGGAATTTGATTTACCTGTACCGCCGCGAAATGAGTGGATAGATACAATTTTTGACATGATAAAAGTGATTTTCTTTTAGCGAATCGCCCAAACCCAGAGAGCGCAGAGTAACATAACAAAGTGCTGAGAATAAATCTATATAGTTTAGAGTTTATCCCATATATTTTGATTCAGATTACTTTTCTTTTGAGTAACAAAGCGGGGTTGATAAAAAACTAATTGACTATCCTCTGATTCTTGAATAAACCCTTGGGTAATTAATATTTGTAGCTGCTGTTGTGCCAGTTCTTCTGTAATATTCAGATAACTTGATACTTCTGATAAACTAACTTTTTGCTGGCGAGTTATCCAATTAACTAGTTGTCGCTGTTCGTCAGGTAAATCTATGATATCTAACTTACTATTTTGGGGTGATGATTCATCAGGTTCTTGGTAATTCATAATGATTATTTATTTTCCTTCAATTTTTTACTACGGCGTTGTAAATCTGCTAAGTATTCTAATTCGTCTGGGTCTTCAATTGTTGTTGGGGTTGTCTTTATGTCTAGGTTATTTGTTTGGTCTTGGGGAAGCAAAGTTTCCTGGGAGTGAGTTTTGTTTCGTCTGTCACGTACTTGCTGTAAGTAATCTATTTCTGTAGTTTCGAGATTTGTAGGTTGATTAATGATTGTGTCAGGTAAAAGAGGATTGACATCTAAGTTATTCACAACAGATGTAGTTATGATTGGTAAGTTTTCTTCATTATCTCTATCCCGCAAATCTTTAGCTTTTTGTTGTAATTCTAAAAAGTAATTACTTTCGGTGATGGCTGCAACTTCTTGATTTTTTTTGTCTTGATCAATGTCAATGTTGATTTTCAGAAAGCCTTTAACAGTTTTAACAATTGTGGCAGCATATCTGTCTATCAAGACCACAGCAACCGCACTGCCTAAAAGGCTTAGAACAGGTGGTACTAGAGGTATCCAACCAGCGCGGAGAAATATCATATAGTTGGCTCCTAATAATACAGCGATCGCCACTCCTCCACCCAAGATTAATAACCAAGGTTTCCGAATCCGCCACGCTAAAAATCCGCCGACTAATGACCAAGCAAATACCCACAAACCTTCTTCTAATTCGTTCCAATACCAAAATAAAGGTCGTTTATTCAAAACAGCGCTTAATATCTGGCTGGCATTTTGAGCATGAACTACTACCCCTGGCATTTTTTGGCTATCTGCTGACCCTGCACTGTAAGGTGTGTAAAAGGTATCTTTGACAATCTGTGCCGTGTAGCCAATCATGACAATTTTGTCTTTGATTAAGGCTGGGTCAACTTTATCTGCGAGGACATCGCTGAGTGATACTTGCTTAACAGCGTTTTTGGCAGAACGATAGTTCAGCAGTATTTGGTAATCTGCTGTATCGATTTTGTGATAACCACCAGATTTAGGCGTTAAGCGTTTGAGAACTGTAGAACCAAACTGTAATTCACCTGATTTTGTCAGTTGGGGTTCAATTTCCTGTGCGGCTAAGTAACGCACCACCATTTGAAAGCTGAGAGATGGGAGTTGATTTTCGGGGTCGGCGATATTGCAGATATGTTCGCTAGGTTTCGGCAATTTAGAGGCTTTGGGAATGGAAAGAATCATTCCTTGGCGGACTGTACCACCTGCATCGACAGGGAAGTCAGCGACTCCCACCCTATCTTCGGGAATTCCTGGTGCAGCGGCGATACCGGGAGAATCGGCTTTACTAACGACGCAGACAGCGGCAATATTTTCGTTTTCGGATAATGTTTGGATTAATTCTGTCCGGCCTGCAACTGCGCCTTGCTTCACATCCCGCAAAATATCTATCCCAATTACGCGCGGTTCGTGTTCTTCGAGTTTTGTTAATAACTGCGCCATTGTGCCGTCTTCAAGAGGATATTCTTTGCGGGTTTGGATATCTGTATCATCGACACCGACGATTAAAAAGCGATTATCTACTCCTTCATCGGGACGCGATCGCATTAACCAATCAAATGCAGCTAACTCCATTCCCTGCAAACTACCCAGTTCTCGCAATCCCAAAATTAATCCGGCGATCGCTACACTGGTGACAACGACTGTCCCGCCAATGCTTAACACTGTTTGACGGAAGTTGCGGAGCTTGGCATCTGGACTGACCATTGGCGTTACCTCTTGATCGATTAGTTAAAGTGTAAATTTTAAAAACTAGTCATCTTCCCTCAGAGGATGTCTGAAAACTTTTTGGTGTTGTATTTGAGACTTGTAGATCCCCCTAAATCCCCCTTAAAAAGGGGGACTTTGATTCATTTTCCCCCTTTTTTAAGGGGGGCTAGGGGGGATCAAGCACAAGATTTAATACTTCACTTCTCAGACATCCTCTAAGAAATTTGGATGTGATAATTTCTTTGCTGTAAATAAATATTTAGCTAATGTGCGTCCAAATTACCTGTTTTTCTTCACTCTGTCATTCCTTATTTAATATTTCTATATGAAATTGATGTATAAAGTTCAGAGTATCAAGTTCTTTCACCAGTCAGGAATCTCGTTATCATCAAAAAATTCAGGAGTCAGGAGCCAGAATTCTCCAATTGAATTCTGTGTGACTGCGAGCGGCTGATCCCACTAAATCGAAAATTTAGCGGTCGGCAATTAGTGGTGGGTCTGAATCCCTCACTCCCGTGTTCTGAATCCTGAATTCTGACTGCTGAATTCTTCTTCAATTAGAAGTGCTATAGTGATTTCACTGAGGCTAGAACACAACAAAATTCATTAAATTCAAGTAGAAAAGATTCACAAACTGAAACTTTAAATACTATGAAATAGTCATTAATAAAAACATCCATATTATCAAAAATATGCTCAAAAAAAACTTACTATTAATTACACTAGGCTTAACTCTCATTCCAGATTTGTTCCTGGGTGCATTCCCCTCAATCGCCGCACCTATTAATAATGTTGCTCAATTCAGTATTCCGCGTTCCACACCCAGATTATTTCCTCGTCGCCGTTCCCTATTAAGATTTAAAGTTCCGGGAATTCGTGGTTCTCGCAATCTGGAAGCAGGCGCAGCACGGGGAAAATGCAGTCCACAAAATATTAGTGGAGTTTTACCACCAAAACCACCTAAGAGTGCAGCTAATCAAATTCCCGTAGAATTAACAGTTAGCGATCGCCCAACATTTTTTGTCAATGTGCCGCAAACATCAGCCCAGCAAGCCGGATTTTTACTCAGGGATGAAGCCGGAGAAGAATTACTCGACAAAACTTTACCCTTAACAGCCAGCGCAGGAATTATGAGCTATGGCTTACCAAGGGATTTTGCCGGGTTAGAAGTCGGGAAGAAATATCAATGGCGCTTTTCTCTATTGTGCGATTCCACCAATGGCGATCGCAGTGGTGATCCTATTGCTAGTGGTTGGATCGAACGCGTCGAAGTACCCCCAACAGTGGCGAGTAAATTACAAACAGCAACACCTAAACAGCGCGTACTGATCTATGCAGAAAATGGTTATTGGCATGACACATTAAAAGCTCTGGCTGATTTACGTGCTGCCCGTCCTAATGATTTAACGATAGTACGTGATTGGGATGATATTTTGCGATCGGTAGGATTAGATGCAATGTCTAAGCAGCCTTTAATTCCACTCAATACCACTACTGCTTCTAGTCAATAACAAGCCTCTGCCTCACCTGAAGGGCAGTTAAAAAATCATCAAAACTGGGATGCACCCTGGGGAATTTGAAAAATAACTGGTACATAGTTTTGTACCAGTTAGACAAATGGCATGAACTTGGAGGATTTAATTATTCAGATTCTGAAAATGTTTGTACTTTACCATCAGGACTGAAAACAACCCGAATTCTGACATTCTGACCCGATTTATTAGCAGAAACAAACGGCTTACCAATAGCTGGTATTCCTGTATTATCAATAAATTCTCTGGCTGGCTTATTCAGCGGCAAAATCCGCATAATGGAACCATCCACATCCACAGTCAAGCTGTATTCTAATGTTTGTGACAATCCCGATGGCGGTTGCCAACGCTTCTGAAAGAAACTTCGAGCTTCTGCGATTTGGGTTGTGTCAAATATTGTGCTGTTGGTAGCTATATTGGGTGATGTGGCAGCTTGTGGCGCATCACCCAATCTATCAACAAAGGGATTATTATCAGCTGCTGAAGGTAGGAGAGAAGAAGTGATTTTTTCTCCTAGTTGTTGGTTTGTTTGTGAATACCCTGGAGGCAGATTATTACTGCGGGTTTCATTTGGGATGTTAGCCAGAGGCGGTGGAACTATTGGGAGATTAGTAGAGGATAAATTATCCGTCCCAGAAGACAGACGAGGTGGGAGACTACGCCTTTGCGGTAAAGCAAGTTCACCCTTGGTAATTGGTGTTACAGGGTTCAGATTGAGATTTGGATTCAGCGCAATTTGTTGACCAGGAATTGTTGTAGATGCAGTATTTGGGGCATTATTCTTGGAGCTAATTGCTGTCTGAGGTATGTTCAGAGCATTTTTACCAGATGTTGACGGTAAACCAAGGGAAGTTGGAGAGTTAGCCGAAATATTAGCACCAGACGACAAAACAGGTTGTGTCGGCAAACGGGAAGTTGGCAGAGGCAGAGTTGAGTCGATAGGTGGTAGCAATGGCAAATTATCTGACGGTGTTAGGCCAGGTAACGGTGTATTCAGGTTTGCTGATGACGGAGGTGCTAAAGCCACATCAGACTCTGTGGAAGTATTTTTGTTGGCTGTTGTTGGTTGATTTTGCCGATAACTATTGGCGTATTGTACAGTTAGAGGCAATAAACCGACACTTAAAACCAAAACTGCGGCGACAGGTGTCCAAGCAGGGAAGCGAATCACAGAACTGGTATTATTCAGAGCAGGTAACGCCATGACATCAGCTGAGTATTCATCCAAGGCTGAGGCTAAATCAAAAAGCTGCAACAGACTTAATTGAATGAATGGACTAGATGCTTGACTGGCGAGAGAACCAAGATGCAGCTTATGAGTTAAAGAACTGCTTGGTTCTAAATATATTTTGGCTCTGGGTATATCTGATGTGAAAGATTTTAAAGTTTGGGTAGATAGGGAAGATTGGTGAACATCGCTCAACCCTGAATCATCAGATGTTGTGGTTGAGTCTTGGGGAGTAGCAAAACCAATTCCAAAGCTTTCTGGGGACTGTTGAAGAAATTCTTGCACATAACTGGTGACGGCATCACACAAAGCTTCGAGTTGGTCGCGATCGCCCCGAATTACAACCCTGCGTTCTTCTGGTAGTCGTGGATCGTCAAAGCGTAACTCAAAGCTGAGTTGCTTAATGACAGTTTTCCCCATCCAACGGGACAAAGGAGAGCTTTGCGCCAATACTTCTAGTGTGCAAGTGGGGGGTGTGTAGCGACGAATGACAGAATTTGATACAGGCATGGGAGAAACTGGGAAGGAGATGTTTTCAATATTTGGCGGAGTCGATGAGTGCGAGCCAGAGACGGCGGTGTCCACCAGGAGCGCTGTAGAACAACAAGTCTACAAGCAGCTTGAGTGCTAGGTGGGTCAATAATTCCGTTGAAATTTGGTCATCCTCTTCCATCCGCTCTTGGTAAGTGTTGCAAAAAGCATCAATGTAATCTCCAAGTAAAGCAGCCTGATGAGGTTCCCGGTTGGTTTCCGCCATTTGCTCTAGTAACCCAACAGCACGGCGAATGAGTTCTTGGTGCTGTTTGGCGAGATAGCAGATGATTAAAACAAGCGATCGCGCTTCTTCAACATCTAGCTTTTTTCGCCCTCCTTGACCTTTGCGTAGAGGATTAGACTGTCGTAGTCGCCATAAAGCTACGCGGTCTGGCACTCTTGACTCTAAATTTAGGTTAACTGCCGCTGAGAGCATTGCCTCAGAACCAATCCCAGTTAAGGTTTCTAGCGCCAACAGTACCAAGTCCAACTGAGTTTTGATATTATCCCATTGGACTGTGTTTGGGGTCGGAAGCTTGATTAAATCCTCCCATTGGGAATTGGGTGTGGCTGGGTCGGCGGCCGAGTGCATAACTTTTAGCATAGGTGATCGGGCTGGTAGGGGCTGGTGCTGTTACCTATTTTGAAACCAGACTCTCAAGGATGACAGTTGGTTTCCTATAATTAAATTTGACTAGAAGTTACTCCTAGCTGGTCGAATTTTGGTAAACAGCAGTTGTCACTGTCTTACTCTACAAGATGAAAATTTATTTTCCATACACTTAGCAGAGTAGAAAATGATCTACCTTAATAAAAATCTTCATAGCCTGAATAGATGCTTCAGTATGAAGTATAAATCAACATCAATAATTGATTTTTGGCAATTAATTATCTCATGAGCGATCGCCCCTAATCTTTTGACTTACCTAATATAAATATGTAACTATTCTTCAATATTGCTGAAATAACTGTATTCTCTGACTGTTGGCTGTTTCCTTTCAATGATCTCTATCAGAAGTAAGATGATACAGGAACACAAACTGTAAAATTACAGTTGTTCAGTTAAGAAATACTACTTCTCGTAGCTGGGAGCATTTATGGCAAAGAGAAATATGTCAGCGTTCACCAATCGCACCCTTGTTCTCTTTGTCAGTATGCTGATGACATCAGATTTGATGTTATCGGCAGCCAGGGCAAATGATCTCTACATAGCCCAAAAACCGCAAAATACCAGTCCAGAAAGGCAAAGAGCCGCCACCCAAGCCAAACAACTGCTGCAAGAAGCACAGCAATTATATGAACAAGGTACAGCCACAGGTCGGCAAGAAGCGATCGCCAAATATGAAGCAGCGTTAAAAATTTGGCAGCAAATTGGCGATCGCAGTTATGAGGCTACAACATTATTAGCGATCGGCACACTTTATTACACGCAAAATGATAACCAAAAAGCACTGGAATATTTTCAGCAAGGGCTAATTATTCGCCGCGAACAAAAAGACCGTTTTGGCGAAGCAGTAATGCTGAATTCTATTGCTAATGCTAACGCTAACTTGGGTCAACCACAAAAAGCACTGGAATTTTATAGCCAAGCATTGCGATTATTCCGCGCCGAAAAAAAACCTTATTTTATAGTTAACACCTTAGTTGGTATTGGGGGAGTTTATTTTAATGCAGGAGAAACAAAACAAGCACTAGAAGCTTACAATCAAGCCTTGGGAATTCAACGCCAACAAAAAGATTTAGATGGACAAGCCGATATTTTGCAAGTTATCGGCATTACCTATACTAATTTGGGTGAACCGCAAAAAGCCTTAGAAGCTTTTCAACAGTCCTTAGAAATTCAAAAGACGAGAAATAATCTGAGTAGACAAGCCGATGCACTCAACTATATCGGCGTACTTTATTTATCTATTGGTGATGAGCAAAAATCGCGGGAAGCTCTCAATCAATCGCTCAAACTGCAACAACAAAGTCAAGGCAATCTTTCAGGTATAGCTTTGGCATTTAACCTGACTAAGCAAGCTGTGACTTTGACTGGAATTGCCGGGAGCTATTCTTTTAGTGAACCACAAAAATCTTTAGAATATTATAACCAAGCGCGATCGCTGTTACAAAAGGCAGGTAATCCCCACTCAGAAGCCGAACTATTAGGACAGGTTGCTTTAGTCTACGATAGGTTAGGTGAAAAGCAAAAAGCCCTGGATGTTTTAAATGAAGCATTGGTATTGCAACGTTTTACAAAAAATCGGGCGCGGGAGGCCTTCACCCTTGATACTGTGGCGGGGATTTATGCTTCATTAGGGGATTATCAAAAATCTATTAATACTTACAACCAAGCCCTAAATATTGAACGCGAGGTGAAAGATGTTAAGGGGGAAGGCGACACACTGAAAAATATTGCTTCAGTTTATAGTTTGCTTGGTGATAATAAGGCGAGTATTGAAACTTATAATCAAGCCCTAGAGAAATTTAAAAGTACAGGCGATCGCGATAAAGAAGCACAAGCTTTAGATAATATTGGCAGTGCCTATCGGGCTTTAGAAAATTATCCCCAAGCCTTAGAATATTACAAACAAGCGCAGCAGTTACGCCGCGAACAAAATAATGTCATTGGTCAAGTCAGTGCCATCAGCGGTATCCTTCGAGTACACGAATCTTTAAAAGATTATCCCAAAGCCCTGGATGCAGCTAACCAAATTTTGGCATTAGCACAGCAAACAAAAAATAGCTTTGCCGAAACTAGTGCTTATGGTTTCTTTGGGAGAGTTTATTTGGCTGCGGGTGATTATCAAAAAGCCCTAGATGCTTCGCAAAAAGCTGCTGCTGGCTGGCAAAAATTAGGACAGAAAGATGCCGAAGCCAATATTATTGGTAATTTAGGTAGAACTTATCAAGCCTTAAAACAACCACAACAAGCGATCGCCACCTATAATCAAGAATTAAAATTGCGGCAGATGATAGGCGATCGCACCGGGGAAGCATACACCCTGTATTATATAGCTCAGACAGAACGCGATCGGGGCAATCTCACCGCCGCCCGTACCCAAATAGAAAGCACCATTAAAATTGTCGAAGATATCCGCACCAACGTTACCAGCCAAGACTTGCGGACATCTTACTTTGCCTCTGTGCAGAAATATTACCAGTTTTATATTGACCTGTTGATGCGGCTACATCAACAAGAACCATCAAAGGGTTATGATGCTTTGGCATTACAAGTTAGCGAACGTGCTAGAGCGCGTAGTCTTTTAGACTTACTTACAGAAGCCAACGCAGATATTCGCCAAGGTGTAAATCCCAAGCTACTGCAAACAGAACGCAGCTTAGAACAACAACTCAATGCTAGAGAAAAACTCCGCATTCAACTTTTAAGCGGTAAATATACAGAAGCACAGATCCAAAATTTAGACAAAAAAACCGCAGAACTGCTGCAACAGTATCAACAAGTCCAGGCAGAAATTAAAAATAGCAGTCCCCGTTACGCTGCCTTAACCCAACCGCAACCCTTATCATTAAAACAAATTCAGCAGCAAGTCTTAGATGATAATACCTTGCTCCTCGAATACTCCTTGGGCGAAGAACGCAGTTATCTTTGGGCTGTCAGCAAAAACAATATTACCAGTTACGCACTACCGAAAAGTGCCGAAATCAAAACCGCCGTCCAAAAATTCCGCGATGCTTTAACCGCCCCATCCCAAAGAACTAGTATTGCCAGAAGCATCACAGCAGCACAAGAATTGTCACAGATGATCCTTGCACCAGTCGCCCAGCAACTCGGAAAAAAACGTTTAGTCGTTGTCAGTGATGGGGCTTTACAGTATGTACCCATCACTGCATTAGCAGTACCAAATAGCCAAACCTATCAGCCACTAGTCACCACCAACGAAATTATCTCCCTTCCCTCAGCCTCAACTATCGCCCTACTACGCCAGGAAGTCAAAGGGCGCAAAAAAGCCGCCAAAACCTTAGCTGTCCTGGCAGATCCCGTATTTTCTGCCCAAGATGAACGCCTTAAAGGCCAAGCAGCAAATCGGCCATCCATCACTCCAGACTTGAATCTCTTTGACCAGCAACAATTATCACGTTCCGCCAGAGAAGCAGACATTGATTTTGAACGCCTGCGGTTTACTCGCAAAGAAGCTGAGGAAATTCTCTCTTTAGTATCTAATAAAGAACGTAAGCAAGCCTTAGACTTTACCGCCAGTCGTGATTTAGCCACCAGCCAAGAGTTAAGCCAATATCAAATTATTCATTTTGCCACTCACGGTATTTTAAATAGTACTAACCCAGAATTATCTGGAGTAGTGCTATCGCTGTTTGATAGCAAAGGAACACCCCAAAATGGCTTTTTGCGCCTCCGTGATATTTTTAACCTGAATTTGCCAGCAGAGTTAATAGTTCTTAGTGCTTGTCAAACAGGTTTAGGTGAAGAAGTCAAAGGAGAAGGATTAGTTGGGTTAACCAGAGGATTTATGTATGCGGGAAGTCCGCGTGTTGTAGTGAGTTTATGGAGTGTTGATGATGAAGCTACATCAGAATTAATGAAGTTATTTTATGCCAATATGTTACGCAAAAATTTAAAACCTGCGGCGGCATTAAGGGCAGCACAAATAGAAATGTCACGTAATCCAAATTATGCTGCACCTTATTATTGGGCTGCGTTTACATTACAAGGAGAATGGCAGTAAAAATATCATAGAACTTCACTCGGTTATCTCCCAGAATTACTGCTTCTGGGCGCAACCGTCTAAAACCTTGTTGCCTAATATCAGCACCGCCGAGTAAGGGTAATTTTTATCTGACATCCCATCACTACAAGCGCTGACTTTTTCTAGAATTAATATATTATTCCCCCTGAGTCGGTAAACTCTGACCAAATCAGCAGGACGGCCTGCGGCTGTTAAGGGTTTCACGTAAGGAAAGGTTTGTTGCTTCACCTCTGGAGAAGAGTAAACAATGCCATTTTTACTAACAGTGACACTCCAAAAAGGTTCTGTACCTACAGCGACAAATTTTTCACTGCTAGGAGTTACTGCTTGCAAGCTAGAAGTGTGAACCAGTAAACCAGTACTCAATCCCAACAATGCAACATAAGGGATAAAAGCTTTCATTGCTCAAGATTTTTATGTGATAAATATTTAATAGATACACATTGACTATGCCAATTCCGCTTGGCAATAAAAAGCCCCAACAGCATAGGGGTTAAGGCAGAATAGTTTTAACATTTACAGAACAATAAAAGACTTGTATGGGCTGTGAAAATTTGGGATCTATTTCCAAGAAGACAATGGCGGAACTTGTGTTAATTCATGGCTGAGAGTTTCATGAATATAACCGTTAGTAGCAAGAAGTCTACCTGAGTTGATTTGTAAAGGACTACCATCATAAGCTGTGACTTGACCACCAGCTTCTTGTAACAAAATTATGCCAGCGGCTATATCCCAAGGCGATAGTCCCCGTTCCCAGTAACCATCAACACGACCACAGGCTACAGAGGCTAAATCAATGGATGCTGAACCGCTACGTCTCACTCCTTGGGTAAGGTGAGTCAGGTGACAAAATTCAGCATAATTATTATCTGAGGTTTCGCGGCGATCGTAAGCAAATCCAGTTACTAATAAGCTTTTACGTAATTCACTTGTTTCAGAAACCTTGATGGGGCGGCGATTACGTGTCGCGCCTAAGCCAGCCGCAGCTTGAAATAACTCATTATGAAGTGGGTCGTAGATTACGCCTACCTGTGGCGCACCGTCAATTAATAGCCCTATAGAAACTGCAAAAAAAGGGTATTGGTGAGCGTAGTTTGTAGTTCCATCTAAGGGATCGATCGCCCACAGAAATTCATTATCTTGATTACCTATTTTGCCTGATTCTTCCGCCAAAATAGAATGCAAAGGGAAGTGACGGTGCAGAATTTCTAAAACCACTGCTTCTGAGGCTTTATCCGCCGCAGTCACCAAATCACCAGGGCGGCCTTTTTCTGTGATTGCATCTTCTAATTTACCTAAATAACCTTGTAAAACTGCACCCGCAGCTAAAGCCGCCTCGGTCGCAATGTCGAGAAAAATTTGTAGTTGAGTCATGGGTTAGTCAATGATCAATAGTCAATGGTCAATAGTCCCATACTCTGTACTCACTACTCAACACTGAATCATACATCAGATGTTTAGGTATATAGGCTCGTTCGGAGGCAGATTATATGTATCAATTAAATCTGACGATTCCGGCGAAAACTAGGCAAATCAGCAGCGATGTAAGCCCAAGGTACTGCTGAATCAGTCCAGATTTGATGTGCTGGTTTGATCAACATAGGATTGTCGAGACTTCCTGCTTTGATCCAAACAAACTGCGGCTTTGCTGGCGCTTTTGTAAATAGTGGCGAACCGCACTCTGGGCAAAATTCCCGAATGATTGTCCCGCCACTGTCACCAATTTTGGAATAACTTTTTACTTGACCTGATACGATACTAAGTGCGGTTGATTGCACACGCACCTCAACATTGAAAGCACTACCTGTGGTCTTTCTACAATCTTGGCAATGGCAGTAATTTGCTGATTCTAGCTCTCCTGTGTACACATATCGCACGTAGCCACAGAGACATCCTCCACTAACTAGTTCAGCCATACGTTCTCTTCACTGACTTTGACAAGAATAAATATATATTTAGTTGTACTAATAATTAGCTAAACATTTATTTAGTTTTACATATATTTTATTGTCAAAGGGCTTGAACTTTACCTACAGCCATGCAATACTGCTAAATCAAACAATCGGGTTGTCTATTAGGAACCTTTTGAGTGTGTTAGGCATCCTGACGGTGCTTTTATCCTCCTTTGTGTTGGCGTTTCACAACGTTACTGTGCGAGTTTTGTTTTCCGAACATCTCGTGCTGGGTTTATTTTTACTCGGTGGATACGTTAAACCAGATTTGCAGAATTCATTCTTGTTGATGTTCATGCGGATGCTGCTGGTGGTTCCACTCATGGCTTCTTTAGCGTTCAAGTTATATCCATCGGCGCTGAAAGAATTGCAAAATGTGTTCAAGCATCATCGCACAGATGTGATCAGCCAAGCCTTGGGCTGTGGGGTGTTGATGTTTGTGTATATTGCCTTACTCTACATTTCCATAGGCTTGATTCCTACAGGAATTGCAATCACCCTATTCTTTTCTTATCCCGTGTTTACGGCGCTGCTGGCTTGGAAATTTTTTGGCGATCGCCCCACACTTTTTCGTTGGCTGGTGATGGGTATTATTTTAGTAGGTAGTGTTCTAACGATTCCCCCATCTTCCACTAGCTACAGCAATTCTGCCATTACTCTGGGGATTATTGCCAGCGTTGGTGCGGGGATTGTTTACGCTTTTTATTGTGTTATCGCCCAAAAATGCTTAGAAAAATTCCATCCAGTCCCCTTCACTTGGATTAGTTTTGCTTCTACCTTAGTGCTTTCTGGTGTTAGCTTACTGTTCTGGCCAATTCCTAGTACCCAACTTGATTGGACACCGATGTGGATTGGTAGCATTTTTTCCGGTGTAGTCAGTTTTGCGGGACACACTCTCAATAATTTGGGAATTCGGATGATTAGTGCAACGAAGGCTTCTATTATCGGTGCTAGTAGTCCAGCCTTGACAGCATTAGTCGCCTGGGCAACAATTAGCGAGACTTTAAGCGTGATTCAAAGTTTGGGAATTGGTGTGGTGACATTGGGAATTGCGTTGCTGAGTGGAGAAAGGCGTAGTTCGTCGTAAAATCTGAATCACTTAATTATGCTTGATGAATTGGTAGAAGATATGTCGGCTAACACAATACTGTTTGATTTAGATGGCACACTAACAGACCCTAAACTGGGAATTACTCGCTGTATTCAGTATGCGCTGACGGAACTTGGTCATACACCACCGGAGGCTGATGAATTAGATTGGTGTATTGGCCCGCCCATCAAAGATAGTTTTTCGCAGCTACTAAAGACATTAGATGAGACAATAATTACACAAGCAATTTCACTCTATCGTTGTCGTTTTTCCACAATTGGATTATTTGAAAATACTCTTTATCCGCAGATTAGAGAAACTCTTAAAGCTATTCGTTTTGCTGGTTATAAAACTTTTGTGGCGACTTCCAAACCTTATATTTATGCAACGCAGATTATTGAATATTTTGGTTTATCGCCGCTGTTTGATGGTGTTTATGGTAGTGAACTTGATGGTGTGCGGAGTATCAAAGCTGATTTAATTCACCATATTTTAGTGACAGAAAATATTTTACCTGGGGATGTGGTGATGGTAGGCGATCGCAAACACGATATCATAGGAGCCAAGTCTCATAATTTAACCACTATTGGAGTCACTTACGGCTATGGAACTGAGCAAGAATTAAAAACTCACGGTGCCGATTTTATTGCTCATTCTCTAGATGAAATTGCTAAATTGCTTATTCATAGCAAAAAACCATGACTTTTACAATTAGAACGCATTGTTATCCACCCACCAAATCCAAATATGGGTATCTAAAATTATCATTGCAGAACTTCCCAATTTTCTATAGGTGCAGTAGGCTCAAATGGATCATCGTAATGAATGACTTTTCCCCGTAAAGGGTAAGGATTAGAATCTGAGGGTTGATAAGAACGTTCTATAATTATTATTTCTACGTCTTGAAATGCCTGAAATGGTAAATTTTCAAGCAATAATGTTCCGTTTTTAGTTAACTTTGTTTCTATACGGTGTGCTTTCATAATAACTCTACTTTTTCGGATCTAATAAATCAGTAAATTGTCGTATTTGTTTTAACTCTTCCTCATACCTATTCTCTTAACTTTTTATCAAGATGTTGCCAAAGCGATGACTAAACAAATGAGTAATAAAACAAGTAATAATAGCCAAGTTTGATTGCGTTTTATGCAACTTTGAAAAGTTGTGGCAACACTGCTGTTATGATGCTGCTGTTCTTGCTGTAACTTGTATTCGGCAATATTTTGATAAAGGGTACATTCTTTGGCGTAGGGACGCTGGGGAAAATTGCAAGTGTCGTCTGCGTGGTAGGTGCAACTATTACACAAATACTCGTCCCCGGTAGCGCGATGCAAGGGGATACCGGGATGGCCAAAGGCTTTGAGTGTTGTTCGGCAATGAGGACAGGTAATAGCCTGACTCTCAACAAGTTGGTGGCAACGAGGACAAGATACAGTAGTCACAACTTGACCACAAATAAGTAAACACCCTGATTTTAGCGAAAGTTTCGTTTATCGGGGCAAACAGGCAATAGGGAAATCTCCTTCATCTTTTGCCTTGTAGTACTATCCCAAAAATAATTTATATGCCAAATTCTGGCTTTCATCCCAATATTGATAACCAAGGGTATCGAGAAAGGCTTGCCATTCTTGCATTTCGTGGGGTGGGACTTGCATCCCGACGACAATGCGCCCATAGTCTGCGCCATTATTGCGATAGTGGAACATACTAATATTCCAGTTAGGACTCATGGAACCGACAAACTTCATCAATGCACCGGGACGTTCGGGAAACTCAAACCGATACAGTAATTCATTGTGGGCGAGGGGCGAATGTCCGCCTACCATGTGGCGTAAGTGTAATTTTGTCAGTTCATCATCAGTTAAATCGATGGTTTTAAAGCCGCAATTTTCAAAGGTTTCGATCATCTTGGCTTTATCGGCGCGGTTTTGAATCTGCACACCAACAAAAATATGGGCTTCCTTTTCATCAGCAATGCGATAGTTAAACTCAGTTAAATTGCGTTGACCAATACATTCGCAAAACTTCCGCAGACTACCTTGTTCTTCGGGAATGGCGACTGCAAATATGGCTTCGCGGCGTTCACCCAACTCGGCGCGTTCAGCGACAAACCGCAGGCGGTCAAAATTCATATTCGCACCACAAGCCACAGCCACCAAAGTTTGTCCTTGAATTTGTTCTCGTTCGACATAAGCTTTAGCAGCTGCGATCGCCAATGCCCCCGCAGGTTCTAAAATAGAACGGGTATCTTCAAAGACATCTTTGATTGCGGCACAGGTATCATCGGTATCCACCAAAATAATTTCATCTACATATTCTTGGCACAGGCGGAAGGTTTCTTCCCCGACTTCCCGCACCGCTACCCCATCAGCAAATAAACCAACTTGCGACAGCCGCACCCGTTTTCCAGCTTTTAATGATTGGTGCATCGCGTCAGCATCGACAGGTTCCACACCAATAATTTTAATTTCTGGACGTAATCGTTTCACATACGCCCCAATTCCCGAAATTAAACCACCGCCACCAATAGCCACAAAAATTGCATGAATGGGTTGCTGGTATTGACGCAAAATCTCCATCCCGATGGTTCCCTGTCCCGCAATTACATCAGGGTCATCAAAAGGATGAATAAAGGTTAAGCCTTTTTCGGTTTCTAATTGTCGCGCATAAGCATAAGCGTCATCGTAAGTATTGCCATGCAAAACAACTTGTCCACCCCTAGCTTTAACAGCATCTATTTTTACCTGGGGTGTTGTAACGGGCATCACAATAATAGCAGTTGTTCCCAGGCGACTAGCAGCTAAAGCCACACCTTGGGCATGATTTCCCGCCGAAGCCGCAATGACACCTTGTGCTAACAAATCCGGCGGTAAGTTTACCATTTTGTTGTATGCACCCCGCAGCTTGAAAGAAAACACCGACTGCATATCTTCCCGCTTTAATAGCAGCTGATTATTCAGCCGTTTGGAGAGATTCGGGGCATACTCCAGTGGGGTTTCTTGGGCAACATCGTACACACGGGCGGTCAGTATTTGTACTAGATAGTCGCAAAGCATGGTGTCAAAGGTTAGCAGATGCCAGATAGATGTTAATTTTACGGCACTTGTGTACTCAGATTCCTGAATTGTTGAGAAGTCGGGGATCTTTTCGCTGGAAAATAGTTTTTGTAGAGATACAAAAACTAAATTGTGTCTGGGTCAATATTTAATTCTCGTAATTTCGCAGCTAAACGTTCTGCAACTTCTTCTGGTGTCGGAATTAGTTTGCCTGAAGGTGTAAAAAATCGCAATAATCCTTGATGAATTCCCAAATATAAATTTAACTGTTGACTCCACAAATGCCCTTGAGGATTGGGTTCTAAGGGTTGATACACTCCATCTAAGAGATGATACCCGGCAAATTCTAAACTCTCTGGGTCGAACCAAAAATAATCAGGGGTACGAAAAGTATCTTGATAAATCTGTTTTTTTAAACCTTTATCAGTATCCGCAGTTTTTGGTGAAAGAATTTCGACAATTATGTTAGGATATTTGCCCTCTTCTTGCCAAACGACCCAACTTTTTCGCGTTCGGCGTTCAGTTCCTAGCACTACAAAAAAATCTGGCCCGCGAAAGTTTTCCGATTTGCGCTGGTTAGGACTATAGTAAATTGTCAGGTTAGCCGCTGCGTAAAAGTCTTGTCTGTCCCGCCACAACCATTCCAGACATTTCAAAAGTAAGATGATCTGTCGTAGATGTAGTTCAGTTTCCAACGGAGGCTCATCACTATATAAGTCACCAGGGGGAAAGATAACATCTTCTGGTGTGTCTTGACGAGTGTTGAAATCTTGAGCAAGAGACATAGGGGGGATGAAGTTATCTGGAGTATATGTCTAGTTTAATGGCTGGTGATGGGGTGCGATCGCTATACTAACTAGCAGTGGCACAGCATCACACAAAATCAATGGGTGCAGCAATTATTATTTTTCTTATCCTGGGGTTGATTGTCACTGCAATTTTCATCAGTCCCATTTTGACTAAACAGCGACGAAAGCGCCTTAAAAAGCGTCCTTTTCCCCCACTTTGGGCTGCTGTGATTGACAATAATCTCCCTATTTATTTACGCCTTTCCCCAGAAGAACGCCGACGACTTCAAGGACATATTCAAGTATTTTTAGCCGAAAAACAATTTATTGGCTGTCAAGGCTTGCAAGTCACAACAGAAATGAAAATTACAATTGCGGCTGTTGCTTGTTTACTTCTATTAAATGAACGCGGTGAATACTTTCCTAAACTGCGTTCAATTTTGATTTATCCCAGCACTTATTTTGTCAATCAAACTGTGGCGGTGAGTGATTATGTTGTCGAAGAAAGACGCGATGCCAGACTAGGAGAATCTTGGGTAAAAGACCAAGTAATATTATCTTGGGAACAGGTGCAACGAGACACCCAAAACTGGAGTGATGGACATAATGTTGTGCTGCATGAATTTGCCCATCAATTAGATCAAGAAGATGGGAAAGCTGAAGGTGTACCGATTTTGCCCAACAAATCAGATTATCTTGTTTGGGCGCAGGTAATGACAGCAGAATATCAACAACTCTGCAATGATATTCAACAAAATATCAAAACTGTTATTGATAGTTATGGGACGACTAATCCCGCTGAATTTTTTGCCGTAGCGACTGAGACTTTTTTTGAAAAGCCACAGCAATTGTTAGAAAAGCATTCAGCACTTTTTAATTTATTAAAAAGATATTATCAAGTCAATCCTGAGTATTGGATTTAATCAAGATATCGTGCTGGTCAATCAATATTTAGTCTGATGATTTTCTAGGATGCAGCAGCAGCGCAAATATTGATTTTTTGTAGACCATTTCGCAGATATCTTACTAACAAGCTGTTGTTAATAATATAAGTTGTTGCATAATTTTGAGGGATAAGCTCTCTTACTTTTTCAACTAAGTAGCTAAAGTCTTGTTGAGATTCATTTGATACACTTCTACCAAGCCACATCAAGGCTATTAATTCTGCTTTTTCTTCCTGGGAAAATTCCTCAATATATTTATGTAGTATGAGTAATGAATATTTTCCTGTGAGATGAAAATCATCTAAATAATTAGACAATTTATCTAGAAATGTTTCAACTGGCTTTATTCTCCCAGAGCCTCTTGATCCATGAATTAATTCAGCTATTTCTAAAAAATTCTCTATTTTCTTTATTGACAATAACATCATATATTTGTATTAAATTCAAAAATAACAAATAAAAGCTTATCTATATGCATTAACAAAACTTTCCTAATGTAAAAATATAATCACTAATTAATCTGGCAACTTTTACTTAAGTATGACAGTTTAGTGTTTGAATTTAAGTCTTACCAACAGTTTGAAATGTATAATATGATGTATAACGTTTGAGTTTGTCACAAAAATTCAAAATCTTGAGAGGATCTCTGGGATTTTGTATAACTTTCTGGTAGTAAAATGTTAGTATCACAGAGAAAACTATAAGATTGCAGATATTAATAAAAGTTAAAGTTCATGATCTGGGGAGCAGGTTTTTTGTCCTATGGTCAAGCGATCGCTCCAAGCATCACTCAAGGGAATTCAAGAGGCTAAAAAAGCATTTGTACGCAAGGGTTGGACACAAGACAACTTAGCTGGAGAAATTAATATTAAGACTAGACAACCGATTTGGCGATTTTTTAGTGGTCGTCCGGTTGAGCGTCATACCTTTATAGAAATTTGCTCGGTGTTGGAATTAAATTGGCGGGAAATTGCGACTCATCCCCCCGCTGAATTTCTTGACCAAGAAGAATTCCGCCAGCCCCTGGTCTGGGATATTGATACACTAGTGCAACAATTGCGATCGCAGCGCTTCGAGAAAATTCAAGACCAGTGTGGTATTTTGCAGTTATTGGATATCAGCCATCCCGTAGCGATCGATGACATATATATAGATGTGAATATTCTGGAGGAGATTCCTAGTTTTCAGTATCTAGAAATTACGGAACTGCAAAACCTTGATCCCAAAGAATTTGACCGGGTTGGCTTAGGCGAAGTCTCTCAAACACAAATACCGGGTAAACGAGCAGTTGAAACATACTCTAAGCTAAGGGTACTCGGCAAACCAGGCGTAGGTAAAACTACTTTTTTGCAACATCTGGCCATTCAGTGCAACCAGGGCGCATTTGCAGCCAATCAAGTCCCAATCTTTATCACACTGAGAAATTTCGCCCAAGAGTCTAAAGTTACGAACGAGTTCAGCCTATTAAATTATATCCGCCAGGAGTTCCTCACCTCTGGTATTTCTGATACCTCAGTCATCGAAACCTTACTCAATGCAGGCAGAGTATTATTGTTGCTGGATGGTATGGATGAAGTTCTCAACCAACAGAGCAATGGTGTCTTAAGCGAAATTCGCTCTTTTTCAGATAAATATCATAAAAATCAGTTAGTCGCTACCTGTCGTACAGCAGCCCAAAGATTGAGACTCCGAGGTTTTACCGATGTTGAAATTGCCCCATTTACCTTAGAACAAATCCAAGCCTTCGCGCAAAAATGGTTTGTAGCCTTTACCAAGACCAACATTGAAGATGGTCAAGTCCAGTCCGTTGAGTTTATTCAAAAGCTAGACTTAGATGAAAACTGGCAATTTCGCCAACTTGTCGTCACACCTTTATTTTTGCATCTTGCTTGCTGGGTGTTTCAAGGTCAAGAAAAATTTCCCACAAAGCGCACTGATTTTTATAAACAAGGCTTAGACCTGCTATTGGGTAAATGGGATGAAGCTAAAGGTGTGGAACGGGATGAAGTTTACCGGGGATTCTTATTACCGCAAAAGTTCAAGTTATTGAGTCAGATTGCAGCAGCCACATTTGAGCAGGGTCAGTACTTTTTTGAGCAACGTGTCGTTGAGCAATACATTGGTGACTATATTCAAAATCTCACTAACGTGTCAATGGATGCAGATGAACTGCAAATAGAAAGCGAAGCAGCGTTGAAAGCGATAGAGGCGCAACATGGGTTACTAGCAGAACGGGCGCGGGGAATTTTCTCTTTTTCCTATCTAGCGTTTCAAGAATATTTTACAGCGCGAAAAATTGTTGCCAGCCATAATTTACAAGCATTTGAGCAAGCAATGGGAGGATTGGTCAGTCACATCACCGACCCACACTGGCGGGAAATTTTTTTGTTGACAGCTACCATGCTGCGGAGTGCGGACTCTTTGGTACAGTTAATGAAGCAACAAATTGATGCTCTAGTTGCCTAAGACCCTTATATACAAGAGTTTTTAACTTGGGCAAGCCAAAAATCTCGCACTATTCCTAGCCTACCAAAAGATGCGACAGTCCGAGCATTTTACCTAGCCTTGAGCCGGACTCCCCGCGTAGCACCTCACTTTGCCTTAGCCAGCAGCCTTGACCAAGGAATGTTTCTCGATGCAGCCTTAGATAACCTGCTGCTAGAGTGTGCAATTGATGAAAGTCAGGACTTTGCCCACTTCCACGCCTGTGGAGATGCTCTCTCGAACATTCTGGGTATTGTTCTCGATGTTGGACTCTCTAAATCTCTGCAAAAACTCTCTGACCAATTGCCCAATTCTCATCAAAATCAAGCACGGTTTCGGCTGTGGATGCAGACTAGCTATACAGCCTGGGCGGAACAGTTGAGAACAACAGTGATGAACTATCGCAATATTAATCACCAGTGGCAGTTTAGCCCTGAGCAAGTACAAGTATTACAACGCTACTACGATGCTAATCAATTACTACTCGATTGTCTGCATAGCAATTGTGAAGTGACTGCTGCTATTAGGCAAGAAATTGAAGCTACTTTATTGTTGCCGCAGAAAGAACTGGAAGACAGGGAATGGCAATAGTTTTTTTCGTTAAATTTCCCAAAAATGAGCATAAATAAGTTTTGTGTCGTAGTTAATCAACTAATTCACAAAATCAAACAACACCAAATCATAGTATAGGTGCAGAAAGTTATTCTCTCCTACTTTTATGCGAGTTCGACGGATAGAAAAAACCCTCTCCCCACAGAGCTACGGTGTACACACAAATGTTCGTTGAGTGCATCTTTCCCGCCTCGGAATGAATTCCGAGTCTCATAGCGCAAGTCATCTGAAGATGACTCAACTAAAAATATATTCCAGTCCACGTTTTGTGGACTTTGGCTATGAGCCTGGAACTTTAGTTCTAGGCGGGATACGGCAAATTTTCGACTTGTGTGTACACGGTAGCCCACAGAGAGAGAGGCTTTGAAAACCTAATTTTTTGTGGAACCCGCTGAATATTTCTGCCTCTCTTAGCATCGGAGAGATTTTAGGGAAAGATTGATCAAACTCACACTAATTTTGATTTGAATATCTGCTGATTTAGCCACTTTGTAATTACGGTTTTTTTCATCCCACTTTGCACTTGAAATCCTGATTGTAGGTTTTATTATGAATCCAACTATTACTTCTTCTATTAAGGTTGGAACACTCAAAGGTGTGCAAATACTCGTTGTAGATAACGATATCGATAGTGGAGTCCTACTTACGATCTTTCTCTCTTATTTTGGTGCAAATGTGATCACAGCAGTCTCTATCAAGGAGGCGGTAAACAGCCTGACTTGCTTCTTTCCCCATATCATCATTTGTGAAATAAGATTTTTGGGTGAAAATGTCTATGTTTTACTGAATAAATTGACGGAAATAGAATCCTTAAGTAAGAATCATATTCCAATTATTGTGACTTCCACCTGTGTCAATGGGAGTATTGAGCAAATTCCAGAGATAGAGTTTGAAGGATATTTACTCAAACCAATTGACTTGGATAAATTACTTGTCATGATCGATCATTTAGTACCATTTGGCAGAAACAATTTATTGGCTGATAAACTCAAACACTCCTTTATTAATGGTCTGGCTGTAGCAGATAGCTTATTAACAGGAATCAAGGAAAATTATGAATAAAATCTATGGGTCGCATAACTTTGAGAATGTAAATTTAGCCGACGATACAAAAGACTTAGATATTTTGCCAGAATTGACAATTCTGGTAGTGGACGATGATGAAAATATGCGGCTTTCTATTACCGATATATTTGAAATCTATGGAATGAAGGTAATGACGGCCTCTAATGCCTTAGAAGCATTTGAGTTAGTGGAAAAGTTTACACTAGACCTCTTAATTAGTGACATTAATATGCCAGGAGAAAATGGCTATTGGTTAATAGAGCAAATCAGAAAAATTACATCTCCAAAAAAAAGAGAACTTCCAGCGATCGCTTATACTGGCAATACTGAAGCTAACGCACAGAAAAAGGCGCTGGCTTCTGGGTTTCAAACTTATATCCAAAAGCCTTCAAAGATACAGCATTTACTAACAGAAGCAACAAAACTGCTGAAATTCAGTGAAGAATTACCAGGAAATTAGGCGATCGCTACCTGAATCCCGCTTTATCATGGACTCAGCATTTCCGCAAGATTTTTGTTATACTTGTTTACATGATAAATAATTTAAACTTCCAATCTCCTGAGCTATTTGGTTCTGTTGTTTTCACACCTGACTTTAATAGCTTTAAGACTATCAATCCTTCACAAGCATGGTCTTTATTCTTCACAGGCGGTAGAGAAGATAACAAACTAGATTCTAAACCTCGAATCAGCCTATTATTTACTATGATTGTGCTGGCTCTTGGTATCTCTGGGTTTGCCAGAACATTGATTATCCAGGCTTTCTTTCCTGGTTAATTGCTTGACTAATAGTTAATAATATCTTCGGTGAACCACCAAGAAGTTGGTGGTTCAAGCTTTTAATGATTAACCAGATAACGCCGTGTGCAACTTTATCTCCAACCTAACCCCCCACCCCTTCCCTTGTAGGGAAGGGGAGAAAGAATCAAAGCCTCTCTCCGTTGCGGGGCTACAGTGTACACACAAGTCGAAAATTTGCAGTCTGAAACCGCATCCCGCCTGGAACTTTAGTTCTAGGCTCATAGCCAAAGTCCACGTTTTGTGGACTGGAAGATATTTTTAGTTGAGTCATCTTCAGATGACTTGCGCTATGAGACTCGGAATTCATTCCGAGGCGGGACAGATGCACTACACGAATATTTCTGTGTACACCGTAGCCGTTGCGGGGAGAGGAATGGAAGTGGGGTTGAGAAAATAAGTCGCACATCGCGTAAGACAGTTTCGGCTATCAAGCAACAAATATTTTAAAGTCCTATAGCCTTCAGGATATCGGAACAAATATTTATCTAAAATTTGGCAATTTACCCTAGTAAAAATTATGTTAGACTTCAACACTTTGACGCTATTTTCCAGTAATTACTGCATTAGTATTTGTGCCTTTCTCATTCCAGCCAACATAATTGCCACCGCGTTCACTATAGGTTTAAGATTATCGTCTCGTCCAGCTATTGAGATTTGGCAAAGTGCTGTAATTGCAAGTATATTTTCTTTATTAATGATACTTCATGTATTTGCTTGGTTTACGATTGGAGTTGTCATGGCTCCCACATACATTTTATTGGGACTAGGAAGCATCTGTCTGTTCGCAAATTTAGGAGCCATTCTTTTAGGCAGACGCTTGGTTTTCCCCACATAAAATTTAGATTGCAAAATTGAAGAATAATTTTTCGTAACGAACCACAGATACACCCAGATAAACATAGATAATTTATCGGTGTTTATCTGTATTTATAAAAATGAAGTGGGGCAAGATTTCTCTAGCAGCAGGCTTAGTTCTGAGTCTTTCAGACTCTCGTGTACTAGCTTTTACAGATACTCAAAATTATTGGGGAGAAGCTTGTGTTCAAAAACTGGGAGAACGGAAACTAATCACAGGTTATCCTGATGGCAGTTTTCGCCCTAATTCTACCGTTACCAGGGCAGAAGCGGCTGTACTCATGCTTAACGCCTTTCCTGATGCCGCAATTAAACGCAGTGCAACTACATTTAAAGATGTACCTGCTAATTATTGGGCAGCAAAGGCGATTTCTACAGCTTATCAAAAAGGATTTTTTTCTGGTTATCCGGGTGGAGTATTTCAACCTAACCAAGCAATTCCGAGGGCGCAAATTATCGGTGTTGTGGCGGGGGCGAAAAATTATAGTTCTCAACCTAACCCAGCGCAAATATTACAACGGTATTTTACAGATGCTCAACAAATTCCCAACTACGCGCAAAATGCGATCGCATCTGCCACAATAAACAGTATTGTTGTTAATTATCCCAATGTTAAACAGCTAAAACCACTGCAAAGTGTTACCAGAGGCGAAGTTGCAGCGTTGATGTGTCGGGCTTTAAATATCTACACTGTTCCCCCAGAGTATATTGCAGGTGTCCAAGCATATCCTTTAGAAGTGCGTTCTTTACCGGGACAACTTGATACTATTCCCACCTTTAACAGTAACAGCCCCGAATTAGTTACAACTGAAGGGATTTTACTTTCAACTTTCCCCCCAGATGGCAAACAAGTCAAGGAAGCGCATTTAAACTACCCATTCCAAGGCAGATTTGATGTATTCGCCCATCATATCGTTAGGGCAGAAACACCAGCCCAAAACCGCACGGTTTATCAAGGGATAATTGTTCACAACCCAGGAAATGAACCAGTAACATTGCAAGTACTACAAGCAGCTAGTTACCAAACCAGAGAAGCACCGTTTATTGATTTACCTGATGTGGCGGATAATGCCCAAAGTACAGTTTACGCTGGCCCTGGTAGTAGAACAATGAACGATGTGTTGCGGGGTGTCAGACAGGCAAATTTTCCCGATAAGTTAGTCATAGAACCAGGAAAAACGCAAATATTGGCAAACTTACCCATTCCTGTACAAGCGCCGAGTTCCAATGGCCGAACAACAATGATGCGATTAGTGAGCGATCGCCCAATTTATCTGGCAAACTTAGTAAAGAATAGTCAAGTTCCGCCTTCTGTCAGCGAGTGGCAAACACTTTTAGATACAGGTAGTCTAGCAGGTAAGCGCGACCCCATTCCTACACCCCTAGACCCTCCTAGAGAACCAACAGTTTTTAGCCGTGTGGCTGGTGTGTCTCAAGGTACACAATGGCAAGCAAAAGTTACAGATAATTCCAACGTATCTGAGTTAACTATACCCCAACCAGGCAAAGCATTCTCTTATCCCATAGGAACAGTACATTTAATTACACTCAGCACCGGACAAATTCAAAGTGCGCCTATGCTGAAACGCTACAACGATACAGCCTACTTTGCTCACAGTAACTATGGTGTAGAATACAATCTCACTTTGCCACTACACAATCCTAGCAACCAAACTCAGACTGTAACTGTATCAATAGAAACGCCGTTAAAAGATGAGGGTGGTAGGGATAGACTGCTGTTTTTAAATCCCCAAGTTGAACAGATATTCTTTCGGGGAACAGTAAGATTACGTTACACCGATGATAATCAAGTAGAACAAACGCGCTATGTTCATTTGGTACAGCGACGGGGACAAGTAGGAAAAGCTTTGATAACTTTGCAAATGCCAGCCGGAAATCAACGGC
Organism: Nostoc sp. LEGE 06077; assembly: GCF_015207705.1. Taxonomy (GTDB): domain Bacteria; phylum Cyanobacteriota; class Cyanobacteriia; order Cyanobacteriales; family Nostocaceae; genus Nostoc_B. The sequence continues at coordinate 106,923 of NZ_JADEWI010000001.1, forward strand.
AAGTTCAAGTAGACTTTTTATATCCGCCTGATGCTACCCCACCGCAGGTTTTAACTGTGAGAACGCAGATGTGAGTTTTTGCCGTAATGCCCACCTTAGAACTCCAGCTAAACAATAACTGATTAATTAAAGTTTCTCTAACAAAACTAAACCATTGTCTTGAAAATCTATTTCCAGGTGATATCCAGCCATCATAGAAGTTCCTAGCAACGGTTTATAACCAGCCGCTAAAACAGGAACTATTTTTTCTATACCGTCCCATATAATTGTGGCAAAATGTATAGCTAACAAAGCTTCAGTCCCGTCGGCTAATCTTGCAGATGTACTAGAGTATAAGGGAAGATTCATCGCACTGACTGCTTGTGGTGGTAAAGTTAAGATGGTCGTTAAATCCAGTATCAATCACAAAATCTAAAGAAAAATCTGGCTGCGAAGCTAAACGAAAAACTACTGGAATGATTGCTTTACTATCCATTACTTTTCCATAAATCATTTAGCAGTACGCTCCATTGCACCACCAAAACTTACTGCAACATCATAACCAATGCGGATAGTAAACAATCTAGCATTCGGATTTTTCTGTTTTAACTTTAACGCTGTCTCTACACCCGTTGGATCAATACCATATTCACCAGTTTCGGCATCAATCACAATCATTTTACCGATGTTATCGCTATGCTCAACATTTTGACGAATACCGTTTTCGTAAAATTGTTGAGCGCGTGAGGCTACTTCTTCTACACTCCAAAAAATAGATTGCATCACAATTACACTACTTTGGCTGTTGAAATTATTGTAGTATCTACCAGCAACCCCACCGGGCGATCGCCTCATACTCTACACTAATTAATATCCTGACTGCCAACCTGCACTGATTTCAAAGATACTGTCCATGCAGCTACTTAAAACAACTGACACAGATTTTTCCACCGCGTTCCAAGCACTCGTCAATAATCGCCGGGAAGCCACGGTTGATGTTAGTGGTACAGTACGCGGTATTCTGGCTGATGTGAAAGTGCGGGGTGATGCCGCAGTTAAGGAATATACTACTCGTTTCGACCATTTCAGCCCAGAATCTTTGCATCTGAGTGCTGATTTTATCGCCGCCCAAGCCGCTAAATGTCCACCTGATGTGAGAGTCGCCCTGGAATTAGCCGCAGAACGCATTGGTAGCTTTCACCAAAAACAACTGCCCCAAGATATTGGTTACACCGACGCAACAGGCGTAAAACTCGGTTTAAATTGGGTTTCTCTTTCCCAAGTCGGGATTTATGTTCCCGGTGGACGCGCCAGCTATCCTAGTTCGGTGTTGATGAATGCTTTACCTGCCAAAATTGCCGGGGTGGAACGCATTGTCATGACAGTACCGATGCCTCATGGGGAAATTAACCCGGCTGTATTGGCGGCGGCACAAGTGGCTGGCGTGACGGAAATATATAGTATTGGTGGGGCGCAAGCAGTAGCCGCCCTCGCCTATGGTACAGAAACTCTAACGCCTGTAGATAAAGTTGTTGGCCCTGGTAATGCTTATGTTGCAGAAGCCAAGCGTCAGGTATTCGGAACTGTGGGAATTGATAGCATCGCTGGCCCTTCGGAAATTTTGGTGGTAGCTGATGATCAAAATAACCCAGAGTGGATAGCTTGGGATTTATTATCGCAAGCAGAACATGACCCCAGCGCCCAATCTATTTTAATTACTGATTCGGAAGTTTTCGCCCAGCAAGTTATCACTGCCGTTGAACAAGTTCTTAGCAAGCTGTCTACTCAAGCGGTGGCGACTGCTAGTTGGGAAAATCATGGTGCAATTATTGTAGTAAGTGATTTGGCAGAAAGTATACCATTGCTGAATCAATTGGCTCCTGAACACGTTGAGTTATGTGTAGATAACCCGCAATTACTAGCTAGTCAAATTAAATGCGCCGGTAGTGTGTTTTTAGGACGCTACACCCCAGAGGCGATAGGTGATTATTTGGGTGGACCTAACCATGTATTACCAACTTCCCGTTCAGCGCGGTTTGCGTCTGGTTTGAGTGTATATGATTTTCTCAAACGCATTACTTATTTAGAATGCAATCAAGCCGCATTGCAGGAAATTGGTAAAGCAGCAGTGACTTTAGCTGAGGCGGAAGGTTTACCAGCCCATGCGGGTAGTGTGGCTGTACGTTTACAATCACTTGAATAGTTCTGAGTGCTGAGTGAAATTAATTTTGCTTTTTACTCAGCACTCTTGAAAAGGTTGGTCATCCCTTGTATAAAAAACAAAAGTTGATATGGATGCAGAGAAAAGGACACCTGTTTCTTTTATCAAAAATCTGCTGGTTGCCCGTTGGCGATCGCTGTTACTCCTGTTTCTTGGGGTATATTTACCATTGCAGATATTTCAACTGCTGGCTGTCCAAGTTTGGCAATATCAAGCTGGCTTCCCCTGGGATGTGCCGATTTTGTTAGCAGTTCACTCTACAGCCAACCCCCAGTTAGATATTCTAGCGGTGGTGCTAACTAAGTTAGGCTCATTTTGGACTGTGTTACCGATTTTAACTACAGTTGCCCTCATCTTACTCTGGCAAAAACGCTGGCGATCGCTAGTTTACCTACTCATCACTGCCTTGGGAAATGCTTTGATCAACCGCACAGCCAAAGAATTATGGCATCGTCTCCGCCCAGATTTTTGGACATCCCTCGCGCCAGAGTTAGATTTTTCCTTTCCTAGCGGCCATGCTATGACGAGTACAACCTTGGCTATCATTTTGCTGATTTTAGCTTGGCAAAGTTCTTGGCGCTGGGTGGTGTGGATTTTTGGGAGTTTGTATGTCTTCACTATTGCTTGGACACGCCTGTATTTGGGAGTTCACTTTCCCAGTGATATTATCGCGGGTTGGATGGTGGCGATCGCTTGGGGAACTGGTGTGAGTATGATTATTAAACCCCATCTGGTGAAAACTGCACCTGTCCCTGGTGTGCAACCTGCTACGGAAACTACTTTACTCCCGGAAGAACAGGACGATTTAGCCGCTAATAATTGAGTCTTTTTGCTAAAAACTAGTGCAAGCCTGCATCAAAGATGTTGACTGCGTAGAACTGAAAGCTATGGGTGATATAATTTTTGTTAACGTGAGTTCGACGAATTAAAAAACCCCTCTCCAAACCTCTCTCCTTCCAGGGGAGAGGCTTCTAAACCTTCATTTTTCGTCGATATTTCAAGATATTTAAGCCCCTCTCCGCGTCGGAGCGAAAAGTTTGCGCGTCCGGGTTTCCCGGCGCAAAACTTTTCAAGACAGAGGGGTTGGGGAGAGGTAATTGAACTCACTTCTTGTTAAGATTGGCAATATATATAGTGGTTCTCACCCCAGTGAGGTAGAGACAAGAGTAATTAACCACAGATAAATTTGTCCCTCAAGCTAATTTATGGCTCAAGCTTTACCCAAACGAATCACCTTTGATCAATTTATTGAATGGCTACCAGAAAACTCAGATGTACGCTATGAGTTACACGATGGAGTGATTATCGAAATGCCCAAACCCTCTGGAAAGCATTCTAATGTGACTGGCTTTTTGATAGAAGAATTAATCCTGGTAATCATCCAGATGGGAAAACGTAGTATTTGGACAATTCCCAGAGAATCGATTGTTAAGCCTACTAGTGAGTCGGGATATGAACCTGACATCATTGTTTTAGATCAAGAGGCTCTAAGTCATGAACCACGATGGAACAAAGAGTCAATCATTGAGAATGCTACCAGCGTCAAGCTAATTATTGAGGTTGTTAGTAGTAATTGGCGTGATGACTACTACAAGAAACACGCTGATTATGAGGAAATGGGCATTCCTGAATACTGGATTGTAGATTATGCTGCATTGGGTGGTAGGGCTTTTATTGGTAATCCCAAACAGCCCACTATATCTGTTTATCAGTTGGTTGAAGGTGAGTATCAAGTTAGCCAGTTTAGACAAGGCGAACATATTCTATCACCGACATTTGCGGAACTGAATTTGACTACTAATCAAGTTTTTCGCTTAGGGTAAACAACGCCATAGCACATTTTGAGGCGTTAGAGATGTAAGTTACCAGAACTCTTACACCCCATACACAATCTCAATCACTAAACTTTGTGCGTAACTACAGTAATACTACTCTCTACTTTCCTATTCACCCCTTCTTCGTAGGTGCAGTTGCAACATGAGCCTCAACAATTGTCTGCGATACTTTGGGAATAAACCAATTGACATCACTGGCTTTGAGAATTGTAGCGCCAACTTGATTAAATTCAATTGCCCCAGTATCAGGATTAGTTTTAAGAACTAAGTTTGTCCCATTGGGAACTTTTAGCACAACATCACCAATAAATTCTTGTCCAGGACGGTCTGGATTTAAAGCTACAGCATTCACATCTGCGGGTAGATAGATACCTTTGCAATTCCATCTATCTTTGGTTGTTGCGCCATCAGCTAAAAAATAAAGTGCGGCTGATTCTGAGTATTCATCCTCATCTAAATTTGCTTCTGGCCCGTAAATAGCTATTGTCTGTCCTGTTTGATTGGTGCATTGTCCCCAGTCAATTCCCGACTCAAAGGCATATTTTTGTAATTTTAATTCATTGATTTTTTGGTCAATTTGTTCTGGGGTATAACCTTCTAATTGTCCTTGTGTTGCTTTGACAGAGCGAAATTGCTCTAGCTCTTTGGTGAGGGTTATATAATCAGGATTTTTGCTAATTTTTGGGCGATCGGCTAAAGCTGGCGGAGCAAATATTAAACTTGCAAATAATATAACTGTCAGCAGAAAGTATTTAAATCTTTTCATATATGCGTACCCCTTTTTACAACATTGCAGCTTATGACTATCTTAATAGTCTTGTCAAGATTATAACTAGCTACTCTAGTTAAATTTTGTCAGAAAAATCCTGTTATACTCTTAATTTATTTCATTTGATTTTTGGACTAATCTTTGCATAGTAGTTAAACAACATAATCATTTTTTATTTTTATACTCTCATTTTTTCTATGTTTTTCACACCTGCATTTGTCAATTATCTAGCTTGTCATAGTTCCATAACTTAGTTAGCCAAAAAGGCACTTATTCCGATGGTGTTGTCGTGTATTGTTTTGTACAATTTTTTAAAAAAAAATCTGTAAATTTAAATACAAAATACCCATATATCCAGGTAGATTAAGGATTTCACTCATATTAAGAAATCATTAAAGTTAGATTTTTTGTCTACTTGATTGTAGAAAATACATGGGGTAGTATTAAATCTATCTTGAGACATAAAACTAAAAATAGGCGCTGACCAGTGATAAATATATCGATATCTGTAAGTAAAAGTTAGGAATTGTTTTTAGCAGCATTCACCTGAAAAACTCTCAACTAATTCCTTGTCAAAACCATCGTTATATGCGCCATTGGCCAAATTAAAACTTGCAAGATGAAAAAGGAAATATCTTCTCATCAGAGTCTTCATGGTTTAAAGCCAGAATGTCTTTCTTTCACGGAAGTTCTAGCGCAATCTTTTGCGGTAATTGCACCAACAACAATACCAGCATCTAATATTGGCTTAATCGTTGCTCTGTCAGGTAATGGTACTTGGCTCAGTTTTTTGCTGGGCTTAATTGGACTATTATTTGTCAGTATTAATATCAATCAATTTGCTAGTCGTTCAGCATCTCCAGGTTCACTTTATTCCTACATAAGCAAAGGTTTAGGGACGACAGCCGGAGTGATTTGTGGCTGGAGTTTAGTACTGGCTTATTTATTCACCGGGATGTCTGTGCTTTGCGGTTTTGCCAATTTTAGTGGTGTTTTAATTGGACATTTGGGCATTCATCCTTCAAGTATTACATTACTGGCGATCGGTGCCGGAATTTCTTGGTATGCAGCTTATAAAGATATTCAACTTTCGGCTGTTGCTATGTTGTGGATGGAAGGTATTTCAATTGTTTTAATTGCTGTGTTGTGCATAATTATCTGGGCGCACAAAGGTTTTGCATTGGATATGTCCCAGTTAACTTTGACTGGTGCGACTCCCGGTAGTGTAGCGACGGGATTAGTTTTGGTGATGTTTGCGTTCTCTGGTTTTGAAAGTGCGACATCTTTGGGTGATGAAGCGAAAAATCCCTTGCGAACCATACCTAAATCGGTAATGGGTAGTGTCATCCTGGCGGGGTTGTTTTATGTTTCCACAACGTATATAGAAGTATTGGGTTTTAGCGGTGCTGGCGTATCTATTACCAGCACAGAAGAACCTTTAGGTTTCTTATCCCGGCAAGCGGGAGTCGGATTTTTGGGGGAATTAGTGGGTTTGGGTGCGTTATTTAGCTTCTTTGCCTGTATTTTAGGCAGTATTAACCCAGCCTCTAGAGTTTTCTTTTTAATGGCGCGTCATGGTTTATTTCATGCGTCTTTAGGTACGGCACACTCAGCCAACAAAACACCTCACGTTGCCGTCACGATGTGTTCCTTGATCACATTTCTTGTGCCGGCGGGGATGTCATTATTTAATATCAAATTATTTGAGTGTATGGGGTATTTGGGAGCTATCTGTAGCTATGGGTTTTTGACTGTATATATTCTCATTTCCATTGCGGCTCCCATTTACCTATATAAAATCAACAAACTGCGCCTACGAGATATAGTATTTTCTCTTCTCGGTGTGGGATTCATGATGATTCCGGTTTTGGGTAGTGTAGGGATTCCTGGTAGCAGCCTTTTTCCAGTTCCCGAAGCACCTTACGATATGTTCCCCTACTTATTTTTGATGTATATGGTCGCAACTAGCAGCTGGTTCATTGTCAAAAGAAGGCGTTCTCCCCAGTTAGTTGCAGGAATGCGCCAAGGAATTGAAGAGATTCACGCCAAATTTAGCGATCGCAGCAAGATTCCTTAAGTTTTTGCATTTTTTAATTACCAAAACTCTGATTTGAATTAAATTGATATGAACGGGTTAGTTACTGCAATTAGTACCGGGGCATTTGCCTTTAGCGCCACAAATATCGACGATTTAGTCATATTGACGCTATTTTTCTCCCAGATTAATGCCAAGTTTCGCCGCTGGCAGATTGTTGCTGGACAGTATCTCGGTTTTACCGCACTGGTATTGGCGAGTCTACCGGGTTTTTTTGGTGGCTTAATCCTACCACGTCCTTGGATTGGATTATTTGGCTTAGTTCCCATTGCTATTGGGATCAAGTGCTTGTTGAGTCAAGCAGAAGATGAATCAGCAGCAGTTGAAGCACAAACCGAAGCATCTCAAGATACTTTTTTAGCGAAATTATTCAATTTGCAAACTTACAGCGTAGCAGCAGTGACGTTTGCTAATGGTACGGACAACATTAGTATTTATGTGCCTTTGTTTGCCAGCGCCACTTGGGAAAGTCTATTAATAATTTTGGGTGTGTTTTTTACGTTGGTGGGATGTTTGTGTTACTTAGCTAATCAATTAACTAACCAAACTGCGATCGCCAGCCTTTTAACTCGTTATGGTAATAATTTTATGCCTTTTGTACTCATGGGATTAGGTGCTTTTATTGTGATCGATAGTGGCAGCTTAAGTTTATTGAATTTATCTTAAATAAAACAAGATAGCCGGAGATGCATCAGCAAAATATCTCAGGATTTCCATATATCAACAGAGGTATGAGATTTGAACATACTAGAATTTTCTTTACTAGTTTGGCTTGGTTCATTTAGTGCTGGCTTTGTCGGTGCGTTAACGGGTTTGGGTGGCGGAGTCGTCATTGTCCCTTTATTAACTTCCGTCTTTGGCGTAGATCTTCGCTACGCGGTTGGTGCTTCATTGGTATCTGTGATTGCGACTTCCTTGGGTGCAGCCTCCACATATATCAAAAAAGGCTACACCAATTTGCGCTTAGGAATGTTTTTAGAAGTTGCAACCACAATTGGGGCAATTATCGGGGCGATGATTGCAGTGTTTGTTTCTGTAAAAATGTTAACGATTGTTTTGGCGATCGTATTGATTTATTCTGCATATCTTTCACAACGCCCAAGACTGGAAATTGATCAAAATCAACCCGCAGATCCCTTAGCCGATTATTTCCACCTGAATGGTACTTATCCCACGCCAGATGGCTTGATGTCTTACAAAGTTCATGCTGTACCAGCCGGGTTTAGTGTCATGTTCATTGCTGGAATATTGTCTGGATTATTGGGTATTGGTTCAGGCGCATTCAAGGTACTAGCAATGGATCAAGCCATGCGTATCCCTTTTAAAGTTTCTACTACTACTAGCAATTTTATGATTGGTGTCACCGCTGCCGCATCAGCGGGGGTTTATTTAGCCAGAGGTTACATCGATCCGGGATTATCAATGCCAGTAATGTTAGGAGTATTACCTGGCGCTTTTTTAGGAGCAAAAGTGCTAATAGGCGCTAAAACGCAAATTTTGCGAATTATCTTCAGTCTTGTGCTGGTGGTAATGGCTTTGAAAATGGTCTACAACAGTCTAATAGGGGGGCTGTAAAATGTATGAGTTTAATTCTAGTTTTAGTTGGCACTCATCACCAGCATCAGAAACTGAAGTGGTGGCAATAACTTTGCCACCAGCAGAACCCGACTCGGATATTCAACAATTAGAAGAACAACTGAATAGTTGTGAGATGAATGCTAGTCATATAGTTAGCAAAACGCCCGGTGAGCAGCAATTAGAATATATACTCAGCAATCTTTTAAAGTATGGTGTGTTAATAGCTAGTGCTGTTGTGTTGTTAGGCGGGATATTATATTTAATTCACCACGGTTCTGAACCTGCAACATATCAAATTTTTCACGGCGAACCCTCGGAATTTCGCTCACCGAATGGTGTCATCAATGCAGTTTTATCTGGTAGCCGTCGAGGCATTATTCAATTAGGACTCTTACTCTTAATTGCCACGCCAATCTTACGGGTAATAATTTCTTTATTGGCTTTTATAGTACAACGAGAAGTAACCTATATTGTAGTTACTCTGGTAGTTTTGGCTAGTTTAATTTATAGTCTAGTAGGCGCGTATTTTTAATTTTGAGGATGTAAAAATATGGAAATTAATCGTAACGCACCCTGAAATTTGGTGCGTTACACTCTACTTTAACAAGACAATTTTTAGTTAAAACTAAGAATTGAGTAGGTTGTTAAGCGGGGCGAGATTTTGCTGAATAGCCTTCGCCTTCGCTAAATAGTTTCTAATTACGTCAATAGTTTCTACTGGGAAAGTTCCGCCTAAAAGGACAAAAGCTAAACTAGCAACCCCAAGAAATAAAGCCAATACTCTACCTAAGCAGCCTGGATTAATTTCAATAAATCCTAATTTTGATTGTCCTAAGACAGCAATCACAAGAAAAACAATACCTAGGGTTAAAAAGATATTTGTTAAAGGAAAATTTGCCATTTTAAGTTAGTTAATTATTGTGTATACAAATATTTTTATTATAGTCATTATTTATGTAAGTTGCTGTTATAAACAATAGCAAAAATTAGCATTAAATATGTTTTTACATCTATCAAAAGGTTGATATAGAGAAGCGATCACTCTATCTCACCCTTCTCTTACCCTAACCAAAAGCTTTATCATCGTGTAGCATCAGTGTATTAACTGTTGATTACCTAACTAATACCGTTTCACTTTAAGTTTGATACAAATAGGCCGCAGGGGGGCAGAGGAGCAGGGGATCAGAGGAGAAATTATTTGTATCATTTATTTGGTGAAATGGTATAACACAGCAGAATTCCAATGAATTTAGAATTGTAGTAGACTTTGTGTCCAGTTAGCGTTTAAAATACACTAAGCCGATAGGAATAGTGTGTTTATATGGAAAGCGCCCCAAAAGTTATTCAAGAGTTGAGTTTAGCAGTAAACACAGCCCCAGAGCGATCGCCACAGACTGTTCCTCACGAATCCCCAAAAAATATTTTCAAAAAGCTCAGAGGTGGATTCTTACTGGTTTTGGGATATTTATTATCCCCTTTATGTTGGTGGAATGACCTTTTATTCAATTTACCTATTGCTTATTTTTTTGGGTACTTATGTAGTTTACTTTCCCCAAAATTGCTCATCCCTTGTTCCATTATAGGTTACTGGCTTTCCAATGTTGTGGGAATCCTCTTGATGCAATATGGTTCTAAGGATATTTTTCAAAAAGATTCTCAAGAACGTAACCTCAAAAAAGAACTGTTATCAGGTTTAGTTTCTTCAACCATTTACACTATCGTTATTATTTTATTGATTCAGTTGAAGATTCTTGATGCTCCTGTATTATTCGCTAAGAGTTAATAGTAGAGTATAGTTCAGAAATCAGGATTCAGATACAGAATTACCAATCCTGATTTCTTAGTTATAGGCTTTAAGTAATTCACTAAAATCCCAAACTTTAGAATTTTCTTTCCCAATAACTAATGGTAGCTTACCATTCCATTTTTCAATTGCTTGCTTTTGGAGTAACTCAGTTGTTAAACCATCGCGGAGTAATCTATAAGTTTCCGCTTCACCTCTAGCTAAATTAACTTTCGCCTCAGCTTCTTTTACTGCTTTCAAAGCCATAAATTCCGCGCGCTTGGCTTCTTGTTCCGCAATTTGCTTTGCTTCTACCGCCTCACCAAAGCGCTCAGAAAAATGAACATGAACTAAAGAAATATCATCAACTGCGATATGATAGCTACGCAAACGAGTAGTTAATGCTTCATCTAAGCCTAATTTGATAGCTCCTCGCTTAGTAATAATTTCTTCTGCCATATATTGAGAGATAATTGCTTTGATAACTTCTTCAACTGCTGGATTAATAATGCGAGCAATTACATTTTCTTTATTGCCAATTTGTTGAAAAATAATATTAACTTCTTCTGGTACTATATGCCAATTCAGCGCCACATCAGTGAACACATCTTGTAAATCTTTAGCAGAAGCCTCAGTAGATATTTCCTGTTTCTGCACACGGATACTTAACTTTTCAACTGTATTTACTACTGGGATAATTAAATGAAGTCCTTCACCTAATATTTGTTCCTGCACTTCGCCAAACTTCATTAATACGCCACGTTCCCCTGCATTAACTATCACGCAAGGTGTGAGAAAAATAGTAATTAAACATAAAATGGCTGTCAATTTTCCAGCATTATTAAAAGCTTGATTTTTTTTCATCTGGCTGTCAAATTCACTAGTACAAAAAGGAAAAGTTCCAAACTAAAAAGTCAAAATGCTTATTTTACAGGCTTTTTATCTGTTTTTAATGGTAGCTGTCATTACGTGATGCTGTACTAGTTTGGAGTTGACTTAAAAGGGTCTATTTTGCCTGAAAACAGGTTTTTGCTGCTACCAACTAGTAGCTAATTAATAAATACGGTAAATTGATAGGAATGTAGTTTTTTATAATGGCTGAACAAAAGTATGCCATAGCCGTGTCTGCTAAACAAGTCAGTGCTAGTACAAATCAACCTGTAAGCCCTAGTTTGAGACTATTCTGGCTTCTACTTCTTTTCCGAGGATATATGCGATCGCTCACAATCAGCCCAATGAATATGTGTTTCAGTCAACATCAGGTATCATGCAATCTGTGTACCCTATTAGTAAACTAGTAGAGTTGTTTGGTTATGGGGATGGAACGATGAGAATTTGGTTGGCTTGCTTTGTGCTACTGTTCGCATTGGCAGAACTGTTTGATTGGTTACAAGAATTTTCTCTGCCGTTACCGATTTATATTTTAGGTGGGGCGTTTTTAGCCGTTGCTTCTAACTATGACAAGATTGTGGGTTCTTACTTCAGTGACACATCAATCGCTGCATCACTAGAAACACCACAGCTAGATATGTCTACTCAACCCGTAGCCTCGATTTCTGCGGTTGAGGATATGCAGAAATCGGAAAATCAGATTTAGCTAAATTTTAATCAGTTTCGATCAGGACTGTGACAGCCGCGATCGCAATTAACATTTCATCATTTTTATCATTGAGAGAAGGAATCGCCCGTCCTTCCACCACCATTCCCCCAGACTCAACAGTGATAGTTTTGCGTCCAAAAGGTAGTACTGCGAGAACCTCGTCCGTTCTCACTTGTTCGGGATAGGGTACTGCTACTTGAACTTCAACAATCATCTCATTGGGATCATTCAACCCAGCTACTTCCCAGACTCCTGGTAAAGCATTATGGGCGATCGCATTGCGTACTGCTCTTGCAGCTGCTACAGTTGGTTCCTGTCCGTGCTGATCTATACCCATACCCATTTCAATCACTAAGCGTTTACGCACCACAGTCACCTCCTGGATATCGCCGATATTTGTACTTAACTACTGTAATTAGATTTGATTGGTGTAAGTAATTAAAACTTTTACGCCCAATTTTCATAACTAACCTCTGGGCGTAAGTTCATTCCACTAAGGACAAAATAAAGTATCACGGGTATCTCTTCCTGTGGTGGGATTAGTACCTTTAGCCACTTTGCACAACTTTTTTTGTTCATCTGGGCGCAGCAGGACATCAGTAAAATCTGCTCCATCAATAATTGCGCCATCAAATTTAGCATTAGCCGCAAATGCACCTTCTAAAACGGCATTAGTCAAATCGGCTTTCATCAGTCGCGCTGAGTCTAAGGTAGCATTTGTCAAGTCAGTTCCCTGTAAATTTGCCGATTCTAAATTAGCAGCAAAGAAACTCACACCACGCAAGTTACTATTACTAAAATTACTTTGGCGGAGATTAGCTTTGGTAAAGCTAGAATCTGTTAAATCACGTCCAGAAAAATCAGCGTCTACTAATATTTCTTTGTTATATTCAAGTGCTAAAGCTGTTGGCGGATAACTAAAAGTGGCTGTAATGCTTAACACTACCCCCAGCAATACACTGAGTATGCTTGCCCAAATGCGATCGCTTAACCTAGAATTCATTGTATTTTTCACCAATGGCGAATCATCCTCCATCCCATTATCCCGATATTGGTCAACTAGGTGAAGACTTAGTTACACAATGGTTACAGTCTACAGGTTGGTTGATTCTACATCGTCGCTTTTCTTGCCGTTGGGGAGAGATTGATATTATTGCTCAATATCAAGGGGAACAGGTAGAGGAGCAGGGAGCAGGGGAGCCAGGGTGCAGGGGTGCAGGGGTACAAGGGAGTATTGCACTCAGCACTCAGCACTCTACACTCGCTTTTGTCGAGGTGAAAACCCGCAGTCCAGGTAATTGGGATGCAGGCGGAAGAAGTGCTATCACTCTGCAAAAACAGACAAAACTATGGCGTACAGCCGAAATATTTTTAGCTAAATATCCCGACAAGGCTGATTATCCCTGTCGGTTTGATGTAGCTATTGTGAGTTGTCAGCAAATATCAGCGTTACCTACTCAGATCACATCAGCCCAAAATACTCTATTTAGTTCATCAGTTGCGGGATATGAATTTCATCTGCAAGAATATATCCCAGCAGCTTTTGATTGTTTAATTGATTAAAGTGAGGGCGAATAATAATTGATCACAACTTCAATATCTTTGTCAGCAATTACAAATTCTTTGCAGTCGCCCTCACAATAAAGAGTTTCACGCTAGGGTTTCGGGACAGTAACCTAATCCACGGACAAACTGTTGGCGGAATGCTTCAATTTCGTCTCTCTCTGGACTACCATGAGAAACTATTGCTACTTGATAGCGGCGCATTACGTCTACAGGACACTGACCTGCTTCCAAACTCCAAAGTGCCATTTGCACACGCATAGGTGGCTCGTAGCAAATTCCTAATTCATTTAGGAAAGCCCGAAAGTCTCCATCCTGTTGCGCTGAGACTTGACCTTTAAGTTTGATCCTAACCACCCAGCCATCTATTTGATGAATTACGGTAACGAACGAGACTGGTATCTGGGGCGTTGCGTGCAGATGTTGAACTACCCTCAATGTTAGACTGGCATTTGCCAGATAATACAAATATTCCATGTTGGTGCTTGGGATCAAAGCCAATCCTACACTTCTATCATCCTCAATAGATCAGTTTCCCGGTAGGGTAGAAGCCCCCGTCTTTGGATGGGGAGTTTTACCCATATTTATGACTCATCATTAGGTATTACTTAATGATGCCCGTAGGAAAACTCGATGAATGAAAGGCGATTTTCCTTAGAAAATATGAAATAAACCCATAAAACTTAGCATAACCTTCAATGGAGCCAGCAAGAACGCAAGGAAATTTTAATAAAGTGACTGCCACAGAAGTAGAAGAAGTACAGTTAGATCGTTCATTAACTGGGTATGACTACGTACTACCTCCAGAACTAATTGCCCAAAATCCGGCAGTTCCCAGAGATAGTTCTCGGTTATTAGTCGTCAACTCTGCCGCTACAGGTAAGGATGCAGCCCCTCTACACCACATCTTCCGTGATTTACCTGAACTGCTGCGCCCTGGTGATTTGTTGGTGATGAATAATACCAAAGTTATCCCCGCCAGACTTTATGGCAATAAATCTACTGGAGCAGAAATTGAAGTATTACTTTTAGAAGAGAGGCAACATAATTGTTGGTTAGCCTTGGTTAAGCCAGGAAAGCGTTTTAAATCAGGTTCCCAAATTATCTTTTCTAGTAAAGGATTAGAAAATAACTCCCCCACTCCCCAACTCACAGCAACAGTGTTAGAAACCGATGTGGCGACGGGCGGGCGTTTGTTGCAATTTGATGTCCCGCCAGGAAAATCTTTGGTAGAACTGTTAGATAAATTTGGCGAGATTCCTTTACCGCCTTACATCACTACTTCAGCCGCGGCGGATGAACAGTATCAGACTGTATACGCCGAACAACCAGGTGCGATCGCTGCCCCCACAGCTGGGTTACACTTTACTCCAGAGTTACTAGCAAAGTTGCGCGATCGCAATATCCATCAAGCATTTGTCACTCTCCACGTTGGTGTGGGTACATTTCGCCCTGTGGAAGTGGAAGATGTCACTACCCACGCAATGCACGAAGAATGGATTGAAGTTCCTGCGGCTACAGTAGAACAAATCCGCGCCACTCAAGCCGCTGGTGGGCGAATTATTGCTGTCGGTACAACGGTAGTACGTTCTTTAGAAGGTGCAGCCCAATCGGGAGAATTACAACCATTTTGCGGCAAAACTAACTTATTTATTTATCCTGGCTACCAATGGCGGGTAGTGGAGGGGTTAATTACTAATTTTCACCTACCCCGTTCAAGTTTGCTGATGCTGGTAAGTGCTTTAATTGGCAGACCAAGATTATTGAAAATATACCAAGAAGCGATCGCCTCTCGATATCGTTTTTACTCCTTTGGTGATGCCATGCTAGTTTTACCAGCAGGGAGAGAAAAGCCTGAAGTGTGAAGTATGAAGTTTTAAGCTTTTATCATCTAGCCGCTAACCCCTAACCACTGTAATTTTCTTTGCTGTAGTGGGTACTCTGACTTATAGGATCTCACTACAAAGACAGGCTGCCATTTATGTATAAACAGCATCAAATTCGTCAGTGGTATTGCGGCTTTTCTAGAATGGCGTTTCACCAAGTTATCAATTGGCGGAAGTCGCATTTAACAATTATCTCAGCGGCCTCGGCGTTTTTGGTGTTAGCTGCACCATCAGTCATAGATTTACCAGGAAGCAGGTTATTAGCAGAGAATGTCATCTCTCAAGATTTGGATGCAGCGATTTTTTACCAAAAAGGAGTGACACTATATAACCGCAAAGATTTAGATGGTGCAGAATCGGCCTTTCGTCAAGCGTTAGAACACGATCCTAATATTGGGATGGCACGGAATTACTTAGGGAATATTTTATTAAGACAAAATCGCTTAGATGTAGCTGTTCAAGAATATAGCGAAGCAATTAGAATCAATCCGAATCAGAGTGAGGTTTATTACAACTTAGGGTTGGTATTACAACGACAAGGGCAGAAAGAAGCCGCTGTAACAGCTTACCGCCAAGCTTTAGTCATCGAACCGAAAATGGCCGCCGCCCAGTATAACTTGGGTGTAGTGCTGCAAGAACTAGGACAACCGCAAGAAGCGATCGCCGCTTATCAGCAAGCAGCTAATCTAGATAGCGGTAATGTGAGTACACATTTTAATCTAGCGATCGCCTTTCAAGAACAAGGAAAATTAGAAGAAGCGATCGCCGCTTATCGTCAAGTTATTCAGCTAGATCCCAAAAATATTGCTGCTTATAATAACATGGCTGGTCTGCTGGTAGTTCAAGGTCAGGCTACCGAAGCAATTACTGTTTATAAGCAAGCAATTCGCCAAGACTCTAAAAATGCCACAGCCTACCATAACTTAGGCATCACTTTATACAATCAAGGCGAACTCAAAAAAGCGAATGCAGCCTTGAAAAATGCGCTGAATAACTACCGCACTCAAGGTAACACTGAACAAACTGCCAAAGTTGAACAGTTAATGCAGCAAATTACCCAGCAAATTGCCCAACAGAAATTACAAGAACAACAGCAACGTCAAGCAGGCAAAAAACCCGCACCGACTGAGAATGTAGCCACACCAGAACAACCTACCCCCGCAACTCCAGGCACAACACCTACTAATTCCAGTGATGTACCTGTATCTTTAGAACAATCAACTAATTAAAAAAAGTGAAGTCTGAAGTATCAATTTCAGACTTCATCCTTTTTCTGACTAAATGGCATTTCCGCATTAATTTGCTCAATTTCCTGCTGTTCGAGTTGGTTAACTTCCTTAATATAAGGAAGTAAAATTTGCGCTAAACGGTGATTGTAAAAACGATGCAGGCTGTAATTAGGTGCAGCCGGGAACCCACGGCGTTTTTTGTGCCTTCCACCTGCACCGGGATCGAATAATTGGATATTATGAGTGATCGCCCACTCAATTGGGGTGTAATAGCAAGCATCAAAATGCAGACAATCGATTTCTTGAAAACTTCCCCAATAGCGCCCATATAATCTATCGTCTTTATAAAGGCAAAAAGACATACCCACCGGATGGCGATCATCCTGTTCGCTGTAAGCAGCAAAAAATACCACCCGATGACGATAATCGGCGTGTAGCTGTTCAAAAAATTGCTTTGTTAAGTACTTACTTCCCCACCAGCCAAACTTATCACAAGTATCTGCGTAGAATTGGTACATCAACGGAAACAAAGATTTGGGAATTTCATCACCAGTCAGTGGTTGTAGTCGTAAACCCGCCTTCTCTACAGCTTTGCGTTCCCGTTTAATATTCCGGCGTTGATTGGCGTTGAACACTGTTAAGTAGTCATCAAAAGTATTAAATCCGAGATTTTCCCAGATATAGCTGTGGTGTAACCAAGAACTAAACCCGTTGCGTTCTAAAACAGGCCGCCATTCAGGATCAACATAGAGAAAGTGACAGCCAGAAATTTTATATTTAGTGCAGAAAGTATCAATTTCATGCACCATCATGGCTGTGATTTCATCTTCATCTTCTCCCGGCGCAATTAAGAAGCGATAGCCTTCCGCCGGGGTAAAGGGAGCCATACCCAAAAGTTTGGGATAATATTGGACACCGATGCGATCGCTTAATTCTGCCCATTGATGATCAAAGACAAATTCACCATAACTATGTCCTTTTACATAAAAAGGTGCAGCAGCAATTAAGGTTCTGTCTCGCCACAGCGTTAAGTGATTGGGCAACCAGCCAGTTTTATCTGTCGCACTGTGAGAAGTTTCCAGATTTTTTAACCATTGCCACTCTAAAAACGGAGTTTTTAAAGGCAGTGCTAAAGCACCCCAGGCACTTTGAGGTACTTCAGCGATTTTGTTAATCCAAGCAACAGAATAGCGCGGCTTCAGTTGTTCCACCATCTTGTTAGAAGATTAGGACTTGCAAGTTAAACAGTAAAACAAGCTTTTGACTTTTGCCCTTTTACTTTTTACTTTATTTAGTTTAATGTCGTTGCACCTGATAGTGTAAAAAGACTTCTTGCTCAACCTGTTCAACTTCTAGAAGTTTAAGCCGAGGAGCCAAATTAGACAAAAATCCCTGTCCTTCTACTGGTGTGGGTGCTGTAGTCCCACCTAAAATCAATGGGCAGATAGTCAACCAGAGTTCGTCTATCAAATCTGAGTTAATCATAGAACCTACTAATTGACCGCCACCTAGGACTGCTAGGCGTGCTATATGTAGAGATGCCAGATGTTGCAAAGCAGCAGTAGTGTCAATTTTTCCTGTTGGTGTGTCAAAAACTAAAATCTGTTCAAATTCTGAGCGTCCTTGCCAAATACTTGCTCCTACTGTTGTTGTCAATAACCAACGTTTGATAGGCTGTTTAAAAAACTTGATTTCCGGATTAAAATCCGCAGATTGTGTAATGACTATATGAACCGGCTGGGGGGTCTTACCCTCTTTAATTCGATGTTGCAGCAGTGTTGGATGTGATACGGTAAGTGTCGTACCGTAAGCACGGAGAGTTCCAGCACCGAATAAAACGGCATCAGAAGCAGCGATTTGTTTTTCTAGGTGTGCTTGATCAGCCCCGGAGCCAAATCGAGCAGGCGATAGCCTAAAATCTGCTATCTTGCCATCTGCACTCATTGCCAAAACTACTGTGGTATGAGGACGATGTTGCGCCATTTGGTTGGTTTGATAGTCTGAAGTATTTTTCTTGCTAGTGTGTTGATTGTAAAAAATCTTTGCCAAGCAAGCTACTGTTTACCAATTTCATCACTTTATTTTTATGCAACATAAGTCGCAATTCAATCTAGCCCATAAGAGTTTTGGTATACCGGATTTCTTTTTGTGCATTCAATGTTTGATACTGTTAGGGGTTGTTAACAAAACTCTCCCAACGTAACAGAATGTCTCATTTAGCTAATCTAATTGCATATTGTTTGCTGTTGTGGTTTGCAGATGTGAAGTGAGACACCCGATGGCTAATTTCCGTCAATCGTCATTTAGACGTATTTTAGTAACAAGAATTTTGCTACTGTTTGTCCCAGTGTTACTTCTGGGAGAAATTGTCGCTTTAAATAAAGCACGTTCTAGCTTACTGAATACTGCCCGTCAAAATCTCACAGAAAGTGCGGTTCTCAAAGGTGAGAAGATAGTCAATGCGATCGCAGCCCTTAAAACCAGTGTATTGGTTACTAGTCAAACATCGGTACTGCGATCGGGTTCAGAGGCTGAAGTCCAAGATTTTATGAATCAGGTAGTCAAAGAACTACCAACCTACATTGAGTGTGTACAATTAAGCAATCTGCAAAACGGCGACATCATTGCTAGTAGTTGTGGTGACAAAGCAATTAGAGAACCGAAATTGCCTTTTTTGGCTGACAATCTGGAAATTCAGGCAATATTACCCCCAAAAGCCGGGACAACGGGCCAAAGAGAAACAGAAAACCAACTGCAAATAGTACTATCTGCCCCTGTGTACAGTCAAAATGGGCAATTCAAGTATGTTTTAAGTATGCAGTCGTCACTGTACAAACACACAAAAAATCATCCAGGTTCATTGGCAGGTTCCACATTGGTGATTGCTGACGATGGCACAATCCTCGCACACCCAATTCCCGAACGGATCAGCAGTAATATTCAAGACTACCCTGATGCCAAGCGGTTACAAAGCATTATTCAAAATGCCATTACAGGACAAAGTAATTCCCTTAACTTATCGTTTCAAGAAGGCAAAGAATTAGTTGCTGGTTACAGTGTTATTAGCAATCCCATTGCCCAACAGCCACAACAATGGATTATTTTAGCTGTGACCAGTGTAGATAATGCACTGTTTGGTTTAGAAGAAATTAAATTAATCTTAATTGTCTTGACAGTTGGTTTAATTGGTGCAACTTTGTTGGCATCGTTATATTTGGCTCCTTACTTGGCAGCCCCTGTAGAAGAATTGCGAGATTATGTGCTGAATATTCACAGTCATCATGCAGCCCAAACAGTCCCACAAAATTTTAAAATCCGGGAGTTTAATCAACTAGCACAAGCAATTGATCAAATGTTTGAAAGGCTCAAAGCCTGGTCAGAAGAACTAGAAATTGCTTGGAAAGAAGCCAAAACGGCCAACCAAATCAAAAGTCAGTTTTTGGCGACAACTTCTCATGAGTTGCGTAACCCACTCAATATCATTATTAATTGTGTGCGCCTAGTTAGAGAAGATATGTGCGATAACCGCGATGAGGAACTAGAGTTTCTCAAACGTGCTGATGAAACCGCTATTCACTTGCTAGGTATTATTAACGATTTACTGGATATTTCTAAAATTGAAGCAGGTAAACTCTCGGTTGTTTCCATCCCAATGGATTTACGACAAACCCTGCTGGAGGTAATTAACATCCAATCGGTAACTGTGCAGCAAAAAGGTTTACAGTTAAAAACCATCTTGGGTGATGAGCCGATTCCGGTAAAGGCGGATGCAGCCAAACTGCGCCAAGTACTGATTAATATTATTGGTAATGCTACTAAGTTTACCGATGAAGGCAGTATTGCGATCGCTACTACAATTGAAAATTACAATAGCAATTCTCAAGTAATTGTTTCTGTAACAGACACAGGTTTAGGTATTGAACCTACCCAACAACACAAATTATTTCGCCCCTTTGTCCGCATAGATGGTGGTTCTACACGTAAGTTTGATGGTACAGGACTAGGACTAGCAATTTCTCGCAACTTAATTGAACTTATGGGTGGTAGTATTGCCCTAGAAAGTGCTGGTCTTAATCAAGGCACAACTGTCAAAATTATTTTGCCACTCATCAACGAGAATGGGGAAAATATAAAAGCCACCTCTGAAGACGAAAACACCGCAGAGGTAAATTCCTGTCATACCTCCAACGAAACAATTTCTCAGGAAGATAATTATCAACTACCATTAGTAGAAAAAATCTCCAAAAGTTAAGCATTAAATCTTCAACGCTATTTTATAGTCCAGTTAGCAAACTGGTATTTCCATTGTTGTTATTGCGTATACCAATCAGTACGATCGCTATTAAATCACTAAAAGTACAGGTTGGAAATATGCAACCACTAAGTTCACAAAAAGACAGTGCAGCTTGGATCATTCAAACATGGGCTGCTTTTATAATTTCTCTTTCTATGACTACCTTTGGTATAGTTAATTTGCCTGTTGATAGCTGGATTAAAGGCTTTATGGGTATGGGTTTAACTTTTTCTGTGGGTTCAACTTTTACCTTGGCCAAAACTACCAGAGATTTACATGAAGCTAAAAGATTAACGGCGAGAATTGACGAGGCAAAAGTTGAAAAGTTGCTTTCACAACACGATTCTTTAAATTTAAAATGAATATTCTATCCCAATACATTTCGGTTAACATCTCTATCTTGTTCAGATCCCCCCAACCCCCCTTTTTAAGGGGGGCTAATAACTGTTTTTTACCCCTTTTTAAGGGGGTCGCTGTAGGCGGGGGGATCTAAATCTAGAATGAGTAAACCTTTATCCGAAAAGTATTGTATTCTATCCCACTTATACCATTTCACTTTATAGATGATACAAATACAGGTGTAGGGGCGAACGGCCGTTCGCCCCTGCGAGTTTTTGTATGTGTATCAAGATTTTGGTGAATTGGTATTAGAGACGCAAAGAACTACATAAACCAATACGGTTCAGTTAAGCTTTTTTGCCTTTTACTGTTCCCTGTTCCCTGATCTCCACAAGACAACTTTCTTAACTGAACTGTATTGTCACCAGTCATCATTAATAAAAATAAAAGGACTGGGTTAAGCAGTCCTTTTTTATAATTATTTAATTGTTTTATGTTAATAACGGGATTTTTTGTTTTTGAGTTTTTGCTTTTGCTTTCGTTTTGCAGAAGCCGCAACTGCCAGTTCTACCGGATAACCGACAACAGGAATTACTTGATACTTGCGCTCATCTTCTAAGTTTCTGAGTTCTGTGTAATCTACCCAATGAATACAATCAACGGGACAGGTGTCAATTGCTTCTTGGATAACTTCTTCCGCGTCCCCATCTTGACGAATCACGCGCGATCGCCCGTAATCTGGTTCAATGTAAAAAGTGTTTCGCGCAACATGAGCGCAGTGTTTACAGCCAATACAGGTGATTTCGTCAACATAAACACCTTTTTGCCGCAACACTCCGCCCAATTCCGGTTCCAAACCAGAACGTTCCGGGTCATCCCGCAAAAAACCGCCTAATTCTGGTTCCAAACCGGAACGATTATCTTCCTGTTCTTCTGGCGAAGGCAGAAAATCAGCCATTACGCACTCCAGCGTTGTACTACTAAACGAATAGAACCGTCGGCATTTTTTTGTTGTTCAGCAACTTGAAAACCAGCCAGCGCAGTTTCTTTGACAACTGTTTGGAAAGCATAACGCTGGGTTACTTGGCGCAAGAAACCATCTACAGACAGATTTTGTTGCCAGTATTGCAAGTCAGCAACTAGTTCGTATTCTTTGCCATTCCATCTAAAGCCGATGTCATAGCCATTTTCCTGCTCAATGGTCACTTCCGCCGGATGGGTTTGACCGCGATAACCACGTACCTCACGGGGGCCGGGTTTCCAGTCGATGCCCAATTCAGTTAGCGCATCTTTTAAGGAATCAAGGTTACGGATTTGAGTCTTAATTTGGCTAAAGTGTGACATGGTGGTTGTAAATCAACGACAATAAACTGCTGGAAAACTTACCATTCGCTATAAGTAGCTTGTGTATTCGCCAGATTGGATTGTTGTACCTGATTGGCGAAAAATTCTGAGGTTGGCTCTTGATTAAGTACTTGCCCCAGTTGTGCTTCAATTGCAGCAGTTACCTCAGCGCAAGAAGCACCTATAATGCCAGTGACTTTCTCTTGTACGCGACCGTCTGGATAAATTATGAATTCTAATGTCTCCATGCTTTTGGCCAACCACGATAGTAAGTTTGGACTTTACCCCTTAGCACAATGCTAAAAAGCCTGTCCAGGGAACATTGTTACTTAGACACAAACTTGCCATTTTTTAACTAATGTTCCATCTCTCAAAATAAATATCTCAGAAAATTTACAAAAATTATTAATTTAATAAGTCCGCACATCTGTCATTAGTTAGTCTCTCTTAACCTTATGGAATAGTCAAGTTGATAATTGAGCTTGTAAACTCAGGGCTAAATGCCTGATAAATCCGCACTAGCGGTAGCATAGCTAGATAGGTAGGTCATAAAATTGTGTAATTTATTGAAAAATTTTATCATTATTTTTAAACAAACCCTATTCTCTCTAGGGTGGTAAATTCTGAGAGGTTGGGGAGTAGAGGTGTTGCTCAAATAGCTACGTACCCATTGAGCAACAGCATTATGAATTAGCTTCCCGGTCATCACGATCAGGTTATTCTGGTAGCTAATCAATATTTTTAGCCCCGCGACTTGCCAAAATATGGGGGCGTTGAAATTATCCAAATTATCCAGATGGCGATCGCTACTAAAGACCAAGATATGCTATTGGATGGTGGAACAGCCAATAATGCTAAGAGATACTTTATGTTCAGCCCTACTATATTCACAACCAACGTTGTTGTTTAGCAAAAGCAATACTACTACAGACAATTAATAATATCACGCTAATCACAACTGGATATGACCAAGGTTGCTCTAACTCTGGCATATATTTAAAGTTCATTCCATAAAAGCCAGTAATGAAGGTGATGGGTAAGAATACAGTTGAAAGAATAGTTAAGCGATTAATTCGTTCACTGGTTTTACTCGCAATATTATCGCGTTGAATTTCCATTAATTCTGACATCCAAGCTCGCAAAGCTTGATATTCTTGCCAGAGATGATCAATTTGATAAACCAATTCTTGATTAAATAATGTTTTGACTGGCAGCGTAATCCATTGAAAATCTTCATAATTCATCATTGCTAGAAGTGACTTGAGATTTTGGAAATTTCTCCGCCCGGAGCGAGTAGATTGCCGCATGGCAGCAATTTTATGATAAGTTGTTTCATCACCAGAATTGGCTAAAACTTCATCTTCTAAATCATCAAGTTGTCTAGAAATATGATCAAATACACTATGATAATTATTTAAAATGTCTTTAAAAATCAAATATAAAATATAATCTACTCCCCAGCTTTGAATATCTATATTTTGCTTTTGGATATTATTGAGTAATATAGTTAAAACTTTGATTTCTGTAACTTCAAAAGTAATAATAAAGTTGCGACCTAAGACAATACTGCCTCGCGCTACCTGAAACTCTCGATTTTTGAGTTGATGGGTGAGAATTTCATAGCCATCAAATAAACAATCTTCCATGTCTTCATCAATTCCTGTGAGGGAATGGTTAAAAATCATGTCAATGCGAGATGGGTCGAGTTGAAAGTGGTTAATAATTTTGGCAGTTCCAGTGCGATCGCGGAAGTGAATACAGCGTAACCAGATATTCTGAGAACCATCAATCTTTTTCAGGATCGGCTCAACATCTTTACTAGAGAATAACTCTAGGTGATTCTGAGAAAATGTCAACAGAGTTAGCATATAAAGTTCCTAATTCAGTTGTGATGATTACTCACAAAGCAACTCTATTCCTCTTAGTGGCATCAGAATTTTGCTTTTAAGTGAGCATCACAACGACTCATGTTTTCCATAAATATCATGAATTCGTTGATGGCGCATGGCAGATATTTAACAATTGAATTAAATTGAGATTGATCACTGACTAGGTGAAGTTCCTTCATCAAAGGGACGGACGATAGCCGGTGCTGGTGTGATTTCTGGTTGAAAGATGGCTTGCAGTGCTTGTTCTAGGGTTTGCGCCATGACAATGCGGTTTTCGTAAGCGACGACTACCCGCACTAGGGTTGGTAAACTATTCTGAGTGGCTTCTAAATAAATAGGCTCGACGTATAATAATGATTGCTCAATGGGGATAACTAACAAGTTTCCTTGAATTGCTCTTGAGCCTTGACGATTCCATAAAGAAATTTGCTGAGAAATTACTGGATCTTGGTTAATGCGTGCTTCAATTTGTTCTGTCCCGTAGATGAGGCGCTGTTTGGGAAAGATATATAACAACAATTTACCGTAGTTATCGCCATCCGATCGCGCCGCTAACCAAGCAACTAAATTTGTTCGCTGTCTGGGAGTGTAAGGTAAAAGTAAGATAAATTCTTCAAAGGGAACTGTCGGCAAGCTGGTAATTAAATAATACGCCTCAACTGGTCGCGCTTTATCACCATAAATTTCGTTGGGGATTTGCCATTGATCTTCGCGGTTGTAAAATACTTGGGGGTCGGTCATGTGATAAGTAATCAACCGTTCCGCTTGGATTTGAAAGAAATCTGCGGGATAACGGATATGATTACGGATTGTAGCTGGCATAGCACTGAGAGGTTTAAACATCTTGGGAAAGATGTTTGCCCAAGTTCTAATTATGGGATCGCTAAAGTCAGCAATGTAAAAGTTAACAGTACCGTTGTAGGCATCAATGACTATTTTGACGGAGTTACGAATATAGTTAATGCCTTCGTTATTCGGGTCAGAATAAGGATAGCGATCGCTAGTGGTATAGGCATCTACCATCCAATATAGATAATTTTCTGTCCCAGGGAACCCAGAACCAATACGAGGATCAGCGGCGATTAAGTAGGGGTCGCTATCAAATTTCAGAAAAGGTGCGATCGCCCGAATTCGTTGATTGATATTCCGCCGAAATAATACTTTAGTCTCTGGCAAAAAGTCCCGTGTAAATAACATTTGCCAATCTTTCAAATACATGGCAAATAGCCAGCGTCGCCAACCAGTCCCAGTTGAAATGCCACCCATACCATCATAAATGTTGTAAGCGTTATCGCTGCCACTGGGATAATCTAATTCTCTAACTCTAGTGCCAGTCATCACATAGGTATTAGTAATTTCACCGTAATAAATTCGGGGTAGACCAATAGGAATGCTATCTCGAATAGCTTCACTAGAAGTAGTCAGGGCTTCATTGGCATTGCCAGCAATATCTTTGACGAAATATTCTGGTAGTCCCCCCGGTGCGACTGTATTCACTGGACTGAGGGTAAATCCATAGCCATGCGTATAAATTAGATGTTGGTTTACCCATGTCTGCGCCTGTTGGGGTACAGCATTGTAGTCTAATTCCCGCGCAGCAATGAGGACTTGTCGCCGTTCCGTTAATTCAGTTGGTTCTTTGGTTGGTGCTATTGGGGTTTCAGGCGCAGATGGTCGCTGTGAAGTTGCTTCAGTTTCTAGGGTATACCGATCAATATCCGCATCGGGAAAACGATAGTAAGGACGAATTTGTTGCAGTTGACGATTAGTTTCTAAGAGTGGTCGCTGATCCCAAAGGCGAATATTGCGTATTGTTAAGTCATTAGCTTGAATATCAGCTTCAGTTAAGGTTCCTTGGGGGTTAAAGGTTCGAGCGTCAATTGCTTCTAAATCAAAGGCTTGGCGAGTCAAAGCAATAGTCCGCTTAATATATGGTTCCTCTCGCTGTAATTCGTTTGGCTGTACAACTAAATACTGCACCACCGTCGGGACAATAACCCCAGCGGCTACAGCCACCAGCAGATAAACCCCAAACCCGTACACTACCCAGTGACGATAGGGAGACTTGGGTCGCCAAACAACGGTGCGCCCCAACAGGTAAAATGCGATCGCCACTGCGAAAACACACAATACTGTGTAGGCTGGTAACTGTGTTTGCACATCGGTGTAGCTGGCTCCGTAACTTACACCTTGTTGAGAATAAACTAGTTCATAACGACTCAGCCAATAACTCAGGGCGACGACTAGCATTAACAAGCCACCCATCCCATACAAATGACGCTGTTGTTGTGGTGAAAATCCTGGGAAAATTCCCTGACTTAAACTGTCTGCGGAAAGAAGATAAGTTAGACTAACGGCGACGAACCCAAATAAAAATAAACCCATCAACCAAAGTTCCATCAATTCCCAAACTGGTAGGGAAAAGATATAAAAGCTGATATCTCGATTAAATAAAGGCTCGGAATTGTTAAAAGCAGTCGGATGCAAATATTTGAGGATTTTTGTCCAGTTGTGGTAAATTATCCAACCAAACAAGACACTAAACACACCAGCGATCGCCGTTAACAGCCAACGAGGATAAATTACAATAGCGATCGCGACTCCTACAACTAAGCCAATAGATAAAACTTGAGTAGTAATTTGCCTACCTAACGTCCAAATTGTCTCTAGTCGGAACAGGGAAATTACAGGTAAACTAGTCTGGTTCACAGAAGACTGCCAATATGCAAAGGCAATTTGACCGTAGTGCGCCAGCATTAACCCAACCAACAAGCTGAATATCACAACTATTGGTAGTAACCAGCGTAATTTGATAGGTAATATACCTGTGTAAGTTATTGGACTATTATTGTATTTTGCATACTGCGGACTGAGTAGGTTTTTAAACTCTGCACGCAGTCCAGCTTCTTCACGCTTAACTTGGTCAATTTTCAAAGATGAGGGATATTTTAGCCGCTGTGCTAACCCTAAATTTCCCCATAAGTAAATAGCACTAATAGCTGCAACAGAGAATACTAGAGAAACTTTAGTTACTGATCTCAACAAGAATACTTGCAGATAGCCAACTTCTTGAAACCACAAAATCTCTGCTCCTAAACGGGAGGCTACATCCAAAAATAGCCACATTCCCAGGAGTATTACGAACAGTCTCAAGCACCATTTCCAAAGCATTTTGTGGCAGCCAATCTATTGCTCAAGGAAAGTATGTCATAAGTCGTAACTATATTACTAGAATCTGAGAATGGAGAAATTTCCGCATCTCTCTGAGATGAGAAATTCTCAAAACTCGAAGAACTCTGCGCGGTAGTTGAGCGTAGTCGAAACTCAGTAACCGGAGGCGCAGAGAGGATAGGGCGTTTCTTACAATCCGGCGATAATTTGCTGCACTCGTTCTACACTGGGATTGTCTTGTTTTTGTGAGTAGAGTTTCATTGCTTGTTCTAAGGCTTGTTTAGCTTCTGGTTTCTTTTTCAAAGCTAATAAAGCATTACCCTTATTTTCATAAGCTGCGGCATAATTGGGGTCTCGTTGAATAATGCGATCGCAATCTTTAATTGCATCCTCATATTTCTTGCGATTAAACCGGGCTAAACTGCGCTGATAATAAGCTTCGATATAGTTTTCATCAATTTCAATGGCGCGGTCAAAATCTTTAGTTGCATCTTTATGTTGGCTGATAGCTGAACGGGCGAGGCCACGATTTAAATATGCCCAAGCCCAACCACTAGAATTATCAATGGCTTTATCATAATCTTGAATTGCGCTTTGATAATCTTGCAGGGCAAAACGCGCTAAACCTCGGTTATTGTAGGCTTCGGCAAATTTAGGATTGATTCTAATGGCTTGAGAAGCTTCGGTAATTACGGCTGCATAATCTTTTTGCATCCGGCGAATTGTGGCGCGTCCGTTATAAGCTTCGGCGTTGTTGGAGTCGAGGCGAATTGCTTGGTCAAAATCAGTTAAGGCGCTGGGATAATCATTCTGCTCAATGCGAGTGAGGCCGCGGTTGCTGTATGCTTTGGCATAGTTAGGGTCAATTTCAATAGCTTTGTTATAATCAGCGATCGCAGCTGGAT
Source organism: Nostoc sp. LEGE 06077 (assembly GCF_015207705.1). Lineage (GTDB taxonomy): Bacteria > Cyanobacteriota > Cyanobacteriia > Cyanobacteriales > Nostocaceae > Nostoc_B. Next base: position 135,403 of record NZ_JADEWI010000001.1, read on the forward strand.
AATTTTTTAATTTATTCTGAGCAAAACCGCGACTGGTATAAACTTGAGCATCTCTAGGATTTAATTCTATCGCTTTGTTGTAATAGGCGATCGCGTTGGGATATCTCCCTTTACTGCTGAGTGTATTTCCCCAGCGGCTGTAATCTCCAGCTTCAGCACGAATATTGTTAGGTAGACTCTCAAAATCAAGATTTGCGCCTCTTAAATCTGCATTGTCTAAGTTGGCGCTATTTAGCTTACTCCCAATTAAATCTGCACCTTGCAAATTCGCGTTGTAGAGGTTCGCATTTTGCAAGTCAGTATTATTCAGCCGTGCATTACTCAAGTCAGCATTTTGTAAGTTCGCATAACTGAGATTGGCATTTTTCAGTTCTACACCGCTTAAGTTATAGCCATTCAAGTTCACGCGACTCAGGTTAACACCATTCAAAGACACACCGCGAAAATTAAAACTTCTCAAATCTGCATTACTTAAATCTACACCATTGAAATTCACGCCTTGGAGATTGACATTATCAAATCGCACACCCCGCAAGTTAGCAGAACTGAGAGTAACACCATTCAAATTAGCACCACTCAAATCCGCATTACTTAAATCAGCACTAGTTAAATTAGCATTTCGCAAATCTGCACCACTCAAATTAGCCCCACTCAAGTCTGCATTACTGAGGTTAGCACTTTGTAAGTCAGAGCGAAATAAATTAGCCCGAAATAGTTCAGCCCTACGTAAATCAGTATTACGCAAATTAGCACCGCTCAAGTCTGCCCCATTTAAATCTGCACCACTTAAGTTAGATTGATTGATATCAGCACGAATTAAATTTTTCCGCCTCAAATTTGACCCACTTAAATCGCATTTCGGACATTTATTTGTGTCTACTAGCTGTTTGTAATGCTCTGGTTTTTCGGCGTAAACCGGAATTGTGATTAACAGTGGAGTCAAAAAAGTCAGAGTTATCAAAAATTTCTGGATATTTTTTGATTTAGTATTTGTCATAAATCTTCGTAGTCTCCGTAACTCATCCTCAAGCTGCTGATCACTTTTACAAGCTCAAAATCTAGGATTACGGATAAATTCCCAGCTATCTTTGTTCCTGAATACAACTTTGCGCTACTCTGCGCTTACCCTTGCGCCCTTTGCGTTTAAATTTATCCCCTCAGATGACAAAATGTAAAAACCCTGCTCATAATTGAACAAGGTTATGTAAATTTTCTTTATTAAAATTCTCAGAATCCAACCTAGAACATATTCATAATCGTAATCACACTTACACTGGTTAATATAACCAGAACGCCCATAAATACAGATACACCTACTTGGCTGGGTTTAGAAGTGTTCATTTGTGTAAATTTCCTTAATTATTATGCTTTGTTTAAGAATAACAATCCCCGTATAAATATCTAAGAAAGTCAGGTAAAACTTAAAATAGCGCAATGCTTCTTAGTAAATACTGTTGTAAGTGCTTACATATCAGTGGGAACAATTGCTAAAACTGCCCAAGCGGATTTTTATAGTTGTAAAATTACTGTTGACAGCGATCGCCAGTATTTTTTCGGAAACTGAAAAATAGTGTTTCTCGGTTTAAAAATTTGCCTCTAGGGTTTGTTTTCCCCAAGCGCCGCACCGTCAACAAATCAAGGTGCGTTGGCTTACGACATAATACTACTCAACCTTCTGTTCCAGCCTTTTAACTCCTGCCTTTTTTGATTATGATTAAAATCCTCCATCTCTCCGACATCCACATGGGAAGCGGTTTTTCCCACGGTAGAATTAATCCGGCTACAGGGTTGAACACGCGTTTGGAGGATTTTGTGAATACTTTAGCGCTGTGTATCGATCACGCTTTGACAGATCCTGTCGATTTGGTAATCTTTGGTGGGGATGCTTTTCCTGATGCGACACCACCGCCTTATGTCCAAGAAGCTTTCGCCTGTCAGTTTCGCCGCCTTGTGGATGCGAATATCCCCACAGTCTTATTAGTCGGAAATCATGACCAACATTCCCAAGGTTTGGGAGGCGCAAGCTTGAATATTTACCGGACTTTGGGTGTACCGGGGTTTGTGGTTGGTGATACGTTGACAACTCACTCTATTCAAACCCGCAACGGAAAAGTTCAAGTAATTACGCTTCCTTGGTTAACTCGTTCGACATTAATGACGCGCCAAGAAACAGAGGGTTTGTCTTTAGCGGAAGTCAATCAGTTATTAACAGACAGGTTACAAGTGGTGATTGAAGGAGAAATCCGCCGCCTTGACCCAAATGTACCAACAATATTATTAGCTCACTTAATGGCGGATAATGCAACTTTAGGCGCAGAACGTTTACTGGCGGTGGGTAAGGGTTTTACTTTGCCGTTGTCTTTGCTGACGCGACCTTGTTTTGATTATGTAGCTTTGGGACACGTTCACAAACACCAAAATTTAAATAAACATAACAACCCGCCAGTGATTTATCCGGGGAGTATTGAACGGGTAGATTTTAGCGAAGAAAAAGAGGATAAAGGCTATGTGATGATTGAACTGGAACAGGGAAATACTACTTGGGAATTTTGTCCCTTACCAGTTCGCAGTTTTCGCACCATTGAAGTAGATATATCTAAAGCCGAAGATCCCCAGGGAGCAATTTTGAAAGCGATCGCTAAACATGATATTCAAGATGCAGTAGTGCGATTAATTTACAAACTGCGTTCCGAACAGTTAGATGTAATTGAAAATGCTGCCTTACATACTGCCTTAAAAGCAGCCCATACCTACACGATTCAACCAGAACTACTCAGTCAGTTAGCCCGTCCCCGTGTTCCCGAATTGACTGCGAGTAGTAGTATTGACCCAATGGAAGCTTTGAAAACCTACTTAAATAATCGTGAAGACTTAAAAGAAATTGCTGCAACTATGCTAGAGGCTGCGGAAAAATTGTTATCTGATGATGTGGAAATTTGGTTAGAAGGTGCTGCGGCTGATTAAGCGATCGCTTTTACTTCGAGACTTGATAATATGAGCATAAGAAATTAACAATTACAGGAACAAATAAGTATAACGGTCAACATTTCTGAAAGAACTACCAAGTTTTCTGAACTGGTAACTCAGGGATTACTTGGAGAAGAAGTGGTAATGACTGAGAAAGAAATTTCAGTTGTACGCTTAGTTGGTCTTAAACATACTATTGCTCCTTAAATTATAAGGTTAGATAAAGCTGTTGCGTGAATGCTCATATTCAATCTTTGTGGCACAAGAAAGTGGAGTATCTTGTACACATCAATTTTTATTCGGTTATTACTAATATTTAACAAAATATTGATACATAAAAAACGATACTAAATCATCCTGATAAATACAGAATTACCAGTTTAGATTATTCAATTTACCCACAATATATAAGTATTTAGATAGAATTAAATATAATACCAAATGACAAACTGATTGCAACCGATGGATTGACCGAAACTACACATAAATAGCAAGTCCCAATCCAAAATCTAAAATCTAAAAGTCAAAATGGTATAGGGTGCTGTTTAGAGAAAAATACGCATAAAATTTTGCATTTTACCTTGTAACTAAAATTCTTAACCGATTAAGTATCCTCAAAGTTTCAACTGGGTAAACACGATGATGATCATAGATTGGTTGGCTGTTTGGGGCGTAACTCAAGCTGTCGGGTTTACTTTTAAACCGATTTTTGAGGAATTAGCAAAAGATGTAGTCAAAGACTGGGCTAAAGATTTATTAAAATGTATACCCAAGAACATTTTACAGCAACTTAAAAAGGAAGATATTGAAATTGCGGCTGGCAAAGCATTAAAGGAATTTTTAGAGTTAACGCAGCAGGAATTGGAAGATGCAGACATAGAAGAACTAGAACTTAAGCAGTATACTAAAATTTTAAAGAATTTTATTAGCAATCCATTGATTAGAGAAACTCTGGGTTATGCTTTTCAAGCAGAATGTCAACTTTTAGATGCTCAAGTATTCTCTCATACTTGGTATGAAATGAATTTACCAACTTTACCCCAGAAATTTGAGTGGGAAAGACTAACTAAAAGATATGTAAAAAAAGTCAAAGCAATTATTCGAGAATCTGATAAGTTACGCTCTTTGTTAGATAGCAAAACTTTAGAAGACGTAAATAAAAATCTGCAAAAAATAGTGGGAATACCCACGGATTTTGACTTAAATATATATCAAGAAGGACTCTATGAGCGATACGGCAATCTCAAATTAGATAGTTTGGATACCACTGGGTATGCTTATAATGAGTTGAAGCTATGGCGGATGTTTATTGCTCAGAATGTCCGCGAAGTTCACCAAGTTTTACCCCAAGTACATGAATTACCCAAAGAACATCTCAAAAAACTCAGAGACGCTAATCAAGTAGAAGCAGAAGTTTTACTAGAAGAGTTAGAAAGCTACCGCAGAGTTTATTTTGAACAACCAATAGTTTCTGTTTTAGATATTATCAATAATCCTGTTTATAAATATCTAGTTATTTTAGGTGATCCAGGTTCAGGTAAATCGACACTATTGCAGTTTTTAGCTTTAAATTGGGCAGAATCTCCGCTGAATAACATAATTTCTCAACCGATTCCTTTATTAATCGAGTTACGCACTTATATTAGAAGGAGAGAAAATAATGAATGTAGTAATTTCTTAGAATTTTTCCATAAATGTAGTGGCATAGTCCATCATCTTAATCAACATCAACTGCACGAACATTTAAAAACTGGTAATGCTTTAGTGATGTTTGATGGGTTAGATGAAGTATTTGAATTAGGTAAAAGAGAAGATGTCATTACAGACATTCATCGCTTTACGAATGTCTATCCTAATGTGCGGGTAATTGTAACTTCTCGAGTGATTGGCTATAAACCCCAACGCTTGCGAGATGCAGAATTTCGCCATTTCATGCTGCAAGATTTAGAAGCAGAACAAATTCAAGATTTTATCATTCGCTGGCATGAGTTAACCTTACATGATGAAGAAGATAAATTACGTAAACGTGAACGTTTGCAAAGAGCAATTGACACGTCAAAATCTATTGCTGAATTAGCAGGAAATCCGCTTTTATTAACGATGATGGCGATTCTGAATCGTAACCAAGAATTGCCTAGAGATAGAGCAACACTTTATGAACAAGCATCACGAGTTCTACTGCATCAATGGGATGTGGAACGTGCTTTAGTAGAAGATTCCCGCCTTGATCCAAAAACGATTGACTATAAAGATAAGCAGGCAATGTTGCGTCAAGTTGCTTATCATATGCAAACTAGTGCAAAAGGTTTAACTGGCAATTTAATTAGTGTTAAGGATTTAGAAAAGATTTTAATTCGTTATTTAAAAAATATCGAATTTGAAAACCCAACTAAAGTGGCGAGAGTGATGATTAATCAATTGAGGACTCGCAATTTTATGTTATGTTTTTTAGGTGCAGACTATTATGCTTTTGTACATCGGACTTTTTTAGAGTATTTTTGTGCTTGGGAGTTTGTTTGGCAGTTCAAAGAAACACAAACACTTTCGATTAAAGAATTAAATAATGAAGTGTTTGGTAAGCATTGGCGTTATGAAACTTGGCATGAAGTGTTACGCCTGATTACTGGGATGATTGAGCCAAGGTTTGTTTGTGAAATTCTAGAATATTTAATGGCGCAAAATGGGGAAGCAGAAAAGTTTATTAATCTTTTTTTAGCGGCTAAATGTCTTGCAGAAGTCCGCAATCGGTTATTAGTCACTTCAACGGCGAATAAATTACTGAATCACCTGAAAGATTTAACGAAATATGACCTTGGTTACTATTATCAACCTTATCGAGATGAAGAAGAAACTAAATTAGTTCAAGAAATTCGCACTAAAGCTGTGACATCTGTGGCTACGACTTGGAAAGATGATGCTGATACGTTGGTTTGGTTGAAACAACTGGCTAATGTGGATGAACATGAAGATGTGCGACGAATATCTGTGCAAGAATTAGCGAGAAGTTTTCGAGATCATGTTGAAACTTTAGTCTGGTTAAAACAACGCGCGATCGCAGATAATGATTGGACAGTACGCCAAGTAGCACTGCAAGAATTAACCAGAAATTTCAAAGATGACTGGGAAATTTTACCGCTGCTAAAACAACGCGCCACAACAGATGAGAATGAATATGTCCGCCAAGCCGCTGTGCAAGAATTAGCCAGAGGTTTTAAAGACAAACCCAATATTTTACATTGGCTGAAACAGCGTGTGACTGCGGATAATTCAGGTACGGTACGACAAGTAGCAGTGCAAGAATTAGCCCGCGGGTTTAAAGATGATTTAGATACTCTTCCTTGGCTAAAACAACGCACCAGCGATAATGATTGGACTGTGCGCCAAGTCGCTGTGCAAGAATTAGCTAGGGGTTTTAAAGATAATTCTGATACTCTTACTATCCTCAAACAACGCGCCATCGACGATGAAAATGAATATGTGCGCCAAGCTGCTGTGCAAGAATTAGCTAGGGGTTTTAAAGATAATTCTGATACTCTTGCTATCCTGAAACAATGCGCCATGACTGATAAATATTCCGGTGTACGTCAAACAGCAGTTGAGGAATTGGCGCGGGGGTTCAAAGAAGAAGCAGAAATTTTGTTTTGGCTCAAACAACGTACTACTACTGATAATGATCAGTATGTGCGCCGCGCTGCTATGCAAGAATTAGCTAGGGGTTTTAAAGATGATCCTGATACTCTCTTGATTTTGCAACAACGAGCGATCGCTGATCAATATTCTGATGTGCGCCGCGCCGCCGTGCAAGAATTGGCAAGGGGATTCAAAAATTCCCCCGATACTTTGCTGATTCTCAAACAACGCGCCACAACCGATGATAATGAATATGTCCGCCGCACAGCATTGCAAGAACTCGCCAAACATTTCACCAATGATCCCGATATTCTCCCTATCCTGAAAAAACACGCCACATCTGATAAATATGCAGATGTCCGCCAAGCGGCTGTGCAAGAATTAGCCAGAAGATTCAAACATGATCCTGATACTCTCGTCATTTTGAAGAAACGCGCCACTGTAGATAAATCATCTAATGTGCGACAAGTGGCTGTGCAAGAATTAGCCAGAGGTTTTAAAGACAAACTTGACTTATTTGACGTGTTTTATACTTGTGCTGTTAATGACCCTTTTACACGAGAATATAGTTTTCAAGATAACCCCCGCCAAGTCGCACTAGAAGCAATTACCGAACAATATCCCCACTATCCACAAACATTACCATTGTTACGCGATCGCGCCGCCAATGACCCAGATGAGCAAGTGCGGGAATTGGCTAAGAAAAAGTTAGCAGAATTAGGCTAAAAATTTTGGTGATCAGCTGTTGCACATTTAACTTACATAACATACTCAATTTTCTTTTGTGCAGATCACCTTACTTTGCTCTGTTTACATTTCTTTAGAGACAATCTCTTATACTATATTATGAAAGCAAATTACAGTGGTTTTCATCCTATTGAGGTACATCCCTCTAGTCTCTGTTACTTATTTACTTGTAGTCATAACTTATTAGCAAAGGAATGAAACTATCAAATCTTGAACCCCAAACAATTGATCGAATTATTGAAATGGCCTGGGAAGATAGAACCCCATTTGAGGCAATTGAGGCACAGTTTGGACTGCAAGAAAAACAGGTAATTGCCTTAATGCGTCAGCAAATGAAAGCATCCAGTTTTCGGATGTGGCGAGAAAGAGTTACTAAACGTAAAACTAAACATTTAAATAAACGAGAGTTTGTGGCTGGCAGATTTAAATCACAAAATCAAAAATCATGAATCTAACAGTCCGATAGAACTCCTATTTGATTTGTGAAAAAAACTTACTACAGCTTCTGTTCCTCGTTTTCTATCTTGAAGAATAAGTTTGTAAATTAAATAAAATTGCTATATGAATCACGATATTGTCATTTTTTTGCTCAGTGCTGGGTTGCTCATTATATATTTGATTTTCTCAGCCTTGACCGAGATGGGGACAAAGTTACCTGGGAAAAAGTGAGCGATCGCTTTCCCCGATAAACTAGAAGCAAAACTCCTATTGAACTACGTCCTCTACTTTGAAAATTTGTCCTGCTACCGTTACTTGGTCGCTGGATACTAATTTCCGACCGCGACGGGTTTCAACGGCACCATTGACTTTAACATCACCATTAATAATCATCAGTTTGGCTTGTCCTCCAGTTCCGGCGATACCTAGCAACTTTAAAAACTGGTCGAGTTTAATCATTTTGCCGCTTGTTGAATGTAATTCACACTGCACATCAAGATTATTTTATAGCGGTATGCACTTGAATGAGATACAGGATTGACTGCAAAATCTATACACTAAAAGACTTTCAACTCTGTTCCCTGAAATAAATGATGCATGAAATATTTATGCTAACTGCTTTAGAGCAAAGTAGAAAAGCTTTACCACAATGTTTGCCCAACCCACCAGTAGGCTGTGTAATCGTAGACAAGGAACAAATAGTAGCTCAAGGATATACACAATCACCAGGAAAACATCATGCGGAGGCTTATGCGCTGAAACAGATTCAAGGAAAAGCTTTTGACTGCTTGAAAATGTATGTAACTCTTGAGCCTTGTTCTTTTTATGGACGGACACCTGCGTGCGCTCTAACTCTTGCGGAAGATCCTCGTGTAGATGAAATATATGTATCTATAGTTGATCCAGATCCTCGTAATGATGGCAAAGGATTGGAAATTCTGAGAACACCCGGAAAGATAGTTCATCTTGGTTTATGTGCCGATGAAGTCAAGGCTTTTTTAAGCAAATATTTATTAAGATGATAGAAAATAATCTAGGTAAAACTATGAAAGAAAATAGCATGATCATCGGTTTTCATGCTCATGTTTACTATGATCTAGAAACTCGTGATATTGCGGCTCAAATCCGCGAAGGATTAGGTACAAGATTTGAAGTGCAACTGGGACGTTGGCATGATCAGCCAATTGGGCCACACCCTAAATCAATGTATCAAGTTGCCTTTGCACCAAATCAATTTCCGCAGGTTGTACCTTGGTTAATGCTGAACCGTGAGGGATTAGATATTCTCGTCCATCCTGAGACTGGTGATGATGTCACAGACCATACAGCACACGCTTTATGGCTAGGAAATAAGCTGGAATTGAATATCCAAGTCCTACAACGAATTAGACCTAACGCCTCTTAAAAACCTCCACATATCTTTGCCTGGAAAACGAGATGAGGTGATGGGAATTAGCTACCAGAAGATATGACTAGAAATACATACAAATTCGCTGCGGCTTGGGAGCATGAACCAATTGTATTTGGAGCTTCCAGACCAGGTTACTCTCATCAACAAGTATCTAATTGGATTGAGTTCATGAAACAGCAAAATGTTCAACGAGTTTGCTGTCTTTTGAGCGAAGAACAATTAGCTCTTTATCCTCATCTTTTAAGCACATATCAACAAGAATTTGGTAGTCAAAAAGTTTGTTGGACACCTATTGAAGATTTCCATTTTGCGAATTTAGAAACACTCACACAAAAAATAATTCCTTTTTTATTAGCAGCAGACAAAGAAAGTGAGAAAGTAGTTGTACACTGCTCCGGTGGGATTGGCCGCACTGGTCATGTACTAGCTGCATGGTTAGTGAGTATTCGGGGATTCTCTAATCAAGATGCGATCGCCGCCGTAAGAAGAACAGGTAGAAATCCTTATGAAGCTGCGATCGCAGCTGCGTTAACTCTGAGAAATCCCTTCAAAGTTGTTAAGGAACTGAATATCCTGTTAAATGATTGTCGTCTGTTTTACCTAACACACCATGACTGCTTTGATGAACTAACTTAACGCTTGCGTGCTAAAGTTAGCCCATCGGCAACGGCAATCAAACTTAAATCTATGCGATCGTCTTGAGATAACTTGCTGTTGAATTCACGAATAGCTGTGGTAGATGAGTCTTGTAATTCTAATTGAGTCACTTTTCCAGACCACAGCACATTATCAATCACAATTAAACCACCAGGACGCACTAACTTTAAGGCCAATTCGTAATAACGATAATAGTTTTCCTTATCTGCATCGATAAAGGCAAAGTCAAAAGTTTCTGCCTGACCTTGTGTTAAAAGATACTCTAAAGTTTCCGTTCCTGGAGCAAGTTGCAAGTCAATTTTATCTGCCACACCTGCTTTCTCCCAATAACGCCGAGCAACAGATGTAAACTCTTCACTAACATCACAGGCGATAATCTTACCATCAGGCGGTAATACTAAAGCAACACTCAAAGAACTATAGCCAGTAAAAACTCCCACTTCTAAAGTTTTCTTGGCACCAATCAACTTAACCAAGAGTGCTAAAAACTGTCCTTGTTCTGGCGCAACCTGCATATTTGCACGGGGATGGTGAGCAGTTTCTTGCCGTAACTGCAAAAGTACTTCTGGTTCACGTAGGGATACAGACAAGAGATATTCGTACAAATTTGGTGTCAGATTCAGTGTTTTAGCAGTAGACATAATTTCTCGGAGCTTGCGTTTGTTGCATATTTGTGTGAGTATTTTACCAAAAACGGTAACTTGCTCGATTTATCGTAGTATTAATTATGCTAAGAGCCTGAACAAAGACTATTATCCTACGGAGTTAGGCGATCGCAATGGGCTTGTCTCACTGGATGTGATGGTGTTATGTTACGTTCTAATATCAAATGCCAAGAGGCACATTGATTTGGATAAAAAAATTAGCTGTACCAATATAAGATAGTCAATAATTTTTGATCAACAATTGAATTAGTAAAATAATATGCCGTTAATAGAGACATTTACAACTCATAGTTTATTGGCAGAACGGCTGCGATTTCAACATTTAACCGAATTAAATCGGATGCACCAAAATCAACAAGTAATGGCAACTTTAGGTGGTGTGCTTTCTGATGAAGAAACACGGCTATTTATTTTCAATAACTTGCATCATTGGCAGCAGTATGGATTTGGTTTATGGGTATTTCGAGATAAAATTAATCATCAGTTTGTTGGTCGTGCTGGTCTTCGCAATACAAATGTAGAAGGCAGTAATGAAGTTGAATTAGCTTATGCTCTTATGGCTAAATTTTGGGGTCTAGGTTTAGCCACTGAAATGGGAGAAAAAATATTGAAAATAGGTTTTGAACTCCTAAACTTACGGGAGGTTGTTTGTTTTACTCTAACGACAAATCTAGCTTCACAACGGGTTATGGAAAAATTAGGCTTTAAGTATGAGCGTGAGTTTATATATGCAAATTTTCCTCATTTATTTTATCGATTAAAAGCTTAACTATAAAATTAGGGATACTGGCTATATAGATTTTTTTTTAACTGGGAAAAAATCTGATAATATCTAACTTGGAATTTAACGAATTAACTAAAATGTCTTTTATTAAAGATTTTGAAAATGCTAATACCCTAATTATTGGAGCCAGTCAAGGTATTGGTTTAGGTTTTGTGAAAAAACTACTTCTAGATAAAAGAGTCAACAAAATATACGCCACATATCGTCAACAACAAACTGCTGAAGAATTATTGAGTTTAACATCTGAATATGCAGATAAATTAACTTGCATAGAAATGGATATTACTGATGAGTCACAGATTGTTGAAGCAGTCAAAGTTATCAGTACACAAATCAACAAACTACACTTAGTTATTAACTGCGTAGGACTGTTACATGATGGTGATTTACAACCAGAAAAAAGCTTAAGACAAATTAATCCAGAAAATTTACTGCGCTACTTTCAAATTAACAGTATTGGTGCAGTGCTAGTCGCTAAACACTTATTACCACTATTTCGTCATAAACAACCCAGTGTATTTGCTACGATATCGGCTAAAGTTGGCAGTATTGGCGACAACAAACTAGGAGGATGGTATGGTTATCGTGCGTCTAAAGCGGCGCTGAATATGTTGATGCGAACAGCCGCAATTGAGTATGGAAGGAGTTGTCCTAGCACCCTGGTTGTAACCTTACATCCTGGAACAACTGATACTCGTCTTTCTCATCCATTTCAGCGCAATGTACCACCAGACAAATTATTTTCAGTAGAACGAACTGTTACCCAATTATTAACTGTAATTGAACAACTGCAAGCAGGCGATAGTGGTCAATTCTTTTCCTGGGATGGAAGCAAGTTACCTTGGTAATACAACTTAGATTAGGCTGATAGATAAGTGCGATCGCCATATATTTGCATATATTTTTACTGCAAAATTATAGATATAGCAGTCCAATTTGACATTAATTGTTGCCAGATAAAAGATAAAAATTCCCAATAGAATAGTTTATTATACACAAATTCAGCATTAAATCTTAGCCATAAAATTTATTTTTCAGACATTAATTCTGAGTACTTTTTATATAAAATACTCGCTAAAACTATTCAATATAGCTTGTTATTGCGATAGTTAATTCAGTCTCTAGTTCAATAGAATTAAATACTTCAATAGCCTAAAATTCTCAGCAATATGTAGGGCGTATCTCCATTTGCCAATTCAGAATATTTGGCATCATCAAAGACATATACAACTATAAAATCTCCAGGACTTTATTTCTTTATTAAAGTCCTATTTATATTTTCTATTGAGCAAGTCCTAAAATTCTAGGTTCGATTTTCCTGGTTTAAACTTTGTGAGTAAATTTTTACTATTTACCAAACTATTTCATCTGTATCACTATCTAAAAGCATATATAGCAATTCCCAAGCACATGAAATACACCCCACCCGCGCTTTCGCGCACCCTCTCCTTGCCAAGGGCAGGGTTGGGGAGGGGTAATTTTGTCCCTTACCAGAGTCGAAAACGCTATATTATATTTGCTCATGTTTAACCAATTATTTCGTAGCCAACAATATATGACAATATTGCTGTTTACATTATTATTTTTAACTCAGTTAATAATTAATAAAGTAGAAGCAAAAACTCCTCAAATTAAAGAGTTAATAACTTCCGCTAAAACAGATAATGTCGATTTGGCAGCGAGAGAAAATAACATTTATTTCAATGAAAATTTATATGGGTTCAAAAATGTATATACTGCACAAAATATAAATTCCGAGCCGGTTAGAGTTTTTCCTAACTTTAATGATATAAATACACCAAAATTATTTAATCCACTTCTGAGACCAGATACTGATTTTTATGAACCTGATGCAACCAAGCCAACTACTCCAAATGAGCCGGGGAAGAATCCTATTTTAGATAAAAAGAATCTACAAATATTTATATTAAATGCTCTGACGAATAGCGCCAGTAGATATCCTTGGATAATTAGCCCCAGAGATAGTTTAACTTTTGCTGCTTCCTCATTTAATTTTTTAAAAAATACTAATTATATTGATTTTTCCCTTAAATTTTCAGCAGAAGATCCCATTGTTGAGCGATTTAACTTTGCCCAATTTCCTCAAGCAGAGCAATTCTACTGGGTATTACCCGGTAATCGAATTGTAGTAGAAACTCAGGGATGGCAAAGTGGTATTTCATATCAAGGAGAAACCACAGACTTTGAACGTACACAGATTGTGAGATTAACTCAAAGACTTTGGGGAATGCAAGCTGTCTCCTCCCTTCCTCAAGGTTTTCAAGAACTAGTAGGGGAAACTGGCTTAAATCAATTTTCTATTCAATCAATTGCAGCCGAATTAGTTAATCCAGTGGGTATTCCTGCACCTCCTGTTCGGATTAATAACCCAAGGATAGGGAATAGTTTAGATATAACTGCGCTCATTCCTAATCTTTCTAGCTTAAATGCCAATAATCCGCCTTTAATTTTACAATCTTTTCCTACTAATAACTTACAACCATTATTAGGAGATGTCAGTCTCCGTAGAGGAAGTATAGTTCCTAGAGATAATTTAAAACAGGCTGGATTTATTTGGGGAAATCCTTTAACCGGCGAAAGAACACGATTTCAAGCGCCAACTACATCTATAGCAGGAATCAAATTAGGGAATCGTCAACAATTTGATAATTATGATTTGTTTGACATTTTGCTAAATCCTGATATTAGTGATAAACAACGGAATTTTTCTTACCTCAATTCACTATTTTGGGTGACTTTAGGTCAACGACAAACTCTACTCAGAACTAGAGATAAAACAGAAAATCAAAACTGGCAGAGATTTTATTTTAGTCGTCCGCATAATCGGGCTTTATTACAGTACGATTCTTTGCTCAATAAAGCAACATATACTAATATTTATAGTAATCCTGGTGTGTCTCTATCTTTTTCTGTTGATCCAATAGATGTAGATCAGATACAAACTGCTAATACTTCTTTAGGAATGCTTGCAGGAGGACTTTTTGAGTTAATATCTCTTCCAGAAGTAGAACAAAGTTTACAAGAAGCTCACGAGAGATTTTCTCGACAAGAAAATTTTGCACCTATCAACTCAAAATCTACCCCAGAACAAAGAAGAAAAATTAATCAAACCCTCAATCGAACATTGTTTTTAGGTAATCGGACAAGTAGTTTAGAGCAAATTTCTGGAACTTTTACCTTACCAAGTACGATTACACCCAATAGCTCTAGTATTTTCCAAATCCGCACTGGTAATTATCGTAGAGCAGTCCAATTCATAGATGGGAAACGGACTTGGAGAGAAGGTGAGACTTATATTTCTAAAATAGCTGTTTCAAATCGAAATTTTGGCGGGTTATCATCTGTTAATGTACCTATTCCTGCAAAACAAACATCTATTTTTCCAAATAATCGCTCATCAGCTTTACAGGTGAATTTGATTAGTCCCGATGGTAAAAATTTTGTGCAGAAATTTAATTCATCTGATCCTACATCTGTGCCGGTAAATATAAATTCATTTGATTTGGCTTTTGATAATATCGAATTAAGTCAAAATGGACGATTGATTACTAATTTGCAAACTTTTAATGGATATTTATCTTTACCTAGTCTCGAAGGTTTATGGGCTGGTTCTGCCGGCAATTGGAATTACAGTATTAATTCAGGTATCTGGTTTAATTTGAATGCAGATAATGTATTTAATATCGCCAATAATCTTGGTGTTTCAGAGCCTACATTTGGTGTTTATACTAATGGGTTATTAAACTATATTAATACTAATATAGAGTTGAATGAATCTGGGCAAACTCAAACTATTACAAGCCACATTCCCGCATTACGATTCCATTGGAATAGTGGAGCTAACTATCAAAATCCTGCTTATATAAATTTGAGTTACTCTTTTATTCATCAAGATAAATATAGAAATAACTATTCTTTAGCGACAGGGATTGTATTTTATGATGAAACTCGTCGTTTACGACAAGCTGGGTTTTTTCAGGGTGAATTGGAATTAAGCACAGGTTTGGTGTTGAAAACTAGTGGAGAACTCAGTGAAAACTTTTTCTACACATTAGAAGGTACTCAAAAAATAAACTCTAATTGGTATTTTGGCGCTTATCTGCAAAATTTTCAGGATATTAGCCGTGGTATTAAGAGTAGAGTTAATGATTTTACTTATGGATTATTAATTAAATATGATATTCCTAGTAATGGGATGTTTTGGGAGTCTCGCTGGGGAATGAGTGGAAATACATTTGAAGCTCGTTTTGAGGGGGGCTTTCGATTCTAAACCTGCTAACATAAAGAACCTAAGAGGACGCATAGATAAGTTAGCAGTTTCCCTCAGTCCATAACACAAATAAATCAGACTTTAAAACGTTATTGCATAAATCCTAACAGTATAACTTTGAAGAGAAATTTGTTGGGTTTTGCGATCGCTCCACCCAACTGAAAAGTATGGAAAAAGTCTCTACAATTGCAGGCTAGTCTAGGCCATCATTACCAACAGCCGCCCTGACAAGTGCTGCAAATTCATCCAGTGTCAGATTACCGTATCTTAGTTTTTCAACTATGGCTGCTCTGATAGAACCTTCTGGTACTGTATAAGGCAGTGGTAATAGTCCGCCAGTATGGAGTGTAACGCTTGGTGTGGAAATATGAGTTACCGGATCTATATATGAAACTCCTGTAACTGTATAACTACCGTTGAATCCTGCAAAAAACGTACCTATAGGGGGGTTGATTTGAGCAGCAGCAGTGGATAAATAATTACTAGGAGTAACATATACTACTGCACCGGCAAAAGAACCTGGATCTCCAGAGGAAAAATCACTGATTGGGCTTTCTATTAAAGTTTGTGCTGATGCTGGAGTAGATGTGAAATTTACGCAGCTAATTAATCCTGTAAGAAATAGGCCTACTTGCCATAAAATTCCAGCAGAACGAGAATATAAAGTCATTTGAGAAAATCCTTGATTTTGAGGAATTTAGTCTTGTTTGCTGGATGTTGTTTATGCAAGTTAGCAAGACTAAATTAGTCTTTTGTTGCAGTGATATAAATTCAGTCTCTAATTAAGAATGTCAGTATAATCAGTGTTTTTGATGTTGTGTCTGGCGCTTAGTTTTAGAGAATCAGTCTAATTAATAGGATATATTTTTTTTGTATTCATGGTAGAAAATTACAACAAAATAAAAGACATAATTTTACGGACTTTAAAGACATAAAAGGGAGTATTCTTATTGTGTTAAATTAGTCCAATTTACCAGCTATACTAAATTTCAAACAGTCTCTACGACAGCCAATAGTCGAGCGATCGCTACATCTATTAACACTTACATATCAGGCAATAATGCTCCGAGCTTCTATCCTATTCATCTCTGGGGAGATAACTCAGATTGTGCTTACAAAGGCAAGATGATGACAAATTCAGTTCCTTGATTGAGGGTGGAATTAACCTTAATTGCGCCGCCATGCTTTTCAACTATAATTTGATGAGCGATCGCTAGTCCCAATCCTGTACCTTTACCAACTGCTTTCGTGGTGAATAAACTGTCAAACATCCGTTGTCTCACCTCGTCTGTCATCCCAATACCGTTATCAGCAATCCGAATCGTGAGATCTTTCGGGCTGGACATTTCTGTGGAGATTTTGATTATCAAGGAATCATCGGCTCGCTTTTTTTGCTGCCAAACATCTTCTAAAGCATCAACGGCATTAGCTAAGATATTCATAAACACTTGATTGAGTTGCCCTGGATAACACTCAACCTTTAGTAAAGCCGCATATTGTTTGAGGATTTGAATTTCAGGGCGCGCCCCAAACCCTTTCAGGCGGTGGCGCAGAATTAACAGTGTACTATCAAGTCCTTCATGAACATCAAACTTAACTTTTGCCGATGTGTCAGTACGAGCAAAGTTGCGTAGTGAAACAGAAATATCTTCAATTCTTTGGGCGCTAACCTGCATAGAATTGAGGAGTTTTGGTAAATCTTCTAAGAGAAATTCTAAATCTGTTTGAGCGATCGCATCTTGAATAACTTCTGGTAATTGCTCATAATGTTGCTGACATAATTGCAGAATTTTCGACAAATCCGTAACATATTCTTGTGCGGGAGGAAGATTGCTCACAATACAGCTAATGGGATTATTCATTTCATGGGCTACACCTGCAACCAACTGACCAAGCATGGACAGCTTTTCTTGTTGTACCAGTTGCACTTGTGCTTGTTTTAAGGCTGCTGTGCGCTCTATTACCCGTTGTTCCAGATCATCGGTCAATTGCTTAAGTTGCAAGTGCATTTGCACCCTGGCAATTACTTCTGCTTGTTCAAAGGGTTTAGGAATGTAATCAACTGCACCTAAAGAAAGTCCTTTCACCTTATTTTCCGTATCCGCCAATGCTGTCATAAAAATAATTGGGATGCTTTGGGTAATAGGATCAGCTTTGAGTTTCTGACAGGTTTCAAAGCCATCTATTCCTGGCATCTGCACATCTAATAAAATCAGTACTGGTGGTTTATGCTGGACTAATTCAATTGCACTTTCTCCATCTTCAGCAACTCTCACCGCAAAACCTGCGCTTTTTAGTGCTTGTGATAAGACTGACAAATTAGTGGGATTATCATCAACAATTAAAATAAATTCTGAGTTTGGCATTGCTTTAACTATCGCCCTTTATTAACAATAATTAACATTATTAATCTTCTAGTTATTTTGATTTATCCATTGCGTTAACACTTCTCTGAGCTTTTTCATTTGAAAATTTTCCGCCAATTGGATTACTTGTTGAGCAAAATTAGCATAAATAGGATTACTAGCCTTTAAATCATTGGCTGCTTGCAATAATCCATCAATATTACCTCCTTTAGCCAACTCATATAAGTGAGTCAATATATCAACAGTGGGTAAAGTCAAATCATTGTAATTAGATATAACATTAGCTTTCTTGGGATTGTCATCAATTAAAGAGCTTGGCGCATATATCCAAATTAAATTTAGATGTACTCGCAGTAGTTCTAGTAAAACTTCAGCGACAATAGGCTTAGATAAGAAGGCATTCGCCCCAACATCTAAACTCTGATTTTGGTCACTATCAAACACGCTGGCAGAAGTAGCAATAATTACAACATTTTGTAATTGAGGAGATTGTTTAATCTGTCGGATAAATTCAAAGCCATCCATCACAGGCATGATTAAATCAGTAATAATTAAATCAGGTAAAGAAGCTACAGCCTGATTAATTCCCTCTGCTCCATTACTAGCGTCAATTAATTCAAATCCAATGGGTTCTAGTAAATTGAGCAGCACAGAACGGTTTTCCCATTTATCATCTACTAATAAAATGTTGCGTTTTTTGCCTTGATAACCTGTGATAGCGCCTTGTGACATTATCCTAGAACTTGCTGCCCATTGTTTTGCTTCTGGTAATTCCACTTCAAACGAAAAAATACTACCTTGACCAACTTGACTTTTAACTTGTAAATTACTGTCCATCAGATAGACGATTTTTTGACTAATAGCTAATCCTAATCCGGTGCCTTCAGCTTGTTTTTTAATCTCGCCTACTTGCTCAAAGGGTAGGAAGATTTTCTGCAATTGTGCCGTTGTCATTCCTACACCTGTATCTTCAACTTGAAAGCGAATTTTATAGTTGATTATTTGTTGTTTTTCTGTTTGACTAATGACATCTACTTTTAAAGTAACGCCCCCTTGATCTGTAAATTTAATTGCATTACCTAAAAGATTAATTAGCACTTGCCTTAATCTTTTTTCATCAGCTTGAATGCCAATGGGCAATTGAGGGTCTGGCTGATAATTGAAAGCAATTACTTTTTGATCAGCTTTTATCCGACAGATTTCCACAACTCCTTCTAGAAATGAAGGAAGATGAAAATCAATGGGATGTAATTCCATTTTGCGGGCTTCGATTTTCGATAAATCCAGCACATCATTAATTAAAGTTAAGAGATGAAAGCCGCATTGATGAATAATTTCAATACCTTTAGATCCTTTTTCTGTTAAGGTTTCAGTTCGTTGTAAGATTTGAGTGTAACCGAGGATGCCATTTAAGGGTGTGCGTAATTCATGGCTCATGTTGGCGAGAAATTCACTTTTGGCTTGATTAGCAACTTCTGCAATATTTTTAGCTTCCTGGAGTTCAGCCGTGCGTTCTGCTACACGCTGTTCTAGTTCATCATTAGCTTGGCGGAGAATCATGGCTGATTTTTGATTTTCATGTGTTACCGCAGAGATGATAAAAGTAGTGATAGCGATGACACAGATGAATGATTGCAGCAAAATGAGTGATTCATTAGGCGATTGTTGTTTGGCAAAGGAACCAAAACCGTTAACAGTACCAAAAACTGCGATCGCTGAGACAATCAGTACAGCTAAAGTCGATATCCGCGCTTCAAATCGATATGCTGTCCAAATCAGTGGAGGAATAATCATGTATTCAATTGGGTATCCCCCAGAAAAAGCCACCCGAACAACCGCCATCATTAACAGTAAAACAAATGCTAGTTCGATAATTTGTCGCCGACGAAAACTTCTTGGTGATGGAGACTTTTGCAACCATGCCAACAGTAAAGGTGTGACAATTAAAATACCTGCACTGTCCGATGTTAGCCAGGTTTGAAAAACGTTACCGAATACTGTCCAAGGTGCAATCCCACTGATACACAGCGTCAGTGCAGCCAGTACAGAACTGATCAGGGGACTGGGTATAGTGATAACTATAAATTTAAAAACATCTTGCGATCGCTCTAAAAAATGGCGGCGCTTAATAAATCGCTGAATTAAAAAAGTTGCAACAAAAGGTGTAATTAAATTAACGGCAGGGATAATAGTACTAATTACAAGATTATGTTTAAAAAAAATAATATAACTAACAATAAAATCGCTGACAAATAAGATAGGCCAAACCCGATAGCCTATTAATAACATTCCCGCTACAAATACACCCAAGGAAGGCCAAAATGCCGATGCACCACCGACAAATGTCATAGATAAACCGATGTATCCTAGTCCGAGGTGAACTAGAGGAATAATCAGCGCTGCTAAGATAAATGGGCAGTCAAGCTTGACTAGGAGTTGCTGCTTTATCGTATTTAGCTGCATTTATAGTCTCCATACGAATTGCAGAAGGAATTTAACCTTCAACAAAGGTTGTCTAACTTATGATTCCCAAAGAAGTAGATCGTTACAAGTAAAGCATTAGTTTTTTTTGATCCCAAAGGATTTACGCAAAAGTATGAAGAAACGTAGACGCGCCAGCGGCTTCCCGTACTCCTTCGGAGAACCCGAAGGGTAGGGTACCGCAAAGGACGCATAGACACGAAGTTGCTTCCCAAAGGGTAGGACACAAAGTTATAAGAGTTTAAGATTATGGCTGTCAGCACTAAAAATCGGCGGAAAATTGTAATTAATAATCGTAAATTTATCTGGTATATAAAAGATGATCCAGATTCGGCTGATTTTGTCTTACACGTAACTTCTGAAAATAAAGATTTTATTGTTAAATATCATTTACAGCAGCCTGCATCAACACGTTATTTAATTATCATTGGTAAAGAATTTCCTGGGCTACCAGATGCAGGTAATAAATGGATTCGTGTACTTTGTCCACAATGGGAAATAGATTCGATTATTACTCCATTGTCTGTGCGCCAGTTAATTGAATGGTGTCTTTTTAGTGAACGTGAATTAATCAGAGTTAACTGGCTAGGACAACAGGCAACAACTTAGACTGGTGTAAGTTGGGTGGAGGAACGGAACCCAACATTCTCAAGGCTTTGTTGGGTTACGCTATCGCTACACCCAACCTACTATTCTCTGAACTTTTGTAGTCAAATTGAAGGTAATTTAGATGACTATAAACTAGAAAATCTTATTCTTACTGAGGTACAGTGAAAATAATTAACCGCAGATTGCTATAGATAAATTCGTACCTCAGCATACTAGGAAATCTGAATAAGTCTTACAATCTCAACTGTAAACCCTGAATTGCATAATCCAATAACTCCATTGGGTGCATCACCGAAATATCTTTCCCCTGTAATTCTAAATGTTTGGTAATTTGTAAAGCACAACCAGGATTTGGAGAAGCAATTAAATTAGCACCAGTATTTAATAAATTCTGGACTTTTTGTTTACCTAATTCCTCTGCTACTTCTGGTTGCAGTAGATTATAAACACCAGCACTACCACAACATAAAGCCGCATCTAAAGGTTCTCTTAAAGTCACGCCGGGAATTTGGAGTAATAATTGACGCGGTTGCAGACTAATTTTTTGCCCATGTAATAAATGACAAGCATCTTGATAAACCAAAGTTAAAGGTTTATCTGTGATTGGTGATAGTTTGGCTGTTAAGCCAACAGTTGCTAAAAACTCTTGCGCGTCTTTAACTTTAGCTGCAAAATTCTCCGCTTTTTCTCGATACTCTGGATCATCAGCTAAAATGTGCGCGTATTCTTTTAATGTATGTCCACAACCAGCAGCATTAATAATAACAAAATCTACATTAGTATTAGCAAAACTATCAATCATCTGTCTGGCTAAGGCTTTGGCTTGTTCTGTTTGTCCTTGGTGTTCGGGAAGTGCAGCACAACAACCTTGAGATTTGGGAATCACAACTTCACAACCATTTGCTGTTAATACTCGTACTGTCGCCTCATTTACAGGTGAGAAAAACAGCCGTTGCACACATCCCAAAATCATCCCAACTCGATAGCGTTTCTGTCCCTTTGCCGGAATAATATCTGGTAAATTATCTTGAAATGATTTGACAGTAATTTGTGGCAGAATTGATTCCATTGCTGCCAATCGTGGCGAGATATTTTTGAGAATGCCAGTTGACTGCAATAACTTAGAAAATCCCAACTTTTGATAAACAAATAACGGCACAAGTAAAATGCGTAAAATATCTGGGTTGGGAAACAGAGAAAATATTAAGTGACGTATAATTTTATCTGGTAAACTGCGGGAATAATTACGTTCAACTTGGTGGCGAGTTGCGGAAATTAGTTTGTCGTATTGTACGCCGGAAGGACAAGTGGAAACACAAGCAAGACACCCTAAACAAGTATCAAAATGTTCAACTGTGGCTGTATTTAGGGCAATTTCCCCTTCATTAATTGCATCCATCAGATAGATACGCCCTCTGGGAGAATCCATCTCTTTACCAATTACTCGATAACTAGGACAAGTTGAAAGACAAAATCCACAATGTACACAAGTATCAATCAACTTGGGGTCAGGTGGATGATTATTATCAAAACCTTTTAAATTTTTAATACTAGCGGTATTGTTAACAGAATTTTCTGAAACTTGCATATTTTTCCTCTAAGTTGAAAGTGCTGTTAGCGGTAGCGGGGCGTTCAGCCCGTGCTGAGTGCTAAGTAAACATACTAGTCACTCTTTTATGCTGGTCTATGAAATAAGTTTCAATAGGAATTTATTGGTATTAGTGAGTTAAATTCCACCGACAAATCGACCCGGACTTAAAATATTTTGGTTATCAAACTGTGATTTAATCCCGCGCATCAAAGGTAAAGCATTCCCTGAATATCCCCAAACATCAATATTTTGTTTGACTGTGACAGGTGCAGTTAAAATTGATAAGAAACCTTGATGAGCTTGAGTGCGATCGCGGATTTTTAAAACCTGATTTTTCTCCTCTAATTCTAGCCAGCCTAAACCGCTACTGTTATGAATTAACCCAATTTTCACCTGCTGCAAAATCTCCACAGCGGCACTAGGTAATATTCCTATTTTGCAAGTAATTATAGACTCTGTGCTAGGAGATTTGATTTGATTTTGCAATCTCTGCCATAGATTAGTATCATCGGCATCGGCATATATTGCCCCATTTAAACCCAACTGTGTGCCGAGTTCCAAAAGTCGGTTTGATTGTTCTTTGACACTCTCACTAATACTTTGAAACCGGGCAATTAATCCCAGTCCTTGACCCAAACCTAAATTAGATACAAGTTGTTTGGATAGCAAATCAGCCTGAGTTGGAGTTAAAGCTGAACTTCGCAATGTAGAAGCCGCTTGAGATATAGCTTCGGCTGTACCAGTCAACACCACAGTACCCGACACTTCCTGCATCGGATAGACACGAAAAGTTACTTGACTGATAATTCCTAATGTACCGTAAGAACCAGTAAATAACTTCATCAAGTCGTAACCGGCAACATTTTTGACAACTCGTCCACCAGCTTTGGCAATTTGTCCATCAGCACGGATAAAAGTAATACCTAACAACTGGTCACGGACACTACCATAACGTTGTCGCAGAGAACCTGTATCACTAGTAGCCACAATACCACCGATAGTTGCCTCATCTGGTGCAGTAGGGTCAAGGGCGAGAAATTGGCGTGATTTTGCCAAAATACCTTGCATTTGAGAGAATTTTATCCCAGCTTCCACAGTTATAGTCAAATCACCAACCGCGTGTTCAATGAGTTGGTTCATCCGTTCTGTGCTGACTATAATATCAATGCCTTTGGCTAAACCACCCCAGTTCAGTTTACTCCCACTCCCACAAGGCAGAACACGCCACTTATTTTTATAGGCAGTAGCCATGACTTGAGATAATTGTGCTTGTGTGGGGGGATAGACAATACAAGGCGAATTGATAGAAGTTGTCGCCTGTTGAATAGGTTTTTGTTGACTGACTTCCAGATTTTCCCAAAGAACAATATTTTCTTCGCCAACAATAGATGCAATATCAGTCGCAATACCTTTCATTAGTTTAAGTGGCTCAGTGTTAAAAATTATCGTTATGGCAAGGTAGGGGGCAGATGACAGGAGGCAGGAGGCAGATGGCAGGAAAAGAATGTTTACTCAGCACTCAGCACTCAAAACTCAGCACTCAGCACTTTACTTTTACCAGGATTCATTAACCCATAAGGGTCAACCATTTCTTTAAATTTCAACTGTTCAGGGTCAATTACTTTTCTACCGCCATCTTCAATAATATAGGTGTGGGGATTGGCAATAAACACACCTTTTGCTTCGTGGTAGTGAATAATCTCATTCAGGCGTGCTTCGGTGGTGTAACGCACAAGTTGTAAAGCCGCAGGAATTACCCGACCGTTGACGCGAATAAATTCTAAGTGCATCATCACTTCATCACCGAAATAATGATATAGCTCTTCTACTAGTTCTAAACCTTTGTCGGCGGGAAAGATACTTTGCAAGTAAGTAATAGAAGTATCGACAGTCCGGGCGTGTAAGGTGGTGTGGTTCCAGGTAAATTCAGCCAGATTTAAGCCTTTACCTGCTTCTTGGGCTGGCTTTTGATAAGTAATTTGACCGCCGTATTGCTGTACCAAACCAGGTAGAAATTCTAAACTGGGTTCGGCAACCATTAATAACGCTGCATGAGTACCATCAGGAATATATTGCTGTAGGGGGCTAAAATATTGCGGGATGGGTGAGGCAAAAATAGAGATGATTTTTTTGATCATTCCATCAGCGTTACCTAATGACTGACCAAACTTAGCAGCTGTCATAAAGTCGTCAAAGGTGACAATAACTTCCGCCCAAGGATAAGCAGGTGCTAGAGGAATTTCCACTTCAGTGATGATACCGTTAATACCCCAAGCGTGGTTAACTTTCTGCACTTCGTCGCCGCGCAGTTCGATGATCCGGGGTTCATCTTCTAAAGTTACCACGCGCAAGGCCAAAAGATTGCCGCGATCGCCTAACAACCCATACTGTATCGACCCAATACCACCACTCCCACCAGCGATAAACCCGCCAATAGTTGCTGTGCGGTAGGTTGAGGGTGCCATTCGCATTTCCCAGCCACTTTCTCGCGCTTTTTTATCTAAAGCTGCTAATTTCGCCCCAGCTTGTACCCGTGCTATCCCTGGTTTGACCCAGAGAATTTCCTGCATTTTGGTCATATCTAAAATTACGCCACCGTGCATCGGTACGCACTGCCCATAATTCCCTGTTCCCGCACCGCGCACAGTTACAGGTATGCGTAATTCTGCACATATCGATGCTACTTTGATTACTTCTGCTTCGTTGCTAGGACGGACAACAATATCTCCGACTTTGCCTGCTAATTTGGGTACAAGGACAGGGCTAAAGGTATGGTAATCCTGGGATAATTTAGCTACTTGGTTGGGGTCGGTGATGGTTTCTATATCTGTAAAAGCAGCAGTGAGGGTTTCTAAATTGGTAGTTGCCATAGTTTTTTGTTTAACGCAGAGGGGCGCTAAGGTTAACGCGGAGGTACGCTGAGAATTTCTTTGCGTTACTCTGCGTTTTATTAGTTTTCATGCCACTTACTTAATATAAGGTCTAAACTAATTCTGAGCTAGGATCATTATTGCTAATAATGCTAAATCAGGAAATAATTGAACTTTTACAAACTTTAGAAGAGAGATAAAAATGAAAACCGAACACGAACGTGAACAATTAATCAAAGCAATCAACTCACTGTTAAATCAAGCTTATGACACTACCCTAGATGAGATTTACGCTCTACTGCAAAAAATCGAAGATGAAGAGGAAGAAAATGATTTAAAAGCATATTATGCTGCTAAGAGTGATGTTGAAAATAATAGTCTGATTGCTTGGGAGGACATTAAACAAGAAATCGTTAATGAAAAAAACAAGGACGTTGCTTGATTTACGAAGTTAGACATCGTAGTGAGGTATATAAAGATGAAAGTTAACAAATACGACCTAGTTTTCATTTTTAACGGCGCTTTCATGCCATTTACTTAATATAAAATCCGATAGGTAACTGAGGCTGACAAATATTAATACACCTAAGCCAGTGGTGAGAAATAAGGCGGCAAACATTCGCGGAATTTGCAGGTTATAGCTGGAAATGAGGATACGGTAGGCAATTCCTGATTTTGCACCACCTGTGCCGGCGACGAATTCAGCGACGACAGCGCCAATTAAGGCTAAACCACCGCTAATTTTCAACCCGCCTAAGAAATAAGGCATGGCACTGGGTAAGCGGAGATACCAGAGGGTTTGCCAGCGTGAGGCTTTGTAGAGTTGGAAGAGGTTGAGTAAGTTGCGGTCAACGCTATTGAGTCCGAGGGTGGTGTTAGAGACGATGGGGAAAAAGGCGACTATCCAGGCACAGACTACGAGGGCGGCGAAGGTGTTATTTTTGAACCAGAGGATGATTAAAGGTGCGATCGCTACTATCGGCGTTGTCTGTAAAATGACCATATAGGGAAATAAGCTTTTTTCTATCCACTTACTTTGGGTAAACAAAATTGCGATTAGTAACCCAGAAACTACAGCAGCAATAAAGGCAACTATCGTAATTTGTAACGTAATTAATAACGAAGGAAATAATTCATTCCAGTCGGTAATTAACGTTTGAAATACTAATAACGGCCCAGGCAAAATATAAGGCGGTAATTTAGTCAACCGTACCAAAATATCCCACAGCAGCAATACCAACACACCAACTACAACAGGTGCTAAAACTTCAGCAGAAATAAACTTACTTTGTGTATTCCTCTCAAAAATCTTCATCGGCGGTTAATTCATCGCTGCGGCTAAACAATGGGAAACTTGCCGACAATATTCGTTATACAGCACTGATGTGCGAAACTCTTCATCACGGGGATATGCTACATCAATGGTGATATCTGCCACAACCCGCCCAGGATTTGTCCCCATAACTAAGACGCGATTCGATAAATACACCGCCTCGTAAATATTATGAGTCACAAACACCACAGTCCAGTGATATTTCTGCCACAAATCTAATAAATCGCTGTTAAGTCTACTGCGGGTAATTTCATCTAAAGCCCCAAAGGGTTCATCCATTAATAGAATGTTAGGTTGAGTAACTAACGCCCTAGCAATGGAAACTCGCATTTTCATTCCCCCAGATAATTGCCTAGGATAACTATGGGCAAAATCTGTTAGTCCTACTAATGCTAATACCTGTTGTACTAAGGGTTGAGCATCTTGCTGAGAAATTCCCGCTAATTTCAGTGGTAGGCGGACATTTTCTTTTACGGTTGCCCAGGGCATGAGGGCGGCATCTTGAAAGACAAAGGCTAATTTTCGGGTTGCTGGCGGTATGCCCCATTCAATGTTACCGGAACTAACTTTACCTAATCCGGCTATTAGTCGCAATACGGTACTTTTACCGCATCCCGACGCGCCTACTAAGCTGACAAATTGCAATGCGGGAATTTCTAAGTTCAGGTCTTGTAAGGCAACAGTACCATTAGCGTAGACCTTGCTAATGTGACTTAGTGTAATCGCTGGATGGTTATTCATTCTTTTGAACGTAGACGCGAAGCGGCTTCCCGAAGGGTAGGGTACCGCAAAGGACGCGTGCGATAGCGGCTTCCCGCAGGGTAGGACGCGAAGTTATAAGAGTTTGAGAGAGTTCTTGCGTCAGTCCTAATCTAGATTTGTCTCGCAATCCTATCACCTGTAACCTGTAACCTGTAACCTATCCCTATCACCTGCTGTAATAGTCTATGCCTTTATTGACAAATTGCAAGGTAAAGGCATCTTGATAGGTAATATTGGGCTTATAAATCCCAGCATTGACCATACTATCGTAGAGTACTTTCCAGCGTTCCTCTGTCATTGCCCCAATACCTTGTTTTTCGGCAGTCCCAGAAGTAATAATCCCATACTCTTTGAGTTTTCCAATGCCGTAAGCTAGTTGGTCATCGGTCATTTCGGGATTTTCTTTTTTGATGAGTTGATTTCCTGGTTGGGGATTTTCGAGGTAGCTGTACCAACCTTGAATTGAGGCATCAACAAATCGCTGGACTAAAGCGGGATTTTTTTCTACTAGTGCTTTTGTGGTTTCAATAGTTGTGGCGTAGGTAGAGTAACCATAATCTGCTAGTAAAAAGACTGTGGGTTTAAAACCGCCTTGTTTTGCAATGGCGTAAGGTTCTGATGTGATGTAACCTTGCTGTGCTGAAGTCTCGTCTGCTAAGAAGGGGGCGGGATTAAAGTTGTAGGGGCGTTTTTGGTCGTCGGTAAAACCATACTTAACTTTGAGGAGTGGCCAATATGTGATGTTTGCTGCTGCTGAGACGTAAATTGGTTTGCCTTTGAGGTTGGCAAGAGTTTTGGTTGCTGTGTTGGGATGGGTAATGAGGCACTGCGGATCTTTTTGAAAGATGGCCGCAACGGTAATTTTGGGGATTTGTTGGGCAATGGCGTTAATAGCATCGATGCCATATCCCATAAAGAAATCAACTGCACCCCCTACTAACAACTGAGTGCCGCTAGGTACTTGTGGGCCGCCCATTTTAATGGTGACATCTAGACCATGCTTTTGATAAATACCTGTGGCGATCGCTTGATAAAATCCGCCGTGTTCTGCTTGTGCATACCAGTTTGTACCAAAGCTGACTTTATCTAACTGTGAACTAGAATCTGCTGGTTGGTTGCTGTTGTTACAAGCAGCAAGCAGGCTGCTTCCCACACAAACCGAACCATATTGAATAAACTGGCGGCGACTAAGGCGATGAATCACTGTTGTTGAGGGTGGTAACGGATTCATAGAACAAAAGAATGTAGTCAGACAAATGTTTTAGCTGAGTCTGAGTGTACATTCTAAGATCAATTTTTGATTTACTAAAGAGTAAGGCTGAATTGCTAAAGCGCGTCTAAAGGCTTTGATCGCATCAACATACTGACCGATGGCGGCATAACATAAGCCCATACCATGCAATGCACCAAAATGCACTGGGTTAATTTGGATGACCATCTGACAATCTGCCAAAGATTCTTTATATTTACCGACACTGTAGTACAGAAAAGCTCGACGATTCCAGGCTTCGGCAAAATCGGGTTGTTCTTGAATCAGTTGGGTTAACAGTGATTCAGATTCAGTAGTTTTACCAGCATCCAGTAATTTTTGACTTTGGTCGATTTTTTCCAGACCATGAATTCCCTTTTGCTGAAACCAGATCCGCCACAGTTTCTTAGTTGCTTTTTCCCGGACTGAAGCATTAGGGTTCTTCAAATCTTCAAGTAAGGAATTAATAGATAAAGAATCCATGAATTTGAGAGATTTAGAGATTAGTGTTTTTACCTTATTAATAACTTTCGCACAAAATTATCTTCTCAGTGACATTTAATCTCATCTTTAAACTTATTCCACACTAGTATGAATTATCAGAGAATTTTGTGTTAGTAATTGTATTAACCAATACTGACAAATACGAAACTATACATAACGGAGTTGTAAATAATTAGTCATTAAACAAGCACACATTAAAAACAAAAAACTTACTACAGATAGTTGACAACTACTTAGTGATTAATAATTCATAAAAAAATTACATCAACCCATGACTAATAGTTCCTCGATGGTAGAAGCCCTCCGGGTTATCTGTTGAATCAATCGAAAATCCTCAATTTTTTAACTCGGATCTATTAAAGTCTAAAATTCTCCAACCCCGTGTTTCTCTATGGGGTCAATCCAAAATCTAAAATCTAAAATTGTATGACTATGCCAAAGCCAAATAGTGTGTCCCGGCATATTGTTTTAACATCCCATCCGAGTAATTTTGGCCCGAAGCCAATACCAATTCGCTGGGGTGTAAGTGAAGCGATGGAACGCGGCCCGGTAATTGCAACGTTGACTAACCAAGGACATCGTAATGTGATTGGAACTCATTCGGGCGGTTATGCAATTTATCGCGCTTTAGCGGTGGCAAGTGGTGCTTTGCAAACAGACCACCGCGCTGATTTAACGAATACTTCACCCATTGAGCATATTGGCCCCCATCCTAGTTGGGCTGACCCTGATAAAATTGTCTCACTTGATCCCTTTGGCGCGATCGCACCAGAGGTTTTCTCGGCTTATTTGCAGCAGGGTTACGATATCCGCCCGACAATTGCCATCACCAAGGCACATATTAATATGCCAGAACTGCAGGAGGCTGTAGCGAAAGGGCGCTTGCAGGTAGATGGGCAAATTATGAAACCTGGTGGTGATTTGGTTGTCACGAAAGCCGCCATAGAACCAGTGTGGTATTTACCTGGAGTTGCTAAACGTTTTGGTATTACCGAAGGAGATTTGCGGCGGGCGTTGTTTGAACAAACTGGGGGGATGTTCCCCGAACTGGTGACGCGTTCTGATTTAGAAGTATTTTTACCCCCCATTGGCGGTTTAACTGTATATATTGTGGGAGATTTAGCCGCAATTACCGACCCTACTAAACCTGTGGCTGTGCGGGTACATGATGAGTGTAATGGTTCTGATGTCTTTGGTTCAGATATTTGTACCTGTCGCCCTTACTTAGTCCACGGCATTGAGGTATGTGTCCAAACTGCCCAAGAAGGTGGGGTGGGAATTATTGTCTACTGTCGTAAAGAAGGGCGGGCTTTGGGCGAGGTGACGAAGTTTTTAGTATACAACGCCCGGAAGCGTCAAGAAGGAGGCGATCGCGCTGATGCCTATTTTGCCCGGACAGAATGTGTAGCGGGTGTCCAAGATATGCGCTTTCAGGAATTAATGCCCGATGTCTTACATTGGCTGGGTATTACCCGCATTGACCGGATGGTGTCGATGAGTAATATGAAATTCAACGCCATTACTCAATCAGGTATTGAAATTGTGGAACGCATTGCGATACCGGAAGATTTGATTCCTCAAGATGCGCGGGTGGAAATTGAAGCGAAGAAGGCGGCGGGTTATTACACTACAGGTGATGTTTTGGATACAGACGGTTTGGCTGAGGTGAAAGGACGTTCTTTGGAGTAAACAAGGGGAGTAGGGATTAGGGATTTGTAAAAACTTATTCTACTCCTGATTATTTTGGGTGTGAGGTGAAGGGTGGAAATACCAACCACAGAGACGCAGAGTTCACAGAGAGTAATTGAGTATCTTCGGTCGCCCAGAGCGATAAGAGAAAGGTGTGGGCAAATTTTTACGCTGGTGAATGAGGGTAAGTCACGTCATTTTACTTGTGATTTGTCGCAGTTGGGGCGGGTGGCAGATTATGTAATTGAGGTGACGCGGGATGGGTATCCTGATTTAAATATTCCCTTTCATAGTCGTTGGCGGAATTTTGAAGCGCAGGGTGTACCGCGTTTGGCAAAGTTGGCTAATTTGTTAGCGGGACTAACGCCTTTACAACAAGCGATTGCTAAATTTGATTTGGCAATTGTGAGTGTGTTGTTAGATGCGGGGGCGGGGGAAAGTTGGCGTTATCATGAGTCGGAAACAGGCTTAAGTTTGGCACGTTCTGAAGGGTTGGCTATTGCCAGCTTTAAGATGTTTTGTGAAGGGGCGTTTTCGCTTTCAGGTTTACCGCAAGTTGATGGGTTGAAATTACTCAGGTTAACTGAGGTGGAATTAGCACAGGGGTTTCAGGTAAGTGCAGAAAATCCATTAGTGGGAATGAGTGGGCGATCGCAATTATTGCAGAGATTGGGTCGAGTGGTAATTGCTTTCCCCCATTTATTTGGCGAAGAAACCCCGCGCCCAGGAAATTTAGTTAATTATCTTGTTAGTAAGTCACAAAATGGGCAGTTAGCTGCGACAACAGTTTTAAGTGCAGTTTTAGCAGGACTGAGTGATATTTGGCCGGGAAGATTAACTATTGATGGGGTGAATCTTGGTGATGTCTGGCAACATTCTGCTATCACTGATAATGGGTTAATTCCCTTTCACAAACTTTCCCAATGGTTAACATACTCTTTATTAGAACCATTACAAGAACTTGGTTTAATCATTACTGAGTTAGATGCCCTAACTGGATTACCCGAATATCGCAATGGTGGGTTATGTCTTGATTTAGGATTAATTCGCCTCAAAGACCCAGAAATTTTGCATTCATCTCACTCTGTCGATTCCGAGTTAATCATTGAATGGCGGGCTTTAACTGTCATTTTGTTAGATGAAATTGCTGCAACAGTCCGCAAAAAGTTGGGTATGAGTGTTGCAGAACTGCCTTTAGTGAAAATTCTCCAAGGGGGAACCTGGACAGCCGGGCGTAAAATTGCCGCCCAACTGAGAAAAGGTGGTAAACCCCCTATCCAAATTGACAGTGATGGGACAGTATTTTAATTGTCATTGTTCATTTTATTCACAATTGACCAATGACTAATAACGAATGACGAATGACTAATCATAAAAATGCAAAATCAAGTAACAGTTATTGAACATCCATTAATTCAACATAAACTGACTTTGATGCGGAAAGCTGAAACTAGTACGACGAAATTTCGCCATCTCCTGAAAGAAATTAGTTTGTTGCTAGGTTATGAAGTAACACGCAATTTCCCTTTGAAATATGAAGAGATTAAAACACCCCTCGCCCCAATGAATGCGCCAGTGCTTGCGCCTGATAAAAAACTGGTGTTAGTTTCTATCATGCGGGCGGGACAGGGAATTCTAGATGGAATGTTAGAATTAATGCCATCAGCACGAGTTGGTCATATTGGTTTATACCGCGACCCGAAAACATTAATTTCTATTGAGTATTATTTCAAAGTTCCCCATGATGTTGAGCAGCGAGACATGATTATTGTTGATCCAATGTTAGCGACGGGCAACTCTGCTGTTGCAGCTGTGGAACGATTGAAATCTACTAACCCTTTATCAATGAAATTTGTTTGTTTACTAGCCGCCCCAGAAGGTCTAGAACATTTCTGTGCAGTTCATCCTGATGTGCCGATTTATACTGCTGCCATTGATGAGTATTTAGATGAGCATGGTTATATTATTCCCGGTTTGGGAGATGCAGGCGATCGCTTATTTGGCACAAAATAAGTAGATGTCATCAGCCAAATTTCTTTGGGAAGTAAAAAGCAAAAAACAAGATAATTTTTTACTTCCTGTTTGACCTTCCATTACTGATTTCTATCTTGAGGCAGAAAAGAAGGAATATTTTATTTACTATTCTTTGTCTAAGAGGTTATTTGAAAAGTATTAGTCGAATAGAATTCGCTGCTACACAAACAAAGTACGCTTACACCTACTAATGAGGTTGAGAAAAATTAAGTCAGTATACTTAATTTTATCAAAAATAGCGCAATATGTGAAGACACAATTAATGTGATAAAACTTTGTTTCTCTCTCTCACTGACGGTTGCTTCTAATCCTCAATATTCTGCTTGACGTGGGTTATTTTTAAGTGATAATAGCTAAGGTAATTATTTATCTATAAGTTTTTTGTTATTTAGTATGGGTAATTTTCTGAGCAAAATTCAACCCAAAAAATATAATTTAATCTGCTCTTGATTGTTTGCCGAGAATACTATATATAGTATGAATATACATTATATGAATCAATCAATAATAATGTTATTGAAACCATATTCAAACACTCAAACCACTAGAGCCTAAATACTGACGAAAATAATGTCATACCCAACTATTGGACAACTTGAAAGAGAAATTGCACAGCGTATCAGTGCTTTATATTATGAACAACTAGGGCAGCGTCCTAGCCAAGTGATATGTCATTTTTTTGATACAGAATTGGTGATTTCTCTAGAAAAATCTGCTACCCAAGTTGAGATGACACTGATATCTGGTGGATATGATAATTTAGCAGAACAAGTACGCTTATTTTTAGACAAAATTATTAAAAAGCAACTTCAAGACTTAATTGAAGAAATAATTGGTAAACCAATACTCGACCTGATGAGTAATACAAATTTAGTGACAGGTCGGACTGGGATAATTGTAGTATTACAACAAATCCCAGAAGTACGGAATCCTGAATCTATTCCTAAAGCAAACTTGAAGAATTTAACTGAGTAAGATGGCGGGACAACAGCAGGTCTAATTTACTCAAATTATAGGGTTTGGTGAGATAGCCATCAGTACCTGTTAAAAAGAGGCGTTCGGAGTTTTGTTCTAGATACCAAGGAATAACTGCAAAGATGGGAATTTTGGCAGTTTTTTTCTCTCGTTTGAGGTAATCAATCACTTGACCGCCGCTAATATCAGAAATCATCATATCTAAGATGATTAAATCGGGTTGATGTGTTTGTGCTAATATTAAAGCCTTGATTCCTTGTTTGGCGCAAATGCAAGAAAAGTGTAAGGATTTGAGGTGATAATTTAGCAGTTCTAAATTGTGTAAGTTTTCTTCTACAACTAAAATTAGTGGCTGTCCATTCATAAACAACAAGTCACCTTTAAATTAAAGACTACCTACCCGACTTCTACATTTTCTATCTAAAAACTACCTCGCTTTTAGCGGGGTAGCATTAGCATTCTCTGGTAAATATTTGAACAGTTTACGAGGTTATCTTCACGCGCCTATTATGCGGCTCGGAATGAACTAGCTCGTACATGACTCACTAGGTGGATTGTCTATGCTGAAGTTAAGGGTAGACAATGACAAGCTAGTGGCAATATCAAGCAAACATCATGATTAAAAGTGTACATTCCCTCAAGGGTTATATGCAACTATAGCAAGTATCAAATTTTCTAACGAATGTTATAGAACTTATTCTAGCCCACGATTTTCGGAATGATATTTCACGCCCAAAGCCTTTGGGGGTAAAGCTTTACCAGCTAATCCAAGTAATGCAAATAAAGCGATCGCATAAGGTAACATAACTAGAAACTGGTAAGGAATGCTAACGCCTAAAGCCTGAATACGTAACTGTAAAGCTTCTGTTGCCCCAAACAGTAAACAAGCTAAAGTACTACCTATAGGATGCCATCTACCAAAAATTAAAGCAGCGATCGCAATAAATCCTCTACCTGCACTCATCCCTTCACTGAAAAACCGAATTTGCACCAAGACTAGATACCCGCCACCTAAACTCGCCAAACAGCCACTCAGCACCACCGCGTAGTAGCGCACCATCACTACGGATATCCCAGCCGCCACCGCCGCCTGGGGATGTTCCCCCACCGCCCGTAAAGTTAAGCCAAAGCTGGTATGAAATAAAACATATACACTAGCGGCAATTAAAATTAGCAGTAAATAGACAAGAATATCTTGCTGAAATAACAGCACTCCCAACACCGGGATATTTGCCAAACCTGGAATGCTCAAAGGCTCAATTCCTGGTAATCTTTGGGTGTTAGCACCGTTAAACACCAACCGCGCGAAAAACGCAGTTAACCCAGCAGCTACCAAATTAATTGCTAACCCCGATACCAACTGGTCAACGCGTAAAGTTACGCATAAAAAAGCATGGAGTAAACCCACCAAACCCCCAGCTATCACCGCCGCAAGCATACCAACCCAGACATTTCCGCTGTAAAAGGTAGCTACTGCACTAGTAAAAGCACCAGTCAGCAACATTCCTTCTAGGGCAATATTCAACACTCCCGACCGTTCAGAATATAATCCGCCCAAGGATGCAAAAGCTAGGGGGACAGAGAGGTGTAAACTAGCGACGAGATAATCAGAGAAGAAGTTGAGGTTATTCATCGGATTTTTATAACGCAGAGTATTGCAGAGATTTCTTGGCGTTAAGCCTCAGCTTTCCTTTGGGTTTCTATGGCGAGACTAATAGCAACAAATAACACAGTCAAGCCTTGAATAGCATAAACTACAGTAACTGGAACCCCGGCGCTACGTTGCATCACATTTGCACCACTACGCAAGGCGGCGAAAAATAATGAAGTGAGGACTACACCGCCAATATTACCGCGACTTAAGAAAGCGATCGCAATGGCATCAAAGCCATAACCAGGAGAAACTTGTTCAAATAAGCGATATTTCAACCCCATTACTTCACTAGCACCCGCTAACCCAGCTAAACCACCAGCTAACGCCATAACTAACATAATAGTGCGTTCTACCGACATACCAGCATAACGGGCGGCAATGGGGTTTAATCCCACGGCGGTGATTTGGTATCCTAGAGGCGATCGCTCTAACAAAACCCATAATATCATCGCTGCAATTATCGCCAAGATAATTCCCGCATGAGCCAGACTCCCCGTTAAAATAATCGGTAACTGGGCAGACTTGGCAATTAATGGTGAATAAGGACTAGGTGCGGCTGGAGCTTTTAAAGGATTCTGTACCAAATAGCTAACCAAATTCACTGCAATGTAATTCAGCAGCAAGGTTGTAATAACTTCGTTCACTCCCCGCACAGCTTTCAAATAACCCGGTATCCATCCCCAAACTGCACCAAAGAGAAATCCGGCGAACAAAGCTAAGGGAATATGAATAATTGCCGGTAATCTTTGCACATATAGCCCAATTAAAGCACTACCCAACGCACCAAGATAAATTTGTCCTTCGCCACCGATATTAAATTGACCAGCCTTTAATGCAACTAAGACACCTAAACTCGTGAATAATAGCGGTGTCATTTTGGTGAGGGTGTTACCAAAACCAAAGTAATTGGCAAGTGACTCTTGAAATAAAGCTGTGTATGCAGTGATAGGGTTTGCGCCTGCAAAGATGATGAGGATAGCACCAACCATCAGGGCAGAGGTAATTGCAATTAGCGGTGATAGGATAGGCAATAATGCTGGGTGAATTCGATTAATTGGTGTCATTTATAGGAATTTCACGCAGAGACGCAGAGGCACAAAGTAAGAGATGAAATTGGAATATATCAATTTCATCTCTTACTTTGTGCAACACCGATATCTTAAGCTGATTTCAAAGTTATTGTATTTAATCCGGCAATAAATGTGTCTACTTAATCTAAATTATTGAAGAATCCTTCATGTCCAGACCAATCAAGTGTAGCACCAGGGTAATTTTCCCAAGCATATTGTGATGCAGGCAATAAATTTGTTATATCCTCTAGATTTATACCCAAAAAATCTGAAAATCTTGTCGTATATATACGGAATTTAAGACCTTTTTCTGCACTACTTTCTACAGGAATTAAAGTAAATATAGTTTTGTTACCTTTTTTCAAGCTCAATGAACTTCTTGTTGTTGACACAACAGTAAAGTATTTATTAACTAAATTATTGTAAATTGTAGAATATATTGTTTCTAAGCCATGACTTTTAGCAATTTCTTCAAGTTCTTCATAAGATAAATTTGGTTGTCTTTTAGAATTATTTTGACGCTGTGTATTTCCTTCTACCTGTTTTGGCTCAATTAAAAATACTCTTGCTAGTAATTCTTTCCCATATTCACTAAGGAAATACTGAAATGTTACAGCATTAATACTGATACTATAAGTTTCTGATAAATAATTAATAATTCTTTCAGAGCTACTATCTATTTCAGAAGCAACAATTAATATATGATGATTTGTATTTATAACTTCTGGCAATTCTATCTTGAATGTTTTTTGAAAAGCTTTATCTAGCTCTAGATTATATTTGTTTATCAAGTAACTATTAGCAATGTTAGTAATATGGTCATTGGATAAATATTTTACCCAAGAAGCATAATCTAAGGCTTGAGCAGTAACTTCTCTGGGAGTTTTGCCGCGTTTTAATTCTATAATAAAAATATCACCTTTTTGATCTAGGCATAAAAAGTCGATAAATCCAGCATAATCTGTTTGAACCTCTTTCCCTATTACTAATAAGTTAGGTGAAATATGAAATAATAGAAATATCTTGCTCCAACCAATCTTGTATACGCTGTTCAAAGTCAAGCTTAGATTTTTTAATCTCGCTGAGAATGCCTGAAGAAGAAACATCCCAAATTCTAATATTTTGTGACATAGTAATTAGCCCTGGAATAAATCAAGCCAAGTTAACATAACTTGTCAAACTATGTCTACTTATTTAATTTCTCCTGACTCTTTCATACCTTTTACGTATCACCTTTTCTGGAATTGAATGTCCGCTTTTATTTTATAGTTTTCCTCCCAGCCATCAATAAACCGATTTCTTCCACTGTCGCCGTCTGTGCGTCTAAAATAGCGGCGAACTCTCCTCTGTAGATTACGGCAATGCGATCGCTCATCGCCATGATTTCGTCTAACTCAGTAGAAATATACAATATTGCCGCACCGCGATCGCGTTCTGCTAACAACTGTGAATGTACCGCCGCCGTAGCCCCTACATCTAACCCCCGTGTGGGTTGCATAGCGACAATTAAATTAGGTTCACCTGCAAGTTCTCGCGCCAACACTACTTTTTGTTGATTTCCTCCCGATAGTTGACTAACTTTGATATCTTCTCCTGTCGCGCGGATATCGAATGTTTGCATTGCAGCTTGGGCGTGATTTTTGATTACTGCTGGTTGTAATAAATAATTCCTACAAAAAGGTAATTTTTTAAAAGCTTTTAAAATTAAGTTTTGGGCAATACTAAATTGCAATATCAAACCTATCTTTTGCCTATCTTCAGGTATATAAGCAATCGTTGAAGATTTTTTTACCTCAATTTTAC
Organism: Nostoc sp. LEGE 06077; assembly: GCF_015207705.1. Lineage (GTDB taxonomy): Bacteria > Cyanobacteriota > Cyanobacteriia > Cyanobacteriales > Nostocaceae > Nostoc_B. The sequence goes on from NZ_JADEWI010000001.1 coordinate 173,983, forward strand.
CTTGTCTAATCTTGCGTAAGCCTGTAACTGCATCGGCTAATTCTCGCTGTCCATTTCCATCGACACCAGCAATTCCTAATATTTCCCCTGAGTGTAGTTGAAAGGAAACATCACGCACAGCAGTAATACCTCTATCATCTGCAACTTGTAAATTCTGCACCAATAAGATGACTTTTCCTAGTGAAGCTGGTGATTTATTAATGTGTAAATCAACTTTATGTCCTACCATTAATTCTGCTAACTTCTGAGGTGTTGCTGCTTTAGTAGTAGTTGTTGCTATTACTTTTCCCCGGCGTAATATTGTGACTGTATCACACAGGTTAATTACTTCTTCTAACTTGTGACTGATAAAAATAATTGTGTTGCCTGCCGCGGCTAATTGCCGTAAGATAATAATTAATGAATCAACTTCTAGTGGTGTTAAGACTGCGGTTGGTTCATCGAGAATTAAAAGTTTAGCTTGACGGTAAAGAACTTTGAGAATTTCGACACGCTGTTGTATTCCCACTGGTAAATCTTCTACCTTGGCGGTGGGGTCAATTTCTAAACCGTAAGCTTGAGATAAAGCCGCAATTTCTTGTTGTTTTGTCCGCAAATTTAAGCGCCAGCTATTTTCCCAACCTAAGATAATATTTTCGGTAACAGTTAATTGAGGTATTAGCATAAAATGTTGATGAATCATGCCAATACCTAGTTTTGTTGCAGTATTAGGTGAGGTAATTTTAACTGGTTTATCTTGGATGTAAATTTGTCCAGCATCTGGTTGATATAAACCACTAATCATCTTCATTAAAGTGGTTTTACCTGCACCATTTTCACCTAAAATCGCATGAATTTTACCTGTATCAACATTAAAGCTAATGTGATCATTGGCAACAAATGAGCCAAAGCTTTTAGTGAGGTTTTCTAAGTACAGCATTTAATTCATAGTTTTTTTGAACATAGGTTTATCTAATTATGCTGATGATTTCTTAAGACAACGTGTATCTTTACCAGCTTCTTGACAATTTTCAAATGTCAGTTTTTTATCGATAATTTCTTGTTTTACTTTTAGGGCGTTATTTTTTACTTTTTCTGGTACGACTGCGGCAAAGTTTCCTAAAGTTAATATATCCGGTCGTTCTAAACCGATTGCATATACTTGACCTTTTAATTGTTTTTGTTTACTTAGTTCTGCTAAATAAGCTATGGCTAAATCTAATCTTTTCACAGCGCTAGTTAATACTGCTTTTGGTGCAACATCTAATTGGTCTTTTGTATTCCCAAAGGCGTAAACACCTTTATCGCTGGCTGTTTGCAAAACTGCGGGTGAGGCGCTATCTAACCATTGATAAATCACATCTGCACCAGCAGAAATTAAGGCGAGTGTTGCTTCTTTTGCTTTGGCGACATCATTCCAATCTCCTGTAAATGTGGAAACAATTTGAATATTTGGTTTAACTGATTTTGCACCTAATTCAAAGCCGTGTAATTCTTCTTGAGTTGCTTGAAATTCTTGTCCAGCAATGTAAGCTAATTTGTTAGATTTGGTCATATCAGCAGCAATAATGCCGCACAAATAGCTACCTTGTAAGTGATCTATGCGTAAAGAAGCAATGTTTTCGCCTTTCACATTCCCATTCACACCAACAAAAAATGTATTGGGAAATTGTGTCGCAACTTGTTCTACTGCTGCATCAAATTGTCCACCGTGGGCGAAGACTAAATTGTAACCTTTACGCGCAAAGTCTGTTAATACTTCTGTTTGATCAGCTTGGGCGACTTGTTCTATATATGTGATTTCTGCACCGAGTTTTTGTTTAGCGAGGTTTACGCCTTCGTACCCAGACTGATTCCAGGCTTTATCGCTGATGACTCCAGGGAGGGCGATCGCTATTTTAAACCCTTCAGCGCCACTACTCGCTGTGGGTGTCTGGGTTTGGTTACTGCTACAAGCTTTGAGGAATAAGCTGGTAGCAAAGGTAGCTGAACCAAATACCACAAATTGACGGCGACTAAAATTTAGTCTCATACACTAGCCTGTTGATTAATTCATATTCAATACTAAATTACTCGTAATTGTTCACTTAGAGTTAAAAAATAACCATCTTGGATTGTATGTCGGTGTTTAATTTCAAAGCTATACCTGTTTGCACATTGTGAGTCTCATCACAGTAACACCCTAATTACTGAAATAAAATTAATTATTTTATATCAATAAATACACATTAATATATGGATTTACTACAACTAATTTTAGTCCTAGGTCAAGTTGTGGGAATTGTAGACGCACAGACAATTCAGCCTAAAGACAACTCAAGACAGGAATTAAATAGAGTTGTGCATCAATCTCAAATATCTACCTTCCGGGGAAAATTAATTTATGAGGAAATTCCGCCTGTGATGTCGCTTCGTGCTTATCAAGGCGAGGAATTCTTTCTAATTACCGATACATCAAACCAAAATAGATTAATTTTGCGTCCATCTCTTCAAGTTTCTCATACCAATTTGCAATCATTTCATAATCAACAAGTTGAAATTACAGCCAAGTATGTGCAAGGGACTCGTCCAAATCTTGCTGAAACTGCTTGTCCTTTAGATGTTGAGGGTCAATGTCTGCGTCAAGGTGAGGGTTATCAAGTTTTATCTATAGTGCGATTCAAACCTCATACTAAATAAGCACTTCGCTATAAATCTTTGCGTGAGGTATAAAATTATTCAACTATTTATTTATTAATAATTTTGAGAGTATTCACTCATTTTATTTCCAACTATTTAGTTAGTTGCTAATTATCAATAAAGAAAATTTTATAGCACTTATAATTATCACAAATTGATTAATTATACCTAACGCCTCATTCTCTTTAATACTGATAAGACAAGGTTTTCAAGATTAGCAATCAAAATGAGATTTGAGTAAATAGTACTAGAAAACTTAAAATTCGTAACTTGAATTAATTTAATTATTTTGCCAATTGTTCAACATAGACTGTAACAAATATCATGAATTTGTTACATATTAGTTAAGAATAGTTACAAACCTCTTAACACAAGGAAATATTAATTATGCAAGCTTCACTTGAGAATCATCAACCACATGAAGTCGTAATTGTTGGTGGTGGCTTTGGTGGACTGTATGCAGCAAAGGCACTTGCTAAAGCGAATGTCAATGTTACCCTCATCGATAAACGAAACTTTCATTTATTTCAGCCACTCTTATATCAAGTTGCAACGGGGGCGCTATCACCTGCTGATATTTCCGCACCATTGCGCTCAATCCTCAGCAAAAGCAAAAATACCAAAGTGGTGCTAGGAGAAGTAAATGAGATTAATCCAGAAGCACAACAAGTTATTTTGGCTGATAGAATAATCCCTTATGATACATTAATTGTCGCCACAGGTGCAAAGCATTCTTACTTTGGTAAAGATAACTGGAGAGAAGTTGCGCCTGGCTTAAAAACCGTTGAAGATGCGATCGAAATGCGTCGCCGGATCTTTAAGGCATTTGAAGCAGCAGAACATGAAACTGATCCGCAAAAACGCCGTGCTTTATTGACTTTCGTGATTGTGGGTGCTGGCCCTACCGGGGTAGAATTAGCAGGCGCGATCGCCGAATTAGCATACAAAACCCTGCAAGAAGACTTCCGCAACATCGACACCGCCGAAACCAGAATTTTACTATTGCAAGGGGGCGATCGCATCCTCCCACACATTTCGCCAGGATTATCCCAAGAAGCAGAAAAATCCTTAACACAACTGGGTGTAATTGTCCAGACAAAAACCCGTGTGACCAATATTGAAAACGATATCATTACCCTCAAACAAGGTGATGAATTCAAAGAAATAGCCGCCAAAACTGTATTATGGGCAGCAGGCGTACAAGGTTCAGCAATGGGCAAAGTCTTAGCTCAAAAAACTGGGGTAGAATGCGATCGCAGCGGACGAGTGATTGTCGAACCAGACTTAAGCATTAAAGGACACAAAAACATTTTCGTTGTCGGAGACTTAGCCAACTTCTCCCACCAAAATGGTCAACCCCTCCCTGGTGTCGCACCCGTCGCTAAACAAGAAGGCGAATACGTTGCAGCATTAATTCAAAAACGCCTGCAAGGTAAAACTCTGCGACCATTTAAATACACTGATTTTGGCAACCTAGCCATGATTGGCAAAAATTCAGCCGTTGTAGACATAGGTTTGATCAAATTAAAAGGCTTCTCTGCATGGGTATTCTGGCTATTGATTCACATCTACTTCTTAATTGAGTTTGACAGCAAAGTATTAGTCATGATTCAGTGGGGATGGAACTACCTCACCCGTAAACGTAGCGCCAGATTGATTACCGAAAAAGAATCTCTAGGATTCGCTACATTTGAAGATAGTCATAGCAGAAATTCTTACACACCAGCTAACAATAGACAGGCGCTCAACGCCTAATCTGTTTATCTCTGCGTAAATCCTCAAATTAATTACTGCGATCGCTTTCTTTTTAAATAGACTTAAATCTTCAAACAGATATTTATAGTTTATCGGTAAAAAATTACAATATATATATTACTATTCCAGAAATTTACTCATATTATTTATTTTGGCTCAAGATTCAGCATTCATCCGCCATTTTGTCAAACTTGCATCTGTAAATGTGCTGTCAAACTTAATGGTTCCCTTAGCTGGACTATTAGATGTCATATTTTTAGGACATTTAACCGAAATTCGGCATTTAGCAGGTGTAGCACTAGCAACAATTTTATTCAACTATATTTATTGGACATTTGGTTTTTTACGTATGGGTACAACCGGAATGGTTGCACAGGCGATAGGACGTAAAGATCATCAATCAGTGCTGTTAATTGGGTTACAGCATGGAATTTTAGCCTTGATATTAGGTCTTACCATTATTATTTTGCAACACCCTTTACAAATAATCGGTTTTGCAATTTTAAGTGCAACACCAGAAGTTAAGAAATCTGGTGTCGAATTCTATAATGCTTTAGTTTGGGGTGCGCCAGCAACACTAATTAACTTTGTCTTAATTGGCTGGTTTTTGGGTCAGGCAAAAAGTAGTAAGGTGTTGTTACTTTCATTTGTTAGTAACTGTGCAAATGTCTTACTGGATTATCTATTTATTGTGCAATGGGGATGGGAAAGTAGAGGCGCAGGTTTAGCAACAGCCATCAGCCAATATCTCATGCTCATAGTAGGTATTGCGCTATGTTATCCAGAAGTTTCCTTAAGACAGATACGCGCTTTAAAGCAAAAACTATTTGACCTGTCCGCCTTAAAATCAGCCTTAATTCTCAATGGAGAAATTATTCTGCGGACTTTTGCCTTGATATCAACAATGGCAATGTTTACCAATTTAAGTTCTATATTTGGGACGGAAATTTTAGCAGCCAACACTATACTTATGCAAATTGTTGGCTTGTCAGCATATTTTATTGATGGTTTAGCATTCGCTACTGAAAGTTTAGCAGGAATTTATCAAGGTAGTGGCAATACTAGTTCTTTAAAACAACTTTTAAAAATTTCTCTCATCAGCAGTTTGATTATAGGCTTAACCTTTGCTGGTGGATTTATTTTAGCTCCAGAATCACTGCTAAGATTATTGACAAATCATACTGAAATTATCAATAACTTGCGTGCTTATGTTCCTTGGTTATTACCAGTTTTAGGATTTGGTTCCATTGCTTATGCACTAGACGGTTATTTTTTAGGATTAACCCAAGGACATATACTCCGCCAAGCAATGCTTCAAGCCACAGCGATCGGGTTTATTCCATTGGCTATTACAGCTTGGTATTTCCATAATAGTCACCTACTATGGCTCTCTATGTCTTTATTTATGGCCGCCAGAGCAATAACTTTAATACTACACTTACCAACAACATTAACTAAATATTCTAGTAACCTCTGAATCAAGCAATAAAAGTTGGGTTGCGATTGCTAATACTTCGTCTAAATCGCTACGATAGCATTAGCAATCACTTATAGAATTCCTATATCCTCAAATGGCACAGCACGAAACTCCACTTGTAGGTGAAGCATTAATTAAAGAAGTCTGTCGGCGAATTCGGGTAGCCCGTAGCTATTGGGATGCTCATAACAATGCTGCTTGTCGGGGTGAGCGTGAACGCGCATTAGCTCTTTACAACAAACTGACTAAAGAAGAAAAAGAGCAGATTCCACAAGTGTTGCGTGTGTGGTTGCGTTATCGGAGCGAGAAATACTTCGGTAAACACAGAACACCACCTAAGTCGGGACGAAAATCAAAGTAGTCGTCTTTTATCATTCTATTTGGATTTAGTAATACTTTTGTTCTATTCAAGTTTTGAGAAAACTGTATGAATAATTCATTGCCAATAAAATCAGGGTTACTACTTGTTATTCTGACAACAAATTTAGGAGTTTATTCTCCTGTACAGGCTGGAACTAATCAGAAGATAGCCCAAAAACCACAGTACATAAATCACCCAATAAAACAAGTGAAGAAACAATCGACTTCTCAAGAACTCTGGGAAAGATTTAGACAACGACAAGATGAAAATAGACTACAACAACAACATCGACTCGAACAATTTCGTATCGAAAATCAACTCAGGCAACAACAGTTTGAGCCATTGCTAAGAGATAGAATCAGGGAACAACAAAGCCAAGAAATAGAGACACTCAGATTACAACAAAAACTGAGAAATCCGCAATAAGCTACTTTGGCAATGAATTCAATACTATATCTATAGCAGTCCTATTTCCTGGGTGAAAAAACAAAGTACATTTGTACGTCATTCTTTCCTATTCCCTGCCTTAACAAGTAGTTTTTACAACTAATTTAGGATTGCTATTGTACATTAACAGTTTTTGCTTCGACAAAAGCTTCCCGCCCTGTAATCAATCTAGAGCGACGATTACGAGTAATATAATTCCATGCCCACTGAAATACTACTAGTAATTTAGTGTCAAACTCGATTAAGAAGTAGATGTGAATTAATAGCCAAAATACCCAAGCAACGAAACCTTGGAGTTTGATTAAGCCTAAATCTACAACAGCTAAATTTTGCCCAATCATTGCTAAACTACCTACGTCGTTGTAATGAAATTGGGGCAAAGTCTGACCTTTAAGCCGTCGTTTAATCAGTTTAGCTACATACTCTCCTTGTTGTGTGGCTACGGGTGCTACACCAGGTAAGGGTTTACCATTTTGATGGGAGAAGTTACCTAAATCTCCAACTACAAAAATGTTTTTATAATCCCTGATACTCAAGTCTGGTTCTACAATCACACGTCCGGCGTGATCACATTCTACACCTGTACGTTCTGCGAGAACTTGTCCCATTGGAGAGGCTTTGACACCTGCTGCCCACAATATAGTTTTTGAGGGAATTTCTTTTACTTCACCATCTTTTTTGAAGGTAACGATGTCATCTTCAATATTTGTTACGCGGGTTTTAGTTTGGATAACCACACCCAACTTTTGCAAGGATGCTGCTGCTACTTCTGACAACTCTGGTGCAATGTGTGGGAGGATGCGATCGCCCCCTTGCAATAGTAAAATTTTTGTTTCTGAGGTGTTGATGCTGCGAAAATCTTCTTTGAGGGTTTTGTATGCTAACTCGGCGATCGCACCTGCTAATTCTACACCAGTCGGGCCACCCCCTACAATCACAAAGGTCAACCAAGCACGGCGTTTTTCGGGATCATTTTCGCTTTCTGCTGCTTCAAATGCACCAAATATCCGGCGACGCATTTCGATAGCATCTTCAACAGTTTTCAAGCCAGGAGCAACATCTTTCCAGTGATCTTTACCAAAATAAGAATGGTTAGCACCTGTAGCGACAATTAATGTGTCATAAGGAACTACTTTATCATCCAAAATAACTTGTTGCGCTTTTGGATTAATGTCCTTGACTTCTCCTAGCAACACTTGTGTATTCTTGCTTTTGCTAAATACGGCTCGTAACGGCGAGGAAATGTCCCCAGGTGATAAAGTACCTGTGGCAACTTGATATAAAAGTGGCTGAAATAAATGAAAGTTACGTTTATCGATGAGAGTAATACTTACATTGGCTTTCCCCAGAGTCTTTGCTGTATATAGCCCACCAAAGCCACCACCGACAATGACAACTTGATGTAGTGCATTCTTATCACCTGAGACTTCCATAAAAATATTTCCTTGTGTTAAGAGATTTGTAACTTTTCTTAACAAAGATGTAACAGAATTATGATGCGATTGCCGTCTATTTAGAACAATTTACAAAACACAAAAAGTAGTCAAAGTTATAGAGTTAATCCTCCTACTGTCATTAAGTAAAAAATGACCATCTTAACGAGTTAGGTTTATTTGTGACGAACTAATTAAACCTTCAAAATCCTTAATCGGTGGCGTACCGAACATCCGAAAATATGCGCGGCTGAACTGTGAGAAATTTTCATAACCCAATTGATAAGCAGCATTAGCTCCATCTGATTTTTCTGTCAACATCAGACAACGCACTTCTAATAGTCTTAATTACTTTTGATGTTACTTTTTTAAAATGGTGATGGAAAGATGAAACTGGCAGTAAAACGGCTAAATAGACCACAGAAAAAGGTGGTATTGGCTGTTAAAAATCTATTATGTTTACTTTGATTCAAAGTAGGACAAAGTATGATTGCTGTGAGATATTTTGCATTCTTTGTACTACTATTAGCAGGACTATTATCATCAATGAAACAAATGAGTCTTGCATTAGATGAAGGAAATCTTGAGCGCTTCACTCTTTGGACAAGTATTGCTTCTTTCATTGCCGGCTTACCAATTATACTATGGTGAATTTTCAACCAACATTCCGCCAGTAATCATCCCTAGCGCATTCAAGATAAAATTTCCATAGCACATTGGGGAATTGTTACAGATAGCCATGCGGTAAAAACGACGGGAAAGTACTTTGAGTATAATGTAGTTATTTTTATTTACCAATACAGAATCGGCTAAAAATTCGCTCTAAAACTGACTCGGTAACTTCTTCGCCAGTGATTTCTCCTAATGCTTGAATTGCACCACGCAAATCAATTGTCCAAAAGTCTAGAGGTAATTGTTGGGTAATTGTAGCTTGTACTTGTTCTAAGGAGATTTTCGCTTGGGTTAAAGCGGCTGCTTGTCTTTGATTAATGGCTAAATCCATATCAGCCGCTTGGATTGTTCCGAGTTTGACTTTTGCTAAAATAGCTGTTTCTAAATCATCAATGCCTTGATTTTGAGAAGCGGCTGTGAAAATCTTCGACTGGGGATTTTGGACTTCGGCTGCGTTCAGTCGAACGATTTGGGATTGAAGAAGTTGGCTTGCAGTTTCGTCAACTAAATCAATTTTGTTAATGACTAAAATTAAAGGACGATGTTGTACTTGGGCGTAAATTTCTTGGTCGCCTTCAGTCCAACCCGCACTAGCATCGATGGTGAACAAGACTAAATCGGCAGCATTAGCCGCACGGCGCGATCGCTCTACGCCGATTTTTTCTACTTGGTCGGCGGTTTCTCGAATGCCTGCTGTATCTAGCACTTGTACAGGAATTCCGCCCACAACTAATTGGGATTCTACAATATCGCGGGTTGTGCCGGGTAAGTCGGTAACAATGGCGCGATCGCTCCGGCTCCAAGCATTCAACAAGCTTGATTTGCCCACATTCGGACGACCGACAATTGCCACTTTTAACCCTGTACGCAACAATTCACCTTTATCTCTTGTGGCTAATAACTGAGTAATTTCGGCGGCAATCTTGTCAATTTCTGAGATAATGCTCTTATCATCCAGCGGAGGTAAATCTTCCTCAAAATCGATTCTGGCTTCAATTTCAGCCAAAATATCTAAACAGTTGGCGCGTAACTGGCGGATGGGATGAGCTAATTTTCCTTGTAGCCCAGCTAAAGCAGTTTGGGCAGCTTGGGCAGATTTCGCACCGACTAAATCAGCAATACTTTCGGCTTGGGTTAAATCTAGTCTGCCATTCAAAAACGCCCGTAAGGTGAATTCTCCCGGCTGTGCTAATCTTGCACCATTTTCCAGACATAATTGCAAAACCTGTTGAACAGCAATAATCCCACCATGACAATGAAATTCCACCACATCTTCGCGTGTGTAGGAACGCGGTGCTTTCATTACTAGTAGTAAGGCTTCATCTACAAGTTTTTGGGTTTGGGGATGGCGAATATAACCGTAGAGAATGCGGTGGCTTTCCCAAGCTTGCTTTCCTGGTGCGTGAAATAACGTTTGGGCGATCGCCATTGCGTGGGAACCAGACACGCGCACAATACTAACGCTACCTTGTTGGGGGACAACAGCAGTAGCGATCGCGGCGATGGTTCCAGTGGTAGCAAAGATTTCTGACATTGTTTATTTATCTCACACAACGGCGCAAAGGTCTTTTTGAGAGTTAATTCTTACGTACTAAGGTCAAGCCGTCGGCAATTGGGATTAAACTGAGGGTGATGCGGGAATCTTGATGGAGTTTTTGATTGAAAGCGCGGATTTTTTTGGTGCGATTGTCTTGTACTTGGATATCTGCAACTCTACCCGACCATAAAACATTATCAATAGCAATTAATCCACCCGGACGTATGAGTTTTAGCGATCGCTCATAGTAACCATCATAATTACTTTTGTCAGCATCAATGAACGCAAAATCAAAAGTTTCGGCTTCACCATCTGTTAACAGTCGGTCTAAAGTCTCCATTGCTGGGGCGAGATGTAAGTCTATTTTCTCGGCGACTCCCGCTTGTTGCCAATAACGACGAGCGATCGCGGTAAACTCTTCACTAATATCACAAGCTACGACTTTGCCTGTTTTTGGCAATGCTAACGCCACAACTAAAGTACTATAGCCCGTAAATACGCCAATTTCTAAAGTTTTCTGCGCTCCAATTAACTGTACCAGCAAAGACATCAACTGCCCTTGTTCTGGTGCAATTTGCATTCTCCCCATTGGATGTTGGGCGGTTTCTTGGCGCAGTTGCGTTAATATTTCCGCTTCTCGCACCGATACAGATAGTAAATATTCATATAAATTTTCTTCCAAACCCAACGTTTGAGTAGTCATCAAGATAAAAGGCGCTGTAATTGGCAATACATAGTAATTTTAAATCACTCTGCAAATATAGCGTTTCCGACTCTGGTGAGGTACAAAATTACCCCTCCCCAACCCTCCCCTTGGCAAGGGGAGGGTGCACGAAAGCGCGGGTGGGGTGTATTTAATGTGCTTAGGAATTGCTATAATCTCTCATTCTCTCTGCGTTCTCTGTGTCTCTGCGGTTGTCAATATTTTGCTGAATATATTTCCTCCTCCAGATTGAGTCACCAGAAAATCTGGTTCCATCTTCAGAGTGATTAATCCTCCAAAATTAATAGCTAACTTAAAAACAGATAAAGAGACCTAAATTCTTTATCGATAGTAAAGTTGTGTACTTTGTTTTCCGTGGTCAGATTAAGAGCATGTTTCGGGTGTGGGGAGATTTAATGTCAGTTGAATATATTTGGCTAATATCCGGGGTAAAAATGCACCAGCTTACTATATGTAAGTGAAAGCAAAATCTATCAGTGAACCTTGGCTTGAGTTTTCGATCCAAGGTTTATTTATAGGCATTTTAAATCCAGGAACACAACAATAATATCAGGAAAAATTTCATGCCAGCATCAACACAAACAGAAAAAATACAACCACCACAGCAACAAAAACCACCTGGAACTGAATCTCAAATGCAGCCAAGACCGAAAGCTGAAGATGAGCAGTATCGCGGTAGTGGTAAATTAAAAAATAAGGTTGCATTAATTACAGGTGGAGATAGTGGAATTGGTCGTGCTGTAGCGATCGCATTTGCTAAAGAAGGCGCAAATGTAGCGATTGTTTACCTGAACGAACATGGAGATGCGACAGAAACAAAAAACTTGGTAGAACAACAAGGTAGACGGGCGTTAACTATAGCAGGTGATATTACCGATGAAGCTGTTTGTCAAAAAGCTATAGAACAAACGCTAGGTGAGTTTGGTAAACTGGATATTTTGGTAAATAACGCCGCCGAACAACACCCCCAACAAAGCATTGAAGATATTACCAAAGAACAGTTAGAACGGACGTTCCGCACGAATATTTTCTCAATGTTTTATCTGACAAAAGCCGCATTAAAACATTTGAAACAAGGCAGTTCTATCATCAACACAACCTCAGTAACTGCTTATAAAGGTAGCCCTCAACTATTAGATTATTCTGCAACCAAAGGTGCAATCGTCGCTTTTACTCGTTCGCTATCCCAAAATTTAGTCGAGAAGAAAATTCGGGTAAATGCTGTAGCGCCAGGGCCAATTTGGACACCATTAATTCCCTCGACCTTTCCTGAAGAAAAAGTCGAGACATTCGGTAAACAAGTCCCAATGCAAAGACCAGGACAACCAGAAGAAGTAGCACCAAGTTATGTATTTTTAGCGTCTGATGATGCTTCTTACATTTCTGGTCAAGTCATTCATGTAAATGGCGGAGAAGTTATTAACGGTTAATTAACAAGAAGAAGTAGAGACGTTGTATACAACGTCTCTACAACGACCGATAAATTACAATCTTCATTAAAGAAGAGTATTATAATTGAACATTATTCTGGCTCCCTCTACATGAAATAAATCATCCCGAAATTAGACAACGCCACAAATTTTTAACTTGCATTGCCGAGTTTTTGAATGACTCGTGAAAACTCCTCTGTCAGAAAGTCTGAGCCAGTTGCGAGATAAACTTGCTCTAACTGTTGGTAAAACCAGATAGTTCCTTCTTTTCCAGCTTTAAACTCTTGCCAAATGCCGTTACCATATTGGTGTGAGTCTGCTAATAATGACCTAGCATTGTGTAGTTTATCGGCCAAAGATACCAATCGAATTGAAGGTGAAGCAGAACGCAGATTTTCTAAATACCTTTTTTTCCGTTCCTCCCAAGGTGGTTTCGGGTATGTGTCCGATTCTGTGCAACCATCGACTATGGTAACGACTGTCTCACCGAAACGCTGACGTATTTCTTCACGGGTAGATTTTCCGCCTTGGTCTTCAATACTATCATGTAGTAAAGCGGCGATCGCCTCTTCTTCAGTTCCGCCAGCTTCTAAAACAAGTGCGGCGACACTCAGTAAATGACTGATGTAAGGAACGCCGCTAATTTTGCGGGTTTGATTAGCATGAAGACGAGTTGCATAAACTAATGCTGATTCAAATTTGGCTGTTAATTGTACTGTATTCATAATCAATCTTGATGATAAAGTTGAAATTCTTTGGCAACATCAGCCGCAATACTTTGCTTTAATTTGTAAGAGGATGTCTGAAAACTTTTTGGTGTTGTATTTGAGACTTGTAGATCCCCCTAAATCCCCCTTTTTAAAGGGTAATTTGATTTATTTTCCCCCTTTTTTAAGGGGGGCTAGGGGGGATCAAGCACAAGATTTAATACTTCTCAGACATCCTCTAAGGAAAGATAACTTCACATTGAGGTACTTAATATATTGGCAGAACGAATTGAAGAACTCACAGAATTATTTACAGCCCAACACAAACGTCAAGGGGGCGATCGCACTGATAAAATTGCCTCTACATGGGCAACTATCTTAGCTTGTCGAGAAATGGGAGAATCATTAGAGGCGATCGCTGATGATTTACAAATGCGACCGGAAACGGTGAAAACCTATGTCAAATTAGCGCGGAAAGCTATTAAGCAGCAAGGGGAGTAAGGGGATAAGAAACTTCCGACTAAAAAGATATATAGCAGAAAGCAGAAAGTATAAGGAAAAGTCTTACTATTCCTGGCATTCAAGCTTTCAAATTGTCCTAACATATCTGACTACCGCTATACTATCTTGGTATCACATTGTGAATGTACCAAGTCACATTGTTAATGTGTCGCCTCACATTGCGAATGTACCAAGTCACATTGTGAATGCGTCGCCTCACATTGTGAATCTATTAAGTCACATTGTGAATGTGTCGCCTCACATTGTGAATGTATTAAGTTAAATTGTTGATGTGTTATCTTACATTAGTTTTGTTTGTTGGGTTTCGCCATCGCTCCACCCAACCTACTTTTCTATAAACCCGTCACCTATCACCTCTTCCCTTGATATTCAGTGCTTGACCCTGAACTGTGGGAGCGGAGGGAACATTGAGTAAACTGTTAATAGTTGGAGCAATATCAATATTGCGAATTGTGCCGATATTGCCACGACGCTGAATGTCAGGGCCAGCAGCATAAAAAATAGCGCTAAGACTTGGTATTGTGGGATCATAACCATGCGCCCCGTAAAAATTTGGTACAGAAAATACAGCGTTATTGGTGTCTCCCAAACGGGTGACGATGGGGCTTTGTATACCGTCAAAGTTATATCCCTCGCGCATAATTGCAAACACATCACCAGTATCTTGACCCACAAATTCGCTTGTACCTAAACCAAATTTTGGATCATTGACATTGGTGGGTAATGGGCGCGGGTAAATTAAATCAAAAACTGCTTGTTGTCTTCCCCGCAAGTAATTAGGATTGTTATCTACTAATTCTCGCAACGCCGTGATTAGTTGCTGTTGCAGAGTAATATATTCTGCGCGACTAACAACACCGTTGGGTTCACGTCCTTGAAGATTAATATAAATGTTGGCGGCTGGCCCTGATGTGACAGCGCGGACTTTAGTTAAATCAAAGCCGCGATTTCTTAAGTAGTTATTTAAATTAACGGCTGTGTGAAAAGGGGCAAAGCCGTGATCGGAAACTACTAAGATATTACTGTTGGGTGTGCCTTGGCGATTTGTCCCCACTGCGTTGATAATACGCTGAACGGCATTATTAGCAGCTTGATAACCATTCTGGATGTATGTTCTATATCGCGCAATTTTAGCTCTATCTTGTCCTGCGCCAATGGATAATGGATTTGTTGGATCACTAGGTTGACGACGGTTAGTTAAAAGAAACTGGTGTTCTGAGCCATCTGGTTGTTCAATATAAACCATGACTAAATCTGCATTGGGATTTTGGTTAATTGCTCTCAATGCTAGTCGTGTTTGATAATCAACAAATAGTTCCACTTGGTCTTCGTAAATTGCTTCTAGTTCGCTGTCGGGGAAAGTTGTAAATCCTGGACTGAGGCGTTCTGTAATCCGAAAATCAGCTTGAGGAGACCAAAAACCAACGTTACTAAGGACATCATCGACAGTAGTTTGCACTGCGGGATTGCGGGGAATTGCATTAGCAGAATAACGCGCAATGCGAACAGTACTCAAGTCTGGGGCAAGATTGCTGACGTAAAACGCTGTACCTGCTTGATTAGAACTACCTTCTAGATAAAATAAACTAGATTTGCGATCGCGCACTCTCACATAAGCCGGGCCAGTTGCAGGTAAACTAAAATTATCTGTGGGAATCCCAATCTGAGCATCGAAAAATACTAATGTGTCATAGTTGCTGCGGCGATCGTTAGTTGTATCTAGTGCTGCAACTTGAATATCATAATTGACACCACCAACAGTAAACTGATCATTTAAACTTGCTTGTAAAATGGGACTGTAGGAAATTCTACCTGCGTTATTCAGTTGAGTAACTATTTGACTAGCAGCAGAACTAAAGTTAGCAGTAGTTAAACTAAAACCTCTTGCACCTACCCCCGCAAACGCCCCAAAGGGAACGGTGTAAGAGACAGTTCTTGTGCTGGCGGGTTGAATAATTGGGCTATTAGTTAAACCTGGAACTGTGACATCAACGCCATCTGCGCCGGGAAAGGTAGCCGCCACAACTTGCTTACCATTGCGCTGAAGCCCAACCCAAACAGGTTCTGCTGTTGGTTGTACACTGGCGCTAGGGCCGATTGTAGAATAACCGCCAATCGGTGCGCCAAAACCACTAATGTTAGAGGTAAAGGGACTGGCAACCAAATGAAATGTATTAGAGTTAATATCATTGCGAGCCGCTGTCGAACCTGTACCAATGGCTACGTGACAAGCCGCAGTTAAAGATGCACTGCAAGTAATATTTCTTTGGGCATACACACCTTGTCTTTTGAGTAATCCTAATCCTTGGCGGCGATTTAATACACCGTCTTTAAGATACTGCTCGACAAAATCTGGTGTGGCACCATCCAGGGAAATTAAAATTACTTTGGGGCTGGGTGTATTAGCTACTGGTTGAACCGCGATAGAATGCACACTTAAACTTAGGAAAAAAGTCACCAGCACCACAGCAGATAAGCGCAAAAATAACTTATGTCTAAAAGTTTGCCTTAGCCATTGCCATGTTTGATTTATGCCATAAAATTTTAAATACTTGCTCACTTGTCCTCCGTTAGTTTACGACCGTCACTTGCATCGGATGATTGCAGATCAAATTTATTGACGGTAAGTTAACGAAAGACTATGAAAATCTTAAGCCGAGAATTCTCTCGAAATTCAATTTGATAGATGAATAGACAAGGGAGACAAGGGAGAGATGTTAAAACGCTCTAACTTGGGCGATCGCATTTTAGAAGCCACAGCTACAGCGGTGAATGCTTTACTCACCATCGATAACTTTGATGAAGCGGTGAATACGGCTTTGCAAGTGATGGGAGAAAGTTTAGATTGCGATCGCTTGGGTGTGATTGAACATTTTCCGATTTCATCGTCTACTTTACCAGGTTGGCGATCGCTTTATGAGTGGAATGCAGCGAATATAATTGCTCAAATCTCCCATCCCACAACAGCCCAAGGAACCTACGCCGGAATTGAAGAATGGTATCAACAACTGCACGAAGGTGAAACTATTAGCTGTTTGCTAGAAGAAATGCCAGAACCGTTTCGCAGTGGACAAGCCGCAATTGGTGTAAAAGCACTGTTCGCTGTGCCGATTTTTGTCGAAGAACTATTTTGGGGAATTTTGAGTTTTGATCACTGTCGTCAAGCCAAACACCCCAGCACCGCCGAATTAACATTGTTAAAAACCGCCGCCGCTTGTATTGGTAGTGCAATTCAGA
Organism: Nostoc sp. LEGE 06077; assembly: GCF_015207705.1. GTDB lineage: Bacteria > Cyanobacteriota > Cyanobacteriia > Cyanobacteriales > Nostocaceae > Nostoc_B. Next base: position 190,943 of record NZ_JADEWI010000001.1, read on the forward strand.
GTCAACGCATCCGCCAAACCAAACAAAAACGCACGGAAGAATTAGCAAGAGTTAACCAAGAGTTACAACAGCGCGATCGCCTCTTGTCTGTAGTTGCTCAAGTTACAAAAAATCTTCTAGACACGGAAGATATTGATTTAGCAATTCCTCAAGCTTTACAAGCGATCGGCACAGTCGCAAACATGAGTCGAGTGCAAGTTATCCTCGAACGCCAAAACCCAGCCACCCAAACATTACAACACTGCATCACCTATGAATGGGTAGCGGAAGGTATCTCTGCCCAAATTGATCATCCGACAATGGCAGTCATTGAGAATGATGATGCCGAATTTTTGCTGAGAGAACTATATGTAGGTCGTTCTATGTGGTATATAGTTGATGACTTGCCCCATCCCATCAAAGAGCAATTTCAATCACTGAACATCAAATCATCTGGCGGCGTACCCTTATTCATCGAAGGACGCTACATCGGTTGTGTGGCTTTTGATGATTGTGTCACGCCGCGCCATTGGACTCAGCAAGAAATGGATGTCCTCACCACGGCGGCGGAGGGAATTGGAGCCGCACTGCATCGCAAACAGTTGGTGGCACATCTGATTCAAGAACGCGCCAGTACTGTAGAAAAACGAGTCGCAGAATTAGTCAGAGCTAATGAATCACTACGTGGCTGTGTAAATCGCCTGGCAGATGAACCAGATTTAGAAACCTTCTGGGAACATATTTTACTAGAAGCCTCCGCCCAAGCTAAATCCTATGCCGCCGCTTTGTTTCTGTATGACGCATCAACTAACACTAGCCTGATGAAACGCTATGTCAAAGAAGGTAAAGTAATTCCCATTCAAACAACCCCTGAAATGGCTCAATTTCGTGTGCCAATTTCGGGAAATATTTTTTCTTATTGGCAAGAGGCGCTGTTTAAAGGCGAGGTCATTTTTTTTAATGTTGAGGATGACAAGAAACTCCTAGGCTCAAGGATTAAATGGCATCGCGCTCAAGGACATCGGGCAATTGTACGTGTACCTTTAATTTTAGGCGATCGCCCCTTGGGATTCATTGGTTTGTGTTTTCGAGAACCCCGCACTAGCTTACCGCCAAATATTGAATTGATCATCGCCCTAGCACAGCAAGCCACCTTAGCTATTCATTTAACTCATCTCGCGGAACAAAGTCGTCAAGCGGCAATTTTAGAAGAACGCAATCGGATGGCACGAGAAATTCATGATACCTTAGCGCAAGCCTTCACTGGTGTCATCGTCCAATTGGGTGCAGCCTCCCGCATCATTCCCCAAGATTTACTAGAAGTACAAGAACACATCACCCAAGCCAGAGAACTAGCGCGAGAAGGTTTAGCCGAGGCGAGACGTTCGGTAAATGCCCTACGTCCCCAAATTTTAGAAACGCAGAATTTGCCCGCAGCCTTTCATCACCTAGTAACGCAGATGTCGGCGGTGATTGATACTCAGATTATCTGCAAAGTGATTGGGGAAACTTATCCCTTGACAGTCGATATCGAAAACAACTTGTTACGCATTGGCCAAGAAGCATTGACAAACGCCATTAAACACGCTTCTGCCAGTGAGATTGTGATTGAATTGGTGTATGAACCGACGCAATTTATCTTACGGGTGAAAGACAATGGCCAGGGATTTGCGCCAGAGAGTTTAGCTGTGATTAAAGGTTTTGGCTTGATGGGAATCAAAGAAAGAAGCGATCGCATCCAAGCCCAATTAACCATTAAAAGTTTGCCACAACCAGGCACAGAAATTACCATCCTGATTCATCGAAAATAAACCATGACTAACAACAATCCCATCCGCATCTTGATTGTTGACGATCATCCCGTCGTCCGCCAAGGTTTAGCCGCCATGATTGATCGCGAAGCAGATATGACAGTTGTCGGACAGGTTTGTAATGGATATCAAGCAGTAGAAATATTTCGCCAACTGCAACCTGATGTCACCTTAATGGATTTACGAATGCCAGAAATGGACGGAGTTGCAGCCATTACCGCTATATGTAGAGAATTTGCCAATGCTAACATCATTGTACTGACTACCTACGACGGCGACGAAGATATTTATCGCGGACTCAAAGCCGGAGCAAAGGGTTATTTACTCAAAGATGCAGAACCAGATGAATTACTTTTAGCCATTCGCATCGTCAACACCGGACAAAAATACATTCCTACTTCCGTCGGCGCTAAATTAGCCGAACGAGTGGGGATATTGCAACTCAGCAGTCGGGAACTAGAAGTTATTCGGCTGATGTCCACAGGTAAAACCAACCAAGAAATTGCGGCGGTATTGCAGATTTCCGAAGGAACTGTGAAATATCACGTTAATCATATTCTCAGTAAATTGGGCGTGAGCGATCGCATTCAAGCAGTCATCACCGCCCTCAAACGTGGGATTGTCACTTTGCAATAAAGAATGCGCTGATTAGCAGCATTAATTACCGCAGTTTGACTCAGATTCAGAAAATCTTCTAACCCCCAAAAAATTTTTAAGGCGTTAGATTTTCATAATACTGGGCAGAGATTGAGTACGGATGCAGTTAACGTTTTTGAGGGAGTGAAGCACAATTAGCAAGTAACATAATAGTATATAGAAAAGAAGAACGCCTAGCTAGAAAAGCGTTGTTCCTGTTCCCTTAAAAAGATGCTGATGTAGTTTTTTTGACAAATAGGTGGCATTCTTGAATCTCTGGAATTTTCTCAGTTTTGGGGCGCTAATACTTTCTAGCTTGACCTTTGTACTGTTCCTGCTTTCACAACAAAGTTACTGGCTAATGCGATTATTTTTTGCTGTGGCTGTTCCAGTAGCCACTCCACTAACTTTGTTGGCACCTATATTTGCAATTGCAATTTTCCTATCGTTTCTAGTAAAAAAAAATCGCTGGAAAACGACTACTGGGAAAATTATTCTGTGGATATGTGTATTTGCATTGTCCAGTTTCAGCTTTTTAGGAGCAGCTTTCACAACGTATGATATTGCTGCTAGTGCCAGTTTTAACAACCAAAAATATTATCTAATCAAATTTTTTTACATTGACAATTACGAGTATAAACTGTATTCCTGCGAACCACTTGGTTTATTTTGTAGCCGCTCTTCAGGATATATTGGGATTCCATATCAGCATGAACCTATTTACCTTCACTACAACTCAAAAACAAATACACTTTACATCCAAAACCTCAATCAGACTATCCAAATACCAGATTAACGGCGTTGCATAATAAGAATATGAATTAGGGTGAATCTCTATGAAATGTCCACGTTGTGATTCAAATCATAAATTTATTGATGAGAATTGGCTTTTAGATGTAGATTCTCCAATGCTTGTGAAGTGATCTGGCTAATTTTTGGCAATTGAGCAGAAGTAAAAAACAACCAAGCATCACCGAAACACCTTATTTATACTTCAGACTTTTTCCACTAGCCAAAAGTTAAGGTCATATCCCTATCTCTTAGTTAGTCATCAACTCACCTTGTGGTCTATGTAAAACTTCAACTTTGGACTAGGGACAAATGTTAACTGATTTTATAAAGTAAACCATAGATGTTGAGAGCCATACCGAGAGTGATGTTCGGGGTTTTGCTGTTAAGTTCTATACCGAAGAAGAGAATTAAGACATAGTAATACCATGTCAAAACAAAAACTGAGCCGGATTTTGCTTTCAGTTGTAATTGTGAATACAGCAGTGGTTTCTGTAGCTGTTGATTGGAATGCCACCCATATCTTCAATCCCACTTGGGTACCTCATGCCCGATTCCATGATGTAGTGATGTTGTGGCTACTTAGTAGTTTATCGGTAGTTGCCCTCTGGTTACTGTGGAGGCGATCGCTAGAACCAGATATCAGTGTGACTGTTGCAACTTTAGTTCCTGTACTTTTCTGGACACCTTTTTTCTTCGCAACCTTATTAGTTCCTGGTACTAGCCTAAGTGCATTACCTGATGAACCCCTACCCTTAATTGTTGGGATACCAATTTATCCCAACGTTGTCGTTGCTACCATTAACGAAATCTTAGCAGCAATCAGTTATTGGCTCTACCGCAGTAGCCTCAAGACATCTACAAAAATTATCTAGCTGGTTCAGAGTATATGTCTTAAGTAGTTGTACAAATTTAAATTTATTAGTAGAGGTAGGGAACAGAAAAAGAAGATATGCAATTAACTCTGTGTGAGTACTTACTTGTGTTTAGGAACTGACAATTAAACACATATCCCATTATTCACGGACAAAGAAGACAAGGGAAATAGAAGTTTTGTTAAGGAAACGAATTGAATAATTTATTTTTTGGAGTACCCTTGTGCTATCTGGATTACTGATTCTGTATTTAGAAAAACCAGTACTGGCTCATATTGGACATGGCGAATTTTATACCAAAATCTTGATTCACCAACAGCTAACTCCAAGTTTGATCATCACGGGATTGGGTATAGCCTTTCTATTTGGAGCCGGACACGCCCTTTCACCAGGACATGGCAAAACAATGGTAGCTGCTTATCTTGTTGGTTCGCAGGGAACACCAAAACAGGCGCTAGTATTGGGACTTGTCACCACCATCACTCATACACTAGGAGTTTTTATCTTGGGACTTGTGGCTTTGGTGGCTGCACAGTATATCTTGCCAGAAACACTATATCCAATTCTCGGTTTGCTCAGTGGTTTAACTGTATGCGGAGTTGGTTTTTGGCTCTTAGATGAACGCCTGACTACTCATGAACACACACATAAGCATCATCACCATCATCCACCAACCAAATCCCTAATTGCATTAGGAATTGCCGGGGGTATTGTACCTTGTCCCTCGGCACTGGTTTTATTATTGAGTGCGATCGCTTTGCATCAAGCTGCTTACGGTGTAGTGTTAGTTAGTGCATTTAGCCTCGGATTAGCATCGGTGTTGGTGGCGATCGGGTTGGTTGTTGTTTATGCTCATCAATGGATAGATCATTTACCCAACAGTGCTAAACTGCTGCAAAACTTATCGATGGTGGGTGCTGTTGGCGTAATTGTCATAGGTGCAGCATTAACCGCAATTTCTGTGATTTAGAGCAGTCAAAGCTTGGCAATACGTTTGCAATATGGCGGTGGCAGAATTTTTGGCAGTGATTTTGCCGCTTGAGGATGACAAATTATGAAAGAACCATGTCAATACCCATCTCCTGGTGTGATTGCGATCGCTCGTCGTGTCAAACCAGGGTTAGAAGAAGCTTTTGAGGAAGCAACCAAAGGCGTGATTCTAGCAGCCAGCACCTTTCCCGGCTATATGGGGAGTGATGTTTTATATCCGCTAACTAAAAAAGGCGAGTGGCAGTTAATTTTGCGGTTTGACACAGCTAAACATTTACACGAATGGGAAGAATCTTTGATTTGTCAAGGTTGGATTGCCCGCGCCGAAGCTCTCACAGTAGATGGAGCCAAGGTTATGCGTGTCAACAGCCTAGAAGCTTGGTTTGCTCTCCCAGAAATACCCAATGCCTTACCACCACCCAAATGGAAAACTGCGATCGTCAGTGCAGTCGGTCTTTATCCCGTGATTTCGATTCTGCCGAATCTTCTCACACCCATTACCAGTGTCCTACCTGTGTGGATAGCTAGTCTGGTGAATATTAGCATCATGATGCCCTTGATGACTTGGGTGATTATGCCCCAGGTAACACGTTTGTTTAAAGGTTGGCTTTATCCATCCAAAAGGTAATTAAGTTATATGGTTAGGACTTACGCATAAAAACGAAAAATCAAGGGTTGTGGAGAGGATGACGGGATGTATGTATCTAAAACCCTTACACCCAGTCTCCACAGAAAATCTTTGTGCGTAAATTGTAATGGTAATTTCTCAATCACAAAGGACACAGAACAAATGACCAACAATCAAGATTTATTCTCACCCATCCAGCTTGGTGGCTACACTTTACCCAACCGAATTGTTATGGCTCCGATGACGCGCAATCGGGCTGGGGAGGACAATGCACCAACGCCACTGAATGCTACATATTACGCTCAACGTGCCACGGCTGGGTTGATTGTCACCGAAGGTTCGCAAGTATCACCCCAAGGTTTGGGTTATCCCGCCACACCAGGAATTCACTCTCAATCACAGATTACAGGCTGGCAAGAAGTGACAAAAGCAGTACATAGTGCAGGTGGCAGAATCTTTTTGCAACTATGGCATACAGGACGCATTTCTCACCCTTCCTTACAAGCAGATGGCGCATTACCTGTAGCGCCTTCTGCGATCGCACCTGCTGGTAATGCCATGACTTACACTGGTGATCAACCGTTTGTGACACCTCGCCCATTGGATTTAGATGAGATTCCCAGTGTGATTGATCAATTCCGTCAAGGCGCGAAGAATGCCCTAGAAGCTGGTTTTGATGGTGTGGAAATTCACGGAGCTTTTGGGTATCTAATTGATCAGTTTTTACAAGATGGTGCTAATCAACGTAGCGATCGCTATGGTGGTTCCATTGAAAATCGGGCGCGGTTTCTGTTGGAAGTAACAGAAGCAGTGTGTAGCGTTTGGGGTTCAGGGCGGGTAGGCGTGAAACTATCACCCAGCAACACATTTAACGATATCCATGATTCTGATCCGAAATCAACCTTTAGCTATGCGATCGCTGCCCTCAAGAACTTTAACTTAGGATATCTGCACTTAATGGAACCCACACCCGCAGATATTCGCCACGGTGGGAAACCAATTCCTGTAGCTGCGTTTCGCCCTTTATATCCTGGCGTGTTGATTGCTAATGGTGGTTACGATAAACAAAAAGGTAATGCTGCGATCGCAAATGGCATTGCAGACTTAATTTCCTTTGGTGCATTATTTCTCGCCAATCCTGACTTACCCAAACGTTTCCAATTAGATGCACCCCTAAATTCAGGCGATCGCCATACCTACTACGGTGGTGATGAGAAAGGTTACACAGACTATCCTTTTTTATCCTCTTAGTGCTGAGTAAGAAAAAAGTACTCAGCACGATAAAAACCCTAATTAGCTTGGCTAATCACAGAACTAGAAAAACTACGTTTGAGCATAAATACAGACAACACAATTCCTAAAATTGCCAGTGCTGTAGTTGGATAAAAGAAAACCGTATAACTGCCAAATATATCTCTAATTCTGCCAGCTAACAAAGTTCCGCCCAAAGCCCCTGCACCGTAAGCTGTGAAAACTAGACCGTAATTTTTGGCATAGTCGGCGGAGGAGAACAAAATTAAGGTGGTGGTTGGAGCGATCGCTAACCAGCCACCAAAAGAAAAGTAAAATAGGGAAAACGCTATTAAATAAGTAGTGACAGTTCCTTGGCCAGCTTTTAGCATCATCAGCGACGCAACTAATACTAAAGTAAAAGAAACAATTGCTGCTAACTTCGGACTAAAACGGTCAGTAAACCAGCCAAAAAATATCCTGCCTAAAGCATTAAATACTGCAAATAAAGAAACTGTACTTGCGGCTGTAGTTGCATCTAGTTTAATGATTTCTTGAGCTAAAGGACTAGAAATACCAATTGCTGCCAATCCTGAGAATGTGCCGATTGTATAACAAATCCACAAACCGTAAAATGCTGGCGTTTGCAATATCTCAGAATTGGTGAGTGATGTACTTCCCTGAACTGAAACATTGGGATTCCACCCGGCTGGTTTCCAATCTTGGGGGGGTGGTTGCAACACAGTGGCGATCGCTAAAATAATCAGTGTAAAAGCTATACCTAAAATTACGAAAGTTTGCCGCACTCCATAACTATCAATTAGTGATTTAGCCAAAGGTGCGGTAATTAATGGCGATAGCCCAAAACCAATCACAGTTAAACCAACTGCAATACCTTTTTTATCAGGAAACCACTTAGCTATTACGGCTAACGGTACACCATAAACTATACCTACACCCGCACCAGCAATTACACCATAGGTCAAAGCCAGTACTTGTAAATTGCCGTTGAGACTAGACAATATATAACCAAGTCCCATAATTACACCACCAACTGCGGTGATTCTCCGAGTACCGAAGCGGTTGATGTAAAAGCCCGTAATGGGCATCAATATGGCAAACACGATTAACAAAACCGTAAATGGCAACAAACTTTCTGTTGCGTTAATATTCAGTAATTTCTCTAAAGGTTTTCTAAAAATACTCCATGAATAAACAGTGCCAAGGCAGAGTGACACCGTTGCCCCAAGCGGGATCAGCAACCATCTGCCTTTTTCTACGGGCATACCAAAAAGCCGCATATATTACATCTATCCTGTAGAATTATTTTTTCAACAGTATCTCACCTTTTGGTCTGGAAAATAATTTGACCCCATGCTTTTCCCACAATCTTCTAGTCTTTCTTTTGACTTTTGCCTTGTCTTACCAGCCTGTGTTTAAAAAAACCTAAAAGTCTGAAGATAGATAAAACTAAAGGCTAAATTTGTTACAGTTACGTAAAAATTACAGTTAAGTAGTTTGAGATGAGTAGCCCAACAGCCCGTTCTTACGCTTTCTTATCAATTGCAGCCGCAGTTGTGACTATTGTTTTAAAGTTTGGGGCTTACCTATTAACAGGTTCAGTCGGGCTACTGTCTGATGCCATTGAATCATGTGTAAATTTATTAGCTGCACTAGTGGCATTATGGGCATTAACTTATGCAGCCAAACCAGCCGATGCCGAACATACCTTTGGGCATTCTAAAGCCGAGTATTTTTCGAGTGGTGCTGAAGGTGCATTGATTGTCGTGGCGGCTATGAGTATTGCAGTCGAAGCTTGGGGAAGGTTGCAGCATCCAGAACCACTGAATCAACTGGGATTAGGGCTAGTCTTGTCATTATTAGCCACAGTAGTGAATGGTGTGGTGGCTGTTGTCTTACTCAAAGCCGGAAAACGCTTACGTTCAATTACCTTGCGAGCAGATGCTCATCACCTATTAACTGATGTCTGGACTTCCGGTGGTGTGATATTGGGAATTTTTCTGGTGCAGGTAACAGGTTGGTTGATACTTGACCCCATCATTGCCCTATTGGTAGCAGTTAATATTGTTTGGGCTGGATTCCGTTTGCTGCGGGAAACATTTTTTGGGCTACTGGACACCGCTTTACCAAAAGAAGAACAAGAAATTATCCGACGGATATTTAGCGAGTACGAACATCAAAATATTCAGTTCCATGCAATGCGCTCTCGGTTAGCGGGGACACGTCGCTTTATTTCCTTTCACGTTTTAGTACCGGGAGCTTGGACAGTGCAGCAAGGACACAATTTATGTGAAGAAATTGAGTTAAAAATTATTCAAGCCCTGCCAGGAAGCAGCATTATCACCCACCTCGAACCTGTAGAAGACCCAACATCTTGGAATGATTTGGAATTGGAGCGTCCAATTAACCAGTAGTCCAAAAAATAGGTAATTAATTAATAATGTAATAACTGTAAAATGAGGTTTATAGATATTGCGATCGCCATTTAATCTTGGTTGAGAAGTTTGGCAGACGTTAACAGTAAAACATCTGCCATGCTTGATGAGCAGTACTGACTTTCCTCAGTTTAACTCTGGAGGAATGCCAGTAAATCGCTATTAAACTTGTCTCGATGGGTGCTAAATAATCCGTGGTCTGCGCCTGGATAGACTTTAAGAATCGAATCTTTGACAATTTGTGCAGAAAGTAAAGATGAGTTAGCTAACGGCACAATTTGGTCATCGTCACCATGAATGATCAGTGTTGGCACATCAAACTTCTTTAGATCTTCAGTGAAATCGGTTTCGGAGAAAGCCTTGATGCAGTCGATCGCACCTTTAAGACCAACCTGCATACTCCATAGCCAGAACTGTTCTCGTACACCTGGGGAAACCTTGGCAGTCGGACGGTTTGCACCATAGAATGATTCACTCAGGTCTTTGTAGAACTGAGAGCGATCGCTCGCCACACCTGCGCGGATGTTGTCAAAGACTTCTAGCGGTAATCCACCAGGATTCCCTTCAGTTTTGAGCATAAGTGGCGGTACTGCACCCACTAACACAGCTTTAGCCACGCGATTTGTCCCGTGGCGACCAATATAACGGGCAACCTCACCACCTCCAGTAGAATGACCAACTAAGACAACATCTTTTAAGTCCAGCGTCTGAATCAGTGTCGCCAGATCATCTGCATAGGTATCCATCTCATTGCCGTTCCAAGGTTGGCTGGATCGGCCATGTCCGCGACGATCATGGGCGATCGCCCGATAACCATGATCTGCCAGAAAAACCAATTGCTCGTCCCAAGCATCAGCATTCAGAGGCCAACCGTGACTGAAAACCACAGGTTGTCTTGTACCCCAATCTTTGTAATATATCTGCGTGCCGTCTTGAGTTGTGATTATACTCATCCTTTAGGCTCCTTGCTTCTCCATCGGAATACAAAATTTGCCCTCGATAAAGTAACAATTATTTCATCATTTGCGTTCATCCTCTTCTATCGGCGGTTAATTCTTGTTTCCGTAGCTCACTAAGTCAGGAATCGCTATAAGTGGGTGAGTCTCGGTGTACTTGAATCTGGCTTTCAATTAGTTTTTGAAGCTATTGAATAATTCTTATTCAGCTTTTATCGGGCAAATATTGCTAATAATTTAGATAAGTAACTTTCTGTAAAACAGTAACAATTGTTGCTAATAAAATTAGTAGTTGGCGATAGGATTTTTGGATTATCCTTGACAAATCTTTAACAGCTTGGCTAAAACTAAGACCAAATAATTAGATTTTCACCTTTGAGAAAACTTGATAGTGCTGACAACAAAAAATGACGAATTTGAATGATTTCCAAAAACTAATCGCCATTGCAAATGAACATGGAATTACTTGCCATGCAGCGCCCGAAGAGTGTTTAGTTGCATCCTTACCGGGAGATGATGATTTTTTATTAGCTTTTACTTGGTCTAGTGCAGTACAGGGAGAGACAGCAGAGCATGGACTAATAGCAATTAGCGTACAAGATATTACTAAAGAAATAACTGTTGCTGCTTGGCAGATTCCTACTTATTTATTTAGCAATGTCTTAAGACAGGCACAGATGCTTGTGACTGCCCATAAAGATTTTATGCTAGATAAAAATAATACATAGCTAAAAAACTATACATAGCATTCTGGTTACTGAAGATTCTTTTAATTAGGTATGTATCTAAAGGTAGATACTATCTAATGGCAAAAAGCTTACCGTTGTAACGAAATGTGAAGGAATAAATCAAAAATATGGCAGACATTGTTGATACTGCTGTGAATGCTGGTTCTTTTAATACTCTAGTTGCTGCGGTTAAAGCTGCTGGTCTAGTAGATACTCTCAAAGGAACTGGCCCATTTACTGTTTTTGCACCGACTGATGAAGCATTTGCAAAGCTTCCAGAAGGTACAGTAGATTCATTGCTCAAGGATATTCCAAAGCTCAAGAAAATCCTGACTTATCATGTAGTTTCAGGTAAAGTGTTGGCAGCCGATGTAGTGAAGCTGAAGTCAGCTACCACTGTTGAAGGTTCTGACGTAAAAATCGATGCTTCAAATGGTGTCAAAATTAATGATGCCAATGTTGCTACACCAGATGTTGCTGCTGATAATGGTGTTATTCACGTCATTGATACAGTGTTAATTCCTGCATAAGCAAAAGCTTGATAGGTGACATACTCCTACACTGTATGCTACTGCATACAGTGTAGGGTTTTCAGTAAATACAGCTATTGCTTGGGAGATTAACTGAGCTTTAAGGGCATTAGTAAATTTGATTATTGAGTTTGTTTGGTGTAAAAAGAAACTATGCGACAGGCGATCGCACAATTGTAAGCAAAGTTAATACTTGATTTCAAAATCTGTACATATAGTAGCGATCGCACTATATTCCTAAAACTGAGACAGCAGCCTATTGTCTGGATCTAACTCTTGGGTCTTACCTGCACGAAATTTAGCGATCGCCTCAGATGCAAGTTTAGCGAGTAAGTCTAGGGAACTGGCAAAAGCTTGATCCCAACGGCATTCATCTTCTAGTTCTTCTAAAATCATAGCTGCGATTTCTACGGACAGCTTCGCTAACGCATCTTGCTCATCAGTGAGTAAAGTTTTCAATCGGGATATTGCGTATTCTAGTAGCTCACTCATAGCTGTCTATGTTGAATAAAATCCTACTATCAATTATCTCTGTTTAGCTTTATTTAGGGGTATAAGGTTGCGATCGCCAAAAGTAATTAGTGTAGCAGAGATGAATATTAACTTCTCATTGAAGTCAGAACATCTGAATCAGGGGATTTTCTAAAAATAGCTCCACGAGAAATTAGATCAGCTTTGTCTTTTTCAGTTAAGCCACGATTTTCTCCAAAAATAGTATTTTCTACAATCGTACTGGTAAAATCAGCTTCACTAAGGTCTGCACCGGTAAGATCAGCATAGCTAAGGATAGTATTAAACAGATTACTTCCACAAAGATCCGCCCTGTAAAGTTTAGCTCCGTTTAGATTTGCTTCATGAAGGTTAGTTCCACTGAGGTCAGCACCAAGAAAGTTGACTCCACTAAAATTAGCACCACTTAGATCGGAGCCACTGAGGTCAGAGCCAATAAAATTAGACTCATTAAGATAGGCTCTACTAAAATTGGCTTCACTAAGATGCGCCCTACTGAAGTTGGCTTCATTAAGGTAAGCTTCACTAAAATCAGAACCACCAATATGCGCTCTGCTGAAGTTAGCTTCGCTGAGGTTGGCTTTACTAAAATTTGCTTCACTAAGGTTAGCTCTGCTGAAATTAGCACCAAAGAGATTGGCCTCATAAAAGTTAGTTCTACTGAGGTGAGCATCTCGAAAATCAGCATCTTGAAGTTCAGCCATATCAAAATTAGTCTCACGAAGATTGGCTTCACGAAAATCTGCTCCAGAGAGATTAGCTCCAGATAAGTCAGCACCACGAAGATTAACTTGACTGAGATGGATCTCTGTTGATGTTTGTTGCCTCCAAAGATTCCATTCAGGAATACTACGCTGCAACAATGCTACTAAAAATTCCCTACTGATTAAAGGTTCTAAGTTCTGATTTGATTGTTCTTCAGTTAACTCAAACGCTTGTTTACTTACTTTGGAATAGTTGCGATTTTGCCTGTATTCATCCCAAGCTACAAAAATAACCGCAATAAAAATATATAGCGTTAGCCAAGAGGATGGTAAACGACCTCTGGTTACTAGTAGTAAGACCACAAAACCAAGAAAAACTATTACAACCTGCTTCAGTAGTGATTTCAGATTAACTTGAAATTTTGTTAGTGTGGGTAACTTAGGGCTTTCCAGCACGTTTACCTCCCTTCTTCGCAAGAAGTTGGTTTATATCTGACAGAAAGCGGCTAATTATCCGGCCTGCTAGAACAATCCAAAGACAAAAATCGGAAGCAACAATGATAAAACAGGCATAGCGGTTAACTCCAAATGGGCTTTCCCCCATACAAGCATCAAATCCAGAAAACTCTTTTCCTAAAATGAAAGTTCCAATTAAGCTGGGAATATGGAGTAATAGACTGAGTGCGATCGCATCCTGTACAGATTCGTAAAAAGTTTTCCATAAGTCACCCATCACAGCTTTACCGACGACATCAATAGGGTCTAAAACTGTTGTTAGAAGTTTCTCCGCCTTTTCGCGTGGTGTCAGTTGTGTCTTGGATGGAGAAGAACTAGATGGAGTCTGTGATGAAGACATGGACAACACCAAGAATTCTTCTTCATTTTAACCTTTACTAGTTTTTAACACTATTTTATACATTTTTTTGTAAAATATATCTTTAACTTCAAACTTTGAAAAAACTATTAAGTGTGAATAAAAGAATTAAAGCTACTGATATTAAATGGGCTTACAGCAAAGAGATAGGAACTAATAAAACACAAGGATTTATTAATAGCCTTTGTCTATTTGTTGGCGAAATAATTAGAAGTGATGAAGTAGGGCTTATTGTTTGGCGACATCAGCCTATCATAATGATTCGCATTCATAAGGTAGATTTCGATACTGAGACGACCTATGCTGAGATAATCACTTTTAAAGATTCAAGATTGAAGGATATGTTAAACGATCTAAATCTTGAAAATAATGATCCTAAAATAATTTGTTCTGGCTTGGAGGTATTCTGTTACCGTCCCAAACCAGACAAACCATATCATCCCTATATTCACCCCACATACATTCGCGCTAGAGAACAAGCATCAAGAGTGATAGATGCAATATATACAGTCTTCATTAATCCAGAAATAGGAGCTTGCGTTTCATTTGCTCAAGTTAAAGAGAATATATCTGAAAAGTTTTTTAAAACTTTGTCTAAGAAAAAGAAACCCCAAGCTGACGATGAAGAAATAATGAATTTTGCAACATCTGTGGACAATTGGTTAAGAGAGTTTTATACCAATAAAATTGGGTCTAAACAGTACAAAACTAAAAACAGATATCCCATTGCTCCTAAGCCTCTAGAAGGCACTGCACTATACGTTATAACCTCAGATGAAGATGGAAACTTAATATTCTATCATACTGATGTTTAACAAACTTATGTCTTAACTAGCAGTACATAACCACAAGCTCTTTTTCTAGCTCTGGTGGTAAATCAAGATTAATATTCATGTTCACTTTCTACTCCAATAGCCAACCGAATAGATTGCCTACCGTAAGCCGTAATTCACTTGCAAAAGATGGAACAGGAAGTAACTGCTCTGCCTGATCAAATACCTCTGGTGGCTGGTTTGAAAAATATACAAATACTACTTTTTCACTGGGGTCAATCAACCAACCCATTTGAGTTCCATGCTTTAAAGAATGTAAGATTTTAGCAATAACTTTACTTTGGCTTTGCTCAGGAGAAAGGATTTCAATTATCCAATCGGGTGCTAGTGCAAAAACATTTGCCACACCTCCATTCTCATTTCGCGGAATTCTCTCCCACAGAAACACAGATACATCTGGGACAATCGCACGTCCAGCAAAAATGCAGAGCAACTCTGGAAAAGCTCGCGCTATTTTCTGCGGCTTAGTGACTCCATTGATAGTAATGATTAGTTCGCCTTGAATTGTACTGTGTTCACCCTGTGGCATTTGTTTTTGAAGAATCTGGCCATCAATGTATTCACTGGCAGGTTTAGTTTCTGGTAGTTTGAGAAACTCCTCTAATGTCAAATTTTTGGATGGTGTCTGTACCATTGGCGACTACCTTTCCTATTCTCCACTGATTTCAACTAACTTTTCACCTGTTCGCAAAAGCTCTAATGCTTTTGGCAAAGTAGCAATTAAAATCTCTTGTAACCGAGAATTTGATGTATTTCCGCACGTCAACCAGATAATTTGGGTGGTGTTCCCAGACGCTCAAC
Organism: Nostoc sp. LEGE 06077; assembly: GCF_015207705.1. Classification (GTDB taxonomy): domain Bacteria; phylum Cyanobacteriota; class Cyanobacteriia; order Cyanobacteriales; family Nostocaceae; genus Nostoc_B. The sequence goes on from NZ_JADEWI010000001.1 coordinate 206,273, forward strand.
CAAGTCAACAAAGTCGCTATCCTTAGTTAAAAAGATAACTCCTTGAGTTTTTGCTGCCTCAAAAATCTCAAGGTCTTCAGTATCTCTCAGACCAACATCACGTAAAGCTAAAGCTGTTATACCAAAAGTGTTGCTGATCCAAGTCGCAATGGCAGGCGATAAATGTGCATCTATCCAGATTGTCATGCTACTAACACTGGATGATTCAGCTTCCGTGAAGCATATAGTAGTGCGGCTTTGAGGTCATCTGCTTCTAAATCAGGCATTTCTGCTAATATTTGTTCTGCATTAAGTCCAGCAGCAAACAAATCTAATACATCTGACACCCGAATTCTCATACCTCGAATACATGGACGACCGCCGCATTGTTTGGGATTAATTGTAATTCTGCTCAGTAAGTTTGACATATAGTTTTACTTGATGATTAATCCTAATTTACTATTTAAACACTAGCCGTTTCTACGATGTGCCATATTAACCTGTAGTATGCAACCGTAACCATTCGACAAGTGCATCTCGACCTAAATTACCTGATGCTACTGCTAAGATAATTTGCTCTTGTTCATCAACATCAGCACTAATTTCAGTTCCATTTAGTATCATAAAAGTTTCCATTGCAGCGTGACCAGTGCGCTTATTTCCATCAATAAATGGATGGTTCATGATAATTGAAAACCCTAAAGCAACAGCTTTATCAATAACCATTGGGTATAAATTTTTACCACCAAATGTCATACGAGGTTGAGCAATTGCAGATTCCAAACTACCCAAATCACGAACACCTATTGCTCCTCCTGACTGCTCAATAATTTGACGATGCAGATTCAGTACCTCAACTAATGATAAATAACGAGTCATGCCAAACGTCGGTAAAGTTCAGCATTTTTTGTAAGCACATAATTTGCTGCATCAGTGAAATCGCTTTTTTGATAGCTCAACCATTCTTCTATACTGACACGCAGCAATGCTTCCAGGGAAATACCATGTACTTTCGCTAATTCTTCTAGCTTTTGTAATTCGCTATCTGGAATATCAATAGTAATAGAAGCCATAATCATTCAATCCTCAAAACTGTGAGTAGAGTCTAACATTCATTGAAAACTTTCTAAACAACAACCGCTTCGGCGATCGCACCTTGCATTCTCCCCATTGCATCAATCAAACTTTGCAATTGTTGATCGGCTTTCATCACAGCTAAACCGCGGACTGTGACTTTACCAGGAGAGTAAACAAAGCGGGTTTTGAGATGTTCTGGTAAGTTGGCTGCGAGTAAATTCCACGCGGGTTCTTCCATTGGTGTTTCTAAAATTACGTGTTGTTTGTTCTCTGGTTTAATCCGGCTAAATCCTAATTTTTTCGCCAATTGTTTTAGTTCCATGACGCGCAACAGTTGATTGGCGGGGACGGGTAAAGTACCATAGCGATCGCTCCATTCGGCTGCAATCTGCGTTAGTTCATCTTTCGATTTTGCCGCCGCTACCGCACGGTACGCACTCATCTTTTGATCAATATCGGGAATATAATCAGCGGGGACAAATGCGGTGAGGTTGAGGTCAATTTGCGTATCGTCAACTTGGGGAATTTCTTGACCGCGAATTTCCCTAATCGCTTCTTCTAACATTTCCATATACAAGTCAAAACCGATCGCATCCATTTGACCGGATTGTTCTGCACCAAGCAAGTTACCCACGCCGCGGATTTCCATGTCGCGCATCGCCAATTGATACCCGGAACCGAGTTGGGTAAATTCTTGAATCGCCCGTAACCGTTGCCGCGCCGCATCAGATAATGTCCGCTGCTTGGGATAAAATAACCAAGCATGGGCTTGAATACCTGCCCGGCCGACACGACCTCGTAATTGGTATAGTTGCGATAATCCAAAGCGGTGCGCGTCTTCAATTAAGATGGTGTTAACACGGGGAATATCTAAACCCGATTCAATAATTGTTGTACATACTAATATGTCTGCGTCACCATTACTAAAGGTGAGCATGGTTGATTCTAACTCGCTTTCGTCCATTTGCCCGTGAGCGATCGCAAATCTCCCCCCAGGGATCATCTCTCGCAATTTGGCTGTGGTTTCTTCAATTCCTTCCACTCGCGGAACTACATAAAACACCTGTCCGCTTCTGTCTAATTCTTGGCGAATTGCACTGCGGACTGTTTCGGGATTCAATGGTGAAAGATGGGTTTGAATCGCCCGTCGGCTTGGGGGTGGTGTGGTAATCAAACTCATCTCGCGTATCCCCGACAACGACATATACAAGGTGCGGGGAATGGGTGTGGCGGAAAGAGTCAGCACATCAACCTGAGTTTTTAAGCCTTTAATTTTCTCTTTTTGGTTCACCCCAAATCTTTGTTCTTCATCCACAACTAACAAACCTAAGTCGCGGAAAGATACGCCTTTCCCTAAAAGTTGGTGTGTACCCACGACTATATCTAACTCACCCGTCGCCAAGCGTTTTTGTATAGTCCGGCGTTCTTCAGCACTGCGGAAGCGGTTGAGTAAGCCGACATTTACGGGATAAGGGGCAAAGCGTTCTTTGAGGGTGTGGTAGTGTTGCTGGGTAAGAATGGTAGTTGGTGCGAGGAGTGCGACTTGTTTACCAGAAGTCACGGCTTTGAAAATGGCGCGGATTGCGACTTCGGTTTTACCAAAACCAACGTCACCACAAACTAAACGATCCATTGGGCGATCGCTTTCCATATCCCGTTTGACATCTTGGACGGCTTTAAGTTGGTCGGTGGTAGGTTGGTAAGGAAAAGAATCTTCCATTTCCTCTTGCCAAGGCATATCGTGAGGATAGGCGTAACCTTGTTGTTGCGATCGCGCTGCATATAATTTCAGCAAATCTACCGCTAATTTCTTGATGGCTTTACGGACACGGTTTTTCGTATTATCCCAAGCCTTACCAGTCATTTTATGCAGTTCTGGGGCTTTATCACCTGTGGCACGAAACCTTGACAAAGAACCAACTTGATCAGCCGCCACCCGCAACAGACCATCAGCGTACTGCACAACTATGTAATCACGGGTTTCATCATTAAATGTCAGACTTTCCAGCTTGACAAATTTACCAATCCCGTGACTTCTATGAACTACATAATCTCCCGGACGCAGTTTATTCGGGTCAACTTGCTTAGAAGCAGCCTTGCGGCGTTTGCGGATATATCCCGGTGTGGCGAGGGAGTGCTGACCGTAAAATTCGCGATCAGTGATAATTACTAGGCGGTATGTCGGGAGAATAAATCCTTCAAGTTCCGCCAACCCCGAATATTTTAGGGCGACTGGGGTATGGTTGATTTGCAGTTTTTCAATCGCTTGGTAATCGCGCGGGTTGGGGATAAATTGCGCTGGACAGTCGTGTTCTTGGAGTAAAGAGACAGAACGGGACGGTTGGGCAGAAATTAACCAGATCGAGAAATTGCGATCGCGTTCTTGGCGTAATGTTTCCGCAAGTTTACCAAACTGATGTGGTGTAACAGGTACAGACCGACTCGCTAAATTGATCCCGTTGTTTTCTTCGGCGATTTCCGATAAATAAACAGTGGGAAATTCGGTAAGTTCCGCCAGACAGTCATCAAACGACCGATGGATTTTCGGCAATTGCACAGCACCCAAATCTAATTCCCCAGTCCCCAAAGACCATTGTTCCTCAGCATTTTCCACCCAGCGATCGCTATGGGCATGACACTGTTCTGGTTCATCAATAGCAATTAAGGTATTTTCGGGCAGATAATCTAAAATCGATGCTGGTTTTGCAAACGCCAGACCCAAAAACCTACGACTTCCTTCTAAGAGTGCTGTTAGCGGTAGCGGGGCGTTTAGCCCGTGCTGAGTGCTGAGTGCTGAGTCTGGTTCTTCTTTAAGAAAAGCTTGGAATTCAGCACTATCCTTAAGCGCATCCAGAATAATGGGAGTAAAGCTGGTAGGAGTCAACACAACCTGAGCAATTTTGTCAAGAGCAGAACGCTGAGTTGTGGGGTCAAATTCTCTGATTTGCTCGATTTCGTCGCCAAACCATTCCAAGCGCACTGGTAATTCTGAAGATACTGGAAAAATATCGACAATATCACCGCGCCGACTCCATTGACCTTCTGTTTCTACCAGGGGTACTCGTTCATAACCCAAGGTGGTAATTTTGGTACTGAAAGTATTTAAGTCAAATTCCATCCCCTTCTTTAAAGTGAGGCTAAGGGGTGAAAAAGCCTCTAGTGGCGGCAAATGCGGCTGTAATGCGTTTGTAGTAGCAACTACCGCTATTGTCTTATTCTGACCATTGACAGACTCTTGACTCTTGACCAAATCCGCCAGAACTTGCATTTGTCCCCAAGTCATTTCCGTTTCGGGATCAAAAGGTTCGTAAGGGGATGCTTCCGAAGTAGGGTAAAAATGGACTGTTTGCCAGCCCATCGCCTCTAATTGAGCGTAGGCGCGTCCGGCTTCCTCCAGAGTGGCACAGACTACAAATAAATTTTTGCCTGAATTTTGTGCTAATGCCGAGGCTACCAGACCCTTGGGTAGACGGGCAATTCCATTTAAGCGTAAATCTTTTTGCCGATTGAGCTTGGAAAGTAGTTCTGTGGTGAGAGGCGATCGCGCCAAGGCACGCACAATAGAAGAAAATGCCATAAGTTCTACTAGAGGTGGAAATCTTCGGTGATAAGAAAATTTATAGGTAGTTTATGTTCACCATTTTAAAAGTGTTAACACCTTACTTATTACTTCTATGGAAGAATGATGATGGAAATTATAAATATATAAATTTAAGAAGTTAAACTACTACTTTGTGCATAGTCAACTGAAATATAAAGTGTAAAGTCTAAATTTCATCCCTGAATATTTAGCCTTTTTTGGTCAAGGCACATATCTCAGCACTTTAAATAACGTTTAATACTAGATACTAGGGGTTAAGCATAGTTCGCTCCCCATAGCGGCAAATCCAAATCATGTCCTCCATTACTTCTGAAATTTTAATCATTTTGGTACTAATCATTGCCAACGGCATCTTCTCGATGTCTGAGATGGCTATTGTCTCAGCGCGGAAGGTCAGGCTTCAGCAGCTTGCCAATCAAGGAGATCCCAAAGCCAGGGCAGCATTAAAACTAGCAGAGTCTCCCAATAATTTTTTATCTACTGTTCAAGTCGGAATTTCTCTGATCGGTATCCTGACTGGTGCTTTTGGGGGAGCTACAATTGCTAGTCGTCTGGCAGTATATGTAAAACTTATCCCCGTTTTAGCTCCCTATAGCGAACCAGTATCCTTTGGGATAGTCGTTTTAATTATTACGTATCTATCTCTGATTATTGGGGAATTAGTACCGAAGCGTTTGGCATTAAACAACCCAGAAAAAATTGCTGCCTTTGTTGCTATACCCATGCGGGCGTTAGCGGCTCTAGCATCCCCAGCGGTGCATCTGTTGAGTGCTTCTACAGAGTTGGTGTTGCGGATTTTAGGAATTACGCCTTCTGATGAGCCGCAAGTCACGGAAGAAGAAATTAAAATCCTAATTGAGCAAGGTACAGAAGCGGGAACCTTTGAAGAAGCCGAACAAGATATAGTAGAGCGAGTTTTTCGTTTAGGCGATCGCCCTGTCAGTTCTTTTATGACCCCCCGCCCTGATATCATCTGGCTAGATTTAGAAGACACTGCCGAAGAAAACCGCCAAAAAATGACTGAAAATGGTTATTCTCGGTATCCAGTTTGTCAAGGAGGACTTGACAATGTACTGGGAATTATCCCTGTGACAGACTTACTCGCCAGGAGTTTTCGCGGAGAATCCCTAGATTTAACAGTGGGATTGCGTCAACCTGTGTTTGTCCCAGAAAGCACCCGTGGCTTGAAGGTTTTGGAGTTATTCAAGCAAACTATCACCCACATGGCGATTGTCGTGGATGAATACGGCGTAATTCAAGGATTAGTCACCCTCAACGACATCATGAGCGAAATCGTCGGCGATGTTCCCGCAGGGCCGGGAGAAGATGAACCCCAAGCAGTACAAAGAGAAGATGGTTCATGGCTACTGGATGGGATGTTACCAGTAGATCAATTTTTTGAACTTTTTGAGATGGAAGAGTGGGAATCTGACGAACGCGGTAGCTATCAAACCTTGGGCGGCTTTGTGATTACTCATTTAGGGCGCATCCCCTCCGCCGCCGATCATTTTGAATGGGAAGGAATGCGGGTTGAGGTGATGGATATGGACGGTAATCGCGTAGATAAGGTGTTAGTTGTGCCAATGGGGAGTCAAACACAGGCGAAGAAAGAAAATGAATAGAGGTTAGGAATTATACTAATTTAATGTGAAATGGCACATATCTAGCTCCCCCCAAATCCACGACGCTGAGGGAGGCGGGGGGATCTGAATTTAGGATTACCCAAGTTTTATCCGAAAAGTATTGAGTCCCTAGCCCCTAAGATTGAGATAAGCGTTTCACTTCTTCACCACCTAACATTTCATGGGCTTTTGCCAAAATGCGAGGAATTTTATCGGCGTGGGGACTTCGGCTAAGACATTGGCATAAATCTACTTCGTTAAGCTGATCTGCTTTGTTCCCAGGAAACCAATGACTAGCGTTACCCATGAGGTTGTAACGGGTTTTGGCGTAGTCTACTAAATCGTAAGCATTAGCTAAATTCCATAGCCACAAAATCATGGGAATATTTATCTCGCCTGGGGTATGTTCCCATCTTGGTAAGTTGAGATGCCAAGTTTTTACCCAATCTTCCCCTAAAATGGCGATCGCTTCCTCTTCTAATCTCGCCAAAATTGGGGGCAAAATTTCTGATGACTCATTCAATAACGCTAATGTCTTCAGGTGTTCATCAAAATCTTGGGGTTTGGCTGCGCCTAAACTCAAGGTATGCACCTGAGAATGGCTCAGACAAAACAAATCATTAAACACCATTGGACTCAAGGGCGCACACAGATTCACTAATTTTTGTGGTGGTTTATAAAGCTGTCCGCCTTTATCGGAAGGACTAATAATAAATACTCCCATATCAAGGCGAGTAGCAGCTAAAATGGCAGGCCAATTAGTTTGATTTATGTAGTACCAATGCAGATTTACATAATCAAATTGGTTAGTATTAATTGCCTGCACAATTAAATCTGTAGCCCCGTGGGTAGAAAAGCCAATAAATCTAACTTTGCCCTCAGCTTGCAGTTGTTTGGCTACGTCTAAACAACCACCAGGACGGATGCTATATTCCAGCGATTCAGCATGATTAATACCATGCAAACTAAACAAGTCAACATAATCTAACTGGAGATTACGCAACGATTTTTCAAATGTCTGCCGGAATTCTCTGGCATCAGCAACAGGTGAAACTTTAGTTTGCACAATCAATTTTTCACGAGGAAACTTTGGTAGAATTTTGCCCAATTGCATTTCCGAACTACCATAACCACGCGCAGTTTCAATGTGATTAATTCCGACCTCAACTGCTTTGTTAATAGTGGCTTCGAGATTTTTTTGGTTATCTGCGGGAATTTCTAGCCAAGAAACATCCTGCCATTTGAACTGATATCTCATGCCGCCGCAAGAAAACACCGGCATCTGTAATTCTGTGCGTCCAAATCGTCTGTATAGCATTAGTGGATTGTGGATTTTTGGTATCAAGTCTCAATCAGGCGATCGCTATATTTTTATCTTTTCAAGTCCTGACACTGGTAATATCCATCGAGCCATCAAATAAGTCAGGTTTTTGGTTGTCAGATAGCGAAGTTTTTCAGTCCCAAAAGACTAATTACCATATCCTGCCCAGTATTCGCAAGTCACTTCAGCAATTATTCTCAAGAATTTAGACTAACATACCCCCAGGATTTGTTAGTCTAAATCTTAAAATAACCAACTATTTCCGCAATTGTCTGTTGTTGACCAATGGTAGTTTTAAACTATCTAATTATGGTATTTGCACCCAGTTTATATTTCATCTTTAGTTATGCGCTGTTACTACAGTGGTAAGCACAGTCATTGATTAATACCTTTCGTAGCGACCAGGAACCCAGCGACGACCGCGCGGTGTTCTTTCCCAGTGGGCTGGAACCCATCTCTGGCGCACAACTTTGCGGACAACAACAGGTTTACGTACAACAACAGTTCGGTGGTTATCACGTTTAATAATAACCGGCGCGGCTGATGCTTGGGTTTGCACAGCAAATACTGAGAGTGGTAAAGCTAGTAAAGCTCCAGCAAGGATACGTTTGATAATCATCTTTAAATCTCCTGAAGTTTCTTGTTGTTGAGTTATCTACAGCCTTATTCAAGAATTTGAAACTTACACCCATGAGCAGACCAGAGAAAATACTTTAAATAACAGCGTTTCCTTTTACGGGATTTCACTAGTAGGATAAATATTTACGCCAGTAGTTTAGGTATAAATTATTTTTAAATTCTCGATAAGATTGCTGATTAACTTTCATATTCAGTTTAGAAAACTCCGCAGAAATTCGGATGTGAAAAAAGTCGTGATTATAAGATGACTAAAGTCATAAACCAATACGCTTCAGTTAATAAAGTTTTCCTATGGCGATGAGGTAACAGTAAAAGATAAAAAATGATTTACAAACGTCTTTCTCTCTTGTCTCCCTTATCTCTTTTTCTCGGATATCAAAACTGCTATAACTCAAAAAAATATGGGGATAAGCCTGAGCCTATCCCCATTTTCAAACATCAGAAATTAGCACTTAAGAAGTAGCATTTTGCAACTCAGCCGTGCGGACTGATAGCTGTTGTGTCTGATTACCTCGTTGAACTTTTACCTGTAAGGATTGACCAAGGTTGGTATTTTCCACAAAGTTCTGCAACTGTTCTGCATTAGTAATGCTTTGGCTATCTATTTGCAGGATGACATCACCACGGCGGATACCTGCTTTAGCTGCGGGGGAATTTGGGACAACTCGCATCACTAAAACCCCATTAACTTCTGGGATTTCAAATGTAGAGTTGGGGTCGCTGTTATTTTGTTTAGCTAATTCTGGTGTTAATGTGACCATTTGCACACCTAAATAGGGGTGAGCAACTTTACCATCTCGTTCCAGTTGTGTAGCGATCGCTTTTGCTTTATCAATGGGAATGGCAAAGCCAATACCCATCGCATCAGCCCGAATTGCGGTGTTAATCCCAATCACTTCACCACGATCATTTAATAAAGGGCCGCCAGAGTTACCGGGGTTAATAGCTGCGTCAGTTTGAATAAAGTCTAAGCGTTTGTCAGAAATTCCCACTTGGGCGCTAGAACGTTTGAGAGTGCTGACAATACCCAAGGTTACAGTATTATCAAAGCCTAAAGGATTACCAACTGCGATCGCCCAATCTCCCACTTGTACAGCATTAGAAGAACCCAAAGGTGCAACGGGTAAATCTTTACCAGCGTTAATTTTCACAACAGCTAGATCTGTCACTTCGTCGATGCCTTGAACTTTGCCTTCAAAAGTGCGACCATCCTTGAGGCGAACCGTCACTTTATCTGCTTTATCAACAACGTGGGCATTAGTTAAAACTAAACCACTTTTATCAATAATGAATCCAGAACCAAGACCACGCAATTGCTCTGGCGGTAATTGTTGAGAATAACCATCACCAAAAAACTGCCGGAAAAATGGGTCTTCCATAAACGGGTCGGAACGACGGCGAGTAATTGTGCGTTCTGTGTCAATTCTCACCACTGCTGACCCAACACGATTTACCGCTGCGGTGACAAAACTGCTATTACCGATAGCAGCCGTAGCTGGTGATTGCCTTTGAGCAATTAATTCTGGTGCATCACCCACTTTTAAAGAACTAGGTGCAGGTTCCGCTTGGGAAGGTAACACCCGCAGAGTGCTAACTGTAAGCAAGACTCCCAAAAATATGGCGAAAATATGGGTACTAAGTCTACGTAGAGAACGGGCTATTTTGGACAATCGCATAATCACAACCTAAATTTTAGAAGCCGAATTTTTGCTTAGTCGTGACAAATCTATCTAAAGTTATTTTTACAGCTAGGATGAAACTCCTGCGTACTAACTTTGGTTTACTGCTTTAGATACTCAATACTTGAACTAAAGCATGGTATTCACTACCTGTAATTTAAATTAATTGAAAATTTCCCTTGATAGCTATTACGGACATTTACCCTGTAGAGGTTCGGGTATCACCAGGACTTACGCACAAAGATTATCTGTGGGGTGAAAGGATATGGGGTGTAAGGGTAGTTCATTTAAATTCTGCTAGGGTAACTGTTCTGTAACTTGGCCTTGAGTGAATAGAGCTATAATTTAAGGCGGGTGATTTTCAGCTAGACGCATGAATACAGTAGCAATTTTGCCAATATCTGATGCTAACGGGGAGAAATCCTATCGTGCGATCGCCGGAGATAAACATTCTGTTGGCAAAACTGCGGGGCAGGCTCTCGATGCCTTAACTGCCCAGTTAGATGAAATTGAATTTAGCGCACTACTGATTATTCAAAGCTTTCGTTCGGACTCGTTTTTCAATGCCGAGCAACAAGAACGGCTATCAGAGTTAATGAATCTATGGCGGTTAGCACGAGATCAACAGCAGCAACTCCCGCCAGAACAACAAGCAGAATTGGATAGATTAGTTGAAGCAGAACTGAGGGCAGCAACAGCCCGGACTGCGGCATGGATGCAGCAAGGGAATTTATGAATCCCTACTATAAGCTAACCGCCCAACGCGCCAACCATCGCTGTGAGTATTGCAAAGCCCCTGAAGTCGTTTTTAATTTTCCATTTGAAGTAGAACACATTATTCCACTCTCTCGGCAAGGTGCAAACAACGAAGCAAATTTAGCCCTTGCCTGTCGTTCTTGCAATCTCCGCAAAGGAATTCGTGTGAGTGGGATTGCTTCTGATTCCAACACAGAAGTTCGCTTTTTTAATCCAAGAGAGGATAATTGGAGTGAACATTTTCAAGTTGATGTTGAATCTGGCAAAATTTTAGGTACAACTCCAGTTGGAAAAGTAACTGTAGAGTATTTAGAGATGAACAGTCCTGCTCAAGTGGCAGCACGACAACTTTGGATTAGCTTGAATTTGTTTCCGTAGTTGAGTAACAGGTTGTTTTGCGGATCGCCCAACGGAAAGCTCTACCCGCTGACGAACAAGAAGCGATCGCCCCTTATATTAAATAGAAATAACACCCATTCCCCCTCTAGGCTAGGATCTTAGTACTGCCAGTGTTTTAATGCCATGAATGGATCAAACCGATTAACTCCAGAGTCCTTGCCTATCAACCAATCAGCCGAAAACTTCCATACTCACGATACTGATCATATTCATGAACATGGAGAGCCTAGTCATGTTCATGTCCATAGTGAAGAGTCTTTACGGAAAATTGTCAATCGCCTGTCGCGGATAGAAGGACATATTCGCGGTATTAAAACAATGGTGAAACAAAGTAGTCCTTGTCCTGATGTATTATTGCAGATTGCCGCAGTTCGGGGCGCATTAGATCGCGTTGCAAGAATTGTGCTAGATGAACATTTAACTGAATGTGTTGCCAGAGCCGCCAAGGAAGGCAATATAGATGTGGAAATTGAACAATTAAAGGCTGCTTTAGATCGATTTATGCCTTAATCAAGCTGATTTAAAAGTCACATTTTCTTGAGCCTTGGCGATTAGAAATCGTCGCTATACAGACAAAACCCGCGCAGGCGGGTTGTTTGATTAAGTCCACCTGTATGAACTTTGTTGATGTAGTAGCGAATTTTATACTCGCCCAATTAATTCTTGATAAATCATCTCTCTTAATAGAACAAGGGAATTTTGGGAAGGTATCAGCATACATTCACGCAACTGGTTCAAATACCATTTGTGGAATTAATAGTTCATCTTGTGATTGTCCAATCCCTAAAAATCGCGTTTCATTTTCATATACGCGCACAAGCCCCAAATTATCAGAAATAAGGGAAACTTTTTGTCCCTGACACCATTTTCGCGCCAGTTCTGAAGGTAAATTCACGGTTAGCAAATGCTGTAAGGCGACATCTGGAAGAATGGGTTGAAATGTCCCAGTTTGTAACTGTGCTTCTAACTCAGTAATAGAAAGACTCTGACTCAAATCAAAACCGCTGCTTTGGTTACGAGTTAAAGCGGCGAGAGTTCCGCCAGTGTTGAAAACTGCGCCTAAATCACGAGCGATCGCTCTAATATATGTACCACTACCACAGGCGATCGCTACATCTAATTCCGGAAAATCCCCTTCTCGCCAATCTAAAATATCTATCTGAAAAACTTCGACTGTACGTGCTGGAACTTCGACAGTTTCACCTTGACGCGCCAAATCATACAAGCGTTTTCCATCAACTTGAATTGCACTATAAATTGGCGGTATTTGTTCAATCTTCCCAACAAATTGTGTGAGTGCAGTTTCTATTTCAGCCAAACTCAAATTTGCACAAGGTTGTGAAGCGATAATTTCTCCTTGCAAATCATCGGTTGTGGTACGTACACCAAAACGAATAGTGGCTTTGTAAGCTTTGTCTCCTGGGAGATACTGCAATAATCTTGTGGCTTTACCCAGTGCAATTGGTAATACCCCAGTCGCAGCCGGATCTAAAGTTCCTGCGTGTCCTACCCGTTTGAGGCGCAACAGCTTGCGTACCCGCGCTACACAGTCGTGAGAAGTCCAATCAAATGATTTGTTTAAGTTAAGAAAACCTTGCACAGTAATATTTTTTAAAATTTTGTGATGCGTTGCTTTTAACAGAATTTTTGACGGTGAATTGTCCGATGTGGACACATAGCCTACATTTTTAATTCAAATTTTCTAAATCAGCTAAATCTTGAAGTCTTCCTGATGCTTCTTTATTTTTTTTCAGATTATCTAAATCAATAAAATTAACAAGAATATTATCAATTCTAACTTCTAATCTTAAAGGATAACAATTTTCAAAATTCACCCCATCAATAGTTGTTAATACATCAATTCTATTAGGAGGATAACCAAGCTGAATAATTTGGTCTGGAGTCAGGAAATCTTCTGGTTTTAATCCTAAAGAACTAAACCCAAATTGTTTTGTTTTAAAGCTTGAATTATATTATTGGCATTTTCTGTACTCATTTCTATCCAAATGTCAATATCTTTGGTATAGCGAGGATGACCATGTATCGCTACTGCATAACCACCAACAATCAAATAACGAACATTATTATCGTTGAGAAATTGTATAAACTCTTTGAAGTCTTGATTCAGCACTATTATCTTTCCAACTATGATATTCTTGGCGAATTTGCTCTAAGGCTTCTAGTCGGGATTGATACGATTGAGTTTGCCAATAAGCAAAATCGCTTTTTTGCTGTTTAAGTTTAACTTTATGACAAATTATTGCCATTTGGCGATGTTTGACAGAGATATCTTTCATAAGCTTGCTTCTCCCAACCCAACTATCACAATTTTGCGGCTAATTCTTTTAACCGCAGGTGTCCATCTCGAAACACTGACCAGCCATCTCCCACTAAGACTGTTTCCACATTACTCAATTGTGCCAGCCTGTGGACAGAAGCGATCGCTGCTTCTGAATCGAGTAACTTTTCTTTTGCCAAGATAGTTAAAGTCCCGGCTGTATGCGCCCGGATTAAATCCCCTGTAATTAAGGTAGTGTCTTCCAAGAGTAATGCTAGTTCACCAGGAGTCTTGGAACCTTGGAGTTCAATGGTCTTTAATCCAGGGACAAACTCATCACCATCATACAGCCAGCGATCGCAAACTATGGGGAAACATTCTTTTTCTGCTGCCGGGCCTGCTACATTAGCATAGGTTTGCACCGCAATTTCTTTTGCTGCCCGAATATGTTCCGAGTTTGTCAGTATAATCCAATCCACACCACCGAGAGATTCCAGGTGATTCCAGTCGTGGTTTGATAAAGCTACTGGGTCAATCAAGATATTGCCATCGGGACGAATCCAAGCAATCCCATTGAAATCAATATTTCTTGCAGGATTGAAAGTAGACCAGCCATATAAATCGGGACGGTGCAGAGATTTCATAATGATTCTGGTACTTTACCTTCAATAAATCGTAAATTAAGAGAGTTGCATCAATAATGTATCAGTAATTTCGCCTATAGTCCAAATTCGCATTTTCTTTTAACCCCACTTACTAACTCCGATTATTTTCATGCAGTTATTCAAGACTTTACTCCGTGTCCGGCACTATGAAATGGATGCTTTAGGCCATGTTAATAATGCCGTTTACCAAAACTATTTGGAACAGGCGGCTATTGAACACTCAGAACACCTCGGTGCAAATTTAGCTGTTTACCGCGAGTTGGGCGGTGTATTTGTAATGCGGCGCGTAGAAATTGACTATCTCCGGCCAGCCGTGGCAGGTGATACTTTAGAAGTTACCACCTGGTTAAAAGAAATGCGTGGTACTCGTGCTTTTCGATGTTACGAAATTCGCAAACAACACGAAGATGATTTATTAGTTACGGCTGAAGCATTGTGGGTGTGGGTAGATGCTAAAACTATGCGTCCACGACCCATCCCTAACAGAATTTCCGACAAGTTTTTGCAAATTCAAGGCTTGGGTGTAGCTGAATAATTCGCAATTTTGAGTCAGTATTCATAAGTCAGAAATATAGAAACTAGCCAAATCTCTCTCTCGAAGAATCATCATTATTGAATAATTATGAATTTGGGCTTCCTGACTCCGAGAGTTTATGCTGATCAACATTTATTTAGCAGAATTCCGCTTCTTGGAGAATTGGCTCATGTGTAATACTGATATACCTTGGTTGCGCTTTGATACATTCTATCCATCTTTGAATAGCCGGAAACCTAGATAAATCAAACCCACCTTCATCGGCTACATGGGTATAAGCAAATAAAGCAATATCAGCAATGGTATAGCGATCGCCAACAAAATACATCTGAGATTGCAGATGATTTTCCATCACTCTTAATGCTGCATAACCAGGTTCTTGCTTTTGTGCTAAAGCAGCCTGATATTCTTCCGCTTTCCCTAAAATGGAAATCCAAAATCTTGATGTCGCAATATACGGTTCATGACTATATTGTTCAAAAAATAACCATTGCAAAACCTGTGCTTTTAAGAAGCGATCGTAGGGAAGAAATTCTGTGTATTCACTGAGATATGCCAAAATAGCATTTGATTCTGTTAAGTAATTCCCTGGTTCAACTTCCAATACAGGTATTTTGCCGTTAGGATTCTTACTTAAGAATTCAGGTGTCCGACTTTCTCCCTTTAAGATATTCACCTCGATTCTTTCATAGGGAATACCCATTTGTGATAATAAAAGACGTATCTTATAGCCATTACCAGAGGGTAAAAAATCGTACAGACGTAGCGTTTCCATGCCAAAAAGATGATGAAGAGTATTAGGAGAAATGAGGCTCTAAAATACAATATCTTACAAAATCTTTCGAGTTAAACAGGATAATTTTTTCCCTTTTAAGCATCTTCATCAAAACTAGATTTATCTGAAAAAATAAAAAACAAATTATTTATTATTTCTAGTATTTATCAACTTTAAATGTTCAATTTAATTCAATGGGGTCAATTAAAAATATGTGTGGAAGATTTACTTTAAATCAGCCAGCATCCTCACTGGCAAAGGCTTTCCCTCTCCAGCAAATTCCCGATTTAGCTGCCCAATATAACATTGCACCTACACAAATGGTGCCAACAGTGCTACATAACCCCACCAGTAAACAGGATGAATTTCAACAATTACGTTGGGGCTTGATTCCTGCTTGGGCAAAAGATATAAAAATAGGAGTAAAGCTAATTAACGCCAGAGCCGAAACCGTGGCAGAAAAACCAGCTTTTCGCACAGCTTTTAAGCGCCGACGCTGTTTGGTAATAGCTGATGGCTTTTATGAATGGCAAAAGCAACAAGGTAAAAAACAGCCCTTTTATTTTCGGCTGCAAGATAGCCAACCCTTTGCTTTTGCGGGATTATGGGAGATGTGGCACTCACCAGAAGGAGAAGAAATTGCCTCTTGTACGATTGTGACAACAACAGCTAACAAATTGTTAGCACCAATTCATGAGCGAATGCCAGTCATTTTGGCACCAGAAGATTACGATTTGTGGCTAGATACGCAAGTGCAAACACCAGAAAGACTTCAGCCACTGTTAGATCCCTATCCCTCTGAAGCAATGACAGCCTACCCAGTCAGCAATTTGGTCAACAAACCCCAGCACAACAGTCCAGAATGTATTATCCCTCTAAGTGAAGAGAATACCCTCCCAAATCAGTTAAATTAACTATTGAGTGCTGTTAGCGGTAGCGGGGCGTTTAGCCCGTGCTAAGTGCTGAGTAAACACCCAATCAAGAAATGCTGTAATTTCCAAGAGCATCTTTTGAGCTAGTAGCTGTACAACCATAGAGGCAGTTATGCCAAGAACACAGAAAAACGATAACTTTATTGACAAATCTTTTACCGTCATGGCGGATATCATTCTCAAGATACTGCCAACTAACAGAAAAGCGAAAGAAGCATTTGTTTATTACCGCGATGGTATGTCGGCACAAGCAGAAGGAGAATATGCCGAAGCATTAGAATATTATGAAGAAGCCCTAACACTAGAAGAAGACTCCAACGATCGCAGTTATATTTTCTATAACATGGGTCTAATTTACGCCAGTAACGGTGATCACGATAAAGCTTTAGAACTTTATCACAAAGCAATTGACATCAACCCACGCATACCCCAAGCTTTGAATAATATCGCCGTGATTTATCATTATCAAGGCGAAAAAGCTAAAGAAGCTGGAGATCATGACGGTGGTGAAGCACTGTTTGACCAAGCCGCAGATTATTGGATTCGAGCTATTCGGATGGCTCCCAATAACTACATTGAAGCGCAAAACTGGCTGAAAACCACTGGACGGATGCAAATTGACGTATTCTTTTAGTCAATTGTCATTAGTCAATTGTCAATTGTTAATCATGTGATCAGCAAAAACTTTTGACTTTTGACTTTTGACTTTTGACTCTTGACTTTTGACTCTTGACTTATAACTAAACCATGATTGACCGTGAGCAAGTTCATAAAGTAGCTCTTCTCGCTAGGTTAGACTTAACGCCAGCAGAAGAAGAGCAATTTACCACTCAGCTAGGAAGTATTTTGGATTATGTGGAACAGCTGAGTGAACTAGATGTTACTGATGTAATACCAACTACAAGAGCAATTGATGTTAGCAATGTGACGCGAGAGGATGAGTTAAAACCTTATCCTGACAGAGATGCAATACTTGAAAGTGCGCCAGAACAAGAAGGGGAATTTTTCAAAGTACCGAAAATTCTCAACAGCGCAGAGTAGAAAATATTAAAGTCTGAAGGATGAAGTATGAAATCTATTTTCATACTTCATCCTTCAGACTTCATACCTTATTTAAGGCTTATAATTTCGGCATTCAGGCGCATCAGGATTTTCCCGACAGTATTCTTCAAACGAACCTTTAGCCGAAACCATACCTTCTGCTTTTTGATGGGCGGCTTCTGCTTGTAGTTCTTCCACTTCATCCCAAGCAGCAGCACAGGCTTTAGAATAAGCTCCATATTGAGTACAAATAGCACGGGCAGTTTCTACGGCTTTTTGAATTTTCTCCTCTAGCCTTAGTGCTGTTGGGGCTTCGACAAAATTACTCTTAGTCAAAATATCAGTAATTGAGATGATGCCTAACAGCTTACTTTGAATTACTGGCGCTCTGCGAATACCAGTGTTGGCAAACAACCGCGCTACATATTCAATACTCAACTCAGGATTGACGACAATGCAAGGTTTACTCATAATTTCATAAACCCGCACAAGCTTAGGGTCTTTACCGTAGGCTATTACCTTATAGACAATATCTGTTTCGCTAACCATGCCATAGGCATCATTATCATAGCGACGATCAACAACCAAAGCACGCAAGTTTTTGTCTTTCATCAGGCTAACTGCTTCAGCGACAGTTGCAGACCCGCGAATGGTAATTACATCCTTGGTCATGATATCTTCAGCTTTCATCATTGCTCTAGTCTCCTGGTAAATAGCAGGGGAGGTAAGCTAACAGGTGTGGGGGTGTAAGGGTGTAGGGTAGAAGAAATGATGATTCTTGCATTGGTTTGATAGTTCTGACTCATTCCCTTTAGAAAAACCGACCCTTGCTATCTACTCACTACTCCTATTCCCTATTCCCTACTCCCTTTTTTTTGAAAAATTACCCAGCCATAACAATAAATTAGTGCAGGTTTCAGTTCATGATGTTATCGAAAGTGACCGAAGCTGAAAATATGGGCAGAATCATTTTGTAAAGTATGAAGTGCGGAGGGTAAAATATGAAATTTTATACTTTAATTTTCATTTTTTATCCGTAGACAAGCTAGGATGATTTCAGCACCATCCAAATACAACTAACACTGTTTGCTAATATTCAAGCCAAAGCACTACACATTTCGTATTTGCTGTAAGTTTGTACCCAGGTATCCCATTTGCCAGTAAATTCTGAGACTCAGCTATGTCAAATCGTCATTATCCACCCGCCTACCTACGTTATCTCAAAGCCAGGTTATTGAATTTTAGCAAGCCGGCTTTTTGGGGAACAGCGATTTTTTTATCCGTGCTAGGTCTGGTAATTAGAGAATACTGGTCTAACCCAAATGCGTTTACCAGCAAACAAAACAGCGAAGCCACAACACAGAAAGCTGATAATTCTTCACTGTCGGCAGAAGATAAAGCGATCGCCGCAGATATTGATAACTTACCAGTTCTGTATAATGATGTGGATAAATCAGATAGCCCCGCAATTGTGAGTTCCTCTACAGATAACTCCAAGTCGAAAAAGGGTAAAGATTTTTTACAGGATGTAATTAATAAGCAGAAATCTGCTAAAGAACCTAAATTCAATCCTAGTTTAGGTAGCAGTGACGGTATATTATCTGAAGGGAAAAATCCTTTTGTCGCCCAAACAGAGAATCTATTGCAGTTTGGCACACAAAATAGCAGTCAGTTGATAAATTCTGCGTCTCAACCACAAGGTTCAGCCGCAAACCCTTATGCTGCACAAACCGGCATCAATCAGACTCCAATTAATCCATACAATTCAATTAGCCCTTCACCCACAATTTTTGCACCATCATCTCCCCAATTAGTCCCATCTAACACTAATAGTGCCACTTCCAACCCCAGCAATACTTTTGGGCAACCCGCATACAACGGAGTTCCCCAGAATTTATCTAATATCAATAGTACGACGACAAATTTCGGCAATAACCTTGGTAAAACTCCGTCTAACTCAGTTCCTCAAAGTTTACCTACTAATAATCAGAACTTTCTGCCCAACACCAGTTTAAATAGCAGTACAGGTTATATCCAGCCTACTGTACCAACTCCACCGGTGAATTATTATAACGGTGCAAATACTGTCCAGCCGTTGACTAATCAATTACCATCAACAACTACGACCCAACCTGTTAATTCATCTCTACCAACTAACACTACACCTTACTCTGCCCCAAATTCCTCGGCATACGTTGTGACACCTGCGGCTCCAGCAAGTTATCAAAACAATCGCTATTTTAGAGGCATTCAACTACCATCAAATACTTCCGTTCCTGGCCAGTCTACAGGTGGAGTGCAGGGAAATCCTTATGGTTATTGATGTCCTGAATAAATTGGAATAGGTAGTATGATTTAAGATTCTGGAAAGTCATCCTAAATCTTAAATCCAAAATTGGTATGAGACCTTATCACCATATCCCCATTGTTGAATGCGGTGAAGCTCTGGTAGAAATTCCTTTGCAGATATTTGCGGTAGAATCGCCCCATCCTTATGAAAAATTGGGGGCTATTTATGGGGAATATTCGCCTTATTATCTCCGCCAAAGTGTTGTGGAAAATTTAATCACAGCCCAAAATTACTTGGAATTACTACATCCTCATTGGCGGATTCAAATTTTTGACGGCTATCGTCCGGTAACAGTACAGCAGTTTATGGTAGATTACAGCTTTGCTACGGCAGTGCAAGCGAGGGGACTGACTGAAGCAGAGTTATCACCCAGCCAACGCGAAGAAATTTGGGATGCGGTTTACCAAATTTGGGCTGTTCCAAGTATGGATGAAAAAACGCCGCCACCTCATAGTACAGGGGCTGCTGTGGATGTAACCTTAGTCGATGATGCCGGACAAATAGTAGATATGGGTTCGCCTATTGATGAATTGTCAGAGCGATCGCATCCCGATTATTATGCCAATCATCAGCATCCAGAAGCACAACAATATCATGTCCACCGTCAGCTATTAAATGATGTCATGTTCAAAGCTGGCTTTCAACGCAATCCTAGAGAATGGTGGCATTTTTGTTTTGGTGATCAAATGTGGGCGTGGTTAAATAATCAAACAAATTCAGCCAATAATTTTACAGCCCGTTATGGTCGGATTTTATAGATGTTTAATTACGCATCTTCAGGATTAATTTCTTTTAATTCGTCTGTAGTTAATGTGCCAATTGGACTCCAGACCAGATAGGGTATCAGTAATATAGTTGCTA
The DNA here is from genome assembly GCF_015207705.1 of Nostoc sp. LEGE 06077. Taxonomy (GTDB): domain Bacteria; phylum Cyanobacteriota; class Cyanobacteriia; order Cyanobacteriales; family Nostocaceae; genus Nostoc_B. The sequence continues at coordinate 226,783 of NZ_JADEWI010000001.1, forward strand.
TTGGTGAAATTGGCAGAACACATACAGCCAAAACTATAGCTGAAATCATCCCGGCTAACCCCAGAGTTTCGCCAACTTTCAGACTGCGTAACCTGAGCATCACTGGGATGTAGGCAATGGTGATGATTTCTACAAACAGGTATAAACCCATAAGAAACCAGGTAACAAGGCTTCCAGGGTTTTTTTGCCAAACAATGTTAGCAGAAATCGCACCACAAATAAAAATTGCCGTCCAGATGAAGGGAATAAGCGGTTCAAAAACTAGCCATTGTGGGCGGCTTAAACGGGCGAACCATTTCACATCACGGGGGGTGATGAAAAAACTCCCAAAAGCAATCAAGAAAGTTATCGCCCCAATAATTGCACCAGATGAAATCATACCCTTACCCTTTTCCTTATGTTTTGTCAAGTTATACACTGTCAGTTTGACAATATAAGGAATGGGTGAAATCAATCGCAGGTTTGATACTTAAGCATCTTGAGGATTGAGACTGCTCATCTGCCAAGTGGTATAAGTACCAATAGGACTCCACAGTAAAAAGGGTAATAATAACAATACTGCCCAACCAGAGACTGGTAAAACAGCAAGAGTTAATATGAGTCCAATAATAAAACCTGTACCGCCAATAATTGTGCCTGCTTGGAGACTACGCAACCGACACATCACAGGCGTATAGGCAATAATAGCAATTTCTAAAATTAAATATAAAATCATCAACAACCAAGTGGATTTGGTTCCTGGGTTAGTTTCCCAGACAATATAAGCTGACCAAGCACCACAAATAAAAATAAGAGTCCAGATAATAGGAATTGCTGCTTCAAAAGTTAGCCATCTCGGTCTTTGTAAGCGCCTGAACCACTGGCGATCGCTAGGCGGACTTAAATTAGCACTCAACGCGACCAATATTGCTACGCCACCAATTACCATCCATGATTTAATCATGCCTTTATTCCTTGTAATTTCTGCATATCGCTGAGATATCACTATTTATAGTGTGATTTTGTCAATCTAGTTACTCAATACTCATCATCCCTGAGTCTGAGAACCTGATTTTAGTAGGAGATATTTCAGTTTATACAGGCTTGATAGACAAATAAAAGGGGGTACAACTAACTGTACACCCTTACAGATGATCTATTTTTTGTCAGACCTTACTTCAATGGTTCGAGATTGCTAATTGTGAGAAATAATTCTTCATCAGCAACTTGTTGGTTGTAATCAATATTAATTTGTGTTGGATAGCCAAGCTGAGGATCATATTTGACGGTGAGACTAGATGCTTTTCTGGTAATCGCGTCGTCAATTATCCCGAACAGTTTAGGAATTGTATTATATTGTTGGAATAATTCTGCATCAACTGGTTCATTGTTGTTGACAGCAGTAATAGAAGCAACTTGACCATTACGGACTGTAATCACTACTGGTTGGGTAGCCTTGGGTAAACAAAAACAACTCCTGCTAAATGTAAAGCGATAATTAGCCAGCCTTTGCTGATTCCATAACTGGCGGTTAACTTTTAGCTGAGTCGAATTGGAATCATTTGGATTTGGTGTTGGTTCATTTTTTGCACCAATCCACCGCTGAGAATTCACAACAGCATCTATTTTATTTTCCAAGGCTGTGAGTGCTTGAGGTGCATTGGGTGAACCGAGATAATGATTCACAGTTTTCTGATGTTTCCCGATAGTAAGAGAAGTAATTGCTGAAGGCAAATCTGTAGGGCCGCCTTGATAGTTGTTGGGTAAAGAGAAATAATTGACTTTATTAAATTCTGCAACTAATCTATTTACTGCTTGTGGACTGATTTTTGCAGTTCGCTTACCGACAACTTTAACAAAACGCTCCCCTTCGTAGACAACTCTACCATCAGGAAATATGGTGATTTTATAAATTGGACAAGCACCAAAACAAGCTGTTCTTTGCAAAGTAATAATACCTGAACGTAGCTTTTTAGTATTTTTATTTAAGATTTGTTGAGTGGTAGCTTGTGCAGTGAGTTGTGGTAACTGTACTGTAGATTGCGCGAATACTTGTGCATTCAAAATTAAAGATACAAGTAATCCTGTACCTATGACGATAGGTGATCGCATATAATTTCCTGATAAACTAATGAATTAGTCTAATAGACAGCACTAATTACAAAAAGTTTCCGATGCTGGCTTATACACCCCACATCAGCAGGTAAGTCTCAATGTGAGTACAATAACTTATTACAATCCTTTTTGACTGATAAAAATCGAGAGACTTAGATACTCGATTTGTTTGAGAAATTAGGTATCTTGTTATTCAAGAGTTATTTAGAACTACTAGATAAAGCTCTCTGTTTTTTTGCTAACACTTTTTGTTTGAATTTAGAAAATAACAATAATAAAAAACCTGATACTATTAGTGGCACTGAAGCTGAAGGTTCTGGCACAGGGTGAAAATTTTGTCCCGGCTGATAAGGTAGTTCATCAAATGGAATATTCCTGAATAGATTGGTGAAAAACTGCTCAAGTTGATTGGATATAGTAATGTTATCTTCACCAGTCACTCTAGAAAGAATCAGTCTGTTAAAAGTCTGGGCTTCTAAACTATCAAAATTACCAGTTAAGGGATTAAATTCTTGCCCAAACGCTCCTACAAGAGAGTTTATTAAACTATCAACATCACTTGGAGTTCCTTGAAAAAGAGAACTTAAACTTTCGGCATCATCACCAATACCAATTATTGTATTGTTGCTATCTATTAGCAAATTACCATTACCTACAATTATATTGCCGCTGGTGAAAACTAAGTTACCATTACCTACAATTATGTTGTTAGTACCAAAATCCCAATTACCATTACCCAGAGTTTTATTTTCGCTACCAAATTGCCAGTTACCATTACCAACTGTTGTATTATTGCTTCCTTCATCCCAATGCCAGTTGCCATTACCAACTGTTGTATTATCGCTACCAAAATTCCAATTGCCATTACCAACGGTTTGATTATCTTGTCCAAATTGCCAATTACCATTACCTAAAGTGGCATTATTATTACCATCGTCCCAATGCCAGTTACCATTACCAATTATTGTATTGTTAACGCCGAATTTCCAATTACCATTGCCAATTGTGGTGTTATTACTACTGAAGTTCCAATTGCCATTACCAATAGTGGCGCTGTCATTACCATAATTTGAGTTGAAATTACCAATAGTTGCGTTGTTAGTACCAAAATTTCTGTTGCCATTACCAACAGGTGCGTTATTCGCATTAAAAGGTGGCGTACCCAACTTTGATAAATTTCCGCCACCACTAAATTGAGGTATTCTACCACTTGTAAAAGGGGTATTAGTACCATCAAAAAAATTCTCACCTAAAACTAACTTCAAGCGATTAAAAATTAATTGCTCAAACCGACTACCACCATCGCTAGCAAAAGGGTTGATTCCTCCAGGAAGGGTACTAGAACTGGTAAAAGGATTGTTAACGCCTTCAGGTATGTATTGACCAATATTTGAGAGATTATCAAAAGGCGATCGCTGAGGCAGACTGCCATTATTGCCAGTAAAGGGATTACCTGCACCAAAAGGATTGACAGCAGATTCTTCCATCAGCGTTAATCTCCTATTTTTACTTCAAGTATTGTTTAGAACAGCAAAAAATTAAAATTTAAGTTATTTCTTTTTAAGATTTTTTACTAGCTTATTGATCTTGTGTATTCTTAATCATGTCTTCAATAAAGTTATGATATGTTCAACTAATAAGCAATGATTTATTTTTTGATTTGCATAACATTTTTTTGCTTTTTATTTTTAGGTCAATGTTAAAAATATGAGAATAGGCTTATAACAATACTCAAAAATAAAAAATTAAACCGTAGTTAAACACAGCTATATCAGTGTTGATTATCTGTGTTGAACTGCGGTTTTTTGCAGAGTTCTAATAACTATCAATATTAAGCAAAAGGATTGTCACCACCTGCAAAGGGATTGCTACCACTTGCAAAAGGATTGTCACCACCTGCAAAAGGATTGTCACCACCTGCAAAGGGATTGTCACCACTTGCAAAGGGATTGCTACCACTTGCAAAGGGATTGCTACCACCTGCAAAAGGATTTTCACCACCAGTTGAAGGAGCGCCACCACCTGCAAAAGGATTTCCACCACCAGTTAAAGGATCACTGCTACCTTGATTAATATTCGCCCAAGGATTGACACCGCCAGTCAAAGGGCCACCAGGAGCATTTGGGTTGCCAAAGTTAGCAAAGGGATTACCACTATAAGGAGCGCCACCACCAGTATTTGGATTACCACCATTACCAAATGGATTATCACCACCATCAGTAGATCTACTGAAAGCTTCAATAATGTCGTTTGGTTCTACACCGGGGATGTCTAGCAATGCCCCAAATGGTGATTGTCGAAGCAGAGCCTCAAGCTCGCTGCTAGAAGGGTTATTGCTACCGCCGTTATTTGAATCTGCCATGAGAAAATATCCTCCTAGATTTCGGATGTAAATTTTGTTAGTACCGATAAAATCAAGAAACAAAAAAACTACAAAAGACTAAGTTTTGTCTCTTGCTTTTTGCTAAATCTAGTTAGCGTTCTTTGCAGAAGTAAGCGAATATTTATTGTGATATTTAGCCGCTTGATAACTAACAAATATTATTTATATTCATCAAGCTAGAATAAATATCTATCCAGATATATGTTAAGTATTTATTACAGTTAATACAATGATAAATATTTTGGTTTTTGATAAAAAATATAATATTTTTAGCTAAATCAAGATTAAATTCAATACACATAAAACAAAAAAGGCACATAATTATGGCTGTGATATTATGCGCCAATTTTTGGTTAAATTTAAATTGCCCCTAATCATAAAAGTGTAGGGCAATTAACAGTAAATTTTAGAAAAATCGAGTCCTCCATTGTTCTTGTTTTAGGCAAAAAAGAATATTAAACAGTAGCAAGCAAAGCTGGTATAGTCCAACGTCCAACAACTTTACCAATTACTGACATTTCTTTTGCTAAGTAGTCAAATTCTTCGGGTGTTAAAGATTGTGGCCCATCAGATAAAGCTCTAGCTGGATTGGGGTGAACTTCAATCATTAAAGCATCAGTACCAGCAGCGATCGCAGCAAAAGTCATCGCAGGTACATATTCAGATTTACCTGTACCATGACTGGGGTCAATCATGATGGGTAAATGAGTAAGCGATCGCAACACGGGAATGACAGATAAATCTAAGGTATTGCGGGCATATTTACTATCAAAGGTTCTAATCCCCCGCTCACACAAAATTACATTGGGATTTCCCGCAGCCAGGATGTATTCTGCTGCCATTAACCACTCGTCAATTGTGGCTGACATTCCTCGTTTGAGCAGAACAGGTTTATCTTGTGCGCCTACTTTTTTCAACAACGCGAAGTTTTGCATATTTCGCGCCCCGATTTGGATAACATCAGCGACTCTTGCTAATGCTGGTAAATCAGCAGCATCCATCAGTTCTGTAATGATACCCAACCCTGTGGCTTCACGAGCAGCTGCTAACAAATCTAAGGCACTTTCACCATAGCCTTGAAAAGCATAAGGTGAGGTGCGAGGTTTGTAGGCTCCACCACGCAGAAACTTGGCTCCAGCCGCCTTTACCCGCTTGGCTGTTTCAACAATCATTTCCTCATTCTCAACAGAACAAGGCCCAGCTACCACTACTATCGGATGCTGTTCGCCAATATAGACATCACCGTTAGGAGTGGGGACAATAACTTCACTGGCTTCTCCATAACGAAATTCTCGACTTACCCGCTTGAAAGGTTTTTCCACACGCAATACTTGCTCAATCCAAGGGCTGAACTCTTGGATTTGCCCCCGATCAAGTGTAGAAGTATCACCAATCATCCCCAGGATGACTTTATGTTCGCCGATACTTTTTTCGACTGTGACTCCCCAAGTATCTCTCAAACCTTCGCTGATGCGAGTAATTTCGTCAGTAGGTGTACCGTTTTTTAGGACTACAATCATTTTCGTTTTCCTTAATTAGTGCAAAAATTCAGCAAGTTGTTCCAACTTTGTCCAAGCAGCGCCACTTTGCAGAACTTCTTTAGCTAATGCAATACCTTTGACGCAACCTTCTAAAATGTCTGTTGTGCCTGCAATTGCTTCACCAACTTGCAGCGCTAAGGCTGTATTTAAAGCGACAACATCCTGTTGTGCTGGAGTGCCTTTTCCTTGGAGTACAGCCTTTAATATTTCTGCGTTCTCTTGAACATCGCTACCACGTAATGCTTCGGTCGGTGCATGACTTAAACCGAGTTCTTGCGGATTGAGCGTCAGACAGTGGACTTTTCCTGCTTGCAGCACAGCCAAATCAGTCACATCAGCCAAACCTGCTTCGTCTAATCTTTCTCTGCCGTGGAGTGCAATCGCTTGTCTGCATCCCAATTGTGATAAGGCTTGGGCGATTTCTTCAATCAACAGTGGGTCATTCACACCAATAATTTGCCCTGTTGGACGCATGGGATTTACCAAAGGCCCAAGCAAGTTAAAAATAGTCCTTACTTTGAGAGTTTTGCGTAAATCAGCAACCGCCTTGAGTGCTGGATGCCAGCCAGGAGCAAACAAAAAGGTAATACCAACTTCATCAACTGCCGCTTTTACCTTCTCTGGGTGAGCGTTGAGATTTATCCCCAAAGCTTCCAAAACATCAGCAGAACCAGCCTTGCTGGAGGCAGAACGATTACCATGTTTAGCAACTTTTACTCCAGCCGCAGCAGCCACAAAGGCCACAGCAGTAGAAATATTAAAAGTGGAGGCACCATCTCCCCCAGTACCGCAAGTATCGATTAGGGGAGTTGGGGAGTTGAGAGTGGGGTAAGAAGATTGGGATTGCAAAACACTAGCCATACCTACTAGTTCTTCTGCGGAGACACCTTTAGTTTGAATTGCGGCTAAAATGGCTCCTGAAAGAACGGAGGGAATAGTATCTGTTAACCAACCGTGCATTAAATTTGTAGCTTGGTCAACTGTTAGTGATTGCCGTTTCAGTAGTTGTTGCAATAAAGCAGACCAGTCAGAAGTAACAGAGATTTTGTCTGCTGGATGTTGAGTGATGGCTACCATATTCGATTAATGATTGAGGACTTTAGCGACAGTTTGGACATCCTTATCGCCTCTACCAGAGCAGTTGATCACAATGCGCGGGTTGCCATCTAACTGCGGACAGAGAGTTTCTAAATAGGCGATCGCATGAGAAGTTTCTAATGCTGGAATAATCCCTTCTAGTTGCGAAAGTCTCTGAAATGCTTCTAACGCTTGCTGATCAGTCACACTGTAATATTCAGCGCGACCCAGATCCTTCAAATAACTATGCTCAGGCCCAACACCGGGATAATCTAATCCCGCACTAATCGAATGAGCTTCGATAACTTGACCATCATCATCTTGGAGAATGTAGCTCATCGCACCGTGCAGAACTCCCACCCTACCTAATGTGAGCGTTGCAGCGTGTTTGTCTGTATTCACACCTTCTCCAGCTGCTTCTACACCAATAAAACGCACAGAAGGTTCATTCACAAACTCATGAAACAATCCGATCGCATTGGAACCGCCACCCACGCAAGCCAAAAGAATATCTGGTAGTCCGCCCCATTTCTCTTGCGCCTGTACGCGAGTTTCTTTCCCAATAATGGCGTGGAAATCACGCACCAACATCGGATAAGGATGAGGGCCAGCTACAGAACCCAAGATGTAATGTGTTGTTTCAACATTCGTCACCCAATCTCGAATAGCTTCCGAAGTAGCATCTTTGAGAGTGCCAGTACCTGCTTCCACAGGCCGCACTTCCGCACCCATCAACTTCATCCGGAACACATTCAGGGCTTGGCGTTCCATATCATGGATGCCCATGTAGATTACGCATTCCAAGCCAAACCGCGCACAAACAGTAGCAGTTGCTACACCATGCTGACCTGCACCTGTCTCAGCAATAATTCGCTGTTTACCCATACGTTTGGCTAACAATACCTGAGCCAAAGCATTATTAATTTTGTGAGCGCCTGTATGATTTAAATCTTCCCTTTTTAAGTAAATTTGCGCCCCAGTGCCATCAGGTCTGGCGTAGTGTGCGGTCAGACGTTCTGCAAAATATAATGGGCTAGGTCTTCCTACATAATCGCGGAGTAAATTTTGTAACTCTGTTTGGAAGTTAGCATCATGACGATACTTTTCAATAGCTGCTTCCAATTCACTTAAGGCAGGCATTAAGGTTTCAGGTACATATTTACCGCCGAATTTTCCAAATCTGCCTAAAGAATCAGGTTGTGCAAATGTATTCTTGATATCTGGAGTGCTGACCACAGTCTAAAATCCTCTCTCATTCAAAACTTTGCCTTTTCTCCTTTGTGTCCTTTGCGTCCTTTGCGGTTCGTTTTAAAATCTATCTCACGCAAAGACGCAGAAGCAAGGCAGCGAGCGCGTTGCGGGGGTTCCCCTCGTTGGAGCAACTGCCGCGCCAAGATTTATTTAGCTAAACCGACTGGTTGTAAAGATATTGCTGATTTGAGTTCTCGACACAGTTGTTCTACTGCTTGTAGTCCTTGAGTTGGACTACCTTCTGCGAGGCGTTTGACGAAGGCGCTACCGACAATGACTGCATCTGCGCCCCATTCTTTAACTTGATGTGCTTGTTCTGGTGCTGAAATGCCAAAGCCGACACCAATGGGTTTGTCAGTGACGTTGCGTAAGTCTGTGAGTAAGTGTTGCACGCGGTTTTGGATTTGAGACCGCATTCCGGTAACGCCTGTCACACTGACGAGGTAGATAAAGCCTTGAGATTGACGAGCGATCGCATCAATCCTATCTTGAGAACTAGTAGGGGCTACGAGTAAAATCACTTCAATGCCAAAAGATGCGGCAGTTTGAATTAATTCTGCTGCTTCTTCTAATGGTAAGTCTGGTACTACTAAACCTCGCACTCCAACATCAGCAATTAAGGCTAAAAACGACTTAATACCCCGATGCAAAATTGGATTGTAGTAAGTAAATAAAATGATGGGTGCTTTTAAACTAGGAATTACATCTCGTAGTATTTCTAGCACTTGCTCTAATTTGGTTCCTTTGTTCAAAGCACGAGTAGCTGCTGCTTGAATTACAGGCCCATCTGCCAAGGGATCAGAATAAGGAATACCCAACTCGATGAAGTCAGCACCATTGCGATCTAAAATGCGTAAAGCGTCGGCAGTAGTTTCTAAATCTGGGTCGCCAGCTGTAATGAAGGGAATTAAGGCGCATTGTTGGCGCTGGCGTAAAGATTGAAATTTATTAGAGATAGTAGTCATAGTAATTCGTAATTTGTAGTTCGTAATTCGTAATTTTTGCAAGAAAAGGTTAAGGGAGAAAGGAAAGAATTAATTCTTTATCTTTCCCCTCGACCCAACTTCTGCAAAGAGTTGATTTAAAATTGGTGAGTTTTTCCTAATAAAATTTGTACAGCTTGTTCTACATCATTTTGTTTAACTAAAGATTCACCAACCAAAACGGCTCTAGCACCAACTTCAGCGACAAAAGATAAATCAGCAGGTGTATAAATACCAGATTCGCTGACGAAGGTGATACGAAAACTTTGTAACTGTTGCTGTCGCTGTGTTAAAAGTTGCTTTGTTGTGTCTAAATTAACCGTAAAATCTTCGAGGTTGCGGTTGTTAATACCGACTAAACGTAGGTTATCTAGTTGTAAAACTCGATCTAGTTCAGCTAAGGTATGAACTTCTACTAAGGCATTCATACCCAAGTCATGAATGATTTGTAAAAAGCTTTTTAGTTCTTCGTCTGAAAGAATGGCGGCAATTAATAAGACTGCATCTGCACCTGCTGTCCGTGCTAGATAAATTTGATAAGGGTCAATGATGAACTCTTTGCAGAGTAGAGGTAATGTAACTTGCTGACGCACTAACCGCAAGTTATTAAAACTACCTTGAAAAAACTTTTCATCAGAGAGAACCGATAGACAAGCCGCACCACCTTTTTGATATGACTGGGCGATCGCTACTGGATCAAAGTCTGCTCTAATAATCCCACGACTTGGTGATGCTTTTTTGACTTCGGCAATTAAACTAGGATGATGAGCATTTTCTTGTAAGGCTTTCAAGAAATCTCGCACAGGCGGCGCAGCACTTAACTGATTTTGTACAGCAGTTAAAGGCAATTCCTGCTGCATTTGTGCGACTTCTTGCTGTTTATGCCAAACAATTTCTTCAAGGATATATCGAGGCGAGACAACTTGTTTAGTCATAAATATTCTTTGCGCCTTTGCGTGAGGTAAATTAATCACCGGATTTAGTAATAACAAATGACTATTAACCAATAACCACTGACTCTTTTGTTTGCGTATATGTCCGCACTACGTTTTTAATAATTGCCATACCAACTTCACCAGCCAAAGTCATGATTGATTCTGGATGAAACTGTACCGCTGCAATAGGAAGCGTTTGATGTTCAATACCCATGATTACTTCGTCATCAGAAATCGCTGTTACTTTAAGTTCTTTTGGTAAACGTTGGGGTAGGGCAAACAATGAATGGTATCTACCAACAGTAAAAGATTCTGGTAAACCTTGGAACATCACAGAATCAGACGCAGTGACGAAAACTCGTGAAGATTTACCATGTTGGGGATAGTTAAGTACTCCCAGTTCTCCGCCAAAAGCCTCTACAATACCTTGCAATCCTAGACACACACCAAATATAGGTATTTGATGATGGACGCAAGCAGCAACAGTCTCTGGAACTTTAAAATCATGCGGTCTACCAGGGCCAGGAGATAAGACAACCAAATCTGGGCGTTCTGTATCGAACAGAGATTCAGGAAAACCATGACGGAGTGTGGTGACGCTTGCACCTGTAGAACGAATGTAATTAGCGAGTGTATGAACAAATGAATCTTCGTAGTCAATGAGTAAGATGCGTTTCCCTGGTTCAACATTCGGAACGCATTTGCTCAAGTTTGTAGTAATGCACTCGTCAATTTTTTCGTCTTTTTGTTTAGCACGACGAATTGTTTCAAATAACGCCGCACCTTTGGTGATGGTTTCTTGTTCTTCGGCTTGTGGTACAGAATCATACAAAAGAGTTGCACCAACTCGCACTTCCGCAATTGAGTCTTGCAAGCGGATGGTTCGCAGAATTAATCCGGTGTTTAAATTACCGTTGAAATTCAAATATCCAACTGCACCACCATACCAACGTCGGGCGCTGCGTTCGTGCTGTTCGATAAATTGAATTGCTGCTCGTTTAGGTGCGCCTGTGACAGTGACAGCCCAAGTGTGACTCAAAAAAGCATCTAAAGTATCAAACTCTGGCCGCAATATACCCTCGACATGATCAACTGTATGGATGAGGTGGCTGTACAATTCAATTTGACGACGACCAATAACTCGTACTGAACCAGGTTCGCAGATGCGGGACTTATCATTACGGTCTACGTCAGTACACATGGTCAACTCAGCTTCATCTTTGGGAGAGTTGAGTAAGGAGCGAATTTGTATAGCATCATCTAAAGCATCTTGTCCCCTGGTAATTGTGCCACTAATCGGACAAGTTTCTACACGCCGACCTTCCACACGGACAAACATTTCTGGCGATGCACCAATAAGGTATTCACCACCAAGATTAAAAATAAAACCGTAAGGACTGGGATTAATTTTTTTGAGAGTTTCAAATAGGTTGCTTGGTTGTTCTTCGCAAGCTGTGAAAAAGTTCTGGCTGGGAACTACTTCAAATAAATCACCTCGACGGAAATAATCGAGAGCAAATTCAACTTGCTTGGCATATTCGCCAATTTGATGGTCAGCATTTTTTGTAGGAGTTAATCGTTGACCTCGATAATCAACGGATTCACCTGTGCGTGGCAAATTATAAGTGCTACCGTGGGCTGTGATAAAGTCATACTCTATGCGAAACGCTTGTTGCTGATAGTAGTCAACAACTATCAATTCGTCAGGTAAATATAGAACTAAATCTCGCTGATCTGTAGGACGTTCTAAACATTGAGAAATTGGTTCAAACTGAAATACTAAGTCGTAACCAAATGCACCATACAATCCTAAATGTTCATCTTCTTGACTATAAAATGTACGCAGAATTTCGCGGATAACGGTAAACGTTGAAGGTTGCTTACTGCGTTCTTCTTCTGTAAAACATTGTGCTGTAGATTTAACTAATCCGGTAATGCTGTTCTGGTTTTTAGCAATGTGATGAAGTTCTGGTATTTTAGATAAGCGTTCAAACAATAATTCCAGGAGAATTTTACCGCGATCGTTTAGTGCTGTCAGAGTAAAAGTATTCTCTCTTGTAGTTAATTCTAATGGTGGATTAATGAATCCGATTGCCCATCGCTTATATCTTCCTGGATATTCATAGCTGCTAGTTAACAAGCCTCCGCGCTGAGAATTGAGGTAGAACAGAATTTCTTCAATGGCAGTATCCATCTTAACTTCTGTAATTGCACGAGAGACGCGCACGTTATCCAAGGTTGTATAGGAATGGGATTCAGTAATCATAAATAAATTATTTAGAGTTTTAAGAACTAACTTGGAACGATGAGAAAATTATGCAACTAGAATATCTATTGATGTGTTTGTCAGATATTTTGTAGATAGAAAAACCTAAGATTCTTTATTTAGCCTACTCAAAATAAACTAGCTAATGAATGAATAATTTTTCGCATAAGATAACATTTTATTTGTGATTAATATTATTTTGTTTGGATGAATACAAAATTAATATTTTTTGATTTAATCCCAGCATCTTTAGGAAGATATTTTTATTTATTGCTTCTATCAAAAGATAAGTATTTATTTTTTAGTTAAATGCTCAAGAATTAACTGACAAACACTACTAGCTTGTATAGATGAAGAATCAAGTAAATTGGTTTGTTGGCTAATCAATAATGGCGCTTCACCCAGAGAAGGCGGAAGACAACCATGTGAACCTTTAACTAAATCAGCTTCTAAAGGAATAACATCCATCAAGTAGCGAAAGCCTAGTTTTTTCTGTAAAAGTTTCAGTGCAATTTTGGCTTGAGGTAATTTGATTTTTGGGTCTATGAAAAGTTCTACAGGGTCGTAACCTGGTTTGCGGTGAATATCTACAGTTCTGGCAAAATCAGGAGCGCGAGAATCATCCAGCCAGTAATAATAAGTAAACCAAGCATCTGGTTGTGCTACTGCAACTAACTCTCCTGAACGAGAATGGTTGAGATGGTAAGCTGGCTTTTCAGTTTCGTCTAGAACTTGTGCAACTCCATCAGTTTCTTCGAGGAGCGATCGCACTTTTGGTATATAAAAAGGATCATTAACATAAACGTGAGCTAGTTGATGGTCTGCAACTGCAAAAGCTTTACTCGCACCCGCATCTAGCAGTTCTCGTCCAAGTTCGTCCCGTACGGTTAACAAGCCGTTTTCTCGCAATACGCGATTAATATGTATGGGTTTAGATACCGATGTAATGCCGTACTCTGACAAAACGATGACTTGAGCGCCGCGATTTTCGTAAAATTGAATCAGATCTCTACATACTGCGTCAATTTTTTGTAAATCCTTGGCTACTTTGTTTGTGTCAGTTCCATATTTTTGCAAGCAGTAGTCTAGATGAGGTAAATAAATCAGTGTTAGGGTTGGATTGTGGTGCGCTTCGACAGATTTTGCTGAGTCTGCAATCCATTGAGTAGCACGAATTGATGTATTCGGCCCCCAAAAGTTAAATAAAGGAAATTGACCTAATTTTGATTGCAGTTGCGATCGCAATTTTTCTGGTTGAGTATAAATATCAGGGATTTTTCGACCATCAGCAGGATACATCGGTCGTGGGGTAACAGCATAATCCACTGAGGAGTACATATTGTACCACCAGAATAAGTTGGCGCAGGTAAAGTTGGGGTCTATTTGTTTAGCAATATCCCACACTTTTGGAGCGTCAACTAATTTATTAGATTGTCGCCAAAATTTAATTTCACATTCGTCTCGAAAGTACCAACCGTTAGCAACAATTCCATGTTCATCAGGTGTTTTACCTGTGAGGTAGGTTGCTTGCGCTGTACAGGTAACAGCAGGTAAGACGGGTTTTATTGTTACGGCTTTTCCGGTTGATGTCCAACGAGAGAGGAATGGTGTATGTTCACCTATCAGGTTGGGTGTTAATCCGACTACATTGAGAACGACTGTTTTTTGCATAGGAAGCAAAGAAAATATTTAAATATGAACTAATTGTTTTGTTAGTAGGTTTGTCAGAACCCATTCATATTCCCGTTGAATTGATGCTGATAAGTCTAGTTTCATTTCATCGGGTAAAACTTCCCAAGTGTAGGTTTCGATTTCTAGATGGTTGCAGAAGTGATTATCTTGCAGCATATTTAGTACATTTACAATATCGTCTTGGGTGGATTGTAATAGTTGATAATCACGAACAAAAATCGGAACATGGAAGTGTATCCGCCATTCTTCCTCGGTAGTGTTTTCTAGGTTTGGTAAGGCAGTTTCTAAATCTGAATAGTGAATTAATCTGTTATTTCGTGTGCGAGCAATTACTTGATGTAGATATGTTGATTCAGCGAAAGGTTGCAACTTTTCTAATATCAACTGTCGTTGTTGTGCATCTTTGGGTATGTTCACTTGCAAAGCTGCACTAATCTGAATTTTGCCGATTTGAATTCCCGCAGCTTGAAACTTTTGCAAAACTAAGATGGGATTTTCGTACCCTACAGCAAAATGACAAGTGTCGTAACAAACGCGCACATGGTCTAATATGTATTGTTCGGCAGTTTCTTGAGTAATTCCTAAATCTTTGGTTAAATAATTACCAGCAATTGGTAATAAATATCTTTGGAAATAATCAATTACTTCGGTTGCATTCTCAACTAAACCATCTGGTTCCGGTTCTAAATCTAAATGTAAGAGTTTTCCTCGTTCAGTCCGAATGCGTACCATTTGTTCTACTAGCTGTGCTATTTGCAAACTAGCACTTTCCATGACCGAGGTTTGAACAAATTGATTTCCTTTAAACCAGGGTTTGTAAGATAAGGGTAATGTGGAAATGCTTCCTTCTATATCCGCTGGTAATAATTCAGCAAGAATTTGTATTAGTTGTAAGGTATAGTCTAAGCGTTCTTGCTTTGACCAATCTGGTGTATAAACTTGGTCTTTAACTATTTGTCGATGAAATTGTCCGTAGGGAAAACCATTTAAGGTAAACACATATAAATTTTGTTCAGTTAACCATGACTTAAACTGAGGCAAAGTATTGCCTTGAAGTAATTCTTTAGCTGCTACATCTGCTAAACGTAAGCCAATACCAAATGGTTTATCTGGTGCTAATTTTGCTTTAAGTAATGGAAGATATTGCTTGAGATTTGCAAAAACTTTTTCCCACTCTTCGCCAGGGTGAATGTTAGTGCAATATGTGAGGTGAAAGCTATTGTCTATTCCTATTTTCATCTTTCTCCTCGATTCATTGTAACTAGAGTTTGTTGTTGCTCAAAATCACGCAGTAGAGATATTGCTTGTTTATATAAAGATAAATCTACTTCGTGAACTTCAATTCTTTTACCAATTCTTTGTAAGAGAGTCAGGGTTAGTTCACCACCTAAATGTTCGCGGAATTCGGTCAAACCTCGGAATACACAACGGGTATTTTCAGGTGATGATTGTTCAGCTAGTTCTGGTACATATAAAGTAAAACCGAGTCCTGCAAGTGTCTTTAATATCTTTTGCCACTCTTTATGAGATAGCATTCCAAGAAGGTAAGAATAGGTACTATCTAAAGCAATCCCAATTGCAACAGCTTCGCCATGTCGTAATCTATAGTCTGTCAATTGTTCTAGTTTATGCGCCGCCCAATGTCCAAAATCTAGAGGGCGGGATGAACCCATTTCAAAAGGATCGCCAGCTTTAGCTATATGTTCTAGGTGTAACTGGGCGCAACGATAGATAAGTTGTTGCATAATATCCATGTCACGCTGGGCTAGGGCTGTGGTATGAGTATGGATAAAATCAAAGAAGTGAGCATCTTTAATTAATGCTACTTTTACGGCTTCGGCAATTCCTGAACGCCAATCGCGATCGCATAATGTAGTCAAAAAGTCTAAATCATTGATTACGGCGTAAGGTGGGGCAAATGTACCCAAAAAGTTCTTTTTACCAAAGGCATTGATACCATTTTTTACACCGATACCAGAATCATTCTGCGCTAACACTGTTGTCGGAATGCGGATGAGGCGCACTCCACGATGTGCTATCGCCGCTGCATAACCAACTAAATCTAATACCGCACCACCGCCAATCCCTAATAGGTAAGAGTGACGACATATTCCTGCGGCTTCAATTAGTTGGTGGATTTGTTCTAATAATTTGGGTTCATTCTTTGCAACTTCTCCCCCTGGAATCAGCATTGGTTCAGCAGTTAATGTGATAACCTCTGCATAAAACTTTGCATAGTTAGTGATTTGCGCTAGTAAATCTGGCCAAAACTCTAATAATCCGGCATCTACTAACGCTACAATTTTCTTGGGTTTCTTTTCACCATCAGATGCGATCGCCTGTGCTAAGGTAGGATTTTTTAAACTAAATATATTATTAGTAAAGTGAATTTCATAATTAAACGTAACTGTAACAGTTTGTTGTATAGATTGCAGCGTATATTTAGTTTTTTGCTGGATATCAAACATCATAGTTTTGCTTGTATATAATTTTTAGTTACAAAAATTGTTTTTCTGAAAAAAATCTTGAGTATTTTCAAATTCTTGAATTAATTTATCACGGTCTTTTTGCGCTACTAATTTGGCTAAACGGCTGTAGGTATGAGCTAAAGATTTGATGGCTTGACATCTTTCTTCTGTAGCTAATATGATGTCAACACATAAATTAGGATTTTGGCAAAATAACCGTTTTAAAATTTCAATTTCTTGACGAAAGCTAGGTGATGAAATTGATAAGCTCTGCTCTAAGTCAAGGTTTGTTTGTGCTAGAAAAACACCAAGGCTAAGTCTACAAAAATGCTGTGTTGCTTGAATATACACCATCATGCGATCGTGTTCTTCTGGAGTACAAGTAATTAATTCCGCACCTTGGCTTTGCAGAAAATCTAATAACCATTGAAAAGACTCATGATTACGCCCAGGGCAGACTACTACTTTTTGTTCCCAAAAAGATTTGATACTTGGCCCAAACATCGGGTGTAATCCTATAACCGGGCCAGTATGGTATGACAACATTGCTTCAGTTGGCTGAATTTTAATACTTGTGATGTCACACAAAGCTGTATTGGGCGATAGATATTTAGCTACACGCTTAATAACATCAACCGTAGATTTAATAGGAACACTTACTAATACTAATTCTGTATTATTTAAAATTTGGTCTGCGTAATCCCAATCTTCTTGTTCGAGAACATTTACTTTATGACCTACTGCCAAAAGTTTTTCTCGAAATAAATTGCCCATCCTACCACGTCCACCAATGATAGTAATTTGTCGTGATTTGACATCTTTCATTGATGCTAATTTTGGGTTCAGTGAGGATTGCAAAACCATTTGCTAGTCTCCAATTTTCAAAAATTTATTCTTTGAGACTTGAGGCATTAAGTCACAGCAAATATTTTGGCTAATATCATCGAAATTGGCAAAAGGCTCAAAACTAATAAACCGTAGGATAAGCCAGCAAAACCAGCAGCTACGGTCGTATCTAAAATAATTAGTGACAATACACCAGCTTTCACAGCAATCCGAATTTGCTCTGGGGTAGGTTGGCGTACTGCTTGAATAAAAGGCAGCAATACTCGGATAGCTAATAAGATTAAGAATGGAAATGCAGCGAGAACTTGATAGTCTGTGAGCCATCCTAATCCAAAAAGACCAACAAGAACTGCAACTATGAGGAATACTGCTATGATGCCTGTGCTGTGTTTTGCGCCATGTACTTCACCTCGACTGAGTGCAGTAATTGCGGCAATGTAAACTATGGGAATTAAGGCTAAAAACCAGGAATTTTCTAAGGCAGTGGGGACGACACTCACTCCTAATAATAAGTTACCGCCTCGGCAAAGCCCCATGTTGATTGGGCCGAGAATTGGCTGATGCTTGGCGATCGCATCATATAATAATGCAGCGGTGGCGATCGCGATCGCAAATATCCCACTCAGCCACGAAACCTGCACAGCCGCCACAACACCCACAGTCAACAACACACTTCCTAATAAAATTGCACCTGTACGCGAAGCTCTACCACTGGGAATCGGTCTTTCAGGACGCTCTTCGGCATCTAATTCGGCATCAAACACATCATTAAATACGATACCGCCGCCATACAAGCCCGTGGTCGCTAAAATTAACCATAACAATGGTGTAATATTTGCTTCGACAAAATACCCAGAAGCCGCAAAGCCAGCTATGATATCTGCCCAGGCGGTGATAATATTGGCAGGTCGGAGTAATTGCAGATATGCCCAGAAGCGTTGAGATTGAAAGGTGGCGGTGTTCATATTTTGACTCGTTCAAAGGCGCAGAGAGGTTTATTCAATGAGTGCGTATTCCTGGCGCGACTCTACCAGTGGTTCTTGCCCGCGGAGGACGGAATTATCACTGTATGTCTGTCGTTGGTCGATGGGTGAAAGGTTTAGCCAGTCAGATTCCTGCATTTGACCGCTTTGGCTGTAAGCAGCGAGGGCATTTTGATAACAGACTTTCTGCACATCTGCGGCGGGAATTCCTCGTTCTAACATGAGTAGAGCAGTTTTCGGAACAGCTAGAGGGTCACTAACGCCCCAGTCAGCACTGCTATCAACAATGATGTTATTGCTGCCATATTGCCTGACAATTTCTACCATACGCGCATTCCCCATTTTGGTATGAGGGTAAATTGTGAATGCTGCCCAAAAGCCTCTATCTAAGACTTCCTCTACTGTTTCTTCGTTGTTATGATCAACAATCACCTGGGATGGTTTTAAGCCATGTTCGATGCAGACATCCATACTGCGGCTTGTCCCCGCCTTTTTGTCACGGTGTGGTGTATGAATCATCACTAACATATCTAGTTCTTGGGCGAGTTCTAGCTGGAGGCGAAAATATTTGTCTTCCGCTGGTGTCATATCGTCATAGCCAATTTCCCCAATGGCAACTACACCTTCTTTACAAGCATAAAGCGGTAATAGTTCCATGACTTGTTCTGCTAAAGCTTCGTTGTTAGCTTCTTTAGAATTCAGGCCAATTGTGCAGTAATGTTTAATCCCAAACTGTGAAGCCCGAAATCTTTCCCAACCAACTAAGCTGCTGAAATAATCTTGGAATGAACCAACATTAGTCCGCGCTTGTCCTAACCAAAAAGCTGGTTCAATTACTGCGACAATTCCCGATTTTCGCATCTGCTGATAATCATCAGTAGTGCGCGAACTCATGTGAATATGGGGGTCGATAAACATCATATTGCTAGTATTCATAGATATTTTTGGGAAAATTAGGTTATCTTAATTTTGTAAATCTTTTAAATCAATAAATTTTTCAACTAACGGACAAATTTCCTGCGAAACTGAACGGTTGGCGCTCCGCCGTTCGTCAGCGTAATCAATTAGCATTCTTGCCAATTCAGAGTTAGCACGTAAATCCAAACCTTGAATTAGCTGCAAAGAACTACCCACAAATAAGGCCTTCAGCACCATCTGATTCCATGCCAAATTATCAAAATATTCGGCTGGATAAGGATTACGTAAAGCCACAGCATTAAATACTGCGGTCATATTGCTGCGAATTCCTTCCGCCGCCCGCTGTTGTAATTTTTCTGGATAAGGTAATAAAGGTAAGGCTTGATAAAGCGTTACTAGTTCCCCAACATCAGCGGTTATGAATACTTGTTCTAAAGCGGATAAATATTTCTCGGAATCAGCTTGCGCTAGAGTTAATACTAGTAGTGTACGCGCCGCTTGATCAACACTCCAATGACTAGGAACCCAGCCTGTTCTTATTGCTGAAGTATGATTTAAATCTTGAGAATTTAATTTTAGTTGGTGTTTACCTGTATAACGAGGCACTCTACTAAAAGCACTAAAAAATACTCGTATATTAGCACCACTATTTATTTGCTCTCTAATTTCATTCAACCAAGTAACAGCTTCTTGATTAATTTGTCGGGCTACCCAGTGATGTAATAAATCGTTAATATTAGTTATTTTTTCATCAATTACAGCAGACATAATCTACACCTAAATATTAGGGATTAGGAATGATAAGTATTCAGGAGTCAGAATTCAGGAGTCAGAAGGTTTAAATAATCAGGAGAAATATTTGATGAATTAATTTGCTCATCCTATAGATATTTCTAAGTTCTGGCTTCTGACTCCTAGGTGCTGAATTCTTATTAGGAATGGGAAAGTAATAGCTTGATTCCCAAATCCTAACTCCCGATTTTCAAATAGAACCTTTTTAACTCATGGCTGATTTTTGTTGTCTATTTTTCCGCCATTTAGCAGCAGCAATCCCTATTCCAAATATTCCCATACCTAACATTGAGCTTGGCTCTGGGACTTCGTTTCTACCTTCAACTGCTAACACTTGTACACGACCTTGGAAGAAATCACCGACATAGAGTTTGCCATCTTTATAGGCTGTGCCACCTGTCCAGTTAAATCTGCCTGGTGTGAGGTCTATGGGGTCGCCAAAAGGTGGCTCACCCAATTGAGGAGGCGGTACAATTTCGCCAGACGCATCAAGGGCTGGTTCACCAAATGCAGTTAAGAAGTTACCGTTTTTATCAAATACCTGGACGCGGCTGTTGATAGAATCAGCCACATAGATATTCTCAAACTCGTCTACTTCAAGGCCAATTGGCTGATTAAATTGTCCTAGCCCTGCGCCTTGTGTGCCAAATGTTAAAATTGGGTCGCCTGCGGGATTGAGTACCTGAACGCGGTTGTTAAATTGGTCACTCACATAGAAATTTCCACTCACTGGGGAAATTCTCACACCTGCTGGCCCTTGAAACTGCCCCGGTGCAGTACCCGATGTCCCAATAGAACCAAGAAGCTCACCCTCTGGCGTGTATTTATTAATTTTATCGCCGCTAAAATCACCTATATACACATTCCCCTGTTGGTCAAAGGTCACACCAGAAGGGCCAAAGAAAGCCCTACCTGGAATGAGGCCGCCAAATGAACCAAAGGAATTGATAAAGTTACCTTGAGGATCGTAGACATTAACACGATTATTAAAAACATCCCCTACATAGAGGTTCCCAGTTTGGGGAGAGATTTCTAAAGCTGATGGTTCGTCGAATTCTCCTGGCCCTGTGCCGCCTCTGCCAATTGCGCCAATGTAATCGCCTTGAGGGTTGAATACTTCAACTCGGTTGCCAATATCTGCATTAAAACTACCATCTGGGTTAAGACCACGACCGTTACTAACTAGGGTATTGCCGGCGTTATCTACGGTAATGCCTTGAGGCACAAACAGCTGCCCAGAGGCAAAGCCAGGACTACCAATACTACGTTCGTATTTTAAGGTTAAAGACAAAGCTTGAGCAGAGGTTGCCAACACCATAAATCCGCTACTGACAACAGCGATCGCAAAATGTTTTACTAATCCCATAAGTTTTACAGTTCTGGTTGATGAGTTATACTCTTTCCTAGATAAATGTTGTTCCCAGACCCCGTTTGGGAAAGTCAAAATTCGGGCTGCTGCCCCTTATGTGGTTCCAAACTTTCGCATTGAGGCAGCAGTCCATTCTGTTAGTCAAAGAATTAGACCATCTCTGCTTTAGCTAAGGCTTCATGTTTACGCTTCTTCGCCATTGCCGCTTTACCAAAGGCCGCTGCTATTAGTGTTCCCGCGATAGTAGCAGGTTCGGGAACTTGCTCTGAACGAGGATTAATCCTAATAATTTGTCCTGTACCTGCCAGCCTAGCGCGGTTAGAAATATATAAATTACCGTCAGGGCCATAAGTTATTCCAGAAGCTGCTTCTAAGCCGTCACCACTCCAGATTGTTGAACGAGTACCATCAGCCCCGATTTTGATGACAGAGCCACTTATATCACCAGTGATAATCCCACCCTGCTGAATTGCTTTCCATTCAGAAACATTGATGTGTTGCAGAGCATATAAATTGCCTTCCGGGTCATAAGTGACACCAGTTAACTGCGTAAAACCATCAGCGAGGGTTTCAATTTCTAAATTATCAGGATTAACTGAAAAGATTCGGGCTTCGCCTTCGGGATAAGGGAAGTATGTGTATTCGCTAATTGTTAAACTCCCATCTGGAGCAACAGCAATTCCTGTTGGTACTGATTGATTAGATACTGGTAAACCGTTAGAACCACTTGTATAACCAGGAGGTAATGGTGCGCCTTCTGTTGGGTCTACTGATCCTTCTGGAAGTGTAGGAAACTGTAGTTTATCTGGTGCTATGAGTTTTGTTGGTAATGCTGCTACATTCTGAATTCCACTACCATCAAGTCCTACAGAATAAAGCGTATTTCCACCGCCATCAACGACAAAAGCATTGTTACCTTTAATGGCAAAAGCATAAGGGTTAGAAATTATATCCGAGCCATCAGGATTATTCAGGGCTTCATAAGCTGCAAAATCAGCCAGAGTGGTTAGTCCACCAGTGTTTAAGTCTACTTTGTATAATTTGCCAAGGTCAGGTGATCTTAACACCGTGTCTCGTTGATTCGGATTACCTGCCAAACCTGTCAATAAATAAGCGTTACCTCTAGAATCAAATTTAAAGTCTGCTGGCCCGGCGGCTTGTTCCCCAGAAGGCGATAATGCTAAAGAAGTCAGACCGGATAGGATATTTGTTCTGGTGCCGTCTTTAGCAATTTTGATTAAGGAACCATTTTGACCAGCACACAAAGGAATGTATGCGGCGCTTGGCGATGGGATACATCTGCCATCACTGCCATCACCACCGAAACCACTTTCAGTTACGTAAATATTTCCTTCACGATCAAAGTCTAAATTTCGTGGGTTATTTAAACCATCGGCTATAACTTTGAAACTGGCAGCTTCGGCTGCTGTTGTTCCAGCAACGACGGTAATACCAAGAGTAAAGAGTGTAATAGTTAGATTTTTCAGTTTCATTTGTTGTAAGTTGTGTATTAGTAAAGTTGGAAAATTTGTGGTCATTCCAGGGAGTTACTACTACTGGGTTTGCGCTTCCGTAACCAACTCATGCCCAGAACGCTAAATGTTAATAAGCTAAAAACAGAAGTCGGTTCAGGAATAGATTGGGGATTCTCAACTCTGATGATTTGTCCTTGTCCGGGGCGATCGCTTTGGTTGCTGATGTAAAATGCACCATCAGAGCCAATAGTTAAAGCATTGGGTGACTCTAAACCATCACCACTGAGAATCGTTGTCCGAGTGCCATCAGCTGCAATTTTGATCAGCGAACCAGCAAAATTACCTTTCCAAGCTGACTGATTGGCATACTGCAAGGCATACAAATTTCCCGCAGTATCAAACTCTAAGTCTGTTATTTGAGTAAAGCCATCTGCATAAACTGTTGTTTTACCATCAGTACCCACGCGATAGATTTTCGCGCCACCTTCAGGAAAGGGAAAACCAGTGAATTGGCTAACGTAGTAAGCACCATCAAGACCTTTGACGACACTTGAAGGCACTGCTTGAATAGCAATTTGTGTTGGTGGTGGTTCTGTGGGAGTTGGTACTTGACCTGGTTCGTTGGATGGTGTGCCTGTTGGGGGGAAAACTGGGTTAGTTAATATATCTTGGGGAAATACTGTGAGTGCTTGTAAGTTACTGCCATCAGTCTTGACACTGAGTAAGTCGTTAGCGCCAGCATCGGCGGTAACTAGGCGATCGCCATCGATGACAAAACCTAGAGGATTGCTATTAATATCACCTCTATCGGGGTTATTGACGAGTTCATAGTTGGCTAAATCAGCAACAGTTGTCCAGGAATTACGTTGAAAATCCGGGGTAATGATTTTTCCCAATACAGTGTTGCCCAAATTGCGATCGCGAAAGGTTGGATCGGCTCCATATCCCACTAAAATATAGGGCTTACCTGCACTATCAAATTGGATGTCCCGCACTCCACCAGCTCCTGAACCATCGGCTAAGGCTATGGAAGGTAAGCCTGTCAGTACAGGTTTTGCTTGGCCATTCTCAATTTTGAGAACTCTACCACTTGTGCCGTAGCACAAAGCACCGCCTTGGCCACTCACAGGTGGCACACAAGCGCCTTTTCCTCCTGTTCCGGCCTCTGTGACATACAAATTACCATCACCGCCAAAACTCAACCCTCTGGCATTGTTTAGGCCATCTGCAATGACGGAAAAGGAGGCTGCGTCAGCTGTGATGGGAGTTAATATAGCTGCAACACAGCAGGAGAAAAGAGTAATGGTTAGTTGTGGTAGTTTGATGTGCTGCATTTTTTAACGCGGAGGAATGAGGAGGTAAATGCGGAGGTGCGCGGAGTGAATATTTTTGCTTACAGCCTTTATTTAGCGACTAATTCTGGCGCTTGAGTTTTTGCTACTGGGATATAACTCATACCCTGATCAAAGGATTTGAGGTTGCCTGCTTTACCTTCTAAAAGGCGTTTGATGTTCATGCTTTCTGCACCAAAGTCTTCTATTTGGAGTTTGCCGTGAGCTAGTTGTTCTCCCGCTTTCCAGAAGGTAATACGATGTAAGATTACACCAGAAGCATTAGGGTCATTAAAGGCGTAAGCTGTGGGAATAATTAGGGCAACGGAACGCTGGTAATAGTTGTAGTCTGGATAAAAATATTCTTGTTCTAGTAAGTAGTATTTGCTTAGGCTATGAACACGTGCAGAGATTTGCACTTTCTGGTTATACTCATCCAAAAAGTCTCCTGATGAGCCACTAACTTCTCCAATGGGACGGACTAAATGCGCCCACTCGTTGATATTTTTGACATCTTTTAAATAATCAACTCCGATTTCTACGGGAGCGTCAATATAGATAGTATCTGTATCAATAAAGTAGCGTCCTTTAACTGCTGTTTTCCGTCCCAGTTTACGCTCTAAATTAGCTTTGAGAGAACGACACTCAGAAGTGTGGACGGTGTGAATACCTTGCATAATCATTGGTGTTTGGCGTTTGGGGTCAACAAAGCTTAACCAATGAAAATACACGCCTTCTTCGTCTGTTCCTGGCTCTATATAATTAGGAGGAAAAAGCAGTACTGGATAAACTTGGAAGTATTGATTGTACTCCAACCCACAGTGCCACTCAATGCCATAGAATAGAGAGCTTTCTAGCTTTTTAACGTGATAGTAGAGATTTTTTTGATAGCCAGATGCAGTTCCGAGCCACGTATCTTGGTCAATTTGCTCTTGCATCCGGCTATAGAGTGTCCATTCATCTAAGTTTTTTAAACTACAAAGATATTCAAAGGCACTTTCTGGTGAAGTAGCAATATAAGCTGATGTTGCAAAGGTATTTTTTTCCACTTGTCGCTCCTCAAATTAATCAATAGCTCAGATTTATGCAGCAATTTGCTGATTTTTTCTATTTCTGGCTTTCAGAATTCTTTCTTCTGCCAATCTTTTAGAAGCATCGTTAGTAGTAATGCCTTGCTGATGAGCAATTCCAAAAATCTTCAGCAATGTATCGTAAATATTATTCACTTGCTTGAAGGCTTTATCTTCGTCATAGCCAATCATTTCGTTATAAACATTGATGATGCCACCAGCATTAATTACATAATCAGGGCAGTAGAGAATGCCTTTATCTATCAGTCTTTGACCGTGGAGGCGTTCATTTTCTAATTGATTATTGGCAGCACCAGCAATAATTTTGGCTTGGATCAGGGGAATGGTTTGACTATTGATAATTCCCCCCATTGCACAAGGAGAGAATATATCTACATCTAAACTATAAATTTCTTCGGGTTCGACAACAGTAGCACCATATAAGCGTTTAATTTCTGCTGTTTTTTCTGGGTTGATGTCAGTTACAAAAAGTTCAACACCATCCTCATGTAAATGCTGACAGAGATTTTTTCCCACATTTCCTAAACCTTGAACAGCAATTCTCATGCCTTCAATTCTTTGGGTCTGCCAACTAAATTCTACAGCAGCTTTAATGCCTAAAAATACTCCTAAAGCTGTAATTGGTGCTGGGCCACCGGATTTTTCTTCTACCCCAACTACATAATTAGTTTCTTGTTTAATTGTGCGGACATCTTGGGGAGTAATATTTACATCTTGTCCGGTGATAAAACGTCCTTTGAGGCTTTCGATAAATCGTCCATAGGCTCTCAACATTTCGTCGGTTTTATCGGCGGAATTCGCAATAATTACTGCTTTACCTCCACCAACAGGAATATTGGCACAAGCAGCTTTATAAGTCATACCACGGCTAAGGCGCAAAGCATCTTTTAAAGCAGCTTCTTCGTTGATATAAGGATATAGTCTGGTGGCTCCCATTGCCGGCCCTAAGCTCGTGTCATGGATGGCAATAATGGCTCTGATATCAGGATTTTTACCATGACAGTAAAGGATTTGCTCGTGACCCATTTCTCTAACAGTTTCAAATAGCTGCATATTTGGTCTCCTATTCTTGATTGTGAGTTGGTTAGAGCAAGTTGGTGAGGAAATTAGGAAACACTATTTGGGCTAAAGAATGCGGCAAAATTAGCTAAATAAGAAAACAAAAAATGTAAAAAAATATTAAATTTTTTCTAGCTAACTTTGCCACTTTGGTAAGATGTATGACAGGTAAAAACTTAATGTTTATGGTGTAATTGTTGACTAAAAAGTTGCTTTTTTTAGTCAGCGATCGCCAAAGACCCAAAATACTCCAGCCAAAAAGTTAAACCAAAGGAAAGGAAACTTGCTTGGCTGGATTTTTCATAGTATTTGAGCCATTTGCTTTAACACCTTGGGCTGCTAAACTTTTGTTACGTCCGCCAGAAGGTGCTGGTCTGTCAGCGTCAATCACAACATCGACGACAAAGGGAACTTCAGATGCGATCGCTTGTTGTAATGCCGCTTCTAAATCAGACTCTCTGGTGACTTGAACTCCTTCTGCACCCATCCCATTGGCAATCATCGCAAAGTCGGTTGCAGGAATCTCTGCATCTGCACCTTTTAAGCCCAATATTTTCATGCCTTGATGACACATATTGTATCGGGCATCATTCAGGACAATCCAAACCGCAGGAATTTTGTATTTGACGGCGGTGCTGATTTCATTATTCATCAGCATTGCTCCATCACCCACAATAGCAACAGCTTTACTTTTCCTGGCTTGGGCTGCACCGACTACACCTGTTGCAGCGTGTCCCATCGCCCCAACTCCGGTACTGACTCGGTAACGATGAGGTTCAGTAAAGCGCAGACAATGAGTTGACCAAGTAAAAGAGTTACCACACTCCGCCAAAACTACCGCATCACTACCCTCTACAACTATCTTTTGAATAGCTGTCATCAATACCTCTGGCCTCACTGGAGAGGCTGGGGCGGCTTCAATTACTTCAGGTTGGGGATTCGGTAACAAGTCAGTCGGAAAAGGAACTTCGGGTAAATGCTCCAAAAGTTCCTGTAAATAGGCTTGGATATCAGATTGAATCGAGAAAGTATGAGCGTGGGGGTAAGCCACACCCGGAACTTCTGGATCTATATCGACATGGACAAAGCCTTTTGCAGGAACCATTGTGGGACTCCAGAAAGAAGTCGGTTCGCCTAAACGGGTTCCCAGTACAAGGGTACGAGCAGGCCGATGTTTTTCCATATAGGTAATGACGGAAGCATCACCACCCAAACCTGTGACACCAACAAACTGCGGATGATCTTCTGGGAAGATGCCTTTACCACGGGGGGAACACATCACGGCTGCACCCGTCCTTTCTGCCAATGCGTAAATTTCATCAGCCGCATCCCGCGCCCCAAAACCAACCCAGATGGCGAAGGGTTCAGAGAATAATAATTCCGCAGATTTAGCGACTTTTTCTGTTTGAGCAGTGATTCGGTAAGCATCAACATCTAGTTGTGGCCAGGAAATGCCTTCAACTAGACTGGTTTGCACCGCCGTCGGGATACTCACATGGGCGACAAATCCCCCTGGTTGAGCTAAACCCAGCGCCAGTTTACGGAAAATTTGCGGCAGTTGAGCAGCCGACTCGACGGTGATTGCATAGTTGAACAATGCACCCGATGTAAAAATTCCGCCGCTAGGTAAGGTGTAGCTGCTGGTTTCTTGAATTGCCCAGCGTCCACGTTGGGGTGCGGAGGTGCAAGCAGATAACAGAATCACCTTTGCACCTTCACCACGGGCAGCAAATAACCCCGTGAGCGCATTGGTAATTCCTGGCCCGGCGGTGGTAAAAATGACAGTTGGGCGATCGCTGGCAAAGTAAGCTTCAGTCGCCGCAAACGCCGCCCCGGCTTCATGGCGAAAGTTCAGCACTTGCATTTGGCTGTTTGATAGGGCATTCCACAAACTAGCCATTGCGCCCCCAGCAATGCCAAAAGCACTGCATATACCCAAGTTGACTAGCATTTGAGCGATCGCTTCGGCAACTGTTAGATGAGGGTGGCGATCGCTGGGTAACAAAGTTGAAATTACCTTTTGAGGCTCTAAATGCTCAAGTGGGTGGGAATCTTGAGGTAGAGATTCTGGATAATGTGTACCGTTTGTCGGCAGTTCTTGGTAAATATCCGTGGTGACTAGCTGAGAATTGGAATCAGTATAATTTTGGCTCATTGCTTTCACTTAATTCCCGATACTTGCACAAAGCTCTTGAGTATACATTGATAAACTGGTGATATATGACACTCAGAAATTTGTTGCTTATTTTCCAGATATGACCGGGCTGGTTTGACAGTAGATGTTTGTGCGGCTTTTCAGCCCAGTAAAAAACTCTTGAAAAAGTGAAGAAAATTAAAGCAGTACTTATGAAAACCAGAGTACGGGAAATTAATACTTATTTTCAATGAACAATTTGTTGATGCCGTTACCAATTTTTTCGCAATCGTGATATCGGCTACATGAATTAGTGTTGCTGTTTACTTGCGTATGTTGCATTAAACTTTCCGTTAATCAGCAAGTTGTGTCAAACTAAATTTAAATAACTTAATATTCTTCCCTCAATCTCACTCAAATTCTTGAGTTGAATACACGTATCTACGTAAACAACTCAGTATAAAAAACGGCTCAAGTGTTAGGGATAATTTATTAATTAAAGTTAATCCTTATGGGAGATGACGTATGAATACTTACATAAATATGAAATATAATGTATTCCTTTTGACGGATGATAAACGAGATTTTTCTATATTAGATTCCTGAAGGAATGAGTTAAGAAAAATTAAGGAATTCATTGATGAGTAAAAACTAACTAGTGGAAGCTCAACCGCATTAAAGGCTACATCAGTAATCTTGAACTAAACCAAAATTACTGAGAGTTTTCGACACCGACAAAACCAAGTCGCACAAGCTCAAAAGTTACAAAGTTAACAGTATCAAACATCAAGAAATCTCCATGAATGCAACATTAGCCTAGAACAGAAACATCTAGTTGCTACAACATTCACATTAAGAGTAAAGCATCACAGTTTGTACTTTCCTTTGACAAACAGAAGGAACCTTCATAGATGCACAACATTAAATATTTATTATTAGGAGTGATAAATTATAATGGCTCTACAGTCAGAATTAGAGTTTAAGCTTGCTCACTTTCTTATTAATAATTCTGTAGATGCGGCCTTCTGTTTAGGGTCAAACTGGCAATTTGTTTACGTCAATGATGCAACTTGTAAAATGACTGAATATTCCCGTCAAGAGTTGTTATCAATGACTTTGCAAGATATAGATTTAGATTTTTCGCTACATAATTGGGCAGAAAAGAATCTCCAAGATACTGTTACCTTAAAAACTCGTTATCGAGCTAAAGGCGGCAGGGTATTTTTAGTAGAAATATCTCTCAATTTTGTAGAAGATCAAGGTAGGAAACTTAGTTGTGCTTTTGTGCGGGATAAAAGTCATGAAATTATAGAGTTAAGTGTCCAAAAGTGGATTAACGAATTAAGAGATGCCAACGAAAATTTACAACAGAAAATTTATGAACTCAAGCAAAGAGAAAGGAAATTAGAAACATCGCTATCTTTACTTAGTTCCACACTCGAAGCTACTGCGATCGGCATTGTGACAATTAACTTTGAGGGAGATATCCTCAGTGTTAATCAAAAATTTTTGGATATGTGGCAAATTCCCAAATCCCTATTTCGCTCTAAGAGATGTCCTCAATGTAAAGCATTTTTTGAAACCAAAATTAAACATCCAGAAACTTTTAATCGACTGATTTGGGAAATTTCTAGCCAATCGGATGTTGAAAGCTACGATGTGATCGAATTAAAGAATGGCAGAATATTTGCTAACTATTCTCAACCTCATTGGGTGGAAGGAAAAATTACTGGTAGAGTATGGAGTGTTTGGGACATTACTGAATCGAAACAAGCTGAAGCAGCATTACGGCTAAACGAAGCGAGATTTCGGACTTTAGCAGAAATAACAGATGCAAGCACTTTTTTGATTCAAGGTACACAAATTTGTTATGTAAATCCAGCAGTAGAACTATTGACGGGCTATACAAAATCAGAGCTACTAACTGGTTTTGATATTCGCCAACTAATCAAAAGCAAAAAACACAGACAGTTAGTTAAATCAAGAGAGGCTAATAACTTTGAATATCAAGAGATAAGTATCCTCACCAAAAACGGTACAGAACGCTGGCTGGCTTGTGCAGTCGCCAGACTTGACGGAACACTTGATTTTCAAGGTCAACAAGTTGAAATGATCGCTGGGATTGATATTACTGATTATAAAAATGCAGAATCAGAACTTAATAAGGCTTTAGAACAAGCGAAACAACTGAGTGATCTGAGATCACGGTTTCTTTCAATGGTTTGTCACCAACTACGCAATCCATTGAATGTTGTTTCATTTTCTAATAACTTACTCAAGCGATATGTTGATAAACAAACAGAGTCAACAATTCAACCTTTACTCGAACAAATCCAAATTTCTATCGAACAACTAAGTCAGATGTTGGATGAAATTTTGTTTTATGCTAAAGCAGAAGCAACAAAACTAAAATTTGAGCCAGAATCACTAGAATTAGTTAAATTATGTAATAATTTAGTAGCACAAATGCAGATGAGTAATCTGTCAAATACAATCAACTTTACCTGTCAAAATAGCCATCTGCCAGCTTATATGGATAAAAAAATATTAGAGGCAATTCTCAAGAATTTGCTCGATAATGCTATTAAATATTCTCCATCTGGTGGGATAATTAATTTCATACTTTCTCATAACAAAGAAAAAATAATATTTCAAGTAATAGATCAAGGAATAGGTATCCCATTAGTAGAGCAAGAACGGATACTAGAACCGTTTTATCGTGGTAGCAACATTGATGGTATTCCTGGTACTGGATTAGGATTAGCAATTGTTAAAAGTCTAGTTGATTTGCATGGTGGTCAAATCACTGTAGAAAGTGAAGTTGGCTTAGGTACTACCTTTAATGTCGTGCTGCCATTTAGAAGGCAAAATTATCATAGTTCAGAGTTATGAGTGTTAAGTCTTTCAACTCAAAATTCATAACTTGGAACTACAAAAGAACTTAGGAGTAATTAATTGTGTCTCTGTTGAAGACTCAGCAAAGAGGTGACGAAATACTTCCTGTCAACAATTTTAGTAACAGAACAATGATTTCTAAATCATCAAAAACAATTCTCGTTATTGAAGATGATAGTGTAACCCGTACACTTTATTTAAAGGGTCTGAAGCTAGAAGGTTTTGATGCGATAGGTGCTGAAAATGGTTTAGTGGGTATTCAAAAAGCCCAAGAAAATCTACCTGATCTGGTGGTTTGCGATATTATGATGCCTTGTGTGGATGGTTACAGCGTTATCAGTGCGCTTAACCAAAATCCCTTAACAGCAGTGATTCCTTTCATTTTTCTGTCTGGTAGTGACAGTAGGTCAGATATTCGCAAAGGAATGGAATTAGGTGCAGATGATTATATTACCAAACCTTCTACACTAGATGAATTGCTCAGAGCGATCGCCATTCGTCTCCAAAAACAAGCCTCTTTGAAAAAGCTCTGCAATAATATACATGAAAAAATTTCAGGATCAATAGAAGAAAACTCCGCAGACACGCGTCATCCTCAGTCAATTTTTCCTTCTATACCGCAATTAAAAGAGGTTTTTGACTTTATTGAAGTTTATTTTCGCCAAGGAATTACGCTGTGCGATGTAGCTGAGGCGGTTGGTTATTCACCTGCTTACTTAACTAATCGAGTAGCTAAACAAACAGGTGAAACTGTAAATAACTGGATTGTCAAACGGCGGATGGTAGAAGCTCGTTCCTTACTGCAAAATACTGATGAAACGGTTGAGCAAATTGCCAAACTTTTAGGCTATCAACACGTATGTCATTTCTCACGTCAATTCCGCCAACATCATGATTTACCGCCTCATGCTTGGCGGTTATGTTCCAGAAATAAAGAACTTTGAGCCAATGTATAGCAAAGTGCTGAGTATAAACTCTTTATCTATCCTCTGTCTAGGAACACTGTTCTTTATTTTCAGAACAACAGGGATTTTGTAAGAGCGCAAAGACTTACGCCCTTACAGTGTAGGCTTCACTGACTATTTTTGTAAGTTCCCTACGTGTAGACCACACTCTTTAGCAGTAGATTCTTCCCACCACCAGCGACCTTCGCGTTCATGCTGGTTGGGTAGCACAGGTCTGGTGCAGGGTTCGCAACCAATACTAATAAAACCGCGATCGTGTAGTTTGTTGTAAGGTAAATCTAAACCGCGAATGTATTCCCACACCTGGGCGGAAGACCAATTGGCTAAGGGGTTGAACTTAATTAACTGATGGTCTGCGGTAGAAAATGCAGTATCAAGCTCAATTACAGGGATATGGTTGCGGGTGCTAGGACTTTGGTCTTTACGCTGTCCTGTCACCCAAGCATCAAGGGTATTTAGCTTGCGGCGCAGTGGTCTAACTTTGCGGACACCACAGCATTCTTTATGACCATCTTGATAAAAGCTAAACAAGCCTTTTTCTTCTACCAAGGCTTGTACTTCTGCTGCATCAGGGA
Organism: Nostoc sp. LEGE 06077; assembly: GCF_015207705.1. Taxonomy (GTDB): domain Bacteria; phylum Cyanobacteriota; class Cyanobacteriia; order Cyanobacteriales; family Nostocaceae; genus Nostoc_B. The sequence continues at coordinate 259,906 of NZ_JADEWI010000001.1, forward strand.
ACATTACTTCTAACTTAATGCCATAATATTCTCTAACTTTATCCAAGAACTGATATGTTTCTGGGTGCAAGCGCCCGGTATCGAGGGTAAAAACCCGGAAGTTTTTCGTGATTTTGGAAGCAAGATCAATCAAAACAACATCTTCAGCACCACTGAAGGAAATTGCCATATTGTCAAAAGTTTCCAAGGCTAATTTCAAAATTTCTCTTGGGGATTTTTGACTATATTCTGCTTCTAGAGCAGCAATATTTAAATCTGTATGGGCGGCTACCATGTCTGAAGTTCTCTTCTCTCTGAACCTGAATTCTACCAATTTAAGATGCTGTTATACCAATTCTCTACAACAACTTACGGAAATCACTCCAGTGACTGTAGACAAAGCATCATTCTCCATAACTTACGCACCAAAATTGTCTGTGGGGATTGGGTGTAGGGGTATAAGGGTATGGGGTGTAAGGGTGTTGAATACCTACACCCTGCTCTAAAACCTTAATTTCCCGTTTTTTTGCGTAAGTCCTAGCCATTAAGAAATACTCAAAATGCCTTACTTGAATACTGCTAGTGAAATTCGTAACAGCGTTGCTGAATATACCCAAGCTAAAACTCTATGGATAGATACAGAAGTCGCTGACTATAAAAGTCGAAATCCTAGATTATCACTGATTCAAGTATTAGATAATCCTGACGATATGAGTGGCGATCGCGTTTTACTTTTGGATGTTCTTGATCAGCATGATGTGGTAGCTAATTTTATTGAGCAAATCATGGTCAATCCAGATATAGAAAAAGTATTTCATAATGCCAGTTATGATGTAAAGTTTCTCGGTAATAAAAAAGCTAAAAATATTACTTGTACTCTAGAAATAGCTAAAAAAATTCCTTACTATCTTTTGCCAGTACCTAACTACCAACTCAAAACTCTCGCCACTGTGCTGTGTAACTTTCACTATATTGATAAACAAGAACAAACTAGCGACTGGGGGCAACGACCTTTAACTGAAGAACAAATAGATTACGCTTACCTCGACTGCATTTATCTTGCTCAAGTGCATAAACATTTGTTAGAATTACAATCAGCAGGCAATCCAGATCCAGAAACAGAAGATTTAATAGCTCTGAATGCCAGATATACACAAATAGCCGAGCAATGGCAGTTATTAAATTCTGAGTTTGAACATTTGCAAGAGCGTATTAAAAAAGCTATGCAAGCTCAAAATGTATCAGAAACATCTTGCTTTAAGTTGACTGCCTATGAACGCAAAACCGTGAAAACACAGTTTTTAGAATTAGCAAAACTGGTACAAAATCAAGGAATAAATTTAGATTTTTCGATTACCTTGACTCAGAAGCTACAAAAAGATTTAGGAGAAAGTTTAGAACAATTATCTGTAGATATAGATACATCTAATGCTTGGCGACTAACTCCTAAAAATCAGGAAATTAACAGTGAAAATGAGTAAAATAGAATACTCATTTCAGCCTAGTTTTTATTAATAATGAAATTTCAAAGTATAACTAATCACCCTTAAATAACACCATAAAAGACAAAAAGTTGATAAACTTCCCGGTTAAGTCCAGAGTTAACCGTTATTAAACCTAGGGAATATCAGTAAAGTGTGTTAATTGACATTACACATCTACATTCCAGCATTAATTAAATTGGGTGCTAATTCAATCTAGGTGGAATGGTGGTAGAAAGCAACTTATGAAGCTGCGGTTATGGGAGCAAAAGCGGGTGAAGGTTAAAAAAACATTGACTATAGTTGTGCTGACTGTCTTAAGTGCAATCACTCTTGTCTCTTGCAATCGAGATAAGAATGTGCTGGTGACAGAAATCGGCTTCACTCCTCCTAGCCGTCGTACAATTAAAACCTCACAAGCTGGGGCGCTGTATCTTCAAGGACAAAACCAGCACCTCAAAGGCGACTTACAAGGGGCGATCGCATCTTATACTAAAGCACTAAACCTCAATCCTGACTACAGTGCTGCCTACAAAGGACGAGGACTCGCCTATTTTGATACAGGAGACAAGCAAAAAGCGATCGCTGATTATAACGACGCACTGCGCCTGTCTCCCAACGATGCAGAAGCCTTGAACAGTCGGGGAAACGCCCGCGCCTCCCTCGGAGATAATCGAGGTGCGATCGCAGATTATACCCAAGCGATTAAAATATCACCCAACTATGCTGAAGCTTATAACAACCGTGCCAATGCCCGTGCAGCTATAGGCGAAAAAGACGGTTCACTGGATGATTATGACCAAGCTATTATTTTAAATCCTCGATATGCGATCGCCTACAATAACCGAGGCAATGCTCGTGCAGCAAAGGGCGATAAACAAGGAGCCATATCCGATTACAATGAAGCCATCCGCCTGAATCCTAATTTTGCACCTGCTTACAATAATCGAGGTAACGCCCGTGCAGCCCAAGGAGATAAACAAGGCGCAATCAAAGATTTAGAACAAGCCGCCGCCATATTGCAACGTCAAGGCAATAACGACTTGTATCAACAAGTAATGAACAATATGCAGGAACTTGGGCAATAGTAGAGTAGGGGAAAGGGGACAGGTTACAGGGGACAGAATTAAAAACATTGTTTTTCGGCGTTGCATAAATGCGGGATGAAATCATAAAATCCTAATTTTCAAACTCTTGCTCTTTGCGCCTTTGCGTGAGACAAAAATCATCCCCTCAATCAGCAACGCCGTTTTTCTTATATTCATCCTCTCAAAATAGTCATCTTCAGATGACTCAACTAAAAATATCTTCCAGTCCACGCTTTGTGGACTTTGGCTATGAGCCTGGAACTTTAGTTCTAGGCGGGATGTGTTGAACATGAAAATTTTTCACCTGTTCCCTGCTATATCAACCCAAAATTTAAGGGGTGATTTTATAATCACCCCCATATTCCCCTCTGATTAGAATTTATTTTTAGCACCCTAATTAGGATGTAATCTTACTTTGAAATATTAACTAAATTTTCAACTGAAGCATTAGCCAAGGTTGGCGCGGTAAAAATTTGCGAGTACAAACTTGTTGGCTGTTGACGAGCCACAACTGGTAGGACTTGACGCGCGTGAGTAGCTACTTCTACTGTTTTCACATCATAAGTCTGCGTTACTAGTTTGGGATAGAACCCGATACCGATGATGGGAAGTAGTAAACAAGCGGTGATGAACAATTCACGAGGTTTAACATCAGCCACTACAGCATCTAGATGTAGTTCTTCACTTTGCTTACCGTAGAACACTTGGCGCAGCATGGACAGTAAGTAAATCGGTGTCAAAATCACGCCGACTGCTGACAGTAGCACAACTACAATCTTGAAGCTGGAACTGTAAACATCACTGGTAGCGATACCGAGGAACACCATCAATTCGCCGACAAAGCCACTCATTCCGGGTAAAGCGAGAGAAGCCATTGCACCAGCAGTATACAGCGCGAAGGTTCTAGGCATTACCTTACCAATGCCACCCATTTTATCCATCATTAAGGTGTGGGTGCGTTCGTAAGTTACCCCAGACAAGAAGAATAAACTAGCAGCAATCAAACCGTGGGAAACCATCTGTAACATGGCTCCACTAATTCCAATCTCTGTGTAGGAAGCTAAACCAATCAGCACAAACCCCATGTGAGCAATTGAAGAGTAAGCCAAGCGGCGTTTGAGGTTGGTTTGAGCAAAGGCGCAACAAGCACCGTAAACAATATTGACTACACCTAAGATTGCTAAAACTGGAGCGAAGTAAACATGAGCATTAGGCAACATTTCAATGTTGAAGCGAATTAAGGCATAACCACCCATCTTCAACAACACACCAGCCAAAATCATGGAACCTGGTGCAGATGCTTCACCGTGAGCATCCGGTAGCCAAGTGTGTAAGGGGAAGATTGGCAACTTCACACCGAAGGCAATCAAGAAACCAGCGTAAACTAATAATTCCAAGGCTTTAGGATATTGTTTCATTCCTAGAGATGCCATGTCGAAGGTGACGGTATCTCCGTAGAATGCCATCGCAAAACCAGCTACAAGAATAAATATTGAGGCAGCAGCAGTATAAAGAATAAACTTGGTAGCAGCGTAACGACGCTTTGCGCCACCCCAGATGGAAATTAGCAAGTATACAGGAACTAGCTCGATTTCCCACATCAGGAAGAACAATAGCAAGTCTTGGGCAAGAAACACACCCAACTGAGCGCTATACATTACCAACATCAACCCATAAAACAATCGCGGCTTGTTGGTAACTTTCCAAGCCGCGAAGACTGCTAGTGTGTTGATTAAGCCTGTTAACAAGATGAGGGGCATCGATAAGCCATCAACTGCTACAGACCAATTTAAACCGATTTGGGGAATCCAAGAGTATTTTTCGACAAATTGGTAAGTTGAGCTTTGAAAATCATAGTTGTGCCAGAAGGCATAAATCATTAAGGCAAAATCCGCGATCGCAACTCCTAAACCATACCAGCGGACTGTTTTTCCTTCTTTGTCTGGAATTATGGGTATGGCTAAGGCAGCCACTAACGGCAAGGCAATTATGGCAGTTAGCCAGGGAAAATCAATTGCATTCATCACTTCTGACAATCGTTTTTTGTTTTCGCTTTTAATTACATTATATTAAGGAATCGTTACTTTTGTAAACGTTATTTATCTCCAGAAAACTAAATTTTAATTATTGATGAGTATCTATACTCATTAATTCTGCAATTTTGACCATAAACAGGAATAAATACTTATCCAATTTCATGGCAAGTCCATTCTAGGTATAAATTTTTGTAACGTCAACAAAAACGGCGGCATCAGCCACCGTTACATTCCTTAACTAAAAGTAGGTCTAAGCAGGTATTTTACCCTGAAGATTTTGGGTTAACCTCTAAACGATGCGGTTGACAATTGTCCAAACTTCCCCATCAGAACGGACATAGGGAACTGAGATCGTCTTGAATCCGGTAATAAAGGGCTTGTAATAAACCTGCCAATATAAAGGACTGAGGTAATCAGCCGAAGATTTCAACTGGCGGATTTCACTTGTTAGTTCCGCAGCCAGTTCGTTAATGCGTTCGGCGTGAACCTGTGCCACTTTTTTCGCTTCTTCTAGTTGCTGGTGTATGGTGAGTTCTTTTGACTCAACTTGCCAACGAGTTAATTGGGCTTGTTTGTGATGTAGCTGGTTTGTCAAAGCAGCGATCGCATCATCGATACCTTTGAGTTCCACTGACAGTTGAGCATTTTCTCTAGCTTGGCGGCGATAAGCCTCAATCATTGCTGAAGGTGTATTATCGCCCGATATTTCATTAATAATAGTCAGAGCAGCGCGTTCTTGCTGAAGAACTTGAATGTGAGACTTGAGTGATACTATCTCGGAATGAATCTGATCCATAGTTAAAGTGTAAAGTGCTGTTAGCGGTAGCGGGGCGTTTAGCCCGTGCTGAGTTTTGAGTGCTGAGTTAAAGATTATACTTCTCCCTCTGCCTCCTTCATAAAATTGTTGCGCCTTGGGTGTCTAAAGCAAGCGATCGCACAACTGCATCAATACCTGCCGCTTTCCAGGCTGAAGCCATTGCCAACTCTACATCTGAGGAATGTGCAACATCGGCTAAAGCCAAAAGCGTCGGCCCCGCACCACTAATCACCATCCCGAATGCACCAGCCGCCACCGCCGCCGTATTCACCGCATCGTAACCAGGAATCAAAGCTTTACGGTAAGGTTGATGCAACTTATCTTGTAAAGCCGCCCTTAACCATTCTCCCTTACCAGTTTCTAAACCGCGTAACAATAAACCTAAATGGGCAGTATTAAAAATTGCATCTGCGCGACTAAATTCAGTTGGTAAAACCCGCCGTGCTTCCGAGGTGGAGAGTTCAAAATCGGGAATCGCCACCACTGGAACTATACTCTCATGCCAAGGCACATCACAAATTTCCCAACCAGCATCACTAGTAGCCGCCAGACGACATCCGCCAATTAATGCTGGAACTACATTATCAGGATGTCCTTCCATTGCGATCGCCAACTCCATCACCTGCACCTGAGATAGAGGTTCACCCGTAAGTTGATTCGCCGCCACCAAACCACCAACAATGGCTGTCGCTGAACTACCCAAACCCCGCGCCAATGGAACACCCAAACCAATCTCAATTTTCACAGGCGGCGGTGTCTGATCTATATATTGATATAACTTCAAAAATGCCTGATAAAGTAAATTACTCTCATCAGTTTGCACTCGTTCGGCTTCTGCACCTGTGACATGAATTGTTAAACCACCTTCATCTAGGCGTGTAAACTTAAACTGGTTACAAAGCGTCAACGCTGCACCAATGCAATCAAAACCAGGCCCCAAATTAGCAGTTGTAGCGGGAACCTTAACCGTAACAGAAGAAATAACAGACATCTGCAAATACTCACCTAACCGATCAACCAGCATCCCATGTAACTGGTTGATTTGTTCATTGCTCAACCTCATTTGGGGGACAAATGGGGGCTATATGGGGGTCAAATAGGGGCTATATGGAAGTTCTGCAACTAACGACAACTGTTGATGCTTCTGAGCATTTGCATCTTGAAATTCCAACACAGCTATTGCCAGGCAAAGTAAATATTGTGATTTTGCTGAGTCCGGTTACATCAGACAGCACGAAGAAATCTAATTATGATTTTTCTAATATTGCTGGTAAATTAGTTTGGCAGGGAGATGCACTAGCAATACAAAAAGTGTTGCGGGATGAGTGGTAGTTGTTACTTATTAGATATCAATGCAAATACCTGAAGCCAACCCAAAAACGGCAAAAACTCCAATGGCTGGACTAAATCTCTACGAAACAGATTTTTATGCTTGGACACAAGAACAGGCAATGTTACTCCGCAGCAAACAATGGAATCAAATCGACCTGCCAAACCTGATTGAGGAGATCGAGTCTTTGGGTAAGCAGCAACGGCAGGAACTTCGCAATCATTTAAGTGTGCTAATTGGACAGTTGCTGAAATGGGAATATCAACCTCAAAATCGTAGTCGTAGCTGGTTGGCAACACTTCGCATCCAGCGCCGAGACATATTAAGACTACTGAAAGACAACCCCAGTCTTAAACCTTATCTTGATGATGCACTACAAGAAGCGTATGAAAATGCTAGGGACTTGGCGATGGGAGAAACCAATTTACCAGAACAGACATTTCCTCCTACTTGTCTTTATACCTTAGCTGAAATTTTGGATGATCGCTTTTATCCAGGTGAGCCGAGTGAATTAGTGGACAATTCAGAATCATAAAATATTTGAATCAACATTTTGATCCATTTGGTAACTCGTGACGTTACTGAATCCGAAGATGAAGTTTATTTCACGCAGAGGAGCAAAGACGCAGAGAGTAAGAGTTTAATTTAGGGCATTTGTTAATTTAATACTTCTATTTAGCAATGCCTAATTCGGATAAGTTGCTGTAGGCTGGGTAAATTGCCCAGCCTACTTGTTGCTAGAAGTTATCGAAATTAGCGATCGCATCTTTCAATTTCTGTACCACTTCATCTACAGAAACTGCGCCTAATTCCCCAGAAGCGCGGGTACGAATGCTTAAAGAGTTGGTTTCAACTTCCTTTGCACCTACCACTGCCATTACAGGTATTTTATCTTTCTCGGCGTTGCGGATTAATTTACCCAAGCGATCGCCACTGGTGTCAACTTCTGCACGGATACCCAAGGTCAGCATTTTTGCTACTACAGCTTTCGCAAAGTCTAGCTGTGCATCACTTACAGATAGCAAGCGAATTTGCACAGGTGCTAACCACAAGGGGAAATCACCCGCATACTCTTCAATTAATATGCCAATCAGCCGTTCTAAGGAACCAAAAGGCGCGCGGTGAATCATTACCGGACGCTTGCGCGAACCATCTTCAGAGACATACTCTAAATCAAAGCGTTCTGGTAAGTTATAGTCAACTTGCACAGTACCTAATTGCCATTCTCTTTCCAACGCATCTTGGAAGATAAAGTCGAGTTTTGGCCCATAAAATGCCGCTTCGCCAATACCTTCAAAGTGATCCATTCCTAATTGTTCCACGGCGCGGCGAATCGCACCTTGAGCTTTTTCCCAAGCTTCATCGGAACCGATATATTTATCACTTGCAGGGTCACGGAAACTAAGTCTAGCTTTGAAGTTCTTCAGTTGCAGTTTATTGAATACCGATAAAATCAAATCCACTACGCTGAGGAATTCTGCGTCTAGCTGTTCTGGGGTGACAAACAAGTGAGAGTCATCCACCGTAAAGCCGCGCACTCTGGTTAAACCGCCTAATTCCCCTGATTGTTCGTAGCGGTAAACAGTGCCGAATTCTGCCAACCGCATCGGTAGTTCTCGATAAGAACGCAATTCACTCTTATATATTTGGATGTGGAAGGGACAGTTCATCGGCTTCATGACAAAGCCTTGCTCAAGTGCGGCTGCGGCTTCATCCTCTGCCATTAAGGGGAACATATCTTCCTTATATTTTTGCCAGTGACCGGAAGTTTTAAATAAATCCACCCTAGCAATATGCGGAGTTACAACAGGTAAATAACCACGCTTTAGCTGTTCTTGTTTGAGAAAGTCTTCTAAGATACTCCGCAATACAGTACCTTTGGGAGTCCACAAAGGTAAACCCGGCCCCACTTGGTCAGAAAAGATGAATAATCCGAGTTCTTTTCCGAGTTTACGGTGGTCACGGCGCAGTGCTTCTTCTTTGCGGCGCTTGTACTCTGCTAGTTGTTCGGGAGTTTCCCAAGCAGTACCGTAAATACGCTGTAACTGCGCTTTGGTTTCATCACCACGCCAATAAGCACCCGCAACGCTTTCTAAATCTATGGCTTTCGGGTTCAAATCTTGAGTATTTTCAACGTGAGGCCCGGCGCACAAATCCCACCATTGATCACCCAAGTGATAAATAGTAATGGGTTCTTTCAGGTCTGCCAGAATTTCTAATTTATAAGGCTCGTTGATTGCCTTAATCCGGCGTTCGGCTTCTTCCCGGCTGACTTCTTCTCTTGTTACTGGCAATTTGCGATTAATAATCTTAGCCATCTCTTTTTGGATGGCTTTGAGGTCTTTGTCAGTAAATGGCTCTGGACTGTCGAAGTCGTAGTAAAATCCATTTTCTATCCAGGGGCCGATTGTAACTTGCGCCTTGGGAAACAGCTTCTGCACTGCCATTGCCATCACATGAGAAGTTGTGTGGCGAATCTTTTTTAAGTTCTCTGATTCGCTGGTACGGGGTAAATTAATTTTTTCTGGTTTTTCTGCTTGATGCAGATCTTGATTAGGCGACATTGGCTGCTGAACCATTGGCGAAGTGATTGCAAAAAGTAATTTATTAGTTAAAATGCTGAAAATATTACCCAAATATAACATAGGGTTATCTTTCAGCTTGACAGACTTTTAACTGCACTGGATGCACTCTAGCATTGCATGAAGTCTGAAACTTGATCTTAGCTTGCCGACAGTGTTTTCTCTTGTCTACAGTCTTGAGCCTTAATTTTATGGGGCAAAGGTATTATGTCTTGATTGCGGAAATTTAAATTTTGTAACTACTACGACAGATTTATTTAACTATCTTTCTGAGGACGTAGCATATAATAATGTTAAGTTTTGTAAAAAACGTTAATATTAATCAGAAAAATAGAAGTATCCTTCAGATCTATGCAAGACTCAAATTTACCAGGGACTGAGTTGCTAAAAACCGTCTTAGAGCCTTTGTTACAAGACTTTGAATATTGGTTTACGCGATCACGCAACCTTTTGGAAACTGAGCAACTCTCATTTATGAGTCATCAAGAAAAATCTGACCTGCTGTTACGAGTCAAGCAAGCACAAGCAGAGTTAAATACAGCAAAGATGCTATTTACAGCCACTAATCAACAAGTCGGAATTGATATGACAACTCTAAAGCCTTGGCATCAACTGGTTACAGAATGCTGGAAGGTAGCTATGCGCTTCCACCAAGAAAGAGAAAATTAAAATGTACCGACTAATTGACACTACCGGTATATGACATGATTCGCATAGATACTTTAAAATCCTTAATAAATTTTTTATTAACAAATAATGTATCCTATGCTACCGTAAGTTGAATAGCCTTTGACAAATTTTTCCATATTAATAATATAGGCGCATTAAAAGTGCGTTAAACATTTACACCCGCTGAGATTCCCAACATCAGCGAAGTTTTTCAGTATAAGATTTTTAAACTTGCTGCCCCTGGAGGAAACCCATATTATGTTGCACCTACTTTACATTCTTGCTTTTACGATTCTTGCTTGTATCGCCGTGGCTAATTTAATTCGTAATCTAGTCATGTTTAGTTTTGATCGAGAACGAAATTATCCAGCCAGATCTTCTGCAATGGGTAATCAAGGTTATCTGTCAGCCAGAAAATCAGTCCCCCATCCAGAATTGTTAGATAGTGCTGGCAATATTATTAAAGAACCCCTCTTAGTTATGCGCTCAATTAACGTTGAAGATGCTAGACAGCAATTAGATGCTATTTACGAAGCTTCTCCAGGACAAAAAAGTGAAAATCATGAAAAATAGGTCATAGGGGCTAGAAGCTAGACATTATATATAAAGCAACAGACAAGTATTAAATGTTGAGTTCTAGCCCCCAATCTCTAACTTCTAGCCCTATTGAGACTTGATAGTTAAAGATTACGCTTCAATAACTACGCGAAGATTACCGCGTTTTTTAGCTACGCGACAGGCAGTAGTATTACCAGAACGCTCAAATTCTAAATCTAGAATTGTGGTGCCAACTCGTAAATTGTGAAATGACAGCTGATTAATCGACTCTGGTAAAGCGGGGTCGATAATTCGTAGGCAGTTATTTTGTGCGTCTGGGACTAAATTAACGATCATTTGCAGCAGTTGAAATACGCTACCAGTAGCCCAAGCTTGCGGTGTACAAGCAACAGGATATTGTACAGGGGCATTGTCACCATTGCGTTCGTAGCCGCAAAAAAGTTCTGGTGGACGTTGGTAAGGCTGTGTACTCGTCATGTCGATCAAACCTTGGAAAAGTTCCAAGGCTTGATCAATTAAACCGAGCGATCGCAAACCTGTCGCAATCAAAGAATTATCATGGGGCCACACTGAACCAATGTGATAACCCATTGGATTATAAGCCGGAGACAAACTGCTTAAAGTCCGAATCCCCCAACCATTAAACATATCCGGTGCGCGTAACCTTTCAGCCACACTGTAAGCTTTTTCCGGGGTAAAGATACCCAACTGCAAACAATGACCAGGGTTAGATGTCACACTATCTACCTGTTTACCCTCGCCATCTAAAGCTAAAGCACAAAAATCTTGGTCTTCTATCCAAAAGTCACGATTAAACCTCACCTTAAGATTTCTGGCTTCTTCTTGCCAACGGTCAGCTAAATCCAGCCGCTTCTTCATTCTGGCAATTTCCGCTAGGCGAATTTTAGCCGAATAAACGTAAGCTTGGACTTCACATAGAGCAATTGGCCCGTTAGCCAAATCTCCCTTCCGATCAACAATACAATCGCCTGAGTCCTTCCAACCTTGGTTAGTTAAACCCCGTTGAGATGTGCGATAGTAACTCAGATAGCCAGTTGCTTGCAGATGACGATCAATCCACTCCATTGCAGCTATAGCATTTGGCCACAAATGTTCTAAAGTTTCGTGGTCATTAGTCCAAATGTAGTATTCGCCATAGAGCATCAACCACAGCGGCGTAGCGTCAACTGTACCGTAATAAGGCGTATGGGGAATTTCTTGACAACGAGCCATTTCCCCCAAACGTAATTCGTGGAGAATCTTACCTGGTTCTTCTTCGCGCCATTCATCCTCAGTTTTACCTTGGTATGCTGCCAATAGCATCAAGGTTTCTTTAGCAATTTGCGAGTTTAAGATTAATGTTTGGGAAGCCGTAATCAGGGAATCTCGACCAAACAGCGTTGAAAACCAAGGTACGCCAGCGGATACCGTCTTGTACTTGCCAAAGGACTGGCGTAACAAGTACAGATCTTGTTCAGCACGGTCAATGACATGATTGAGGATAGTTTTGTCTGAACTAATGCGGGTAATTTGTTGCACCCAATTTTGTTCTTCCATCAATTCTGCGGCTTTGGCTTGTCCGAGGGTAAAAGCTGCACTAACGGTAGAACTAGAGGTATTGTTGGTTAACAAATTGATGCGATAGCCGATTTTGAGAGTTTCGTGAGTTGCTAACTCTAGCTGCCATACGGCTGTGTAACCTTTAAAGTAATCTGGTAGGCAATGCTGGAATTGGATACGCGACTCCATCACTAAGCCATCCAGACCTTGATAGGCTAATGTTAAGAATTCTTCTTTATGTGCCTCACCAAAGTAAGGCGATACAACCACCGCATCACCATTCAAAGTGGTTCCGGCTGAGGGTGTAGGTTCTATGAGACGTAAAAGTTTACCTCGTTGAGGTCGGTCATAACCGCGCACTTCAAACAAATCGACAAAATCCGCATCAAAGCTAAGACTAAGTTCAAAACTGACAGTAGTGGTACTGTAGTTAGATACTTCGATTTCTTCAAATAGTGCGCCATTGAGGACAATTTCGCGGCGAATACCGATATTTTCAGCTTTGAGGCGATCGTCAATTTTGGGGTTAGTACACAAAACAGAAAGAGAAAATCCTTTTTCCGCAGTGCTACCCAGGAGTACAGGCGATCGCCCATCAATTTGTAATTCCAGACGGTTGAGAAATCGCGTATCACCACAAAACAATCCCATACTGGGGTTGCCTTCATTCAGAGAACAGCCAGAAATGTTCCCTATCGTATCTGTCACGAGAAATAAATCATCATCTTTTACCGTCATAGTTGGTTGTGGTCTTTCACTCACAACACAAGGCCACTCTGGTATAGGTAATTGTTCTGCTGGGATAAAAGTCTTTCCATCCAGGGAAATTTTATCTTGGGTGATGAGCAAATCTGGTGTCATTCGCCAAAGTTCCGTTTACAGGTCTATATGTTCGTAGTTGGAGTAACTTAACAGCCCCAAATTCCAAGCTGAAAGAATACTGCTCAGAACCGCAAAAAAAAGATGTTATGGAAAACTTATTTTGACAAAATTTACATAACAAATCTTTATAAATTTATATTGTTTAAGTTTAAAGTCAAGGCTGAGAATAAAGGATTTTCATCTCTGGTTACATCAGCCCTGGTGTATATTCTGCTTTTACTAGTTTTATCTTCTATTTTCTAAGATAGACCTTGGAAAACTGCTGAGTACTTTTAGCATCGTGGTACGCAAGCCCGCCGCGATAACTGAAAAATAGTGTATTTTTCATAGACGATTGAATTGATCCGCCCCTTGATTGTCTCCTAATTTAGACTTGGCTAACCCACTATATGTTGTAGGCTTCGGCATAATCGGGGTTGAGTTTGGGGGCTTGATTGTAGTCGGCGATCGCCCCCTTGATTTTTTATAATGATAATTGCTGCTCAACTAACGATTTGGAATACAATATATAATTCTTGACATATAAGACTTGCGCGTCTCGTGATTGCCACCATTAAGGGTCACTGCCCACGGAAGTTGCCCTGGTGGGTTACTAAGTTTAAAGGGTATATTCTTATTAGGGATAATATAAATAAAAGAACCGTCTTCCTTTAAATACGCCCACCCAACACGAACAGCGAACTTTTGTAAGTTATTATTCACATCACTGGATTGCCAAATGCGCCTCTGTACGCTAAATCCGAATTGATCTTGACTATTTTTCATCCAGAGTTTGTCGATATTGACTAAATCAGGGCAAGGCAATTTTTCAAAGTCTTTTTCTTTAAGATATTCTTCTCGCTGTTTACCAGCTACTTTCTCCATTATTCGAGCAGTTTCATCATCAGCTTCGTTGAATTTCCCCTCTTGTAGCAGGCTTTGTAATAAAGCGTATTTCGGGTTAATCCACGTTGTTTGCGTATAGATTAGAAACCCTGCTACCCCAACTAAAACAGCTGCTCCACATACAAACCAATAGATTTTAACGTTGCCAATATTTGTAAACCATGATTCAGATTTTGATTCATCTAGTTGATTGTGGAAGTGGGCTTGAGCCTGAATCGCTATCCCAGGCACACCTGAAGGTTTAATTGCTTTTTTCTGGGAAATAAATTGAGCCTCAATTTGAGCAATGTCTTCATCTCTGAGGTTTAAAACTCGCTGCAAGCGTTTTAATTCGTTCTGAGTGTCGCTACTAAGAGAATGCTCACGCTGAATAGCCTCAACTAAAACTTGCTCATAACGCTGCAATTTTTTCTGGTACTCCTGGTAAGGTTTAAGCACCTCATCTTCAATTACCGCAGCAACTTCAGGTTTAAGTCCCAGTGCATCTCGTAGTGCATCTAAGGCATTACGTCCTACAACAGAAATCATGCCACGAATGGCAAAATGCTCAACTTCTTTGCGATACCTTAACTTGGGATCTTCGGTGGGTGCTTGAGCAAGATGGATCTTGTAGCCTTCTTTGACAGCATAGATTTCTGGTTTCATTGCTGGCGCAGCTTCTTGGACTTTCCCTTTGGCATACTCATGTAATTCATCAATTGAAACTACACCATCGCTATCGAGGTCTGCTGCTCCAGTTTCAATCCCCTCGACTAGATAATGAGTGTAAGTCGAAAGGTCTGATCCTTCCTGTTCAAAGGAATACTGGGTGGAAGTTGAAGATGTGAGGACAGCCCTTCCTTCCCCTCCCAGTTGTTTTTTAACATCTACAGAACCGTCATCCTTAGCTAACCAACCTTCGGCAAATGCTCCACTAAAGCAACAATCGAGAATTACAACTTGTCGCCTAGAGCGGCTATTGCTCATGATGTCTTGTAAAAAACTGGCTGGAACCGCTGTTGCTCGGATTAGTTCTCCCTGGTGGGTTTTACGAGTAATACGAGTAGCAAGGTGGAGCTTGCCGTTGTCATCTTTGACCCCATGACCAGAGAAAAACAGCAGCACCAAGTCATCTTTTGTACGACCCGAAAACAATGTTTCAATTGCTTCCTGCATCACTAGTGGCTCAGGATTTAACAACGTTTTAACATCATCAAATCCACCCATATCAGGGTGCTGTAATACTCTCTGGATCGCCTCTACGTCTCTGGTAGCTCCAGGCAATGGGGTCAAACCCGGCTCGTAATCACTGACCCCGATCGCAAGCGCCATCTTAGCCATTTTTGACCTCTTATGTGGATTCTATAAATTGTTGGGCTGCCTGAATTGCTGCTAACAGTTCTTGCTGGCTGCTTGCTGTGACTTTGAGTTTCTTGCCGTTGGCTTCAACTTCCATTGTGATCGCTTTACCACGCAGGCGATCGCTTAAAAATCCAAACAGATTCTTGATATTTTGTGCATTCACCTCAGCTGTTAGCAACCCGACTATAGCTGCACCAAAGGCTTTGTTACCTGCTGGTGGGTTAGGATCGAGAATACTTTTAACGTCTTTTACTTCTTCCAAGTCAAGCATTTCGCGCCGAAGGCTTTGGGTTAACTTTTCCAATGCTTCGTCATCTAACTGAGGGTTTCTCAGATCAAGCGTGATTTGTATATCAGATGTAGTAGGCATAATAAATTCTCGGTTTATGGATAAGACTTCAACTAATAGTCTCAAAATTCCCGAAGAGTCTCTTACTTCCCATATTTCAGAGGTTGTCTTAAAAGTCTGGCAAGCTGGCAAGGTATAATTTTACTTTTTTGACTTAGGTTAATCTGAGAATAAATATAGGTTTTAGCTATCTACTGAGATAAACATCTGTGCTACATATTACAAATCAGAACCAAAAATCTTTTTTGAGCATCTTCTCAGAAGAATACTACTTTTGCTTATTTGATACTAGTCTTATTTTTCATCTAGGACGTACGCTGGTAATCAACCGAACTATATTACAAAAGGTCTATATGTCCAAAACTCTTACCAGGAAAAAATGACAACCATCTCCTGTAAGCGATGCTGGTAAATACTAGTTATTTTTGTGCATTAAACTCCTTCGAGAATGTATATTGAGCGTAGTAGCTTATGATTTAAAACGTCCCGATGTCCACAAGTTAGCAGCATTGAGTGGAAGCAAATCACTGCTACTGCCTTTTAATAGCGCAGTTTAGGATTCTTTACATAATGCAACTGCCTGCCTAGCTTGAGAGTTCATTGTAATTTGTACAATGCAGCTGTGACGTGGATTTTTTCTGTGAAAGTGGCTCCTTAAACAATATTCATGAGCATTTCGACTTCCGTGCTGAGTGATCTGCTACAGTTCATTCCTTATCTGCGGCCCCAGCTATATTTCAAAGCTTCACTAACCGCCCTCTCCCACGCGATGGAAGATCAGGTTTTGGCGGCGACTTTAGACAGGCCTTTGGTAATTGCCAGCTTTCAACGAGAGCGATTTTATCGTCAAGAAGCTCATCGCTATCAAAGGTTGGCGCAGCGCAGTAATCAAATATACGTTTTATCTGCACCAGAAACGGACTTTGCCAATAGCTCAGAATACTATGAGAAAGTTGCCTTTGAAGCTGATGACGCTTTAACTCAAGAGTGGCACTTAGTAGTGATTGCTGATAATTATGCTACTTGCTTAGTGTGTCGAGAAAACCTCGGCTCTATTGCCAAAAATCAGCAACTACCAGAGTTTAGTTCTGGCCTCGACATAGACACAGCACGCAGGTTTGAGGGGGTTTGGACATCCGAGCGGGGAGTCAGCATTAAAGCGGCACAATTGTTATTAGACAGGATTATAGTTTATCGACCAGACTTAGCCAGCAAAGTCAAGGAGGCACGCCAACGATTTGGCATTGGTGAGCCAAGAACTTATTCGCAAATCGGACAAACCGAATTTGCTTGTGATATTGATACCGATCCCTTTGTGCAGCGGTTGGTGACTTATTTGCAAGCTAGTCAGTATAAATTGCACAAAGCTTATCGCTCAATTATTGCCCAAGCCCGCAAAGAACGTTTGGTCAATTCTATTAGTACGGCAATTCGGCGATCGCTTGACCCCCATGAAGTTCTGCAAATCGCTGCCCAAGAATTAGGGCAACACTTAGGGGCAAGTCGTTGTTTAATTTACCGCGCTCAAGCTACAGAAGCTCAAGCAACAATTGAACATGAATTTTTGACGGCTGGTGTTTTATCTGTGTACGGGCAAACCTGGGATTTAGATAATAATCTGTTATTTCAGGAAGTTGTGCAGCAAGGTGAAGGGGTTTGTGTGGCTGACACCCTGAACGACTTGCGGATCAGTAATTCCACAGCCCTTTCCTTAATTGCCAAAAAATTTAGTATTCGTTCTTGGTTGATGGAACCAGTGTTATCTCAGGGACGACTGCTAGGGATTGTGGAATTACACTATTGCAGCGTACCACCCCACCAGTGGCAAGCAGGGGAATTTGATTTGGTCAAAGCGATCGCCACCCAAATCGGAGCCGCCTTAATTCAAGCTGAAGCCTACGCCAACCTCGAAGAACTCAACCAACAACTAGAAGCCCTTGATCGTACCCGCAGCAACTTAATCGCCATTACCGGACATGAACTGCGTACCCCCTTATCTACCATTCAAGTGTGCTTAGAAAGCCTCGCCAGTGAACCAGATATGCCTTTGGAATTACAGCAGGTAATGTTAAATACAGCTCTGACCGATTCCGAACGGATGCGGAAACTCGTCCAGGATTTTCTCACCCTTTCTAACTTAGAAAGCGGCCGTGTGGAATGGCATCCCGAATCACTCACTTTACAAGAGTGTGTGGATTTAGCACTCAGCCGCATTCGTACCCGCCCCACAATGGAAAATCCTCCCAAGATCACGGCGGAAATTCCCGATAACCTGCCCTTAGTCAAAGCCGATGGTGATTGGCTAGTGGAAGTATTGGCAAAACTCATCGACAACGCCTGCAAATTTACGCCATCTGAGGGGGAAATTTCCCTTTATGCCATCCAAAATGCCACTCAGATGGTGGAAGTCACTGTGGCGGATACAGGGCGTGGTATTGAGCCAAATCGTTTGGAAGTAGTATTTGACCGCTTTTATCAAGAAGAAGGGGCGCTACGGCGTACCGCGGGCGGCACAGGTTTGGGTCTAGCAATTTGTCGGCAAATTGTCAATGGTTGGGGTGGGGAAATTTGGGCAGAGTCCACAGGTAAAGACCAAGGTAGCCAGTTTCATTTCACCATTCCTATCGTTTTGGGTAGCCAGGAAGAGAAGCGGATAAAGGTGAAGAGTAAATAGTCATTAGTCAATAGTCATTTGTCCTTTGTCATGAAAAATAACAAATAACCAATGACGAATGACAAACAACTGTTACAGACTATAACGCGATCGCAATATGATCGTAATGGCGGTGTTACGATGCCCTAAAAACCTTGAGAGAATGCTCTATGGCAGAAACACTTTCTGGAAAAACCCCACTGTTCGCTGGTAGTACTGGCGGCTTGCTCACCAAAGCAAAAGAGGAAGAAAAGTACGCTATCACTTGGACAAGCCCCAAGGCACAGGTGTTTGAATTACCTACAGGTGGCGCTGCTACCATGAACCAAGGCGAAAACTTGCTGTACTTAGCTCGTAAAGAATACGGCATTGCTTTGGGCGGTCAACTCCGCAAGTTCAAAATCACAGACTACAAGATCTACCGGATTTTGCCTAACGGAGAAACCACCTTCATTCACCCAGCAGATGGTGTCTTCCCTGAAAAAGTTAACCCAGGCCGTGAGAAAGTACGTCATGTACCCCGTCGCATTGGCCAAAATCCCGAACCCTCAGCACTCAAGTTCAGCGGTAAACAAACCTATGATGCCTAGAAAATAGGTACAGGTTCCAGGGGACTGGGTAAGAAAAAGTATGAAGTGTGAAGTGTAAAGTATGAAATTAATTTCATGCCTTAGCCTTGATGCGGAACTCTTTATCCTGCCCAGTCCCTAATCGTCCATTCCATAACAGCTTATGATTTTTCCCGATTTCTCTGATTTTGCTCAATTAGCTTCTCAAGGTAACTTTGTCCCGGTGTATCAAGAATGGGTAGCAGATTTAGATACACCAGTCTCTGCATGGTACAAAGTTTGTGCTGGACAGCCCTACAGCTTTTTGTTGGAATCGGTGGAAGGCGGTGAAAAAATCGGACGCTACAGTTTCGTCGGGTGCGATCCGCTATGGGTGTTGGAAGCCAGAGGCGAAACAACCACCCAGACACACCGTGATGGTTCACAAGTTGTGTTTGCTGGTGATCCTTTTACAGCCTTAGCCCAATGTCTTGAGCCTTATCAACCTATCAAGTTACCCCAACTACCGCCAGGAATTGGGGGGTTATTTGGTTTTTGGGGTTATGAATTGATTAACTGGATCGAACCGCGTGTCCCAGTCCATCCCCAAGATGAGCGCAACATCCCCGATGGGTTATGGATGCAGATAGACCAATTAATTATTTTTGACCAAGTAAAGCGGAAAATTTGGGCGATCGCTTATGCTGATTTACGTGACCCGAATGTAGATTTACAAGCAGCGTATCAAACAGCCTGCGATCGCGTGACTAATCTGGTCACTAAGTTATCTCTACCAGTGTCGCCGCAAAAAACAATCCTGGAATGGACACCTCCCGGTAATCAAAAAGCAGAAAACACCGAATTAGAGTACACCAGCAACTTCACCCGCCCAGAATTCTGCGCCAGCGTCCAAAAGGCTAAAGACTACATCAAAGCTGGTGATATCTTCCAAGTTGTTATTTCCCAGCGACTCTCTACAGAATACACAGGCGACCCCTTTGCCCTTTACCGTTCGCTGCGGCAAATTAATCCTTCGCCTTACATGGCTTATTTTAACTTTCAGGATTGGCAGATTATCGGTTCCAGTCCCGAAGTTATGGTGAAAGCCGAACGTGACCCCGATGAGGGCATTATCGCCACAGTCCGCCCTATTGCCGGCACACGTCCACGGGGTAAAACCACCAAAGAAGATGCAGCCTTCGCCGAAGATTTACTGCAAGACCCCAAGGAAATTGCTGAACACGTTATGTTAGTTGACTTAGGACGGAACGATTTGGGGCGAGTTTGCCAAAGCGGTAGTGTTGTCGTGGATGAATTGATGGTCGTGGAACGTTACTCTCATGTGATGCACATTGTGAGTAATGTGGTAGGTAAATTAGCACGAAATAAAACTGCTTGGGATTTACTCAAAGCTTGTTTTCCCGCTGGGACAGTTAGCGGCGCACCCAAGATTCGGGCAATGGAAATTATCAACGAGTTAGAACCAAGTCGCCGGGGGGTGTATTCTGGCGTGTATGGCTATTACGATTTTGAAGGCCAATTAAATAGTGCGATCGCTATTCGCACTATGGTAGTACGCGATAACATCGTCAGTGTTCAAGCTGGTGCAGGTTTGGTAGCTGATTCTGAACCAGAAAAAGAATACGAAGAGACGCTAAATAAAGCTAGAGGACTATTAGTAGCCATTCGCTGTTTGCGATAAAGACACTTGCCAGATTTCGCCAAACTTCAAATAGAAATCTCGGACAATTAATGCTACGTTGCGAGAAATCCTTCCTAGGGGGGAAGCCTAAACCTTTACATAGATTTTTTCTCCAATCAAATCAGACTGCTGTAAGTAGAACGACTCAGGCAAACCAAAGTATGTGAAGAAAAATCAACTCTGCTAAAACCCTCTTCACTCCTGCCTCCTGCCTTTGCCACCGACTTACTTATCTCTCCTATAAATAGGAACTATCAACCTATAGCTGAGAAAATATTGTAGTTTTGTAACGTTTTTGTTATATTTCTTTACAGAGGATGAATTAATGCATTCCAGCATTTTTCCTCAGACTTTAAGTGCAAAGTCAGATCAGGTGTACAGTTATTGACCAATTTCAACTACATCAAGTTACATAAATGATCATTTGGAAGGCAGGCTGTATGGATGCTGATGAACTTCTCAGACGCTATCAGACAGGAGAGAGAAATTTCACTCAGATTTGCCTGCACTCAGTTAATCTTAGTGAAGTATGTTTAGCTGGGATTAATTTAGATCGGGCTAGTTTGGTGAACGTGACTCTATCTCATTCCAACCTGAGTGGAGCCAACCTCATTGAAGCAAATTTGGCTGCATCATGTCTGTGGAGAACTAATCTCAGTGGTGCTAACTTAATTTGGACAAACCTAAAAGCCGCTAATCTAATTCGGGCTAACCTGAGTAACGTAGACTTACATAAAGCTTCTCTACAGAAATCAGACCTACGTTTAGCAGATTTACAAAATGCTGACCTCAGTGGTGCAGATTTAAGTTATGCAGATTTGAGCTACGCTAACCTGAGTGGTGCTAACTTAGCGGGAGCAAATCTTCATGCGGTAAACTTAACTGGAGCCAACTTGAACAAAGCAGACTTAAGTTATGCCAGTCTCAAAAAAACCATCTTTTTCAAAGCTGATCTCAGTAATGTTGATTTGTCACAAGTAAACTTGAAAAAAGTTGATTTGTATGAAATACTGGTCAGCCAATAATTGATCAAATTGGCAACCAGGAATTGATGATTGCACAACAATACTCGGCAGCAAATCCATCTCGTTCAAACTCCCCATACTGTATTTTTTTGGCAGCGAGTATTCAGCACAATTGGGATTACGCTGCCAAAGGAATGCGAATCACCATTGAAAGCTGCCGTATTTCTAATCCTCATATTCCGATTGCTGTCATCATTGATGACGACTCATTAGCAGTTCGGGAATTATTTAAAGGCTGTGAAATCATCATTATTGATCCCGCAGAGCTAAAGTTAGGTTTGCGGACAGATTTAGGGATAGGAGTGTATTTTATATTTTATGTACATCTCCTCAGTCACTATCAAAAAGTTTTATATGTTGATGGAGATACACTTATATTTGGTGATTTAACTCCTCTATTTGAAATGGATGGACATTTATTAGCTAGGCGTTTTGACAGGAATTTATCAGTTGAATATGTGAATCCTGAAATTATTATGCAAAAGGAGGGTGTGCCTATCTCAACAGATTGTATTAATACTGGCGTAGTTCTATTTGATATGGAATATTGGAGTAATGGTAAATTACATCAAGAATTTCTCTCGTTAACAGCAGAGTATGGATGGAATTCTTTTAAAAATCCCGATCAAGGATTTTTAAATATAATTTGTTGGAGAAATGCCATTAAAGAAAAACTACCCGATATTTATAATACATTTATCTCCGAAATAGAAAAAAGTTCATCACATTACACTAAAGTTTCGGAAACTGGAATTTTATTTCCCTGTGTATCTAACGTAGATATTAAAATTATGCATTTTATCGGGCCGATTAAACCTTGGCATTTTGCTATACAAGGTTATTCTTTGCAAAGAATCTCTTACCGTTATTATGAACAATTTCTGCCTTGGCATACGCGGATATCCCAACACTTGCTTGTGTACCCAAACTTTATTTGGCGGAAGTTAAGCAGCCTTTTGAATAAAAACAGCAGTCCTGTTTGATTTACCAAATACTCTTGAACGGAAGAAATAGGTAATAGAACAGTTTATCCCTTTATTATGCAACACCAAAAATTTTAATTCATATCGCAACTATTAATATGAGGCTATAGCCAAAACTGGCGATCGCCTTCTACTGTACCTGGAGCAATTCCTTGTAACCGCCTATAAGCTATTTTGTCAGAACCGTATAATGGAACTGGTAAGCGAGGTTCTTTCAATGCCCCATGATGGAGCAACGTCAATTTAAGTGTCGCTTCTATTAGACTTTCAATTGATACTTGCTGTTCAGGATCGGGAATAACCTTTAAACGCAGAGGGTAAGGTAAACCCATTTTCTCAGACTTAACTTCAGGAGTGACTAAAATTACTTCATACTGTGATAAGCGATCGCTTAATCTAGTAAGAGAAAGCGATCGCTTGAGTTGTATACTGGCAGATACGAAAATATTTGAAAAAGTACGCAAAAAATTCAGTATTTTTTGACCACTCAGAAAAGAAAGTTTATTTAGTGACCCTGAAACAGTAGTGAGTAGTGAAATTGTAAACTTGTAAATCTATATTGATAGATGCGCCCTTGATATAGGCATCAAGTGGAAAAATGATAATGAAGAGTTGAAGCTTCAAAAGCTGACTAATCAAGTTATTAAAAATCCGAAATTCTACTAGTACAAGTCGGTGGAAATAAAGCACCCATGATAAATTGCTGAAAAGCGGACTCTAAGGGTTACTTCATTTCATACTACCCTTCGGGAACGCCAAGGGCGAACAGACTTTATACTTCAGCCTTTTTGTACTAGCTATTAGCTTTTTTCAGAGAACGGCGACGAGTTTTGAGTACACCAATTGCACCGATACCAACTAAGGCTAAGGTTGCGGAAGGTTCTGGAACACTAACACCTGTTAATGCAGCAGCATTTTTAGAACCAATATCTACGGCAAAAACGACATCATTATAATCTTTATCGCCGCCACCCCATAAATCTTCATAACCCAAAACTAAGAAGTTTTTGTACACATAAGTCATTACGTGTTGCAAACCATCTGGGTTAGTAGCTTCATTTAAGCCAAACACACCTTTAACAGTTTGCCCTTGTTTGTTTTTGCCGGAGATACCGCCATTGATATCATTAGAATGTAATAGGAAATCAAGTGTAGTACCAGCTTGGAATTTACCTAAGCTAACCCAGTCACCAATATTTAATGGGCTGTCTTGTTGGGTTTTATTAGCTAAAGCATCGTTAGGATTTGCACAAAACTCTTTAAAATTTTGAAAAGCACTGTCTTTGGTACTACAAGATGTATCGCCAAAGATTTTTCCTGTGGTGACTTTATCACCATCAGTTGCTTGAAAATCTAAACGGTTGCGATAACCACCAGCCGTTTCACCGATAAAGAATACTTTAGTATCGTGAGCATATTTCAGTGTCAGTTGAGATAAATCAACTTTATGCGCTCCAATTGTCTCAGGTGCTAAGTAACGAGATTCTTTACCAACGAAATCTTTAAAGCCTTGGATATTATCTTTAAAATCGGACGGGGCTTCATTTCTGCTTTGGATGTTAACCGCATTTGCTGGTGTAGCAGATACCCACAAACCAGTTACTAAAGTTGTTGCAGCGAGTAATTTAGTGAACAATGAGTGTTTCATAGCTTGCCTTTTTAGAATCACGAATCCATTTGTAAAGGATTAGCCATGAATGTGTCCAGTTTATTTTAGAGACTTGTTCACTTTTTTATATTGAAAGCATTTAATAAAAACTAATTACAAAACTTATGTATATACACTGGAAATACAATCATCAACGTTAATTATTTAAAGTGATTTTTAAAGGAATAATTACTGAACAAATACGAAAGTAAAAGTACGCAAGTACAATTTTTATTCATCCGCAAGTGTTGATAAATCAAGCTATTTTTCACTTTTTTCCTCATCAAGCAATTCACTGCTCAAGTGGGAAGGCTGTAGAGATTGCGGATGACAGCAAAAGGTTTTTAGTGATTTCGCGGTTTTGGTTGAGTTTCATTTTCAGAATTCAATTGAGTGTGACTACAACAATCTTGTTGTTTTGTTTCCGATGGTGCGATTTCTGGTACTGGGTCATAACCGCCTGGGTGAAATGGATGACAACGCAAGATGCGCCAAATTGCCATCCAGCCACCGCGTACCACTCCAAACCGCTCAATTGCTTGGATAGCGTACATAGAACAAGTTGGCTGAAAGCGACAAGTTGGGGGAAACAACGGCGAGATAAACATTCTGTAACCCCGAATTAGCCATATAAATAATATTTTCATTTCTGTTGCCCAAATCTTATAAATTAGAAACAAGGGTAAAAATTTTTAGCGTGTACCATCCTTGTTAACTCTGATCCTTGGTTTAACATCAATTCCCCCTTTGTGGCTGCAAATTACCATAGTTGCAGTTTGGGTATTGTTTATCCTTCTAGTTTCATGGGTGGTAAGTCGGGTTGCTACTGATGATTCCGAAATAGTCAGGAAAATAGTTCATATTGGTACTGGCAATGTGATTTTGTTAGCTTGGTGGCTAGATATCCCGGCGAGTGTAGGCATTACAGCTTCGATTTTAGCGAGTATTGTGACTTTGTTATCTTATCGATTGCCGATTTTACCGGGAATTAACAGTGTTGGTCGCCAAAGCTTAGGAACGTTTTTTTATGCTGTGAGTTTTGGTATTTTAGTTGGGTGGTTCTGGTATTTGCAACAACCCCAATATGCGGCGATAGGTATTATGGCGATGACTTGGGGAGATGGTCTAGCTGCATTGGTTGGTCAACGCGTTGGTAAACATAAGTATAAAGTTTTTGGGGCAAGTAAAAGCTGGGAAGGCTCTTTGACGATGACCTTAGCCAGCTACGTGGTTAGTAGTTTAATTTTGCTAGGTGTGCAAGGAAATATCTGGCAAGTTTGGCTGGTATCATTGGTTGTAGCGATCGCAGCTACTGGTCTAGAGGCTATTTCCTTTTTGGGTGTTGATAATTTAACTGTTCCGTTAGGTAGTGCCAGCCTGGCCTTTGTATTAATGCAACTATTGTTAGCTAACTAAACTGAGAAAGAATTTAGTGAATATTTATCGAAGCAGGAGGCAGAAGTGAAGAGGATTTTAGCATAGTTACTTTTTCTTCACATATAGGAATCATATTTGATTTGGAGAAAAAAACTCAGTATACCTCTGTTATTTCTTATCCTGTTCCCTGTCCTCACAGATCACTTTTTCAGCAAACCCTACTTAATTGGGTGACTTATGTTTTGCTTCAATACACCCGATAATTTAAGGTTTGTTGTATAAATAATCTCTTCACGACAAAAACTGGAATTATTCACCAGGAAGTACGATTTTTTCTTGCAGGCTACTAGGATATGTTGAACACATAAAAGATTTTTTTATATCTACTGCGAGTAGTAAAACTATTGTTTTTATTTCTATCTATAGATTTATGATTTCCTGACAAACAGTGCTTATAGTTGGTTACTTAGGTGGTCAATCCACCAAACGTAAATGAGGCTAACAATCATGTCACATCCAATATTTGTTTCAGAGTTGTTGAGCGAGTTACATAATCAACGACTAAAAGTATTTGCTGCTGGTACATATGAGATCTGGCAATTTTTGCGCTGAATAATTTCTATGATATTAGCTATCTCTGCGCTCTTTGTAATTATGAGTGCTTTGATAGTGCTAAAGGTAATTTTGGCAATTGTTTTGCCCTTATTAAGAAGAGGGGAGAGGAGATATTTATTGCTCGCTCAAGGTAAGTGAGGCCTTTGAATGAGTCTGAGCATTCTCCTCTATTTTCTCTCCGCGTTGCCCACGTTAGAGATATGAGAAAAGTTATTGTTGTGCTTGTTTGGCACACTTTTCTCCTCCCCCATAATTGATTATAAAGGATTATTTGTGATGATGTTGCCTGCTTTTTATTAAGGGAATTTAGGCAATAATTGCTCTGAGCGATCGCATTACGGCTAAAATCGGCAATTTGCTTATTTTTTCGCTATGGGGTACACACAATTTTGTCTAAATATTCTTTTTTACTTCTTGCTAAAGATAGCTAGTTTATCATATCTGAAATTGGCAATCAGATGATGAAGCGCATCACTAAAAAAATTATTTATCGTTCATCCTAACGGTAAAGATAAATAATTTCGAGTTATTTATGCAAGCTTCAGTTTATATATCAATCTCAAAAACAAGGTGCAAGATAGTGAATTTATTACGCACTCAGTCAAACTATGCTGATAGTAGTTTTCGTGACCTGAATTCAGAACAACTCCCTATATTTGATGTGAATGAATTTATCCCCAGTATCGGTAAATGGATTACTGTTGCTGGGAGCGTAATGATCAGTATTGTTGTGCTGGGAGTAACTTTAGCTTCGATTCTTAAATACAATGTCACAGTTAAAGTTCCGGCAACAATTCGACCTTTAGGAGAACTGAAAATTGTTGAGTCTGCTATTACTGGAACTGTGCTGAAAATCGATGCGAAAGATAATCAGATAGTTAAACAAGGCCAAGCGATCGCCTATGTTGATGATTCGCAACTGCAAAATCAGAAAAGCCAGCAACAAAGTAGTATTCAAAAAGGTAAATTACAACTCAGTCAAATTGATGCTCAACTAAGTGAAATTAATCTGCAACTGGCGGCGCAAACAGAATTAATGAACCGGACGATTCTCGCGGCGCAAGCAGAATTAAGTGGGACTGAACGCAACTATCAAGATCAGCGAATTAAAGCTTTTGCGGAAATGACGCAAGCACAAACAGCTTTGACTTTAGCAAAATTACAAAAAGACCGATTACGGCGAGAAAAACTCTTAACTACGACTGTGCAGGAAACAGAAGCCGCCTTATCGTTAGCTAGAGTGCAACGCGATCGCTTGCAGCGAGAAAAATTAATCCAATCAACGGTGCAAGCAGCGGAAACTGCCTTGAAAATCGCCCAACAGCAAAAAGATAGATTACAGCGTGATCAACTTTTAACGGTTACTGTGCAAGAAGCCGAAGCAGCTTTACAAATGGCGAAGCTACAACGCGATCGCTTGCAGTCGATAGTAGCACTAGGAGCCGTGCCACTTAATTTATTTGAAGAAAAAGCGCAAGCAGTCAAGGAAGCGGAAGCTAAATTAGTACAAACCAAAGCCAATACGAAAAATCTTCTGGAAGACAAAGAACAAGCGGTGATTTCGGCGCAAGCTAAACTTGCTCAAGCTCAAGAAAATGCCAAAAATAGTTTAGAAGAAAAAGTACAAGCCGTCAAAGTGGCGGAAACTAAGTTAGAACAAGCCAAAGCCAATGCGAAAGATAGCTTAGAAGAAAAAGATCAAGCACTGACAATTGCTGAAACCAACTTAATTAAAGTGAAAACTGCACTCAATCCTAGTGATTCGCCTGTAGCTGTCGCGTCTGCGCGTATTCAGCAAGAACAGGCGAAAAAAGCAGCAGATATAGCGGCTTTGAAAAAGGAAAGAGAAACCTTGCTTCAGCAACGCACAGAATTTCACAAACAATTAGACAGCACACAAAAACAACTGCAACAAACCGAAAATGACTTGAGTAAGACTGTAATTCGCGCGCCGAGTGAGGGAATTTTGTTGCAATTTAAACTCCGCAACCCTGGACAAATTGTACAACCCAGTGAAGCGATCGCCCAGATTGCGCCCCTCGATGCACCATTGCAAATCAAAGCGAGAGTACCCGCGCAAGATATCGACAAGGTAAAAGCAAATCAACAAGTACAAATGCAGATTTCGGCTTGTCCTTATCCAGATTACGGCACACTTCAGGGTACTGTAACCACAATCGCGCCAGATGCTTTAGCTGTACAAAAAAACGTTACATCGCCTACTTTACAGCCAGCGCCAGCTTATGAAGTGACAATTGTACCGCAAACTTCATTTGTTGGTAGAGGCGATCGCCAATGTCATCTCAAACCTGGAATGGAAGGACGCGCTGATATTATTTCTCGTCAAGAAACTGTTATGCAGTTCATTCTGCGAAAGGCGAGATTTATTGCAGATATTTAAAAGGCAGACGGCAGAAGGCAAAAGGCAAAAGGCAAAAGGCAGAAGGTATAAAAAAAGTTTTTTATCTTAATTACGAATTATTATGTTTGGTTTATTTAAACGCCAGAAGAAATATCAGTGTGTTTTACAATCTAGTGAAGAGGACTGTGGAGCCGCGTGTCTAGTTAGCATTTGCAAACATTACGGACGCTTCTTAAGCATGAGTAAAAGCCGAGAAGCGGTAGGCACTGGACATTTAGGCACTACTTTATTAGGACTCAAACGCGGCTGTGAGACGTTGGGATTTAATGCCAGAGCCGTTAAAGCTGCACCAGCGATCGCAGATAGAATTACAGAAATTAATTTACCTGCAATTATTCATTGGCGCGGCTATCACTGGGTTGTGCTGTACGGTAAGCGGGGGAAAAAGTATGTAATTGGTGATCCGGCGATCGGTTTACGCTATGTTAGCCGCGAAGAATTAACTGATGCTTGGAATGGAGTGATGCTCTTACTAGAGCCTGATCCGACGCGGTTTTTTGTACAGTTTCCTGAAGAAACAAAGCAGGGTTTAGGACGATTTTTTCAGCGTGTCTTGCCTTATCGCAGTTTGCTGAGTCAGGTATTACTCATCAATATTGTTTTAGGTGTACTGGCGCTTGGTAGTCCGGTTTTGCTGCAACTATTAACTGATGATGTTTTAGTTCGGGGAGATACACAGTTACTTACGGTTGTGATCTCAGCCGTTATTATTAGTAGCTTATTTAGTAGTAGTTTGCAAGTTGTACAATCCATGATGATTGCTCATTTTGGGCAACGCTTGCAATTAGGATTGGTAATGGAGTTTGCGCGAAAAATTCTTCAGTTACCTTTGAGTTATTATGAATCGCGCCGCAGTGGGGAAATTTCGAGCCGATTAAGAGATATTGATGAAATTAATCAGTTAGTATCGCAAATCGTCATTTTATTACCCAGTCAGTTTTTTATTGCGGTAATTTCTTTCAGTATTATGCTGTTTTATAGTTGGCAGCTAACAATGGCAGTGATTTTAGTTGCTTTATTAATTACAGCATCCACTTTACCTTTTTTGCCAATTCTCCAACAAAAAACTCGCAGCTTGTTGGTTTTGGGTGCAGAAAATCAAGGTGTGTTAGTAGAAACATTTAAAGGCGCACAGGTAATTAAAACGACGAATGCTGCTCCGCAATTTTGGGATGAATTTCAAAGTCGTTTTGGTCGTTTAGCACATCTCACATTTAGTACTATTCAAATTGGTATTATTAACGGGACTGTTGCGAGATTAATTTCAACTATTGGTGGGGTGGTTTTATTAGGATTTGGTAGCTTATTAGTGATTCAGGGACAATTAAGTATTGGTCAAATCTTAGCTTTTAATGCTTTACAAGTTAATGTTTTAAATTTAATTAACTCTTTAGTTGGTTTTGGGGATGAATATTTTCGTTCGCAAACGGCTGTTTCTCGGCTTTTGGAAGTAATTGAAGCCACACCAGAAGTTATTGGCGGGAGTCCCAAACCAACTGTACAAATACCAGCGGATGCAGATATTCGGTTTTCCCAAGTCACCTTTCATCATGCTGGGAGGGTTGATTTGTTAGAAGAATTTTCTCTGAAACTCCCTGGGGGAAATGTGATTGCTTTGATTGGGAAATCAGGGTGCGGGAAAAGTTCTTTAGCAAAACTCATCGCGGGGTTGTATGAGTTAAATTCGGGAAATATTCGCATTGGTTTTTATAATATTCAAGATATTGCCCTGGATTGTCTACGCCAACAAGTAGTTTATGTACCGCAAGAACCGCATTTTTGGAGTCGTTCTATTTTAGATAACTTTCGCTTAGGTACTCCCCATATTTCTTTTGAGGAAGTTGTCAAAGCTTGTGAGATTGCGGATGCAGATAATTTTATTAGTCAACTGCCAAATAATTATCAAACTGTGTTAGGAGAGTTTGGTGCTAATCTCTCTGGGGGACAACGACAAAGATTAGCGATCGCCAGAGGAATTCTCACCAATCCACCTATATTGATTTTAGATGAAGCTACAGCCGGACTTGACCCTGTAAGCGAAGCGCAAGTCTTAGATAATTTGTTAGCATACCGCCAAGGTAAAACCACAATTTTAATTACTCATCGTCCGAGTGTAGTGCATCGTGCTGATTGGATTGTTATGCTCGATCAAGGTCAAGTGCAACTACAAGGTACACTAGAAACATTTCTTTCTCAACAAGGAGAACATTTAAAGTTTTTATCTTTTTTAAAATAGCAAATGCTCTTAATTTTGGGTGCAAACTAAACCAAAAGAATGAGTAAAAAGCAAATAAACTATAACCAGAGAATAATTTATTCAAGAATAAAATAATCAATAATCAAAGCATAGGTTTTATCTACCTATTAACTAAGTGAGGCAAACAATCATGTCAAATAAATTCATCACATCTACTTTATTTGTTGACTTATCAACAGAAGAACAGCAGCTTTTATCTGGTGGACAAGCTGGTGGAAGACCGATATCCGGTGGAAGACCAACTTATGGTGGACAATTCCCCTCGGACGGACAACCATCATATCCATCTGATGGAAATGAGTCTCGCCGTTATCCCAAATACATCTGTCGTCCTGTTTACAGTAATGATGGCGGTAACTACGGCGGCGGACAATAAAAACTAGGGGTTTAAGCTTAAACGCTGGGTAATTACCCACAATTTTAGAGAGTTTATTCTAGCTCAGTGCGGCTAAAACACTGAGCTTTTTGTATTTTGAGCGAAATGCCTTGATTTTAGGTAGTCTTGCTGAACCTAATTCAGAAAAACTAATACAGCACTCTTGTCACTTTTAAAAGCGTGCAAACTATACTGGTTAGGCTGGTAAAAATAGCTCTGATGCTTGAGCAATCTATGATCGCACTGGAAGGGTACAAAATCTTAAAAGAACTGTATGATAGCCCTCGTTCTCAGGTGTATCAAGGGTACCGAGAATCCGATCGCCAACCAGTGGTGTTGAAATTATTGCGGGAGGAATATCCTACCCCAGAAGCGATCGCTCGGTTTAAACTTGAATACGAACTGACACGCCGCTTTCAAGTTCCGGGAATTATCCAAGCCTACAGCGTCGAAAAATATAAAAATTCTCTCGTTCTAGTTTTAGAAGATTTTGGTGGACAACCGCTGCGGAGTTTCCTCAATCAACAATCTCTGGGGCTGGAGAATTTTCTGCACATTGCAATTCAAGTTGCAGCGGCTTTAGGTGCAATTCATCAGCAACAAATTATTCATAAAGATATTAATCCAGCTAATATTCTCCTCAATTCCCAAACACAACAGACAAAGATTATTGATTTTGGCATTGCAACACTGTTGTCCAAAGAAAATCCTACTTTACTTAATCTGAATATCTTAGAAGGAACGCTGGCGTACATTTCGCCGGAACAAACAGGGAGGATGAATCGGGCGATTGATTATCGCAGCGATTTTTATTCTTTGGGGGTGACATTTTATGAACTACTCACACAACAATTACCATTTATTAGTGAAGATCCAGTAGAACTCGTCCACAGTCACATTGCTAAACAAGTAACTCCTCCCCAGAAAATAAATCCGCAAATTCCTTCAGTTCTGTCTCAAATAGTGATGAAATTACTAGAAAAGACGGCGGAAGACAGATATCAAAGCGCCTTTGGTTTGCAAGTAGATTTACAGCAATGCCTCGATTTATTCATCACCACAGGGGAAATTACATCTTTTGCATTAGGAGAGAAAGATAGTTCTGATAGATTTCAAATTCCCCAAAAACTTTACGGACGAGAACAAGAAGTTACAGATTTACTCATAGCTTTTGATCGGGCTAGTCATGGACAAAGCGAAGTTATGTTGATTGCGGGTTATTCCGGGATTGGTAAATCAGCTTTAGTGCAGGAAATTTACAAACCAATTACCCAAAAGCGGGGATATTTCATCTCCGGTAAGTTTGATCAGTTTCAACGGAATATTCCTTATAGTTCTTTAATTCAAGCCTTCACGGCTTTAATTCGTCAACTTTTAACGGCAACCGAAACAGAAATAAATATTTGGCGGGAAAAGTTATTAAATGCTTTGGGTGATAATGGCCAGGTCATTATTGACGTAATTTCGGAAGTAGAACTGATTATTGGGAAGCAACCACCTGTTGTGGAACTACCACCACAAGAAGCGCAAAATCGGTTTAATTTGGTTTTCCAAAACTTTATTACAGTCTTTACCCAAAAAGAACATCCTTTAGTGATGTTTTTGGATGATTTGCAATGGGCGGATAGTGCATCTTTGCAATTAATTGAGTTGTTAACTAGTCAGTTAGACAGCCGCTATTTGTTGTTGATTGGTGCTTATCGAGATCATGAAGTAGATTCCACCCATCCATTGCGGAGTGCGATCGCTTCTTTAGAATCAGCCGGGGTAATCATTCATGAAATCACCTTAACACCGTTAGAACTGCCGCAAATTCATGCACTCTTGAGTGATACCTTTAATAGTCATGATTGGGCGAAGTTAACGCCTTTAGCACAACTGTTACAGCAGAAAACTAACGGCAATCCCTTCTTCATGAATGAATTCCTCAAGTCGCTGTATGCAGAAGGATTACTGCAATTTGATTTTCAGCGGCGTGAATGGGATTGGCAACTTAGCCAAATTCAGGCGGCGCAAATTACCGATAACGTTGTGGAATTGATGGCGGGTAAAATTCAAAAACTGCCGACAGCTTCTCAGCAAGCCTTAAAGTTAGCTTCTTGTATTGGTAATCAATTTGATTTAAAAACCTTGGCAATTGTCCAAGAAAAATCTTTGCCAGAAACAGCCGCAGAGTTATGGGAAGCGGTGGAAATGGGGTTAATTTTCCCTCAAGGTAACGACTATCAATTATTACAAGTGGGCGATCTCGAAGTTGCCGCTAACTTAACAAATTTAGATGTTGTCTACAAATTCTTACACGATCGCGTCCAGCAAGCAGCTTATTCACTGATTCCTACCAAAGAAAAACAAGCAGTTCATTTGCAAATTGGACAACTGTTATTACAAAACGTCACCACCGCAGAACAAGAAGAAAAGATTTTTGATATTGTTAACCAATTAAATTTTGGCTTGGATTTAATCACAGATGCAACACAGCGACAGCAATTAGCCCAGTTAAATTTGACAGCGGGAAACAAAGCTAAAGCCTCCGCGGCTTACGAACCTGCGTTGGAATACCTCACAACGGGAATTAACTGTTTAACAGCAACAAGTTGGCAACAACATTATTCTCTGGCTTTATCTCTGCACGAAGCCGCCGTGGAAGCAGCTTATTTGGCGGCGGCGTTTGAATATATGGACGAATTAATTGAAGTGGTGTTACGTCACGCCCAAACAACAATTGATCAAGTCCAAGTATATAGCATCAAAATTCAATCTCTCGTCGCCAGAGATGAATTATTAACAGCTGCAAAATTAGGTTTGCAAGTTCTCAAACTGTTGGGGGTGCCTTTAGCAGCTAACCCTGGACAATTGCAAATTCTTTTGGGACTGTTGAAAACTAAACTGGCGTTGACTGGTAGACAGGTGCAAACCTTAGCTGATTTACCCAGACTGGCTAACCCGACTAAATTAGCGGCTATTCGCATCTTAGCGAGTATCGCTTCATCAACTTATCTCGCAGCGCCAAACTTGTTTCCTTTAACTGTGTTTAAACAGGTGGAACTCTCAGCCATACATGGTAACGCGCCAGAATCAGCTTTTGCTTATGCTACTTATGGCTTGATTTTGTGTGGTGTAGTGGGAGATTTAACAGGGGGATATGAGTTTGGTGAGTTAGCGTTAAAACTGATAGAACGTTTTAACGCCAAAAATCTACAAGCCAGAGTGCTGTTTGTTGTGAATAGTTTTGTGCGTCACTGGCGCGAACCAATTGCTAATACCTTACCTGCATTGCAAATTGCGTTTCAAGTTGGCCGAGATACAGGTGATACTGAATATGCCGCTTTTGCTGCGAATGTT
Organism: Nostoc sp. LEGE 06077; assembly: GCF_015207705.1. Classification (GTDB taxonomy): domain Bacteria; phylum Cyanobacteriota; class Cyanobacteriia; order Cyanobacteriales; family Nostocaceae; genus Nostoc_B. The sequence continues at coordinate 294,411 of NZ_JADEWI010000001.1, forward strand.
GGTACTAGTCACAGTTATTTTTGTGGTCAAGATTTAAAAGAAGTAGATAAAAGTTTAGCTAATTATCTCGAAGTAATTCAGAAGTTTAAGAAAAAGCCAGTTTTTGATTTAATTCAAATTTATCGTCAGGCGATCGCCAATTTGCAGGGTAAAAATCCCAATCCCTGTGAGTTAGTTGGGGAGTTTTACAATACAACTACAACGTTACCCCTACATATCGAGACTAATTATCGCACAGCAACTTTTACTGTGTACACTCATCTTTTAACACTAAATTATTACTTTGAAGACTACAATACAGCTTGCCAAAATGCTGAATTAGCAATACCTTATTTAGATGCTGTAGTGGCATTATTCATCATTGGTTGGTTCAACTTTTATGATTCTTTAGCGCGGTTAGCCTTAGCATCAACAAAAACTGTAACGGAAAGGCAAATCTTACTCAAGCAGGTAACAGCAAATCAGAAAAAACTAAAAACTTGGGCGCAATCTGCACCAAGTAACTACGCCCATAAATTAGCATTAGTTGAAGCAGAATGGCATCGAGTCCACAGCGAAACAGCAGAGGCGATCGCTTGTTATGATCTTGCCATTACTTTAGCCCAAGAAAACAACTATCCTAACGAAGCGGCTTTAGCAAATGAATTAGCCGCCAAGTTTTATCTTGCCCAAAATAAACAGAAGGTAGCGCAAGGATATATGCAAGATGCTGCCTATCTTTATTTACAATGGGGCGCAACTGCTAAAGTTAAATATCTAGAAACTCAATATCCCCAACTGTTAAGCCGCAAGACAGAAAGAATCACCATCCCCCATCTTTCTAGCAAAAACACCAACGCCAACAGTGTCACAAGTAGCAGCGGTTCCGCCTCACTAGATTTGATGACGGTAATGAAAGCCTCGCAAACTTTATCAGGAGAAATTAAGTTAGATAAATTGCTGGCTAACTTAATGCAAATTTTAATGGAAAATGCTGGAGCGCAGCGAGGGTTTTTGTTATTAGAAACCAAAGGTAAATTTTTAATTGAAGCCCAAGCCAGCGTTGAGCAAAATGATATTCAGGTATTGGAATCACTAACAATTGAAGATAGCCAGATTTTATCTGTGGCAATTGTGAATTATGTTATCCGTACCAGAACTAGTGTAGTGCTTAACGATGCTGCCCGCAAAGGCGAATTTATCCGCGATGCTTACATTCGCCAATTTCAACCGCGATCGCTTTTATGTGCGCCCTTAATTAACCAAGGCAAACTTACAGGTATTATCTATTTAGAAAATAACTTAACAACAGGCGCATTTACTCCTGATCGTTTAGAGTTACTTAACTTACTTTCCGCGCAGGCGGCGATTTCTATTGAAAACGCTCGTTTATACACCGACTTAGCCGCCCTCAACCAAGCTTACGAACGCTTTGTTCCCCGTCAATTTCTGCAATTTCTCAATAAAAAAAGTATTGTTGATGTGCAGTTAGGCGATCAAGTCCAGCGAGAAATGTCAGTATTATTTACCGATATTCGTTCCTTCACTACTTTATCAGAAACTTTAACACCCGCCGAAAACTTTCAATTTATCAACTCATATTTGAGTTGTATGGAACCAATCATTATTCAACATAATGGTTTCATTGATAAATATATTGGCGATGCCATCATGGCTTTATTTGCGGGAAATGCCGATGATGCAGTACAAGCCGGCATTGCCATGTTACAAGCGTTAGTAACTTATAATCAAGAACGGCAAACCCAAGGTAAAACCCCCATTCAAATTGGCATTGGTATTAACACTGGTTCATTGATTTTAGGCACAGTTGGCGGATTTAATCGCATGGATGGAACAGTAATTAGTGATGCTGTAAATTTAGCCTCAAGAATAGAAGGCTTAACAAAAACATTCAACACACCATTATTAATTACAGACCAAACATTTCAACGGTTAAAAAATTGCGATCGCTCTTATATTCGCATAGTTGGACAGGTAAAAGTCAAAGGTAAAATTACGGCTGTGACTGTTCATGAAGTATTTACCGCCGATGTTGCAGAAGTTTGCCAAGGTAAATTAGTAACTAAAGAATTGTTTACCGCAGCACTGACACTTTACGAAGCACAACAATTTACCTTAGCCGCCCAACATTTTCAAAATTGCTTACAACAAAACCCCTTAGATCAAGTCGCGCAAATTTATCTCAATCTTTGTCAATCAGAATTAAAGCTTTCAACTATTTTGCCAGAAGAGATTAAGTTATAAAAATTTGTTTTTTTATATTGTAGTAAAGTTAAAATAATATTCATGACATCTGATAGTCTAGCCAGCCATGAACTCTATCAAAGCACAACTCTTAGCGGCAATTGAAACAGCACCTGAATCAATTCTAGAGCAAACACTTGATTATCTTGAATATCTTAAAGCTAGAGAACAGAAATCTCAAAACTCATCTTTAGAAATTTCGCAAAAAGAGGGAGAACCAATTTTGCGTGGTTCTAAAGCTAAAGATTTGCTAAAGTTTGCTCAAACATGGCAGGGAGACGATTTTGAAGAATGCCTTCAGCTTGTTTATGACACTCGTTCCCAGACAGAATTTTAATGTACTTACTCGATACTAACCATTGCAGTCGCATTATCTTTGGTGATTTTAACTTAATTCAACAACTACAAGCTCATAGCGAAGCGGGCATTGCTACCAGCGTTGTAGTATGTGGAGAACTTCTTTACATGGCGGCTAAATCTGATCAAAGTATTGCTAATCTTCAGCAGGTCAGAGGATTTTTAGACACAATTGATATTTATCCGATTAATTTATCAATTTCTGAGGTTTATGGCAATCTTAAAGGCAAGTTGGTAAATGCTTTTGGGCCTAAAGAAAAAGCCCAACGACGAAATTTTAACTTGCAATCCCTTGGTTTTGGAGATAATGACCTTTGGATTGCAGCTACTACAATTTACTATAATCTCACTTTAGTTTCGACAGACAATGATTTTCGCCGGATTCAGCAAGTAGAAATGCTGACTTTAGAATCTTGGCTTTTAAGTTAAATATAATATCATGATTATGTGAATGTAACGACTCACATAACGAATGTAGAGACTTACATTGTGAATGTAACGACTCACATCATCAATGCGATCGCTTACATTATGAATGCGACTGCTCACATCATCAATGTAACAATTCACATTCACAATGTAGCAGTTGACAATCAAACTGCACGCTTACTCTAAATCTTATCCTAGGCAAAAAAGTAATCTACTGATAATTTTACAGTTGCAATGGGTACTTTAAATATGTATCCCTATACGGAAACATCCATGCCTACCCAAGATACTACACGTCGTTTATCTCGTCAGACAATTACTCAAGACACCACTTCCTTACACGGTTTGCAAACGATTATTAACTACACAACCACCCGTGCTGATGCCACAGAAGAAACGTTGCAAGTAGCTTATCAAAAAATGTTAACGCTGCAACAAGTAGAAACTGAAAAACTCGCTTTATACCGTGCGGCGACTGATGCGGCGAGATTAGCCGAGTGGGAATTTCACAATGCGGTATTAGCCATGAAGGAAGTTGTTAGGGGACAATATGGTTCCGATAGTGATCAAGCGCAAGCTGTAGGATTAAAGAAAAAATCAGACCGTAAGCGTCCCAGTCGTAAAAAGTCAGTAGCGATCGCTAGTTAATTAGTGTACTTTCACCAACCTTTGGTTGAAGGAATAAGGAACAGTAGGTTTAAATCCTTGTTTAACGCCTATACTGTTCCCTGTTCCCTGTTCCCTTTTATATTCAAATTCCGCAACGCTCAATTTATTTCTTAAAATAGAGATAGGTAAAAGCGTAAGATTACCGAAAATTTAATTGTGACAACATCTGCTCAAATACTACCACTGGTTAAAGATCCAGAGCGTCTGGAAAGCCGACTAGCTGAAATTCCGCCGGAACCAGGAGTTTATTTTATGCGGGATGGCAGCGATCGCATTATATACATAGGTAAGTCGCGGAAGTTGCGATCGCGTGTCCGTTCCTATTTCCGTGAAGGTTACAATAAAAGCGAACGCATCGCCACAATGGCGAGACAAGTAACAGAAATTGAATTTATTGTCACTGATACCGAAGCTGAAGCCTTGGCGTTGGAAGCCAACTTAATTAAGCAGCACCAGCCATACTTTAATGTGCTGCTCAAAGATGATAAAAAATATCCATATCTTTGTATCACTTGGTCAGAAGATTATCCCCGCATCTTCATCACACGTAAACGCCAACTAGGTAAAGAAAAAGATAAATTCTACGGGCCATATACAGATACAGGTTTATTAAGAGAAATTCTCCGCATTAGTAAGCGCATCTTTTCTCTACGACAACGACCACAACCATTATTTAAAGACCGTCCCTGTTTAAATTATGATATGGGGCGTTGTCCTGGTGTCTGTCAACAATTGATTTCCCCAGAAGAATACCGCAAAACTGTGCAGAAAGTAGCGATGGTGTTCCAAGGTAGAACTCAAGAATTAATTGATATTTTGACCGAACAAATGCAAACAGCCGCCGAGTCGCTAAACTTTGAATCAGCGGCGCGGATACGTGACCAAATTTCTGGGTTAAAATCTCTGACGGCAGATCAAAAAGTATCTTTACCAGATGATACAGTTTCGCGGGATGCGATCGCTTTAGCCGCCGATACACAACACGCCTGCATTCAATTATTTCAAATTCGCGCTGGACAATTAGTCGGACGCTTGGCGTTTGTTGCTGATGCACAAGCTGAACCAGGTGCAATTTTACAACGCGTTTTAGAAGAACATTATCAAACTGCTGATGCGGTGGAAATTCCCGCCGAGATTTTGGTACAGCATGAGTTACCCGACGCGGAAATTTTGGCGGATGTTTTAACGCAGCGTAAGGGTAGAAAAGTCACAATTTTCACGCCCCAGCGCCAAACTAAGGCAGAATTAATTGAGATGGTCGAGCGTAACGCCCAATACGAATTACAAAGAATGCAAAAATTGGGCGATCGCAATAATCAAGCTATGCAAGATTTAGCTGATATTCTCGACTTACCAGATTTACCCCACCGCATTGAAGGTTACGACATTTCCCATATCCAAGGTTCCAATGCGGTTGCTTCCCAAGTCGTATTTATTGATGGTTTACCGGGTAAGCAATACTATCGCCATTACAAAATTAAAAATCCCACCGTCACAATTGGCCATTCCGATGATTTTGCCAGTTTAGCCGAAGTCATTCAACGGCGATTCCGCAAGTATAGCGAAGATACCCAACTACAACGCGCCGGAAATCCTGACTGGCCTGATTTAATTATGATTGATGGTGGTAAAGGTCAGTTATCCTCTGTTGTCACCGTGTTGCAAGAGATGAACTTACTAGAAGACTTGCGAGTTGTCAGTTTGGCAAAACAGCGTGAAGAGATTTTTCTACCGGGAGAGTCACAACCCTTACCCACCGACGCAGAACAACCAGGAGTCCAATTACTCAGAAGGTTACGAGACGAAGCCCATCGCTTTGCTGTAAGTTTTCATCGTCAACAACGCAGTGATAAACTAAAGCGATCGCGTTTAGATGAAATCCCCGGCTTAGGACATCATCGCCAAAAGCAACTATTAGGGCATTTTCGCTCAGTTGATTATATCCGCCAAGCCACACCCGCACAACTCGCCGAAGTTGCGGGAATTGGGACAAGACTAGCGCAGGAAATTTACGATTACTTTCATCCTGCTTGACAAAGCTGAATTTTTTTCATTCATCAATCATTAATCTGCCTAAAATCTCATTCCATTTTTCCTTGTGTATTTTTTGTAGTTCATTATCCGACACTATCAACTGAGAATATCCCTCAATAAAATCAGTGATGGACTCGATTAACCTTAAATAGTATTTGATTGTCGGGATAATTCCATTTACAATTACTTGACAGCCATGTTCCAATGCAATTTCTTTAATTAGGTTATTAATTTTATCTGCGTCTGATTGCTTAATATCTTTTGAAGCAAAAATATAATATCTACCAGGATTATATTTAATAATCTTCTCTCTAGCACGATAGACAATCTGTAAAGTTATTTCTTGACCATGTTTTATTTCTATAGCTTCAACAAGATGGTTATTTTGGTCAAATATTTCAATATCTCCCGCAGTCTTAGAAGTTCTATCAGAAGCTGTATGACTACCTAATATTCCCAGGGTACATGACTTATATCTGGAGATTTCTTTAATTAAAATTTGATAGATGGCATAGAAAGCAATAACAGGTAATTTTGAACCGCCAAAAGTTTCATAGTTATAGTTAAACTGTTCATCTAAAGCCTGGATTATACTTTTTATATTTAGTTTTTCAGGATTGGTTAATTTAATAATCTCAACCAAGTTATCATCCTTAGCTGATTTGATCAATTTCAGTAGTAATTTCAATATATCTTCTGATTTTTCAGGATATTTTTGCACAAAATCAATAACATTCAGAAATGCTATTTTTAAAGACAGAGGAGTTATTTTGCCTTCATATTCTAATGTATAGGGATAAGGTTGTTCTAAAGAACGAGTTAGCCAACCACTTTCAGCCATTGCTGGTAAGCCTAACTCTGTTAATGTAGGAGTAATGTACTTTGTATCTATACTTCTTCCTGAGAAACCACCAATCATTTTGGCTTGGTGGTTTCGAATATCCTGTGCTGGATTTAAAATTTTATGTACTAAGAGAGTAACTAATACAGTATAAGCCAATACGGTTCAGTTAAGGCTGAAAGTCATGTAAATTAGGCATTGTTCCCAAGAATGGAAATTAAGTATCGTGCATCTGAGGGATTTTTCGTTTGTGTCTCCTGAGATACAAAATGCTGACTTGCTGAAAGCAATCGAAATGGCTATTCCAGCAACGGCAATTGAACAGGCGATCGCTAAAACTCAAAGTGAAGAAGAACGCAAGCGGTCATTACCAGCACAATTAGTGGTAAGCCTTGTAATCGCTATGAGTTTGTGGTCGAAAGACTCAATGCGGGATGTACTGAAGAACTTGATTGATGGTCTCTCCGAGGCATGGATTAAGGTTGGGAAATACTGGCGAGTACCTTGTAAGTCAGCCATCACACAAGCTCGGCAGCGAATAGGCGCAAGAGTGATGAGCCAATTATTTCATCAGTTAATACGACCAATGGCGACACAACAGACATTAGGAGCATTTCTAAATGGGCTAAGAATTGTAGTCATTGATGGCACATGTTTTGATGTCCCAGACAGCGAAGAAAATGCAAGAGTTTTTGGTCGTCCGAGCAGTCGCCCTGGAGCAATTGCAGCATTCCCAAAAGTAAGATTAGTCATCTTAGTAGAAGCAGGAACACACATAATATTTGATGCTTTAATGTGTCCATATCGTATGGGAGAACGAGTACGAGCGTTGAAATTATTACGCTCAGTACAGAGCGGGATGTTATTAATGTGGGATAGGGGTTTGCATTCCTATGCAATGGTACAGACAACAGTTTCCAAGGGTTGCGATTATGTGGGTAGAATCCAGAAGAATGTTAAATTTCTGGCAGAAAAACCTTTAGAAGACGGCTCCTATCTATCGTGGATTTACCCATGTGGAAAGCGAAGAAAAAAAGGGGGTCAGCCGCTAGCCGTGAGAGTTATTGAATACACAATTGAGCATCCTGAAAACCCTACTGAACAACTCACATATCGCTTGATTACTAGCTTGTTAGACATTGAAAAATTCCCGGCAGAGTTGTTAGCCAAAGAATATCATCAACGATGGGAAGTAGAAAATACCATTGATGAATTAAAAATACATCTCTTGGGGCGAAAAACCCATGTTCGTTCCCAAAAGCCACGAGAAGTTGTACAAGAAGTGTATGGTTGGTTGTTGGGGCATTGGTCAGTCAGAGTGTTGATGTTTCAAGCTGCAACTAGTGCTTCTGTTCCTCCTTTGCGTCTAAGTTTTACAGGAACATTACGGGTCTTTCGTCGTGCCATTCCTAAATTTCAACATTTGCAATCAGAAGAATTCCCCCTTTTTTCGATTGGTTAACCGTAGAGATTCTGGATAATTTATTACCCGAACGAATTCACCGTATTAATCCCAGAGTTGTGAAAAAACCTGTATCAAAGTTTCGTTCTAAAAAACTAAAACACAGAGGTACTGGAAAACGAGTAGAAGCTCCGAAATTTCACATCACTAATCAGCTTCTTAGCCTTAACTGAACCGTATTGCAGTATAAGCACCTTTGCTGCTAAAGCTTTTTTTGGCAATTTCCGCAAGATAACTTTTATATTCTTCTGGTAATTGAATTTGATTAATTTCAATTTCAGGTAGATTTTGATAAATTTCTAGAAGTTTTTCTCTATGATTCATTATCAAAGGGGCAATTCTAGTTGAATATGTGGCTCAATATAAGAATTTATATAATGATTAGGGATTACATTTTCAAGATTTGAATTTTCAAAGAATTGTTTCTTAATTTGATTAGCAAGCTCATACATTACTGGTATAGCCACAGAATTACCTATTTGCTTATAACACTCTCCTAAATTACTATGGATTTTAAAACTAGTAGGGAAACCCATAATTCTATAACACTCTTTAATAGTTAATTTACGAACAGCTTTTTCTTCGGGGATATAAATAAAAAATCTACCGGAAGTCTCTTGAGAAGGTATTGTTGGATGTACACCTTTAATAGAATATATTCTATTAGGTTGATGATGAACCCTAGATAAATGCTCTGTATTTGGTCTAATACCTGTTTTCCAAATATTTTTATTGCGATAACCTACAAAAATCAAACCAGAAGCTTGTTGTTTGGGGTTTTCTATCATTGTGTAATCTTGAGGATTTAAATATTCAAAATCTCCTCCAGTACACAAAAATTCTTTTAGAGTAGGAAAAGGATAAGTTTTTTTGAGAAGGCCAAAATCAAATTTTTTATTTTTCGTAGCCACAAATACTACTCTTTCTCTATTTTGCGGTAATCCAAAATCCTTAGAGTTAAGTATCTCGTAATTTACTTCATAACCGATATCTTCTAAGGAATATAGTATAACTTCTAACGTTTTTCCTTGATCATGATGTAATATATGCTTAACGTTTTCAAGTACAACAACAGGTGGCTTAATATGTTCAATAATTTCGCAAATATGAAAAAATAGAGTACCTCTAGTGTCGTGAAAACCTTTTCTTCTTCCACAAATACTAAAAGGTTGACAAGGAAACCCCGCTGTTAAAACATCAAAGTAAGGTAGATTTTGTATATCAATCTTTCTAATATCATATTCTGGTATATCTCCAAAATTATTAAAGTAAACCTGTCGGCAGGCTTCATTAATTTCGCAGGAAAATACACATTCATACTCAGCTTTTTCAAAAGCTAATCTAAAACCTCCAATTCCAGCAAATAAATCAGCAAATTTTAGTTTTGCTTCCTCCATAAAAATTACTAAAATACTGTTCTAAACGTCTGAGTAAAATATTATAACATAAGCTTTTTTAATAAGATTATTTTCACTCGTCGTGACACAAGGCAAAATAATGTATTTACAAAAAAAGCATGGTATTAGTTAACTAATACCATGCCCATCAAATTATCTTGGAAATCTAACGAGCCATTCCATGAGCAGTAGCAGCATCAATTGGCTTCATCAAGTACAGCTTCAAGAAGTGCCAACCATTGGAGATATATAATGGCAACTTCTGGAAGATTTGCAGGAATTTGGGTGTGTTAGAGTTAGCGATCGCGCTCAATTTTTCGTTATTCTGAATACATAAATCCAGGCGATCATAAAACTCTGGATTTTCCACATCCAAAATCACTGGGAAGACTCTACCCGCGGTTTCATTGGTTTGCTTGATCACGTAGATATCATATTCCCGTGCATCTAAACCAATAGAAGCGTAAAAGTCTTTGCGTTGGATGTCATTGAGATACATCGTCACAAACACAGACAACAGGAAGAAACGACTCCACAGTTTTGCTTTCCAGTCATTCAGCATTTGTGGCTGCGCTCTCATGATGGCATCAAAGAAATCACCATGACGATTTTCATCCTGACACCAATTTTCAAAGAACCGGAAAATTGGATAAATTCTGTCTTCGGGATGCGCTTCTAAATGACGATAAATGGTGATGTAACGCCAATAACCAATTTTTTCAGAGAGATAGGTGGCGTAGAAAATGAATTTGGGTTTAAAGAAAGTGTAATTGCGGCTCTTGGTCAAAAACCCTAAGTCGAGAGACAAATTAAAGTCTGACATCGCTTTATTCAAAAAGCCAGCGTGACGTGCTTCATCCCGTGACATGAGATTGAAACACTCAGCTAGGACGGGGCTTTTATCTTTTAAGCGGCGGCCTAATTCCTTATACAGCAAGAAGCCAGAAAATTCTGCTGTACAAGAACGCTCTAGAAATTCAATGAACAACTGGCGAGTTTCCCCGTCGATGTGATCCCAGGATTGTTCAAACTCGGCATCCCGAACGAAGTGATGGCGGTTATAGTCTGTGCGGAACTCTTCTAAGATGGCTTGTAACTCATCTTCATTTACAGAGATGTCCATCCGTGCCATCTCATCAAAATCGGTAGTATAAAACCGTGGTGTTAATAAGGTTTCTTTTGCCGGGACTTTAATCCCTGGCCGTATTTCTTCAAAGCCTGGTTTTTTGAGGGAATCTACCATGTCTTGATTGCCACGAGTGTATTATCTTGATTACGCCTTTTGGGTGACGCTCCTTTGTTGCGATCGCTAACGGCAGTTCTTCCTAGGGAAAACCCCTTGGCTCTAGCCTTTCCTTTTGAGAGAAGACCAGACTGCCTCAGATGAAAGCAAAGGTAATGCTCTCATAAGACGCAGCAAAGGACAATAATTAGTTTGTATAAATTTCAGTCTACCAAGGGGCAACGGAAAACTGGTATGTGAAACGTTAAGAGTTGCAACAATACTTCAAGCTTTTTTCTTGTGACTCTCAACAATCGGCAATTATTTCATCGCTGTTGCTTTCGGACAGGCGTAAGCATTAGACCTTAAAGGATTATCGGCCGCCCCAGATACATCAGAAATTAGAGTAACTTCCCCCGCACCGTTGAACACCCAACCATTGGCAGGTACAATTGCCACTGTTTTGTTTATGGAAGGTGATTTCGTCATTACAGGTTGATTTCTCATCGCTACAATCTCTCTACCGCGAGTATCTGACCATAGAACATCATTACCTAGAAGGTCATAAGGATTGTCCGGTAATCCACCACGTCCCGTCACAATAAATTGGCTGTTGCTATTCTCGTCATCTTTTGAACAATCCGCTGCCAATAATCTTGAGCTATCAACAATAGTCGTAGGTAATTCACTTAAGCCCTGGATAGGATTAACTTCTGGGGTAGTAATGGTAACTTCTCCATTGATTCCCAGTTGAGAACTAGCAGTAATGTCACTAAAGTTAGTATCTCTGAAACGCGACGCAATCCCAAAAATACTTTGGGCTGTAATATCGACTCTGCCACCTCTACCATTAAAAGCATTGGCGCTAATATCACTATTTTCAGAAGGGATAGCAATTAAAAATTTAGTGTTTATACTGATATTTCCCCCATTACCTCCGGCGTTAGCAGTACCGGCATTGGCGGAAATACTACTATTATTTCGCAGTAATACAATATCTCTAATGTTGAGATTAATATTTCCGCCTTCACCAGCGGTTGTTCCAGTGGTGATTGTTCCCAAATTATTAAGTTGTAAAGAACGAGTATTTACTGTGATATTGCCAGCATTGGCGCGTTCAGTACCTCGCACACGAGCAAACAAACCACTATTAGCACCATCATTATCAATTGATTCAGTGCCAAATTGTTCCACACGCGCTGCAAAAGTGCGATCGCTACCAGTAATTCTCACCCCATTTTTTGCTTCGATAGTAATATTACCTGCATTCCCACTATTGAATGCACTGGTCAAAATTTGACCACCACCAGCCAAATCAACGGTGTTAGCAATAATATTAATGTTACCTCCGTCACCAGCACTCCTACTACGGGCGCTGATGACTGCTCCATCTATTACCTGCAAACTTATAGTTTTAATATCAATATTTCCTGCATTTCCAGATGCTGTAAGATTCCTTTCATTCTCAGTGCTAGTAAAGAACCCTGAAATCAATAATCCTGATTGTGAATCTGGAGAAAATCCTATCAGTTTGACTGACTCAGTAGCATTAATTTGAATGTTTCCTCCATTTTTTGAACCAGTGGTTCTGGATAAAATTGCAGCACCATTCGCTAAAGTTAAAGTCCTAGCTGTAATATCAATTAGTCCTGGATTAGCAATGCCATTGGTTTCACTTCTAATAGAACTTCTATTATCCAAAAAAAGTCCTTGAGTATTAATTACTATATTGCCAGCAGAGCCAGTACTCGATGAAGATGTGTCCAAAGAAGAACCATCAGTTAAAAATATGTCTCTAGCTCGGATATTAATATTGCCAGCATTACCAGTGCTATTATTATTAGAACGAGTGTTGATGAAACTATTCTGTAACACAAGAGAATTGTTTGCTTTTATTAATACTCCATTTGTAGTGCCACTCCCTGAAGTGATAGCACTTAATCCAGTCGCGCTACTTGATACATCGCTATTTATATAAACTGAATCAGCCACAATTTGAATACCGCCTGTGTTGCCTATCGAACCATCATTAACATCACTACTAATAGTACTGTTATTAAGTGACAGTGACTCTGCCTGAATATGAATCCCGTTTGTATCACCTGTGGCTGAAGATAAAAATGCTCCAATATCACTCCTAATAAAACTATCACTTAAAGAAAATGACTTAGCATTGATATAAATACCACCAGTATTGCCAGTAGCTAACAGAAAAAGTTCTCCAAGATTATTGCTAATTGTACTCTGTTTAATATTTATCCTTTCCGTTGCATTAAGGGTAATATCTCCCGCCTGAGTTCCATCGCCGATAATACCATTTGTCAGATTACTTCCTATAATTTCTAAATTTCTGGCATTGATAGTCAAACTACCGCCACCATTAGATACTACATTTGCAGATCCATTGATAATTGAAATATCGCCTCGCGCTAAGTTCTGGGGATAACTCAAATGCAGATTCTGATTATTTGCATTCAGTTCTACACTTCCCTCTCCTGTTACTGCGCCTAACTCAATTCGTCCACCTGGAGCAGATAAATTTCCGCCATCTAAAAAAACATTACCACCTAGTAATAATAAACTTTGACCATTAGGAACTGATAGACCAACTACAGATTGTGTAGATGGGTTTTGATATGTAGATTGATTGGTAATAGAAGAACTAACAATTTGGTTGAATAAAAAAGCCGAAGGATTAACTGTGAGCAATGCTGGATTATTTGGCACAGATGCGCTGAAAGAACCTTGATTACCAAATGCGATCGCATTTGCTGTTGTAGCTACAAATGAGCCACCAACATTTAAACTAGCATTAGGGCCAAATAAAATTCCATGAGGATTCAGCAAAAATAAGTTTGGACTACCAATTCCAGAAGTTTTGAGAGTTCCAAAAATATCAGAACGGCTTCCACCAGTTACTCGAACTAAAATGTTTTGAATATTTGCACTAGGATTGACAAAATCTGCTGTGTGCATTTCAGGAATACTAAATTGCTGAAAACTATGAAAAAGGTTATTACCTGCTACACTACCCTCTGTAATTTTCCATCTGTTCATATTATCTAGAGGTGCAACAGCAGAATTGTTGGGTAAGGTTGTATCAGTAACAATTTGAGCCTGAGATAAGTCCATAAAAGGTAGACTGCACCAGATTGTTGCACTAATGATGCAAGAGGTAAATATGTAATTTTTCATAATTATTTGTACTTAAGATAATTATTAATTGGATTCAATCAAGCTATTTAATATATAAATGATTAAACCTGAACAGTGTTAGAAGTTTTTTGTAACACTGTGCTTAACTAATATTGTTTCAATAACCTGATAAGCCGAAGCTTATGGCACAATAAATTCCCAACTTACAGACATTGTTCAAATAGCCGCACCTTGTAAGGTAACGGCTACCTTTAACTGAACTCTATTGAATTTTCTCTGAGCTAAATATTGCTGGGTTTATTCTTGAAGGAAAAGTTTTTTCTGATACTTACCCAGTTTTATAAACATACTCAACTATGTAATTTATATAACTATGGGCAGCCTACTAGATTAACTTCATAATTCATTTTGTAAGATCCGTAGTCAAGTGGTTGCAAAGGTGTAATTGTAGAATTCGCAACAGAAACTGTTTTTTGCCCTTGGTATTTTGTAGTAGCTTCAACAAATTTTACAGTCACTAGATTACTAAAACAGGAATTAAGAGTAACTGGTAATTCTTGTCCTGGAGCAATTGCTATTGGCCCCATAGTTTGTCCAGTTTCTTGAATATTGACATATACTTGACCAGGTTTAGTACTAAAATTCTTTATAGATTTCAAGCGTAAGTAACTGCTTGTAGGGAGTGCTAAGACTACGGGCGGTTGCATACCAATTTTGGATAGAATACCCATTTGCTCTGTAATTGAAGCTAAGGCATCATTTCCAGGAACAAGCATGGTTATAGTTAGAGTGACTACGAAAAATAATTTCAATAGCCAATTTTGCCAAACTTGAAACATATCAATAACTCCTGATTAACAGCAATGAATTTGGCCTATCATTTATAAAATAATGTGCTGCTTACCATATCTTGGCAGCTACACTATCCATGAGATTTAGAGTATTTTATCTGACTCTATTTCACTGATTTTATCTAGAACTAAGGCTTGAATTTATACTACTTCTAAATCCGGCTATTTGCTGGTTAAATTTTGTATTTTTTTTAAATAAAAATAATTTAAAATCTGTTGCATTTCTCATAGTGTTAGTAGCCAAAAGGATATTAAAAAAATTCTCAGGAAACAAGAGGAAACCTCAAATTGGGTTCTTTCTATTACTTCCTGAGATATGCTTCCTTTGGCAAAACAAAGGATTGGTTTGTAACAATAGTTTACGGAGTTATTCTTTATAGAATATCTAATTTCTACCTAACCATTTTTGACTGTTCAAACGCCGTACTAAACCAAATACCAACAAGTCAAGGGTAGTTTTGCGTTCGTCAATTAAGAAGGACTCAAGGGTACTAGTTTTTTTGCCTTCGTTGCAGGAAAATCCTTTTTGCCCTTGAATATCTTCATCGGGGAAATAGACATTAAATTGACGCTGACCATTTTGCCAACTGCCGATAACTTGCCAGTATTCTTCATCCGCTGGTAAACCAGCGATGGGCAGCTTTTGTTTAGCGAAAGACAATTGTAAATCTTTTACGCCTTCCTCTGCGATCGCCTTTTGCAAAGCTGGTAAGTACTCTTGTTGGATAAACTCTGGAAACGGTTTATCTTCAACTGCTGGGGCTTTCTCTTTTTTGGCGGCTTTAGCGGCGGCGGGTTTTTCTTCGCCATCTGCGGCTTTAGCGGCGGCTGGTTTCGCAGCGTTAGGGTTAGCTTTGGGGTTGGCTGCTTTGGGATCTGGTGTGTTGGCAGTAGGTATATTTGTAGCTACTGGTTCGCTGGTGCTGGGGGCGTTTGCTTCAGCGACAGTGGGAGCTTGTTTGTCCACAGTGCTGGGAGCTACCTCTCCCGCTTGATTGTGATTGGTTTCGTCTGCCATTGCTCAGGTCAATCCTTTATCTAGCTTTCAGAGCGATCGCTCACCTTTCTGTACTAATTTATCTTGATTTTGACATATAAGAGCTAGTTGATAGTCAAGAGTTAATAGTCCATAGTCAAAAGTCAATGGTTCATAGTTAAAAACCTGATATTTCTCTAGCAAAATTTAGGATTACTGAGTATTACTGGTATAGGAAGGGAACAGGGAACGGGGAACAGGCAATAGGTAAGAAGCAATAAAAGTTGACTGAGTTTTTTTCTCCAAATCAAATATGAGTTCCATATAAGGATTTAGTCTTCTTGCTGCTGCACGGATCACGATTAGGAGAAAAAGCCTTTTTACTTGTACTTTGTTGTACAAGTTTAGGCGATCGCTGCCTGAATATCTTGCACTAACTCATCCATTCTGGCTTTAGTTGTATTCCAAGAACACATAAAACGTACTCCGCCTACGCCAATAAATGTATAAAATTGCCAATTCTTCTCTTTTAAAGTTTGAATAACTTGCGCTGGGAGTTTGACAAATACAGCATTTGCTTCGCGCGGAAACATAATTTCTACGCCATCTATTTGTAATAATTGATTTTCTAAATATTCTGCACATTGGTTAGCATGGCGAGCATTTTTCAACCACGCACCTGTTTCTAATAAACCCAACCAAGGTGCAGAAATAAAGCGCATTTTAGAAGCTAATTGTCCTGCTTGCTTGCAGCGATAATCAAAATCTTCGGCTAAGTATTTATTAAAGAAAAGGATTGCCTCTCCTAAAGCCATACCATTTTTTGTCCCGCAAAAACACAACACATCCACGCCACTTTTCCAGGTTATTTCTGCGGGGGTTTTATTCATCGCCGCTACAGCGTTAGCAAACCGCGCGCCATCCATGTGAATTTTTAATTTATATTTTTGGGCAACTTCTTTAATCTCCAAAAGTTCGGCAATAGAATATACAGTGCCTAATTCTGTTGATTGGGTAATACTAATAACTTTTGGTTTAGGGTAATGAATATCTTGACGCTTAGTGACAATGGCTTCTATGCTTTGCGCTGTTAATTTGCCGTTTTCACCTGGAGCCAACAGCAGTTTAGAACCGTTAGAAGCAAATTCTGGCGCACCACATTCATCTGTCTCTATATGCGCCGTCTCATGACAAATTACACTATGATACGACTGACACAATGCTGCTAAAGATAAAGAATTTGCGGCTGTGCCATTAAAGGTAAAAAATACCTCACAATCAATTTCAAATAGTTCTCGAAAATAGTCAGAAACTTTTTGCGTCCATTCATCATTACCATAAGCTGGCGCACTACCAAGGTTAGCTTGCAGCATATACTCTAGAGCTTCTGGACAAATACCGGAGTAATTATCACTAGCAAATTGTTCGGCATTCATACTCATATTATTTTGAAGAAACAATTATGGCTATCAAAACATAATTCATCAACTGGACATCATCGGAATTTTATCGCAGTAGCCAAGGTGGTTAGGATATCGGGAAATTGGAACTTAGAAAGTAAAAGACTTTTAACCCTATAACCTATCACCTATCACCTGTCACCTACTATTTCATAGCTCTAAAACAAAATCCACCTAAACAATTGTTTGGTGGATTTGTTAATTATCTTTAGTGGATCCGAGCAGAGTCGAACTGCTGTCCAAATTGGGTATTGACCCCCCGCTCATTCACAGGTTTAGCCTTTCTGACCCTCAAGGCGGGAATCGTTCATTATCCCGAACGTAGGATGCTCTGATTTAATCTTAGCTAACAAGCCAACCAGAGAACGCTTGTTAGAGCATCCGTTGGGGGTTGGTCTCTAATCCTTAACGGAGTCAAACTAGAGACGCTCGAACCTATAAGAGGCGTTTTAGGCAGCTACTAGAGCTTCCCGACGAGCAAATTTAACGATGTTATTCGCATTTACTTTTTTTTTGAGCCTTGATTTGCGAGAGGGGACTCACTCTCGACCTGAATCACAGAGTAGCGTTCGCCAACCTGTCGAAACCGTTACGGACCCATGTGCTTTATATTCCTATTATAATTCCTGGTGCGGCAAATGTGTTACAAGATGACAAAGAAATATTAAAAGCTGATTCTGGGCGATCGCTTTTGATGGCAATATTCCGATGGATTATGGAAAACAGAGGCAGATTCAAGGTAAGTTGTGATCGAACCTTGATAAACTCTCGCTCCTGTGGATACCTCCGTTTTTGTCCAAACATTTATTGCGGTGTTTGTTCTAGCAGATGCTGTCGGCAATGTACCAATAGTTTTAGCTTTAACTAAGGGTATGGCACCAGAAGATAGAAATAAAGTGATTGATAAAGGCAGTATTGTAGCGATCGCAGTTTTGTTGTTATTTGCCTTTGCTGGTCAATATATTTTGAGCTATCTCGAAGTCAGTATGGCATCTTTGCGGGTAGCTGGCGGGTTATTACTGCTATTAATCGCCTTACAAATGCTTCGGGGAGAACTCGATACACCTATTCAAGAAGAAGGACGGGACGTGGCTATTACACCACTGGCTTTGCCATTATTAGCCGGGCCGGGTACGTTGACAACAGTGATGTTATTAATGTCAAAATCCCAGAGTCCCCATTTGGGTGTAGTGCTGGGTATTGTGGTGGCGATGTTGGTCACTTGGCTAATTTTGCGGTTAGCGAACCAGATTGATAAATTTATTGGTGTGGAAGGTACAGTGATTGTCACCCAGTTATTCGGTTTTTTGTTAGCAGCGTTAGCAGTAGAAATTGGTAGCACAGGAATTAAAGAGTTGTTTCTGCACTAAAAATATTTAAGGTGATTAGCTGGATATAAATAAAGTAGCGATCGCAATTCTCCTGAAAGGTATGAATCTACCAAATTCTCTTAACAATATTATTCAGCAACAACCTTACCCGTTGTTATTTGCCAGCATTAGTGGTTCTCATTTATATGGCTTTCCTTCCCCCGATTCAGATTATGATTTGCGGGGTGTGCATATTTTGCCAGTGATAGAAGTTGTTGGGTTAGAAGAGGGAAATGAGACTATTGAAATTTCACAAGTATCTGATTCTTTAGAAATTGATTTAGTAACTCACGATGTTCAAAAGTTCTTTTTACTGTTACTCAAAAAAAATGGTTATGTCTTAGAGCAGCTTTATTCACCATTAATCTTAAAAACAAGCCCAGAACATCAAGAGTTAAAATCTATCGCCAAAGATTGTATTACTCGTCACCATAGTCATCATTATTTTGGCTTTGCTACTACACAATGGAAACTTTTTGCTAAAGAACAACCGCCCAGAGTTAAGCCGTTGCTGTATGTTTATCGTGTATTACTCACGGGAATTTATTTAATGCAAACAGGAGTAGTAGAAGCAAATTTAATTACTCTAAATGAAGTGTTTAATTTACCCTATATTCCCGATTTAATTGCCCAAAAATTAGCAGAAGCAGAAAATTTTACTTTATCAAATGTTGATTTAGCTTTTCATCACAAAGAATATGAAAGATTACACACTCAGCTACAAGCAGTATATGAAGCCAGCACATTACCGGAAGCACCCACAGCTAAAGCGGCGTTAAATGATTTGCTGCTACGTTTGAGAATGAAGACTATTGAAGAATGAATTTTATAGCGGTGGTCAGATATATAGCAATTCTCAGGCAGATGAAATACCCCCACCCGCGCTGTCGCACACCCTCCCCTTGGCAAGGCTACGGAGGAGCAACGAGAAATTAAGGTCTTGGCTCCCCTCTCCGAGTCGGAGCTACAGTGTACACACAAGTCTTATCAAGTTGCCTAGTAGCACTTTGATCCCCCCTAACCCCCCTTAAAAAGGGGGGAATTTTCTTCAAGTCCCCCTTTTGAAGGGGGATTTAGGGGGATCAGAGGATTTGTGTATACACGGTAGCCGCGTCGGAGAGGTCAAACCAGACTTGTCGAATTAACATTTCATGAATAAACCTTTGAGCTTCGCCCACGAGTGTTTGATACTGGCGCGAGAGTGTTGAATACTCGCTCACGAGTGTTTGATACTGGCGCGAGAGTGTTGAATACTCGCTCACGAGTGTTTGATACTGGCGTGAGAGTGTTGAATACTCGCCCACGAGTGTTTGATACTGGCGCGAGAGTATTTGATACTCGCCCACGAGTCTTTGATATTCGCGTGAGAGTGTTTGATACTCGCTCACGAGTCTTTGATACTGGCGCGAGAGTGTTTGATACTCGCTCACGAGTCTTTGATATTCGCGCGAGAGTGCTGGATACTCGCCCACGAGTCTTTGAGCTTCATTAATAGTCTCGCATCACCGCGTCATTATTAATTGTGTCTCTCAACTCAGCCCCAACTGTTGCTTTAAGGCTTCTGGCACATTCCTTGCTGTATCCAACCCTTGCACATTCTCCCAGTTTGTATTTTCATCCCAGCGGACATCCCCAAAAAAATCATCACTTAAGTCTGCGCCACTGAGGTCTGCGCCATTGAGGTCTGTACTGCTGAGGTCTGCGCCACCGAGGATAGAGCCAGCAAGGATAGCATAACTGAGATCTGCACTGTTGAGATCTGCACTTAGCAAGATAGCACTCTCGACAATAGCACAGCTGAGGTTGGCGTGGCTAAGGTCTGCGCCGCTGAGGTCTGCGCCGCTGAGGTGAGCATGGTCGAGATTGACATTACTAAGGTCTGCGGTACTGAGGTCTGCACTGCGGAGGTTTACATCGTTGAGGTCTGCACCTTGAAGATTTGCGTTGTTGAGGTAAGCACGGCTTAGGTAAGCGCGGCTTAGGTTTGCGTGGCTTAGTTCTGTGTCACCGAGGTTGGAATTGGTAAGTAAAGCACCGCTAAGGTCTGTGCTACAAAGGTCTGTGCCACTGAGGTCTATGCTGCTGAGGTTTGCACCTCTGAGGTTTGCACCTTTGAGAAATTGCCCTAATAAATCTGTAAAACTTCCCCAATGAATACCATTACTATAGTTGATGACATGAAGTAACTGAGTTGTCCAAGTATTTTCTTGTGGTTTACCAGATGGATAAAAAATTATCTCCTCTTTCAACTCATCCCGTCCTCTAGCATAGCGATGTAACTCCAAAAGCAAAATCATCACATTCAACCCAGCATAAATATCTACCTGACGCTGACCTTGCTTAATTCCTTGGTCTTGCAGCAACCGCATCTTTTTCTGCGGAAAGTTTTCTGGCGGCGCGTCAATAAATTCGCCATCGCACCAACGCAGATAGAAATTTTCTAACCGCTTAAATAACTCTACTGGGCGAAATTCATCACTGGTAATCAACAAACCCGTGAGATATTCAACAATTTCCCGTGTAAGTCCGCCATAACCGAGTAAATCATAAATTTCCCAGTCCATTGTCTGCTCATCAACATTAAAAGTTCTGCCGCGTCTACCTGATTCTGTCCATTCTTCTAAGCTTTGTTTAATGCGTTCCGCACAAAGAAATTCCCGAATACTTTTATGGAAAAACTCAACTCCACCACTATCGTTAGACTTAAGATAAAAAGCACCTAATGCAGTTTTTAATGCTTCTTCTCCTAGTTCTTTCTCGGCTTTAGCAATGAGTTCTTTGGCTTCATCATCTTGCTGCAACCTTGCTTTTACCATCTGCATTGAAGCACTTTCTCCGCCTGACTGTACTACACACACCGCGGCTTCGGCTAAAATGCGGCGTAATGCTTCTGGGTGTTGTCGAGTTAGTTGATAATTTAAATCAGGGTGGCGCGAATCAGCACGCTGTTTAGTTAATACCCAATTTAAAGCCTGTTCGTAAACTAATATTTTTGCCTCTGTCTCTGTGGCTTGCTCAAACTTAGTAATATCTAAAATGTTATCTCGGTGCATTGCTGTCAGCATATACAGCAATAGTGCTTCCTTTGCTAACTCCTTAATTTGCGGAGGGCAGGATTTTTTATGTTCTGGTTTCACCAGAAAATCCATAAATTCTAATGTTTTATTGGTAGGGAATTTCCTGTACCATTTATCAAACCATTGTTTTTGTAATTTAACATCCATTTCGGCAACTTCCACCCGTTCCAAGTTCGGCGGTAGGCGGTCAATGCCATGCAAAGCCATCTGTCTACCTGTAATTATGACTCGATGACTCATTGCTTTACTTTCGTGACAATCATTTTGGAATGTTCCGACTTGCCGCAAAAATCTGTCTACACTTTGGTTATTGCCGCGCTCAATTCGCAACTCATCAAAACCATCTAAAATAAATAAAAATCTGGTGTTGGCATCTGTTAACCAGCCGTCATCACATTGGGCAAAATCGTTTTTAATTCTAGAACGCAAAGTTTCTTCTAAACTTGATTGAAAATCCTCAATATCGCGCAGCCGAATTAAAATTGGTGTCCATACAGGATGTAAATTCTGTCGCACCCAATCAGCAAACATCCGACAAAAAACACTTTTACCTCTACCCGGCCCGCCTTGAATAAACATGACTTGGCGTTGTGTGTTCGGGCTGGTAGCAAAGAGAAGAGTTTTAGCCCAGGTTTCTAAATCAAAAGGTTTTATATTAGTATCTAACTTGCCATTTTGATCTACGTCTCTGGCTTTGAGTGATACATAAATATCTTTAAAAGCAAAGTCTTCGTTAAAAACTTGTTCTTCTGGTTTAGTGGCAATCTGATTGTTTAAATATTCATCAATACTCTGAAATTTCTGCTCTGTTTTTTGCCATTCATTCAAAGAAGTTTGAATCACATTTTTGGTAACATCACCTGACTCTATCCAAGCTTTCACAAGATAGCGGTGAGTATTCCAAGCGACTCGTTTCGTCAAAATTGCCGCATTCGTAATATTTGCATCTGCTAACCTTGCCAATAAGATTTGATTAAAAGCTTGTGCTAATTCTGATTGATGAAAACAGATGATTGTTTTACTGGCAGTTTCATAATCTAATTCAATATCGTTGAGTTTTTGGAGTTTTTCTCGGACTGCTTCACTATTTTGAAGATGAGCATCCCAATTCACACCTACATCTAAAGATAAAATTTCTTTAACGCTGTCTAAATAAGCAACTTGACTAACTATAAATACACAGTCTTCTAGGTTCGGTGGTTCGTCCTTGCTGTTTTGACGATACAATTTCAGCAAAGCAATACCCATCGGTACAAATGGCAAACCCGCGCCTATCACCTGCGCCAACGGTGAACACAACACATCTAATAAAGAAGATGAATGTTGCAGTACAGGTTTTAAAACTGCTAAATTGTTACCATTCTCTTGAAGAGTTTTTGCCGCATCTAAAAATGTTTTGCTAGTATCAATTGTGGTATTAAGACTTTCCTCAAAAGAGAAAGA
Organism: Nostoc sp. LEGE 06077; assembly: GCF_015207705.1. Lineage (GTDB taxonomy): Bacteria > Cyanobacteriota > Cyanobacteriia > Cyanobacteriales > Nostocaceae > Nostoc_B. The sequence continues at coordinate 317,399 of NZ_JADEWI010000001.1, forward strand.
TTGCTGCAACCGTTCCCAGACTTGTGACAAGCGCCTTTTCATTGGCAGAGACCCGCAAAATTACCAATATTTAAGAGGGTAGCTTAAAATTTCGGCTAAAAACACTCTGCGGTTCTCTGTGTCAAACTCTGCGCCCCTTTGTGTTGAAAAACCTTAAAATTTCAAATTCCAAGCAGCAATAGCCAAAGCCCCCCAACCAGCCAGAAAAGCTGCACCGCCAATGGGAGTAATTGCACCTAAATATTTAACGCCAGTTAAACTCAAAGCGTATAAACTGCCAGAGAAAATAGCAATACCAATAATAAATAGCCATCCACTAGCAATTAAAGTAGTTGGAGGTGATTCGAGGCGACTAATGAGGAGAGCCACTACTAAAAGTGCTAGAGCATGGTACATTTGGTAGCGAGCGCCAGTTTCAAAAATTGTCAGCGATCGCTCGCTAATATGTTCTCGCAAAGCATGGGAAGCAAAAGCCCCAGCCGCAACAGACAAACCAGCTAAAACAGCGGCTACACTCAAAAAAATCTGCGTCATGAGACTTATTTATCGACAGATTTAGACATCAAAATGATATGATACAGCCCCTTCTTCATTCACTTTAAAATTCGCATTGAATTCTTTAGCTTTATCGTCTAAATATTCCCGCGCCATCGAGGCTGGTAGCTGTGACTGCATCGCAAAGCCTAAAAGAGTAACTCTGCCATGATTTTCTTGTAACATTTGATAGAAAATTAATTGTAGGCGATCGCTCACCTGTTGCTGTAATACTTTTTGTTCACTCTTATTGCGACGGTATAAAGATAAACTTAACCAACCACCCAACACCATTGTTGGCACACCAAAAATAAAACCTTGGTTAGCGGTAGTATCCAACATATAAAGAGCTTCTTTATTCACAAAATCCTTACCTGAATCTGCATCATCCCCTGATGGAATGGGTTTGAGCATAGTATTTCTCTCACTTACCGCAGAGACAGATAATGTTAGAAACATGAATCCGAGTGTCAGTAGCCAACCCGCCGCCAATTTTTCAGCAGTCTTCATAACTCGATTTTAAATTGAGACTTTGCTTGTGATTTTAACCCCACTTTCATAAACGTTCCAGTTTAATTAGGAGGCAGGAGGCAGAAGGCAGGAGGCAAAAGGCAAAAGGCAGAAGGCAAAAGGCAGGAGGCAAAAGGCAGGAGGCAGAAGGCAAAAGGTGAAAGGGTGTAGGGGTGTATGTAACTAAAACCCTTACACCTAACCTACTTTTCTTTTAACTCAGCACTCAGCACTCAGCACTCAAAACTCAGCACTCAAGAATTCCGTGTAGCTTCGAGTAAGCGGGAGTAATAGAAGCGAGTTTTGGTCATTTCTTGACGCTGGACGGCAAAGCCATTTTTTTCGATAATCTTCACTACGTCAGCTTCCCGGTGTAGATAGGCACGAGTAGTCTTGCTGGCACCTGGAAAGAAACCGCCAATCTTTTTGAGGAGACTGAGGGCGCAAGTTTTGGGGGCAAAACTGAGAATTATCCGTGATTCTGCCAAAGAACAAAGATGAGAAATCATTTCATCGGCTTTGTCTTGGGGGTAGTGAATGAGAACATCCAAGCAAATCACGGTATGGTATTTGCCACTTAAAGATTCTAAGTCCTGGACTGCAAAACTAGGGTTGGTGGAATTTCCCAAAGCTTCTAAAGCTCTTTGTTTGCCTTCTTCCACCATTTTGTCGGAAATATCGCTGGCATAAACCTTAGCACCTTCTGTCGCTAAGGGAATGCTGAGACTACCTACACCACAGCCAGCATCGCAGATTGATAGCGTAGATAAATTGCCATCATTTTTCAGCCAGCCGATAACTTTATCCACGGTTTGTTGATGACCATAGCGAATATCTAGCTGAACTTTATTAACTTCGCCATCACCATAAATCCGCTTCCAGCGGTCAAACCCTGTGGAATTGAAATACTCACGAACAATCGTTTTATCGTCGGCTGCGTTCATAAACTTCGATTTTTAGGGGTTCCCAATCCTTAAAATTATCATTGTTGGCAACCAGAGCGATCGCTTTAATCAGAAAAACTCTATTATCCGTAAGTCCTGACTTTCTTTCTCCTCGCCACAATTTTACTTACTGTTGACTTTTGCCTAAAAAATAATCCAAAATCCAAAGTCCGCGTATCTGAAGAGCGATTTACCCGATATCTGGAAATCTTCTTTAATCTCAGCCGATTAATTCGCTGAACAGCCTATGCTAACGGTTAGGTTAATCCACTGGATTTTATGCGCTCAACACTAAGAACGCACTCGAACAAAGGACAAAGCACAGATGAGTAACATTGTAGATACAGCCATAGAGGCGATTGTGGCACGGGAAATTCTCGATTCACGGGGTAGACCGACAGTTGAAGCCGAGGTGCATTTGCTAAATGGTGCTGTGGGACTAGCGCAGGTTCCCAGTGGAGCCTCTACAGGAACTTTTGAAGCCCACGAACTGCGGGACGATGATAAAAGCCGTTACGGCGGTAAAGGCGTTCTCAAGGCAGTACAGAACATTAAAGAAGTTCTGACCCCCAAATTGTTAAACTTGGATGCACTCAACCAAGAATTGCTTGACCGAACAATGATTGCGGTAGATGGTTCGGCGAACAAATCTAATTTAGGGGCAAATGCGATTTTGGCTGTTTCCCTAGCGGCGGCGAAAGCTGGTGCTGAGTCTTTGGGGATTCCCCTTTATCGCTATTTGGGCGGGCCTTTGGCAAATTTGCTACCAGTCCCGTTGATGAATGTAATTAATGGTGGCGCACACGCAGCCAACAATGTGGATTTTCAAGAGTTTATGATTGTCCCTGTTGGTGCATCTTCCTTTAAAGAAGCATTACGTTGGGGCGCAGAAGTATTTGCCACACTCAGCAAAGTCTTGGATGAAAAGGGTTTGCTGACTGGTGTGGGTGATGAAGGCGGTTTTGCGCCTAACCTAGAATCTAACCAAGTAGCTTTAGAATTGCTGGTAGCGGCAATTAAAAAAGCAGGTTACAAACCTGGAGAAGAAGTAGCTTTGGCCTTAGATGTGGCAGCTAGTGAGTTTTACAAAAATGGTCAGTATGTTTACGATGGTAAACCTCACTCTCCCGCTGAATTTATCGATTATTTAGGACAACTAGTTGACCAGTACCCAATTGTTTCCATTGAAGATGGTTTGCATGAAGAAGATTGGTCTAACTGGCAACTACTGACCCAGAAATTAGGCTCACGGGTGCAATTGGTGGGCGATGACTTGTTTGTCACGAATGCTACCCGCTTGCGGAAAGGCATTGACGAAAAAGCTGGTAACGCCATTTTGATTAAACTCAACCAAATCGGTTCCCTCACCGAAACCTTAGAGACAATTGACTTGGCAACACGCAACAGTTTCCGGTCAGTGATTAGTCATCGTTCTGGTGAAACTGAAGATACAACAATTGCTGATTTGGCAGTAGCAACCCGCGCTGGTCAAATCAAAACCGGCTCTCTGTGCCGTAGCGAACGTGTCGCTAAATACAACCGCTTACTCCGCATTGAAGATGAATTAGGCGATCGCGCCATTTATGCTGGTGCTGTAGGTTTGGGGGCAAAATAAAGTCTGAAGTCAGAAGTGTGAAGTGTGAAATTTATTACTTCATACTTCATACTTCACACTTCATACTTCAAGGATAAAATCCCAACTTGGGCAACCCCAAGGTTTCATCCCAGCCCATCATCAAGTTCAGACACTGAATAGCTTGACCCGCTTGCCCTTTAATCAAGTTGTCGATTGCTGACATCACAATTACACGACCTGTGCGCGGGTCAACTTCTACACCGATAAAGCAAAGATTACTACCACTAGCCCATTTTGTTTGCGGGTAAACACCACTGCCACAAACTTTTACCCAAGGCGAGTTACGGTAGAAAGCGTTGTAAATTGTAATTAAATCATCTCTAGCCAGTCCGGGATCGCGGAGTGTGGCGTAGACAGTCGCCAAAATCCCGCGCACCATTGGGATGAGGTGGGGCGTAAATTGTACAGTCACTTCATGTCCCGCTAAGTCGCTACAAATCTGCTCAATTTCTGGGGTATGGCGGTGACGAACGACACCATAAGCAGCTAGAGAGTTATCGGCTTCCGCAAGTAACAAGTTGACTTTAGCTTGCCGCCCACCGCCAGAGGTGCCAGACTTGGCATCGATAATGGCTGTTTCCGGTACAATCAAGCCTTGCTTTAACAGTGGTGATAATGCTAACAAGCTGGCAGTGGGATAACAACCAGGACAACCAATTAATTGGGCTTCGCTAATGCGATCACGGTATAGTTCCGGTAAGCCATAAACTGCTGTGGCCGCAGCAGTGCGATCGCTTCTTTCTTGTCCATACCAACTGGTGTAAGTTGCCAGATTACTAAACCGATAATCTGCACTTAAATCCAGTACTTTACAGCCTTTTTCTAATAGTTGCGGTGCAATTTGGCAAGCCAGACCATTGGGGAGAGATAAAAATACAACTTCGCAGCGGTGAGCCATAATTTCTGGATCTACCGCCTCTATTGGCAAATTAACTATATGAGCCAAATGTGGGTACAGATCCCCAAACGATTTTCCCGCACTACTTTCCCCGCCTAAATAAACTAGTTCTACCTCTGGATGTTCCATAAGTAGGCGAACTAGCTGCACTCCACCATAGCCTGACGCGCCAACAATCCCAACGGGTACGCGCCTAAAATTGCCCATGATTCTGAAATCCTTATCTGCTTTTGATTAATTTATCAGTGAATGGTCAAGGGTCAATGGTCATTTTTCCTTTGTTATTCTCTACTTCCCCTCTAGCATGACTGTTTGACGCTGATTGCACTTTCGTGCTAAACCCCAATTTTAACGGTAGGGACTAAATCATATTATCGAAATCATTGCTAGTGTATTCTCCGCCGTATAAAGGAGTTACAATCAAAATATAGAAATTGTTAAAAAAAATTTACTATCACTAACTGGAAGTCTTTTGTGTCAATGCCTAAACCTACACGGCAGTCTTATGGCACTCCGGCTGAGGGCGAAAACTCGCAAATGAGTGTAGCTCCTCAAGCGGGAGAAACCATTAATGATACTGCTATATCTCAGCCAAATTTTAAATTTGATTCCATTGATGCTGCTTTGGCAGATCTTAAAGCAGGTCGCGTCATTGTGGTGGTCGATGACGAAAATCGGGAAAATGAAGGTGATTTGATTTGTGCTGCCCAATTTGCCACCCCTGACATGATTAATTTCATGGCGGTGCAAGCCAGAGGACTAATTTGTCTGGCGATGACAGGCGATCGCCTAGACGAGCTAGATTTGCCTTTGATGGTGACTAACATTACGGACACTAATCAAACTGCGTTTACTGTTAGCATCGATGCTGGCCCCCATCTAGGTGTCAGTACAGGGATTTCCGCCGAAGACCGCGCCCGGACTATTCAAGTCGCCCTCAACCCCGCAACTACCCCTTTAGATTTACGTCGTCCTGGGCATATTTTCCCAATTCGCGCCAAAGCAGGCGGTGTCCTCAAACGCGCCGGACATACAGAAGCCGCCGTGGATTTATCTCGATTGGCCGGACTGTACCCGGCTGGGGTGATTTGTGAAATTCAAAACGCCGATGGTTCAATGGCGCGGCTACCCCAATTAATTGAGTACGCCAGAAACCACAATTTAAAAATTATCAGTATTGCGGACTTAATCAGTTATCGTCTGCAACACGATCGCCTTGTGATCCGCGAAAGTATTGCCGAGTTACCCACCCAGTTCGGTCATTTTAAAATCTACGCTTACCGCCACACCCTGGACAATTGCGAACACGTTGCCATTGTTAAAGGTGATCCCGCTACTTTCAAAGACGAACCAGTGATGGTGCGGATGCACTCAGAATGTTTGACTGGTGATGCTTTGGGGTCTTTGCGTTGTGATTGTCGGATGCAATTGCAAGCCGCTTTAAACATGATTGAAACTGCGGGTCAAGGTGTCGTTGTTTACCTACGCCAAGAAGGTCGGGGTATTGGCTTAATTAATAAGCTCAAAGCCTACTCCTTACAAGATATGGGATTAGATACCGTAGAAGCCAACGAGCGTTTAGGTTTTCCCGCCGACCTACGCGACTATGGTATGGGAGCGCAAATGCTGATGGATTTAGGTGTCAAAAATATCCGCCTAATTACCAATAATCCCCGAAAAATTGCTGGTGTTAAAGGTTATGGCTTGGAAGTGGTCGATCGCGTCCCCTTATTAATTGAGTCCAACGACTACAATTCCTATTACCTCGCAACCAAGGCGAAAAAGTTAGGTCATATGCTATTGCAGACCTATCTAGTCACCATCGCCATTCATTGGCAAGATGACCCCCAATCAGTCACCAAACGTTATGAACGGTTGGAAAAATTGCGCCATTTCGCCAAAACTAATGATTTATTGTTGCAGGAAGAAGCTCGTCCATTGGCGATCGCTTTATTCGATGAACCATCTTTAACAGTACACTTAGGTTTCGACCAAGCCAAAGTAGCAAGTTGTGATTGGTACAAGCAAACTGGTCATCCTTATTTGCAAGCAGTCTTCCAAGTGCTGGATAATCTAGCCACCTTACCCTACATTCAAAAACTAGAATTTCTGATTTCTTCTGGTTGCGACCCCTTGACTAATTTGCAAATTCAACTTGATCGCCAGATTTTATCATTAGATACTGCGCCTTCATCTATTACCGATAGTCTAGAAAAGCAGAAAATTTATAGCTTTACCAAAGAATCTGAGTAACGCTTTGATTTTCTCCCCCAAAAACTTATATCCCCAACTTTGCCAAGAAAGCGGGGATATTTTTATTTAACAAGAATTTATATTTGCTAGATAAAATTAAACTTTACTCACATACTTTAATCTTAATATTTATTATCAAATAGCAGCAATAATTATAAATTTCATCATGTATAAATTGTGTTTTGTAATCAAGCTAGATAAAACATTGACAGAGAATTTACATATTAAATAAAATACTGGCAGACGTAGATTATATCTAAAAAGTTACGTAAATTATTTGCTGAAATAATAACAGCAAGCAACACAACAGAATTGGGATAAAATTTATGCAAGCTAAAATCATTGCTGCTTTAACAATTGTGGCAGCTATTGTCAGCTTAGAAAGCCCGGTTCGCGCTCAGTCACTATCTGCGCCCACTGTCAATGAGGAAAGCTACAAAATAACTAGTGATTCTCTAGAAGGAATTGGGACAAGAACAGCAGAAGATGACTTTATGAAATTCTTTGAAGGAGGAAATATCAACCGTCCCTCCAACAACAACCAAACAAATAAATCACCCTCTGAAGAACTGCACTTCAATCGCTCAATCTTACTACCCAGTACTTCCATTTTTTTACAACCAGCGGCGCAGTCTACAGATGGCAATAATGGGTTAGAGGTGCAATTAGATTTAGGGAGTTAAGCAGGCGATCTCTTGCTAGAGAATGCCTCATATATATAGATGAAAATTGCGAGATTTCAAAACCCCAGTTTTTCAAAAGACACTGGGGTTTCTTTGTTTTTACCAAGATTGAGGTATTCACCATAGCTTATGGTAGTTTAAAGTTACATACATATTATTGCAATATGTAAACTTTACCTTATGACTGGAGAGCAAAACCTTGGGTATAGAACTACGCAGTTTCGTATTTCTTGACAGCTTGCAACCTCAACACGCAGCCTATATGGGAACAGTAGCTCAAGGTTTCTTGCCATTACCAGGAGATACATCACTGTGGATTGAAATCTCTCCTGGTATTGAAATCAATAAGATTACAGATGTAGCATTAAAAGCTGCTTCTGTACGTCCTGGAGTTCAGGTAGTTGAGCGATTATACGGTTTATTAGAAATTCATTCTGGCTCCCAAGGGGAAACACGCACAGCTGGTCAAGCCATTTTAAATATGTTAGGCGTCAGACGAGAAGAATGTCTCAAACCGCGTGTTGTCTCTAGCCAAATCATCCGCAACATCGATGCTTACCAAACACAACTCATAAATCGCACCCGCCGAGGACAGCTGCTACTAGCGGGACAAACCTTGTATGTATTAGAAGTTGAACCGGCTGCTTACGCCGCATTAGCCGCCAATGAAGCAGAAAAAGCAGCATCCATAAATATCCTAGAAGTACAAGCTGTAGGTAGTTTTGGCAGACTGTACTTAGGTGGACAAGAACAGGATATTCTAGCAGGAGCAAGGGGAGCATTAACCGCAATTGAAAATGTAGCTGGTCGGACACATCCCAATAGTGGCCGCCAGGAGTAAAGGAGAGAACATGGCAAATCAAGAGCATCTGGTTTTACTGAAAGCAGGTGCAGTTACCTGGAGTGAATGGAGACAGAAAAATCCTCATATTAAACCAGACCTCAGCGCTGTGAACTTGCAAGGAGAAAACCTCAGAGGTGCAAATTTCCAAAAAGTCAACTTGACCAAAGCCGATTTGAGTCAGGCTTTACTTGTGCGTGCTAACCTCAACGGTGCAGACTTAAGCGGCGCGAATCTTTATCAAGCCAAACTAATTGAAGCCAACTTGAGTGGAGCTAACTTTAGTGTGGCTAACTTAAGAGGTGCAACGCTAACACAAGCAGATTTGAGCCATGCTAATTTTATTGGTGCGGACTTAAGTGAAGCAAATTTGAAAGAAACTGCGATCGCCCATGCTATTCTCATCGGCACTGACTTGAAAGACGCTAACCTCAAAGGTGCTGATTTAGGTGCAGCCAAACTCATCCGCGCTAACCTCGCCTACGCCAACTTGATTGAAGCCAACTTAATTACAGCCGACCTCAGCAAAGCCAACCTCTACAAAGCAGATTTAATTGGAGCTTACCTTTACAAAACAGATTTGTGCAATGCTAATCTCAGTTATGCTTACCTAAGTAGTGCATATATGCCGCAAGCTAACCTCAGTGAAGCTGACTTAACAGGTGCAAACTTGAGTTATGCCAACCTTGAAGGCGCAAACTTGGCAGGGGCTAACCTGACTGGCGCTAACTTAACTGGGACTAAACTCCGAGGCGCTAACCTCATCGGTGCAAATCTTGAGAATGCAATCATCCCTGACGTATGTCATTAATATTGGGCGAGGCAAACGAAGTACATAGGTAGGGGCAAACGGCCGTACCTTGCGAAAATGCTAAGCGCGAACGCCCCTACAATTATCTGTAGCTCACAAGATGAGGAAACCCCATAATTTATTTTTGAATTAGACAACGCCCAACAATTTATAGATTAGTCGCTGTATCCTCACAAGTTCCTCAAATTATCTTTCTATAAATAAGACGGTGAGACCTAAGATCCAATTAATTAACTCCAACTCCTGAAAGCAAAGCTGATTAAAACTAAGCTCAAAATGTAAGAGTTTGAGTATTGCGTGAAGTCCCGTTTTTTTTCATTGAATGTGTGGCTATAAAACCCGCTAATACCAACCTGGCAAGATGTTCTTAGATATCACTATCTGTTATGGAAACTCTAATATGCTAGATAGATTGTTAAATTCAGCAACATCTTTTTTAGAATCTCAATAAGAAGCTTTTGTTTTACCTTTAGTAATGTGAAAATTGCAGATATTCCTTTAGTTGTTGGTAAAAATGCATCTTTGGGAGAAATGATTCAACAATTGCTGTGTAAAGGAGTAAAGAGTTGAATTTTTAACATTACTGACAAATCCAGCGATCGCTAAAGGTGTAGCCGCAGAATTTACCCAAGAACTAGGCGACCCTAGCCGCATGATTTGTGAAGTCGCTCGAACTTGGAAGGCTGATGTCATAGTTATCAGTCGGCGTGGTTTGAGTGGAATTAGTGAATTATTTCTTGGTAGTGTGAGTAATTACGTATTGCATTATGCACCCTGTTCAGTTCTGACAGTCCAAGGTGAAATGACTGTAAATCCAGATACTCCATTAACATCACCACTGGTAGCCAAAAACCAGTGCAACTTAATTATAAGTATTTATCCGAACTTGATATTACACCTGATGTTCGTATCAGTTTTAGTGCTGAACGCAAAAACCCTAGTTTCTTCATGAAACTAGGGTTATAAATTGAATTTCACTCAGAAAAAGTGAAACTTTTGCGGGAACTATTAAGGTGTAGTAACATCTGAAGTTTGATTAATTGGTTGCAGCACATTTTGTCCTTGGACTAATGGTGCTTGAGCCACTTCTGTATCTAATTTTACGCCTTCTGTTGTTAGCAAACTCACCCAATCAGCTTTGAGTGTTGAATCTTGAGGACGAGAATAGCGCAACTGTGCCAAAGTATCGAGGGTATCTTGCCAAATGCCAGCTTCAGCATATAGCTTTAAGCGTTCTTGAGGAGAAGCATTTACTAACTTACTCATCAATTGTGGATTATCAATGCGTTGGATAGTTCCTTGAACTAATTTATCCAAAGAACGGTCTTGGGTATTGCAAATAATGGAAAAGTTCCATCTATACTTTTGACCTTTAGCTAAGGTATTGGCTGGTAGGCTAACTCCAACTACGCCAGCATTACCACTAGGTTTATACTTTTGTTTATAGACCTCTTGCTCATTCTCATCTTGAAGGACTAACTCTACTTCTGGTGCTTTATTTTCAGGTATATAAAAATATAAGCTAGGGTTAGCTGTAGTTGTTAACCCAATATTCGATATCGGCACAATAGCAGTCAAATACTGGTTCTTGGCTACACAATTTACCCCGCGTGAACCGCCTGGAACTCTTCGACCAGGGCCTTTTCCTAAATTTGGTAAATTAATTTTGACTTCTGCTTGTACTGGCACTATGGAACTTAAGATTGTCAATCCTACAATTGCAGAGATTGCTGTAGACAAAAATTTTCGTGGTAAAAGGTTGTTCATATTACGCAATTTTCGGTTGGATCTGAAAATTTTTACTTGTTTTTGGGTTGTAATACTTCTGGGGAAGGAATTAAAGGCTGCTGCACGATTTGCCGATTCAAGCTGACACCTTTTGCAGTTAACAATTCTTCCCAATCAGATGCTATTTCGGGATTATAAGGAATTAAGTAGCGCCTTTGTGCCACAGTAGCAAGAGCATCATGCCAAATACCAGCTGCTGCATACACCATTGCCCGTTCTTGTCTAGTAGCTTGTTGTAATCTTTTTACCAGTTGAGAGTCTGGTGACACACGTTGCACCAAACCAGCTACAACCTTATTTTGAGACTTGTCTGTAGGATTACATATTACAGATAATTTCCATTTGTATTGTTTATTTACTTCTAAAGAATTAACAGGCAGACGTATGCTAATTATGCCAGCTTTATTGTTAGGTTTATATTTCTGTGTGTAAACCTCTTGCTCGGTTTCATTCTGAACAACTAGCTCTAATTCTGGTGCAGAAGTTTGGGGAACATAAAAAAACAAGGCGGGATTAGATAAGGTCGTCAATCCTAATTGAGATTCGGGAATTAAAGCTGTTAAAGGTATTTTCCCTGACAAACATTGATTAGGAACGGCTACAGATGCTCCGTTACTGTTTTGATTTGGCGGAATTGTCTTTTTAATAGGGGGAACAACAATATTACCACCATTACCACCAAAACCACGAGTAGGCGGTACTATTGGTGCTGGTTGCGTTTGGAGGATGTCTATATTTATATTTATATTCCCTCCAGACGGTGGTTCATACGCCCGTGTTCCCGCTGGGATCAATCTCCGTGGACTACCAAGAACGGGAGGGACAAATATAATTTTTTCTCTGGCTACTGCTGTATTTACTGAGAAAAGGCTCGTGAAACCAACAGTAGTGGCTAAGACTGTTATCCCGATTGTTTGTAGTTTTTGGGAGATCATCTGCTTGACTTCTGCTATGGGGAAATTTTGCTTAATTATTTAACAACGGTTGTGGAGCTTCTTTTTCAGAAATTAAAGGTTGTTGTACTAGTTGTTGATCAAACTCTACTCCAGGTGCTGTTAACAACGCTTCCCAATCTGCTTTAAGTTTTAAATCATTAGGGCGGGAATATCTCAACCTTGCTAAAGTATCAAGCGCATCATGCCAAATCCCTGCTTCTGCGTAGAGTAGAACACGCTCTTGAGGGGTCGCTTGTGCTATTTTATTCATCAGTGAGGGATTTTCAAAACGTTGGATCGTACCTTGGACAATCTTGCTTAAAGAAGGATCTTTGGAATTACAGATGATTGAGAAATTCCATTTATACTTTTGGTTTACAGCTAAAGTGTCCGGTGGTAAATGTATTCCCACTATTCCGGCTTGAGTATTTGGTTGATACTTCTGCTGGTACACTATTTGCCCATTGCCATCGTCATTTTGAATCACTAACTCTAGACTATTAGCAGCATTTTGGGGAATAAAGAAATATAAGGTGGGATTCCCAAGTGTGGTTAATCCTAAGTTTGACTGAGGAATTAAGGCTGTGAGATTTTGTTTTTTAGCTACACAGGTTTCCCCGCGTGTAGCTGCTGGTACTCTTCGATTAGGATTTCCTAAAGATGGTGGTAGGCGTAATCTCACGCGAGTACCAGACTGGACTGTTCTTTTCGGCTTCCCTAGAGTAGTTGGTAGAGTTTCTGTTTCTGGCTGGGCGATCGCAATGTTAGTAGGAGAGAGGACAGTAAACTCAAAAATAGCTGTGAGGAATATTAGCCAGATTTTTTGTGGCATCGCGGCGAGCATCAAATATACTTCTACTATTGCGGAATTTTCATAAATTTAACTATATTCCCCCAAACCACTCATAACCTTGGTCAACCCAATAACCTTTTTGACTGCGGAGATTACTCGTTAATGTAATGCGAGTTACCCATTTAGATTGTTTATAACCAAGCTTGATGGGGGAGGCTAGACGTAATGGCGCTCCATTATCTGGTGGTAAAGGTTGACCATTTTTTTGATAAACCAGTAGGGTTTGGGGGTGCATAACGGAGGCGATATCCCAGCTTTCATAGTATGGGATACCAGTATCATCCACATCAGCAGACTGAAAGTAGGCGTAGCGAACTTGAGATTTTGGTTGGACTAAATTCAGTAAATCCTGTAAGCGTACTCCTCCCCATTGGACGATCGCCGCCCAACCTTCGACGCATACATGACGGATTACCATTGATGTTAGAGGTAATTTTTGGATGTCTGCCATACTTAATTGCATTGGCTGATTGACTTCACCATCAATAGTCAAGCGAAATGTTTCGAGATCAATTTGGGGAGTACTATTACCATTAACCAGCAAGGCCTGTGGTTGAATTGCACTGACAGGAAATTCTGGGACTGGTGTCTGCGGTTTGAGTAATAATTCTCCTACTTTCAGGTTCAGCGGCTCAGTTAAGCTACCAATTTGCTCTGACAGTAGGTTAGTACCACAACTGCTCAGAAGTAACCCCATACTTGACATTCCCGATAGTTCCAACAATCGACGGCGTGTCAATAGATGGCGCGGGTCTGTAAATTTTTCCATACCACCTCTTCTTCTAAGTAAACATTGATTTAATCAGACGATAACCGCCAACTTTCTGGGATAGCAGAAAATGCGCGATTACAAAGACTACAATAATGGGGACGGTAACAAAGTGAACTACGCGTAAGATTTGCCAATTGCCAAATAAGCCAGACAACCAATGTAGTTGTGCGGGTTTATACATTGCTAATCCAGAGGCGATCGCCAGGATCAGTACTGGGACAATTCCTGTATAAATTAACCGATGCCAAGCATAGTTTTTCCGTTTCGGATTTTGCCCTTTTTGTAAAACTTGCAAGTCACCTTGGGAAACAAACCGCTTTTCCCAACGCTTTGTGAAAAATATGTAACCGCCATAGACTAACAAGTTCAACGCGAATAACCACATAGCAGCAAAGTGCCAGTTGCGTCCCCCGCCTAACCATCCTCCGAGTAAGAATGTCCTGGGAAATGTCCAAGCTCCCCGCCCACCAAACACAGGGTTAGCATTGTAAATTTGCAATCCGCTGCCAATCATCACCACCAAACTAACGATGTTGATGCCATGAAATATTTTGGCAGATAACTCTTGTTTCGGCCCCGCAGGAGGTTTGCTACGTTTACCAGCTTTAGAAGAAGCCATAGAAAATCCTAATTTTTGTATTCAAACCTAAAATGTCTCAGGTGTTCTACTGCCTTATTGCTAAAAAAGTTTACTCATCTAGCTAAAAAAGAAAGTTTTTTATTGATGACTTACTGGAAAAAGTGTGAAGTACTTAATCAAAAATACTTATCTCTCAGGCATAACCCCTTCTATCTATCTCCTGGTGCTAATTGAATAACGGATACCTAATACTTATATCAGGTTTATTTCTCGACTTTATGCTTTTTTTTGATTGATACTAGAATGATGACTAAACTCTTTACCTGTTACCAATTAATATTTATTACTAATAATTAACCAGCCTGGAGATTATTTGCTGAAGGCAGCATAACCAAAAGTAGCGTTAAAAGCCCGACACCAAATTGCCGTACTGGCAAACTCTGCAATCTTGATATTATCTGGGATGGCATAGCGTTGTTTACCAGAGGTTTTTTGCAACCGCCCCAAACTAACGTACTCTTTTTCCGTAATGCCGTAAATTTTGGGTTGCTTTTGGCGGTGGAGAATTACCAGCAAGTCTGGCCCGCTGTCGGTCTTGAAATTTTGATCGAATTCTAAAAATGTCTTACCATTCTCAGTAATAATGCTGGCATTACCAAGGGTTGTGTGTTCTCCTTTCACAAAACTCCCTGATGTGACAACTGTTGGTGTCTCGGCTTCCTTGGGAGATCCTGGAACTTTAGCAGGTTCAGTCTCAGCTACTTGAACATTCTGCACACCTTGTCCGGCAGAATTTTCCGTAGGCTTTATAGCTGCCTGTTCTGCACAACCAGCGATCGCCAAAGCCGCAAAACTCAAAATTATTAATTTCCTTTGCATGGCTCAAAAGCCTCCAATTCAGATATTTCTGTTAATTTCTTGCTCTTGTTGACTAACACATTCAAGTTTGCATACTCAGGATAATTACTGTCATGATTGCAACTTACCATGAAGTTACTATTAACTACACTGAAAGTACTGGAAAACCCTGAAAATTTAGCAAGAATTTATAAATTGCCTCAGAAATTTGATCTGGTTGTTGGAGATTTTACAGTGGGAGGCTGGGAAACATAGGAGCTAACCACAGTTGAATTTGCACATCCCAACCCAGAAGAATGGCGATCGCAGATGCGGCTACTAAAACACCACCAACTCTCTGTAACATTTCACTTTGAGAACGCAAACCTAGCAAAGATTTGCTGGCATAACGCCCAGCATAAGCGATAGCGAGTAACGGTAACGCGGCTCCTACACCAAAAGCCAATAACAGCGTAAATGTCCCCCAAATTTCATGCTTGCTGGCTGCTAAAACTAAAATGCTACCCAGTACAGGCCCCGCACAAGGAGTCCACAACAAACCAAGTTGAGTTCCTAACCAAAATTCTCCCGTTAATCCTACCCCTGTGGTTCTTTTAATTCTGCCCAATTGCAAATAACTCAGCAGCAGATAACTCCACTTGGGGAAAATTGATAATAAACCCAAAAACAACAGAATAAATATACCCAGAGAACGCAAAGTACTGGCCAGATTAGCTAACCAACTGCTGGCAATTCCTAGCAAACTACCTGCTGTGGCAAATCCAGCTACTAAACCAGTGACTAAAGCTACAGGGCCGTAGCGGTGGGTAGAAAGCGATCGCCCCACCAAAACAGGCAAAACAGGCAAAACACAAGGTGACAGTACAGTTAAAGTCCCTGCCAAAATGGCTAATCCGGCCGATAGGGAAGTGATTGCCATCTTGACCTATCCTAAAAGCTGACGAATCATCTGTTCTGTTTCTGAATAAGCACCTTCACCAATGTGGTCGTAGCGAATTATGCCTTGGCGATCGGCTAAAAACAAATGCGGCCAGTATTCGTTTTTGTAAGCATTCCAAGTTTTGAATTCATTATCTATCGGCACTGCATAGTTAATTTTGTGTTTTTGCAGGGCTTGTTTGACATTGTTAACCACTTTTTCATAAGCAAACTCTGGTGTGTGGACACCTACAACTTTGAGTCCTTTGTCTGCATATTCTTGATGCCAACGGGTAACGTATGGCAGAGTACGCTGACAGTTGATACAAGCAAATGTCCAAAATTGAATTAATACCACGCTCCCTTTCAGATCAGTCGTTGTTAAAGGGGAGGAGTTGAGCCACTGGGAAATTCCCTGAAATTCGGGGAGTAGTTGCGCGTTAGCAGGTACCGCAGCAACACTTTGAGTGGGAGCGCTACTAGGCGTAGGCGCAACAGCATTGGGAATTGCGATTTTCTGAGAACATCCAGAGGCGATCGCCACTCCACCTGCTCCGATTGCACCTAACCCTAGATAGGTCAGAAGTCGGCGGCGCTTGAGGAAATATTTATCCATAAAGCAATTGTTCTAGTTACGAAGATCAACTGGAATACTTTTGAGTTTCGGATGATTACGTAGATACAGAAACAAATTTTCGGAGAAATGGGTGCGTTGTGTACGCACCCATTAATGGCTTTGGTAGTTTTTATCTGTATTTGTAAACAGTCCCAAGATGGAAGTTTTACAGTATAAAAATTTACCAATTTGCCTAAACAGTTTTCAAGAATGGTTACAAAAAGTTTTTTGAGCAATTCTTGTATACACAAGCAGCTTCAGGATACAAACTTTTTCTTATTTGTGTAAAAACTGTCTTGTTAGTTAATGTATCCTTAGTAACCCAACTATTAGGGTGTGCTAGTTGGTGCGGGAGTAGCACCATCTTTCTTCATCGCGTCGCCTTTCTTCATCGCGTCGCCATCTTTCTTCATAGCGTCACCATCTTTCTTCATCGCGCCGCCTTCATTTTTCATCGCGCCGCCTTCATTTTTCATCGCGCCGCCTTCATTTTTCATCGCGCCGCCGGTATCATTAGCAGGAGTAGCAGTAGGTGAAGTAGAAGCAGGATTATCACCACTTGAGCAAGCAACTAAGCTTCCCATCAAAGCAAGACTTGCAATCACACCAACAAATTTTAACTTCATCATCTTTATGAAACCCCTTAAAAGTCTTACTAAAGAAATAGACAAGGATCATCCTGTATAATCATACGGATGAAGTCAGATTTTGATAATAAATTAACTTTTTTTTAAAATTACTTTGCAAAAATTAATTTTACTTAACAATCTAACTTCATCAGCCATTGGAAGATTTCTATTAATTAGTACACTTTTAGTCTTGGGCATTACGCAAAAAGTTAGGAATTCAACATAAAATTTGCTGGTGGCAATTGGATATAGGGAGATGGGAAGTGACAGGTGTAGGTTTTTGACGTTTTGCTTCACCAACATGGATTTGAAGTATAAGGGTGTTAAGGTTTTGCCAATTTACACCTCAATATATCCCTAAACCCCTGACTAAAGCCTGAATTCTTCATCTCACTGCTTAAGTCCTGACGAAGAATCGGGTTTTTGGGAACTTCTGAACGTCTACCATCTGAGAGTTTCCACCAAAAACCCGATTGTTAGGTTGAGAGAATTTATAAATCGGTCTTGATTTTGATTTTGCCGACTGCTCTACCAACTTTCTCCCATGTTCTAGCTGTTTCTACATCTTGCCAATTATCTCTCAAATTTTCAGCCTTTTCGTAACAGACCTGCGAAAGTATACTAAGCACACCAGATAAACTCATATTCTCTATCATTATCTCTATGTCGCTTTTGTCGTACATTTTTACAACTCCGAAGCCAAATTTTGTTAAACAGCTTTGATATAAGTAATCATCTACCAAATTTGGTAGTGATAATACCTGGAATTGCATGATCTCGTCATGCAGCAATGGAATGACTTAAAAATTATCAGTGGGATCGCTGGATATATTTCTCAAGAGTCAGGAGTCAGAATTTAGGTGGGTGGGAACCAAGCTACATTCGCTACTCAATTTTTCGTCTAGCTTCTGGTAAAAACGATGAGTGTGCTGACATAGCAGTCCAATAGGATGTCTCTCGTGGATTCTGAATTCGGTCTTCTGTTTTCTGACTTTTTCTCATTCTTCTTGACTTGCTTGCAGGAGTTGATACTGTCGCCATTTTTCTTGTTGACGGACTCGTTTTTCTTCAGTCAGTTGATCAAAACAGTAGGGGCAAGAAATACCTGTTTCATAATGGGGAGAAGTTTTATCGGCTTCCGAAATGGGATGTCCACAACAAAAACACAACTCATGGCTACCTGCTTCTAACCCATGACGAACAGCTACCCGTTCATCAAAGACAAAACATTCTCCTTCCCATAAGCTTTCGGCGGCGGGGACTTCCTCTAAATATTTGAGAATGCCCCCTTTGAGGTGATACACTTCACTAAATCCTTGGGCAATCATCAAAGATGAAGCTTTTTCGCAGCGAATACCACCAGTACAAAACAAAGCGACTTTTTTGTGTTGATTAGGGTTGAGGTGATGTTCAACATATTCTGGGAACTCCCGAAAAGAATTTGTATGGGGGTTCTGCGCTCCTTGAAAAGTCCCGATTCTGACTTCATACTCATTGCGAGTGTCAATCACCGTAACTTCTGGGTCAGAAATTAAATCATTCCATTCTGCTGGACTGACGTAAATACCTACTTGCTGATTCGGGTCAATTTCCGGTAAACCCAAAGTCACAATTTCTGACTTCAATCGCACTTTCATGCGTTCAAAGGGTGGGGTTTGAGCATAAGATTCTTTGGACTCTAAATCTGCTAAACGGCGATCGCTCTGTAGATAAGTAAAAACAGCATCAATGCCTTGACGCGAACCCGCAATTGTGCCGTTAATTCCTTCGGCTGCTAATAAAATTGTCCCTTTAATACCTTGTGCTAGACAATAAGCCAGCAAAAGTTCTTGTTTATCGGCAAAGTCGGGCAAACTGACAAATTTATAAAATGTTGCAACAATCTGGGTATTTTCTTGGTTCATCCCTTTGGCAATGGAACAATCTTCAGGTAAAATTTTAAAAGTAGTTAAATTTGACTACCTTCTTAATTTTACGGGGGTTTAGCTCAGTTGGTAGAGCGCCTGCTTTGCAAGCAGGATGTCAGCGGTTCGAGTCCGCTAACCTCCATTGAATTTCCAAAAGCAAAGATATAGGGGTTGGCGTGTTTGTTTCCTTCGTAGCAGGTGGCGCACCGCTTTTTAAGAAACATAGGGAGAAACATCTAAGATTCCTTGATCGCCATCTAAAACGACTTTTACACCCACCGGTAATGCCGCATTTTGTTCGCCGTGACCAAAGGGTAAATCAGAAATAATAGGAATTCCTAAATCACCCAAGCGATCGCGCAAAACTTCTTCCACACTAAAGCTAGGGACGTTGGCTGGAGGTTCACAGCGCGTAAAACCACCTAAAACTATCCCACGCACGTTTGCTAACACACCACTTAACCGCCACTGGGTCAGCATCCGGTCAATACGATATGGTGCTTCCGTGACATCTTCAAAGGCTAAAATCACATCCTCAAAATCAGGTTGTAGCGGTGTACCTAAAAGATGAGTAGCAACTGTCAAATTACCAGGAAGCAAAATCCCAGTTACAATCCCACCACCCCAGCCACGACCTTTCAGCGGCTCTATCTGCTTTCCTTCTACCCAATTTAATAGTCGCTCTCTCGACCAATCTGGCTCATTGGCAAATGTGGTCAACACAGGTGCGTGAACACTAGAAATTCCTACATTGAACAGGCTCCACAACAGCGCTGTAATATCAGAAAATCCAATCAGCCACTTAGGAAATGTGGAGTTGTTATGCCAATCCCAACTTTCTAAAATGCGGGTGCTGCCAAAACCGCCTCTAGCGCAGAGAATACCACGGCAATCAGGGTCATGCCACGCTGCGGCTAACTGATGGCGGCGAATTTCGTCTTTATCAGCCAAATAGCCCCAACTTTGCTCAATATTAGGGCTAATTTCTACACGATAACCGTGCAATCGCCAAATTTCTATACTCCGCTCAAAAGCATCGAATTCTCGTAAAGCACCACTAGGCGCAATCACGCGCAGTAAATCTCCAGGTTTTAGGGGGGCAGGTAAAATTGTTGATTTCATCAATAAATTTTTTAGGAGGCAGAATTTCAGAATCAGCAAAACTCCAACTATATACTTTAGTCTTTGAGATGTACACTCATACCATTTCACAAGAGAAACAGAGTCAATCATTATTCTTGACTCTGCTGAACAGGATATTTTGAACAAACTCAATTGAGGCGATGGAAAATCAGTCGCTAGAATTGAGAATGAATTGTCTGAGAAAGATGAGAATAAGCTGATGTGATTATCTTCGAGGTGTAGGAGTAGGTCTGGGTGTAGGTGTTGTCGGCCTAGGAGAAGGCCTTTGTTGTGCAATTACCAAGTCTGCTTGATTAGCAGATGGAGAATCAGAAAAGGAGACTCCACCAATAGCGGTAGTCATCAACACCGCTAGAATCACAGATGTTATACCCTTCATCATAATTTCCTTTTTGCAGAGATTTATGTCTACCTATTCTGCTTAATCAAAAAAGTTCTGCTATCTTGCTGGAGAAATAAGCAGTTGTGAGTGGTTTCGCAACATTAGATAGATGGTAAATTTAGGTTTATTGAGTATGTCAGTGCGATCGCATTATAAAACTACGTGAGATTTTTGACTTTCCTAGAGTAAAGATTTGTGATTGAGTTTTGGGAAAACTAAAGATGATAATACTGCCTTTTTTCGTACCTTAATTTGCAACTATGGTTGAGGACGAAGATTGGAAACATAACCTAAAAGGCAAAGGATTGATATTATGCTGGCGAAGCATTACATCACAAATGCTAATGAGCTTAACCTGGGATTAGAGTCAACTTTGCAAGAATTACCTATGTGGAAAGTTCAGGTTGAGTTAGATTGTCCAGGTGGTGACTTAATGACACTCTTCGGACAGGAACCTTTACTTCCAGGAATAATTTTAAATAAAAGGCAGCTTTGTGTAGGAATGATTTCGCGGCAAAAGTTTTTTGAACACATGAGCCGCCCCTATAGTTTCGGATTATTTTCTCGGAGACCAATTGAAAACTTATATAACTTTCTTCAGCCAGATTTATTGATAATTCCTGGAGAAATAACAATTGTAGAGGCAACTCAGAAAGCATTAAAAAGATCATTCCATTTGGCATATGAGCCAATTTTAGTAGCAACTCAATCAGGAAGCTATGGACTAATTGATTTTCATCAATTACTGTTAGCCTACTCCCAAATTTATGCCTTGACGTTAACTCATTTACAGATAGCCGAAGAACAATCACAAATTGCCAAAGCTGGCTTTCAAGACTTACAACATAATTATGCTCGATTATTACAAAATGAAAAAATGGCGGCTTTAGGACAATTAGTTGCTGGTATTGCCCATGAAATTAACAATCCTGTCAACTTTAAGTAAGCCGTGGTGAAAATTTACAACTATGTAACAAGCAATTAAGTAGAAGAATTAGAGTTAAATTTTACACGTTGTGTACTATAGTTTCTTTTTTCTCCTCTTGTTTGAACTCCATTAATGACC
>NZ_JADEWI010000082.1 GCF_015207705.1 Nostoc sp. LEGE 06077
GGAATATATCTTCAAACAACTTCCATTCCAGGTCGCTTAATCCTTCAAATCGCCCAGCCATACCCTAATACAACTTATCTTCATCAATAGCAGATTATCATATTGCTGATATTAGTGGGATAGATTCAAGAGTTGGGTAAATTTTTTAGATACTGAAAAGTCATTTGGCAAGCCAGTCAAGCTGGGAAGAATGCGTGTAGTAATCAAAGCAGTCAAGCTTTTATTTAAAATGCTGATTGCATCCCAAAAAGTTCTAGACTGAAAAATGCATCTATTAGCGTTAGGAATTTGACTACATCACCTGTGCGGAAAATTGTTATTGCCGGTAACTGGAAAATGTTTAAAACCCAGGCAGAAACTCAAGATTTCTTGCGAGGTTTTCTGCCTCATTTAGACGAAACGCCCCAAGAGCGAGAAGTATTATTGTTTCCTCCTTTCACCGATTTAAACATTTTGACTAAAAGTTTGCATGGCAGCCGTGTACAACTTGGAGCGCAAAATGTTCATTGGGAAGATTCTGGAGCTTACACTGGTGAAATTGCTGCCCCAATGCTCACAGAAATTGGTGTCCGTTTTGTGATTGTCGGTCATAGCGAACGGCGACAATTTTTTGGTGAAACAGACGAGACAGTTAATCTACGTCTGAAAGCTGCTCAAAAACATGGTCTCACCCCAGTTTTATGTGTAGGGGAAACTAAACAACAACGAGATTTAGGGCAAACAGAATCACTCATTACTACTCAGCTAGAAAAAGACCTAGTGAATGTAGATCAAGATAACTTGGTAATTGCCTATGAACCAATTTGGGCAATTGGTACAGGTGACACTTGTGAAGCAACAGAAGCTAACCGAGTTATTGGCTTAATTCGCAGTCAGTTAAAAAACACCAATGTTTCGATTCAATATGGCGGCTCAGTTAAGCCAAACAATATTGATGAGATCATGGCTCAACCAGAAATTGACGGCGTGCTTGTAGGAGGAGCCAGTCTGGAACCTGAAAGTTTTGCCCGGATTGTAAACTATCAATAGTCTTATATGCAACGCCTTTTCCCTGGCTCTACCAGGGAATGGGTTAACTAAGTCAAAGGTCAAAAGAATCAGACTTTATCGCTTTGTATGCCCAGTCAATTAATCATTCGCGGGCGTTGTTTTGCATGGGGACAACGTACTTATTTAATGGGTGTATTGAATGTAACACCTGATAGTTTTAGTGATGGTGGAGATTTTAGTAGTACATCTACGGCATTAGCGCAAGCACAAGCAATGGTAGCTGCTGGTGCAGACATGATTGATGTTGGTGGACAATCTACTCGACCGGGTGCAGCACAAATTACTCTGGCAGAAGAATTAGAGCGAGTCATCCCCATCATACAGGCGCTACGGTCTGAAATGACAGTGCCAATTTCTGTAGATACAACTAGGGCAGATGTAGCAAAAGCCGCCATTGAAGCTGGAGCCGATATCGTTAATGATATTTCTAGCGGGACATTCGATTCAAAGATGTTGCCGACAGTTGCGAGTCTAGGTGTGCCGATAGTATTGATGCACATTCGGGGAACACCTCAAACAATGCAACAAATGACAGAGTATGAGGATTTGCTGGCAGAGGTGGCAACTTTTTTAACAAGAACAATTACGGCAGCAACCAAGGCAGGCATTGACCAGGAAAAAATTATGATTGATCCAGGGATTGGTTTTGCTAAGAATTATGAACAAAATTTAGAGATTTTGCGTAACTTGCGATCGCTCACTCCACTAAACTGCCCTATCTTAGTAGGAGTATCTCGCAAAAGTTTTATTGGTCGCATTCTCAATCAACCAAATCCCAAAGCACGCGTCTGGGGAACAGCCGCGGCTTGTTGTGCTGCTATTGCCAACGGTGCTGATATTCTAAGAATTCACGATGTCAAAGAAATGCGCGAAGTCTCTTTAGTGGCTGATACATTGTTCAGATCAAGGGATTAGAGTCTAGAATTTTACTCAGCACTCAGCACTCAGCACTCAAAACTCAGCACTTTTTCAAGTTTGACCATTCCCATTACTTTCAGTACCTACTGTATCTCCCAACATTTGATCTAATGCTCCTTCTGATAAGCCTTGGTTAAGAAAGACAATTTTGGCATTGGTACTAGCACTAAGTTTTTGATTAGCTTCTACATGTTCTTGAGCCACAAGATACCGCAGAATCTCCCGTGTTTCTGGTTTAGCAGTTACAGCTTCAGAAAGGATGCGAATTGATTCTTTTGTAGCTTCGGCGCGCTTAATTGCTGCTTGTCTATCACCTTCAGCTTCTAAAATAGCTGCTTGTTTTCTAATTTCAGCAGCTTGTTGTTCTGCCATTGATTTCTGAACACTTTCTGGTGGTGTGATGCTTTGAATATCCACGCGGATAATCTTCACACCCCATTTTTTACTTGTCTCATTCACAATCTGCAACAGTGATTGGTTCATTTGATTTCTGGCAGATGTGGTTTCCGATAATGTTCTATCGGCAATATGGGTACGGAGTTCAACTGTTACCAAGTTAGATAAAGCCACCTGCATATCTTCAACTTTATAAAAGCTGTCTTCCATGCTGGTAATTTGCCAAGTGACAACACCATCCACTTCCAAATAGACGTTATCTTTAGTAATTACTTTCTGAGGCTTAATGTCTAAAATCTGCTCTCTGGTGGTATCTTCCATCACAATCTGATCCACAAAAGGCACAATAAAGTTTAAGCCTGGTCTAAGTGTGCGGTGTCTTTGTCCTAAGCGTTCAACTAAGGCCTCATTACCTTCATTAATAATTTTGGCAGATCCGAATGCATAGCCTACAAGCGCTAAGACTATAGCAATAATTGGCTCCATAGATGCTCCTATGTAGTAATTGGGAGAATTAACTGTTAAGGATATGGTAATTGTCCTACCTTTTAGTCTAATCTCTGGAGTTTGTGCTTTTGGACGCACTCACTCATAAACCCAGCATCTGTAAATTTGCTGTGTTCTAAGCAGACAAGAAAGATGGGCAGAATGCGATCGTTATTAAAGCACCTTGATAACATACTGGCAAGAAATTTACTCACTTCACCGCCAAATCCAGCCAAGGTTTGATATTTGTGGGTAAATCGGCATTCAGGCGTAGGGGTATTTCTGGTGTCGATAGAGACTGAGCATAAGCTGCTGTTAAAAATGGTTGGTAAGTCTTAGCCTCTGGTGTGAGTTGCTTGACAAAAGCTAAACTGACACCACAAATTAGCTGGCGCAAGGGTTGGGTTTCTGCACCACGTTTTTCGGCAATTATTTGGGAAGCTTCCCCAGTGGAATATGCGGGGTCAAGAATACTTAAATGAGTCGCACCAATGGCGGTTAACAAATATTTATTACCGCGTAACTGAGTAAAAGGTCTAATTTGGTGAGTTAAGGAAGGAGTTAAAACATCTTCAGTAGCGGTCAAAATTAACACAGGCTTGTTAATCTGCGAGAGTCCCTGTTTACCAAAAAGTTTACCTGTTAGGGGGTTAAAAGCGATCGCACTTTTAACTCGCTCATCCCGCAACTGGATTTTCTTCTCTTTTAAGGATGTAGCTGCACATTGCAACCAATCACCAAGGGGGTCAACCACGCTCAGAGAAGTTTTGCAAAATTGTCGCACTTCCTCTAAATTGATTTCTCCACCTACCAAAGCTAAAGCAGTATAGCCTCCCAAAGAATGACCAATTACAGTCACTTTCTCGGTATTGAGTTTTCCTTGCAGTTGTCCTGGTTGGGTGTTGAGAACTGCCAGTTCGTTGAGTAAAAAACTCACGTCCTTGGGTCGGTCAATAAATTCTTTAGCTGGGAGTAACTTTGCTAAATCTCCTTGATTGGCAGTGTTATTAACTGCTACACCATTACTACCAGGATGTTCAATAGCAGCTACGCTAATGCCATAAGAAGCCAAATGACGGGCTAAATAGCTGGCAAATCGACGATTAGCACCAAAGCCGTGGGAAATTACTACTAGTGGTGCTGTTGTGTCTGTTGTTTGACTCCAGTAAATATCTACAGGAATACTACGTTGACGTTGTTTGTCTTCTAAGGTGAGTGTTTGCTGTTGTACGGCTGCTTGGCCAGTAGCCGCAGGGTCGAAACTAGGACTAAAGGGTGTATTCGTATTAACAGCTAAATTTCTGGCGAGGATGCTGCCGAGGGCTTGGTTTTGTAAGTTGTTGGGGTTAAATTCCGTAGCAATTTGTAATATCTGAGTTGCATCTAGGCTAATATTTTCCGTCGGGTAGGCTTTGAGGAAACTTACAACGCTCAAACCATTGACTTGACGCAGACCGATACTCATCGTTGCTTGCAAACTTTCGATTGTACTGCCGGGAATAGCTGCTGTTAAAGATGTAATTAATTGTTTGCCTTGGGGCAAAAGAGTTAATTCGTCCACGAATTTGTCGGCAAATTTTGGATCTACTTGCAATCGTCGATTGAGTAAGCCGCGTAATTCGGGAGTAAATAAAGATTCGTAAGCTTGAAGAGTTTTGGACAGTGTTCCAGTTTTAGCAAATTTTTCGATATCCGCGATCGCCACAGATTGCTGAAACGGGCCAAAACGAATAGTCACTGTTTCGGCGGCTAATGTAGCTGGTATTGCCAAACCCCAACTTAAAACAAGACCCAAACTAAATAACAAACCTTGCAAGGGTTCTTTCTTGCAAGGTTTGTTGCTTGGTGGAAACTGCAAAGAAGCTGCCATTTTCTTTGAACCAAAAGATTACCAGCTATGGGGACGAATAAACCGGGATTATTGTCCCCAATTTTTAGCTGTATCCTATCCTAAAATCCTGTGAATAACCTCAACACATTCAAAATCACACCAAAGGGGCCAGAGATGGCACTTAAAGTTTCACTAGTCTTAGTCAAACCATTACGGCCAACTATAATCACATCGTTATTTCGCAGAATAGGATTAGTCGCCTCGTTAATTCCATCAGCAAAATTGACTTTGACAACGCGTTTGGTGACAGAACCATCAGGATTCAATCGCACCAAATCTACAGCGGCTCTGCTGGCTCTGGCATCATTAAAACCACCAGCGGCTAACAAGGCTTGGTTTAAAGAACTATTGGGCTTAATCTCCGTAGCCCCTGGTCTTTTAACTTCGCCGACAACACCCACTTGAATTGTGTTGGGAGATAAAGTTGTATTCGCTAGTTGGGTCGCTTCTGCTGCGGTTAAATCTGTAGCAGTGGGAATCACAATTGTATCGCCATCCTGCACAATAATGTCTTGATTGACATCTCCACTTTGGAGTAATTGCCAGAGATTAACATCGATATTTTGTTCACCACCAGTTCTGGTAGGACGGCGGAGTTTGAGGCTGCGAATATCAGCTTGTCCGGTAATTCCACCCGCTAATTGAATTGCTCTGGTGACTGTAGGTAAGCCACCTGCTCCCCCTTCTGCACCACCACCACCTGTTGTGACGAGATAAGAGCCAGGACGGTTGACTTCACCAATAATGGCTACAGTCCGGGGTGTGCTGGAACTAGCAGCAAAGTTGCTGGCGGCTAAATTACGCGCGTCGGTTTTGTCGAAGTTAGATGCAGTTGGTACAAAGATGGTGTCACCATCGCGTAATGTAATATCTTGACCTATCTGACCTGTCTGTACAGCCTCTCTTAAGTTAAGGCTCACAAGTTGTTCACCACTGCGTCCAACTTTCCGCCTTACTTGTACTTGAGTGACATCAGCCGCTAAGGTAACGCCTTGGGCTGTGGTTAAGGCTGCTAAAACAGTTGGGTATTGTACACCAGGATTATCCCCTGCGCCACCACTCAAACTGAGGGTATAAGAACCAGGGCGTGTAACTTCTCCCGCCACAAAGATATTAATGGGGCGGGGTGATAACAGGTTGACCGAAATTAAAGGACGTTTTAAATAACGGGAGTACCTTCTGGCAATTTCATCAGATGCTTGTTCAGTTGTTAACCCCAAAACTGGAACACTCCCAATGAGCGGTAAAGTGATTGCGCCACCGGGAGGAATTTGATATTCTCCTGTGTATTCCGGTACTTCAAATACATTAACCCGGATGCGATCGCCTCCACCTAATGTGTAATTAGTATCTAGTTGTTGTGCAGTTGCTGGTGATACCTGTTGTGGCGTTGGGATGACTGGTGGTCGATTCGGCGGTAGCGTTTGTGATGTTGGTATTACTGGTTTTGAAGCTGGTAATACTGGTTGTCCCTGAGCTAGGCTGACGGGCGACACAGCAAGATTGATAGCTGTATAAAAAGCCACACCCATAGATGACTGGGTGAGGAATTTCCATAAACCTGTGTTAAACATATTTACCTTAGACTCTGAGACTACGATCGGCAAAGTACTGTCTAAACGTTTTAATTTGACTATACTTAAGTATTCCCGTTTCCCGACAATCTTATTTTCCTTGAAGGATACTCTTTTCCGGAAGCATAATTATTTATGAGAGTTGAATTTTTAGTAAAGTTAATTTAAAGTTCAACTTACGGAGATACGTATTCAGCATTTATTAATACAGGTTGTGATGGCAATTTACAACCTACGTAAGTGATTCAGATCCCCGAATTCTTTAAAAAGTCGGGGATCTAAAATCGAAAATTTAAAATGCGTTATTGAATATCAAAAATTACTACACAGAGATATTTTGTTTTTGAATCTTTTGAATAAAAAAGTCTTCCAGAGATTGACGCGCTAAATCAAAGGAAATGATTTTACCCTCCATTAAGCGCAGGCTATCGAGAAAATCATAGTAATCATCTTGTAAAGTTCCTTGCCAAGAACCATCATGATTAAACACAAGGTTAGGTAGCCATTTCAAAAGAATTTCTTGATCGCCACCTTTACCCTTTACTTGATAAGCATTAGTACTACCTAATAATTCATTGAGAGAACCAGCGCAAATTAACTCACCTTTGGCGAGAATGGCAATGCGATCGCAAATTTGCTCAACTTCACTCAGAATATGACTGTTGAAAAAAATTGTCTTGCCAGCGGTTTTTAACCCTAAAATAATCTCGCGCATTTGGTAGCGTCCTAGAGGGTCAAGTCCCGACATCGGTTCATCCAGAAATATCAGTGCGGGGTCATTAATTAACGCCTGTGCCATCCCAACGCGTTGTAGCATTCCCTTAGAGTAACGCCGCATTTGTTTTTTACGTGCATCAGCTAAAGGTAGACCAACTAATTCTAAAAGTTGGGGAAGGCGATCGCGCTGGATATTCCGAGGAATTTGGAATAGTCCAGCCGCCAACTCTAAAAATTCCCAGCCAGTGAGATAATCATACAAATAAGCGTTTTCTGGCAGATAGCCGATACTTTGCTTAACTTGGCGATCGCCTAATGGTTTCCCTAACAATAATCCTCGTCCCCCACTTGGACGAACAATTCCTAACAACAATTTTAATAAAGTAGTTTTACCAGCACCATTCGGCCCCAATAACCCAAAAGTTTCCCCCTGATAAACCGTCAAAGAACAGCCTTTGAGAGATACAACTTTTTGATTCAGCCAAAAGCCACTGCGGTAAACTTTTCGCAAATCAACAGTTGCAACAACTGGCGGAACGTCGGTAGGTTGCGGTTGTGGTTCGGTAGTATCTATAACAGATTTCATATTGGTTCAATGACTACTGACCAAAGTTATAGCCGTCAGTAGGGTCTGTTGTCGCGTAGCACAACGAACCATCCAAGATTTTTTTAACACATATCTTGCACCAGGCGACTTTCAGTCGCCCATCACCTTGATTGGGTGCATCCACTTTCAGCAAATAGCCCTACAATCTGCGTTGTTCTGCGTTGTGTTTTGCGATCGGCCAACTCAAAATTTCATTGGGATATAAAGGATGCAATAATACTTCCGCCGATCATAGCGATGAAATTACATCGAGTTTTGAAGATTTTTGCCCCACTATGTTTAGCTGTGATCTGTCTGATTATTTGGGTTAACTCTCAATCGCCAGATTTTAAACGGTCTAAGTTTTGCCGTACAACCAAACCTCTAACTGAAATACAAGCTAATAATTACGATAATCTGGGAATTTATTGGCATAGTGGAACATTTACCAGAAAAGTTTTTCTAGATGGAAAAGGAGAAATAAAAGTAATTATTTTTCCTAGAGGACTGTCCCCACAAAACTGGTCAAAGATATCTTCATCATCGATTCAATATATCGGTAAAGGTGGTGATGATAGTTGGCAAGAATGGTTGCGTCCTGATTATTTTTATGTGCTTGAAGTGCCTAAACAAGCGACAGCCTTAGCATTTGGCAGACTTTGTTACCGTAATGGAGATGTGGAAGTTGAGTCAATCAAAAAGCTGACACCAACTTCTTTAGGAAAGATAAGCATCAATAACAAAATTTATCTTTCGCATTTATACCCATTACCAAAAATTAATTCATCTACTGTTATTGTGAATACAGGCAGTAATCGTCTTGATACTCTGGGTATTCAAACAGAAGTATATTTCACAACAGTGGATCTTCCAACAGAAAATTAGACTTCAAAAAACTTTTATTGCCAAAAATCCGAAGCAATGTCATGAGTTATTTGTAAATACAAATAACTCATGACAAATGACAAATTTATAAAACACCTTTAGAACTAGGAATTGTCCCAGCACGACGGGGATCAAATTCGGTTGCCATTCGCATAGATCTCGCAAATGCCTTAAATGTGGCTTCAATAATATGATGGGAATTTATGCCATCTAACTGACGGATGTGCAGCGTCATTTGGCTATGATTGACCAATGCCACAAAAAATTCCCGCACTAGCTGAGTGTCATAAGTGCCGACTCGTTGTGTCGGAATTTGCAAGCCATAACTCAGGTGAGGTCGTCCAGAAAAATCCAACGCCACTTGAATCAAAGCCTCATCTAATGGGGCTAAAAAATTCCCAAAGCGGACAATACCTTTTCTGTCACCCAATGCTTGATGCAACGCTTGGCCTAAAGTAATGCCAACATCTTCGTTGGTATGATGGTCATCAATTTCCCAGTCGCCTTTGGCTTTGATATCTAAATCAATCAAACCGTGGGAGGAAATTTGATGCAACATATGGTCTAAAAATGGCACACCAGTTGCAGCGTGACATTTGCCTGTGCCATCTAAGTTAATAGTTACTTGCACATCTGTTTCACCAGTCACACGGTGAACAGAAGCAATACGAGCAGTTGTAATTGATGAAACTTGGTGCAGAACAGAATTTTTATTAGAGGTATCGCTAATTTGCATAGTTAATGAGGAAGTAGGAACTATGAAGTATAAAGTATGAAGTCTAAAATTTCATACTTCATACTACCCTTCGGGAAGCCGCGCAGAGCGCGTCTACACCCTTCATACTTTTGATTACATTCCCATAATTTCATATCCTGCATCCACGTACAGAACTTGTCCGGTAATACCGCTGGCTAAGTCACTAGATAAAAAAGCCGCTGTATTACCCACTTCTTGTTGAGTTACTGTACGTCGCAGGGGAGCTACTTGTTCAACATGATGAATCATGTCTAAAATGCCGCCAACTGCCGAAGATGCTAAAGTCCGAATTGGCCCAGCAGAAATGGCATTAACGCGAATATTGTCTGGGCCAAGTTCTGCTGCTAGATAACGTACACTCGCTTCTAAACCTGCTTTGGCTACGCCCATAACGTTGTAGTTAGGAATAGCCCTAACACCACCCAGATATGTCAAGGTAACGATGCTACCACCTTCTGTCATTAACGGTTTAGCTGCACCAGTTAACTGCACTAGGGAATAGGTACTAATTTCTAAAGCTGTATTGAAACCAGAACGGGAAGTTTGGCTAAAACCTCCCGTCAAATCATCTTTATTGGCAAAAGCCAGACAGTGAATGAGGATATCTAGCTTCCCCCATTTTTCCCGCACTGCTTCAAAGGTAGAGTGAATCTGTTCGTCATTTTGGACATTGCAGGGAACAAATAAGCTGGGATTTAGAGGTTCTACCAATTCTGCAACTTTTTTCTCCATTTTGCCACGTTCATCGGGGAGGTAAGTAATACCTAAATTAGCCCCGGCTGCGTGCAATTGTTGAGCGATACCCCAAGCAATGGAGCGATTATTGGCAATACCTGTAACAAGAGCGTTTTTTCCAGTCAGATTCAGCATACAAATTATTAACAGGATCAATCATGATGAGGATGTCCGAGCAGTAGCAAATATTTTTCTTTATCCCCATAGCACAGTGTGACGTTGACAAACTTAATATTCAAAAAACTAGAAGCCTTTTGAATGCCAGTTGCTTTAACGAAAGTTCGTTTCTCAAGGCAATGGCTGTTTTTGACTTGAGCGTAGCTGTACTAGCTTTTCTTTTCCAGGAGGAAATGACAGCCTGGAGTCTAAATTTTTTAGGGGAATTGAGGATACTTCGACTGCTTAGTGTATCATCTGGGACTTTTTCAGACATCCTCTTAGGAGGATACTAGAAACTGAGGCCTGTTTTTCTGGGTTAACCACAGGATTTATCAAAATCATGTTTCATCAACAAAAATCCAGGAGTCAGCAGCCAGAATTCGCCAATTGAATGTTGTGGGATACTACACCTAATTGGCTGTTTTGTGGTGCTTATCGGTGGCGGATATTTTCTCCCAAGGATTGATTTTGACTCCTGAATTGTAAATTCTAAATTCTTCTTTAATTCAATAGGTGTGTTTCCTGCATAAAATATTGTCTGCTATTCCTGAAGATCTTCTCAAGATATAATGAATTTTTTTGCAAAAAACCTGATGAATACGAGTTTTTAAGTACTTATAACAACTACTAGCTAAAAAGGGGGAAAATTATGTATCATTATGAACAAATAACTCCGAAGTTAGGGATTTGAGTATAGGAAAGTACAGAAAGGTTGACGGTGATTTATTGATTTTTCAGGTGTATTCTTAGGTAATAAGTTTCTTTGTTTTTCCGGCATTGGGTAGGGGAAGGGAGATGATCGTGACACAAGATAAAGCCCTAGCAAATGTTTTTCGTCAGATGGCGACTGGGGCGTTTCCGCCGGTTGTGGAAACGTTTGAACGCAACAAAACGATCTTTTTTCCAGGCGATCCTGCTGAACGAGTTTATTTTCTTCTTAAGGGTGCTGTAAAACTTTCCAGGGTATACGAAGCAGGAGAAGAAATAACAGTAGCGCTGTTACGGGAAAATAGTGTTTTTGGTGTGTTGTCTTTACTGACGGGAAATAAGTCGGATCGGTTTTACCATGCTGTTGCATTTACACCTGTAGAATTGCTGTCAGCACCAATCGAACAAGTAGAGCAAGCACTAAAGGAAAATCCAGAATTATCAATGTTAATGCTGCGAGGTCTATCTTCGCGGATTTTGCAGACAGAGATGATGATTGAAACTCTAGCTCACCGAGATATGGGTTCAAGATTGGTGAGTTTTTTATTAATTCTTTGTCGTGATTTTGGGGTTCCTTGTGCAGATGGAATCACAATTGATCTGAAGCTATCTCATCAAGCGATCGCAGAAGCAATTGGTTCGACTCGCGTTACCGTCACTAGGTTACTTGGTGATTTACGTGAAAAGAAAATGATTTCTATTCATAAAAAGAAGATTACTGTGCATAAACCTGTTAGCTTAAGTAGGCAGTTCACTTAAAGAAGAATTCAGAAGTCAGAAGTCAGGAGTCAAAACAAAAATGTTATTCATTCTGAATTTGGGCTTCTTGACTCCTGCGTTCTTTGTTGTTCAAAGCAATTGGAGGTAGTGGAGTTGGCAAGTATTGTGTTTTTGCAGATAATACCCATAGCTGGAGGTAAATCATAAATTGATGAATCTTCGCTATTGCCAATCATCCATCCTCCACAGACAATGGTCGAAAGTAGTAGGCTGTATCTGGAACCATTTCGGTAGCTGAAGATGACCACTGGGTACATCCTCATAGCGGCAATTTTAATTCTGGGAGGCGTAATTGCTACTGTGGGCGATCGTATTGGCACACGGGTTGGCAAAGCTCGCCTCTCACTATTTAAGCTTCGTCCTAAAAGTACGGCGGTAGTGGTGACTATTTTCACTGGGGGCTTAATTTCGGCTTCAACTCTAGGGATTTTGTTTGCGGCGGATGAAGGATTGCGTAAGGGAGTCTTTGAATTAGAAGATATTCAAAAAGACTTAAGAAACAAACGGGAACAACTCAAAACCGCAGAAGCGCAAAAAAGCCAAGTAGAAACAGAGTTAAGCCAAGCGAGAATTGAACAAACCAAGGCGCAACAAGATTTACAGATAATTAATAAATCGTTGCAAGCGGCAAATGCTAAACAACGAGAAACGCAAGCGCAACTCAACATAACTATTGGTAGACAAGCCCAAACCCAAGTTCAACTGCAACGCACTCAAGGTCAGTTGAATCAAGTCGCAACTCAGTATCAACAAGCCAGATCAGAATTACAAAACGTTTATAATCAACGAAAAGCCCTGCAAGTAGCTGTAGGACAATTAAAGGCAGAACAGCAAAGATTGTATGCAGAGGCGAAAAAAGCGATTGATGAAGCAAAAGCTGCCATTACAAAACGTGATCGCGAACTTGCTAACCGCCAAGAAATTATTGAACAGCGCGATCGCAAAATTGCTCAATTAGATAAACTTATTCAAAATCGCAATGTCGAAATTGCTGCACGAGAACAAGTTATTGCTACACGGGAATCTCGCCTCAAAGAATTAGAAAGACAACAAGATTTTTTAGAACAGGAAGTAGCCAGACTAGAAAAATACTATCAATCTTATCAAGACCTGCGCTTGGGCAAGTTGGCATTGGTTCGAGGTCAAGTTTTGGCAGGTGCTGTGATTCAGGTTAACCAAAGGATTGCTGCGCGTCAGGCGGTACTGCAACTTTTAGGAGATGCTAACCAAAATGCCATCTTTCAATTAACTGAACCAGGTACAACACCAGAAAATAAACAAATACTACACGTAACTTCAGAAAGAATTGAGCAGTTGATTAGACAAATCAGTGATGGTAGAGAATATATCGTGCGAATTTTCTCCGCAGGTAATTACGTCAGGGGAGAAAAACAGATAGAATTCTTTGGAGATGCCGCACGCAATATATTAGTCTTTTCGGGAGGAGAGGTATTGGCTAGTACCAGTGCCGATCCCAGAAGTATGACATCTTATCAGCTACGGCAACGGCTAGATTTGCTAATTTCTGCTTCCCAATTTCGAGCGAGGAATGCTGGCATTGTCGAAGGTGTACAAGTCGATGGGACTTTTTTGCGCTTTATCAACCAGCTAAGACAATACGATCAACCTTTAGATATTAAAGCGATCGCCGCAGAAGATACATACACAGCCGGGCCTCTGCGAGTGAAATTATTAGCTATCCAAAACGGCAAAATTATTTTCAGTACATGAAATATTGAAATAATAGGGATTAGAGGTTATAGGTTACAGGTTACAGGTTATAGGTTATGGGTTAGTACAGAGCAACTATACTTCGTCCACGCTCAGTATAAGCTCAGTAACTATGTGGAATTGCCAAAAGGCTTGTGCTATGAACATTCTTTCTTTTACCTTGTTGCAATAGTCCATTTTTTATAGATTTTGCTATACCCCATTAAAAATTACAGCTGATTGAATATGAATTTAAATGAATTCTCTCCAACTCAACCAGTAATTCTAGGCTTCGATCCTGGTAAAGATAAGTGTGGTTTGGCCGTAATGGGATTAGATCGGCAACTGCATTATCATCAGGTTGTACTTGCACAAGAAGCGATCGCCAATATAGAAACCCTTCAAAAAAGATATCCTGTTTCCTTACTAGTTATGGGTAATCAAACCACAGCCAAGCAGTGGAAACAAAAATTACAACAAGAATTATTACAACCTTTAAATATCATGTTAGTAGATGAGCGATATTCTACGTTAGAAGCACGCGATCGCTATTGGCAGATGTATCCGCCCCAAGGACTCACAAAACTATTACCCAAAGGAATGCGCCAACCACCAAGACCAATAGATGACATTGTGGCTATCCTATTAATTGAAAGATATTTAAATCGCCTGACACAATCAGCAGTTAATAGTCAATAGTCAATGGCTCTTATCTCTCCCTTGCCTTGCATCCTCATAATTCTGCTCGGATAGTGAAAGCATAGTCGCCTCCTGGCTCCAACTGATAATCTTGTTTTTCTAAAAAGCGACCAAGGGGTTCTTTGATTAAAGCACGACCTTGGGATGGCTTCACAGACAGTTCTCCACGGCGGAAATGCCACTGGAAATGCCACTCAAAATCCCCCGCGCTGACTTCACCCTCAAGAAAGCCATGTTGCCAGGATTGGCGCGTAATTCTGACATGGGCAGTAGTTTCTGGCAAACGTTTTGCACTCACAATGCGTTGAATAAAGTGTGGAATAAAAGCAAACAATGCAGTCTACTTCTTTTATTTACCAAACTTCGCCGCGATCGACAAACTGACAAAAGGGAGTTTTAACACTTTGTTGAAGAGCCAAACGGCTGAAATTACAGATTAACATTGTCAACTCTTTGCTGTAAGCATCTAACAAAATCAGAAAATTTATCACATTATGATTACTTGGCTCATTCAGAAAGTATCGTTATCACAAATGTTACAAATGAAGACTAGAAGACAACAAATTGATGAATGTATGCTCTCAATATGAGTTAAAAAGTGATTGCTATGGTAACAACATCTCCAGTTGCAGAAACAAGAACTCTGTTAAAAAACATTAGCTGGCAAACATTCAAAGCCATACTGGCAGATATGGGCAAAGAACGCAACTCCCGACTCGCCTGGAACACAAATTCAGTAATCCTACAGCTAGATGACGAAACCAAGTACTAGAGAGAATTTTAAGACTTGTGTGTACACCGTAGCCGTTTTGGGGACGGGAGTTTATATCATTTCACTTAAACATTATACAGATATGCAAGCAGTGCCTCGACTTCGCTCTGCGAATGGAAGTAGAGGTGCAAAGGAAATAATTTGTATCAGTTATTTCGTGAATTGGTATTACTTCTTCTTTACCTACTAGGGAAGAGGTTTTTAATTACTGAATCGATACTTTATGTGTCCGATTTTACAGTAGCGTCATTGACGCTGATTTTTGTTATTACTGTTCCATCGGGCAAATCTTTTATTTGCTTATAAAGCTGACCCAATAAACAAAAGTGAACCGAAAGCGAACAAGGCGCAAAATTGGAAACTTCGACAGAACCATTGAGAAACGGCGGAACTTTGTAGCTGTAACACTGTCCCTTATCTAGATAAAGTCCACTTAATTTTAAATTACCAATAAGCTGTGGTATAAACCACAAGTTCAAATTTTCTGGTTTTGCTATAGCAACTTTGAACTCAGCAATACTGTCAGCAATATATGTTAGCTCTCCTGTTCCCACATTCAGCCAATATATCCCAGCATCATCATGATGTGCTTGCAGGAACATATCACCAATTGCACTAATTAGAAATAGATGCATTGGATGTGGAAAAAGCCAATACCAATCACTGAGCAAATCATCAGCTCTATAATCATCAAAATTAACAGTCAGGTCATTCCATGTTAAATGCATAATTGCAAAAAATTCTGAGAACGTATTTTTATAATTCCCAAAATTAGGTTGTTAAACATTGAGCTTATAGGTACAACTTAATAATTTTTTTAGCCAGCGTTCGGCTTTGGCGTTGCCGTATGCTGGGCAGGCTTCGTTTGTGTAGCCGAGACTTTAGTCGTTCGGCTGATTTATATAAAAGATATATTTTAAAAAAGCTACGGCGATGCCTACAACAAAGGCATCGCGGATTTTAGAGAATATCTAAAATCCCAAATCGATTTATCGATTTACTGCCGCAGCTTCTCGCGCCGCAGCTGCTTGGTCTGGATGAATACCCAAACGTGTGAGATTGATCCGTCCTTTACCATCAATCTCGCGCACTTTGACAATCACTTCATCACCAACTGCGACTTCATCTTCAACCTTGCCAACGCGGTAGTCAGCAAGTTGAGAAATGTGGATCATCCCTTCCTTACCGGGGAGGAATTCCACGAAAGCACCAATTGGGATAATTCGCGTAACACGACCTGCGTAGACATCCCCTTCATGCAGCTTGCGGGTCATCCCTTGGATGATGTTCCGAGCTTTTTTGGCTTTGCTTTCATCAACAGCAGATATGGTAACAGTACCATCATCTTCAATGTCGATTTTGGCACCAGTTTCTTCGGTGATGCCTTTAATCGTCTTCCCTCCAGGGCCGATGACTAAACCAATCATGTCTGGGTCAATTTTGATAGTCAGCAGACGTGGCGCGTAGGGTGATGTTTCTGCGCGTGGTTGGTCGATTGTTTGGAGCATTTTCTCCAGAATGTGCAACCGCGCGTCTTTGGCTTGGTGAATGGCTTGGGCTATGGTTTCTAAGGACAAACCAGAGATTTTCATATCCATTTGTAAGGCAGTAATCCCGGTATCTGTCCCAGCCACTTTAAAGTCCATGTCGCCAAGGAAGTCTTCAATCCCTTGAATATCAGTTAAAACGCGGACTTCATCACCTTCTTTAATCAGACCCATTGCTGCACCGCTGACGGGTTTGAGGATGGGTACACCAGCATCCATGAGGGCGAGGGTAGAACCGCAGACTGAACCCATTGAGGTAGAACCGTTGGAAGAAAGTACTTCCGAAACAATCCGAATTACATAAGGAAATTGTTCTTTGGGTGGCAGAATTGGCAAAATTGCGCGTTCGGCTAAAGCCCCGTGACCGATTTCCCGCCTACCAGGCGCACGCATTGGCTTGGTTTCCCCAACGGAGAAGGGGGGGAAGTTGTAATGGTGTAGGTAGCGTTTGGATTGGTCTGTTTGCAGGTCATCATTCAGATTTTGGGCATCACCAGGAGTACCAAGGGTACAGTTGGATAATACCTGAGTTAGTCCGCGATTGAATAAACCGCTGCCGTGGACGCGTTTTGGTAAGACACTAACTTGACAAGAAACAGGACGTACTTCATCTAGTTTGCGACCATCAACGCGGATATTATCTTCCACGATTTGACGGCGCATGAAATATTTGGTGATTTCTTTAAAAGTCTTACCAAGTGCTTTGGGATCACTAGTAGCAGCTAGGCGAACGGGATCTTCTTCTGGTAATTCAGCTATCGCAGTTTGGATTGTATCTTTAACTACATCTAAAGCTGCATCGCGTTCAGGTTTAGTAAATGTAAATTGAGACAGAATTTTCTTAATCTCGTCATTGGCGCGATCTCGAATATAGTTTTCCAGGGTTTGGTCTACCACTGGTGGTGCTTGGTGAATTATTTGCAAACCCAGGTCGGCAATTATCTCTTGCTGCGCCTTAATTAAGTCACGCACCGCTTCGTAGCCAAAATCAATCGCTTCGATAATATCGCGCTCTGGCAGCTGATTGGCTCCTGCCTCAATCATGATTACGCCTTCTGGTGAACCAGCTACGATCAAGTCGAGGTCTCCAGCTTCAATTTCTGCATAAGTAGGATTAATAATGAAATCATCTCCTACTAAGCCTACCCGCACAGCTGCCATCGGCCCGTTAAAGGGAATCTGGGCAATCAATGTAGCGATGGAAGCACCAGTGACGGCTAGAACATCAGGTGGTACTAACTCATCCATCGATAATGTTAAGGCGATGATTTGCAGGTCATCCCGTAACCATGAAGGGAACAGAGGACGCAGAGGACGGTCTATAAGACGGCTGGTGAGAATTGCCTTTTCCGGTGGACGACCTTCCCGACGCATAATCCCACCGGGAATTCTACCTGCTGCATAAAGTCTTTCTTCGTAATCTACTGTTAGGGGAAGAAAATCAATGCCTTCTCTGGCTTGTGATCTCGTAGCTGTTACCAAAACAGCTGTGTCCCCTGATTCTATCAAAACCGACCCACCAGCCTGGGGAGCTAGTAGGCCTAACTTCAGTCGAATATCCCGTCCATCAAAGGATATTGACTTTTCAACTTCTGCCATTCAGTTTTTTTTCCTTCTATGCACACTATTCTCTCTCTGTGGCAATCCTAACATTTATGCACTCTGGCTGGCTTCTGTTACATACAAAGATAAACAAGTTATTTTCTGCCAAATTTATTACATGTTTGCCTATCAAGCGGCAGTAGATTTGACGGCTTGCTTATCTTTTTGGATTGCCACAGGTAGAATATGCCTAATCATACTCAAAAGTCTACAAATTGCCTATATCTCAATCTATGTAATTTATCAACTACTGGTGGAGTCAAGGTAGACAAAGTAGATTTTTTTACAACTCCTCAACGGGCTGCGACATTCCTTAAATCATCATTAAAATTACACGAAAACAATATCACACCAGTATGTAAACCTAGTTGTACAATGGTACCAGCTTTGCAAACATAGCTGCATTATCCTCAACAAAATCAATATTAATTCCCTTACTCATCTACAAATTATTGAGCATCACTAATTTGATTTTTAACAGATATTTGCATTACTATTTTCTCTAATAATTTGATAATTTAGAAATGTAGATAGAATTTAAATATCAATAAAAGTATAAGAATTAATTTACTGAGTTAATCAAGTGAAAATAAAGTCATAAGCATTAAAAAATCTCAATAATTTAATCTGATAAAAATCTGAGTAGTTAAAAATGGCGATTTTACACGGTAGTTGGGTCAGAAAAAATCAAAATGGTTGTTTATTTATCTGGGGAGAAACTTGGCGATCGCCACAAGTAAACTGGGATGTAACGAAATCTCCCGATATACCACAGCACCCATTGGCTATGACAGCAGCAGAGTTAAGTGAGTGGTTAACTTCGCACAATCTGACAATTACCAGCAGCCAACAACCACAGGTACAAACGCAAACGCGATCGCGCAAAACCATAAAACCACCTGAAGCCAGTTTACCTACCCATTCTCACATCATCGCCTTACCAACTCAGATGCTGGAAAACAGCAAAGATCAGACATTTAACTTATTACCTCTACATTCTGCCAGTCAAGATTTAGAGTCTGGCGCTTCAGCATATCTGCAACCTTGGCAAATTGAAGGTTTTTATCTCCATACCAGCGAAGCAACTAAATTTCTCCAATCTCTTCCTCTGAATGTTTCTAGTAGTGAAGACACATTTTTAGCCGGGGATTTAAGATTTTGGTCGCAGGTAGGACGTTGGAGCTTAGATTTAATTTCTCGCTCTAAGTTTTTACCCTATATTCAACAGCAAGTAGATGGTACTACAGCGGCTGGATGGCAAGTACTTTTAGACAGTGCTGTAGATGGCACTCGCTTAGAAAAATTTGCGGCGAAAATGCCCCTAGCTTGTCGGACTTATCAAGAAATTGAGAGTGGGGATATTTCTGTAGACTTGCCTGCATCTGCACAAGAATTAATTTTAGAATTTCTCAACAGTACAATAGATGTCCAAGTGCGGGAGATGGTGGGCAATCAACTCATCATTGAAACTAGGGTGATGGCTGCTTTACCAGTATCATTACGCCAATGGTTGCAAGGGTTAACTAGTGCATCTAACACTGTGGTTGCAGATGCTATTGGTATAGAACGGTTAGAAGCCGCACTGAAAGCTTGGACTTTACCCTTACAGTCGGAAATAACAGGAAAGCCGCTATTTCGTACTTGTTTTCAATTAAATTCTCCAGGCGAGGGAGAAACTGAGTGGAAACTGCCGTATTTTCTCCAGGCGGCTGATGATATAGAGTTTTTGTTGGATGCTGGCACAATTTGGCAAAATCCAGTTGAACAATTAGTTTATCAAAACCGCACCATTGACAAACCCCAAGAAACTTTCTTACGCGGATTGGGTTTAGCTTCTCGATTGTATGGTGCGATCGCCCCCAGTTTAGAAACAGAATACCCCCAGTCTTGCCAGTTAACTCCGATTCAAGCCTACGAATTTATTAAGTCCGTAGCTTGGAGGTTGGAAGATAACGGTTTAGGCGTAATTTTACCCCCCAGTTTGACCAATCGTGAAGGCTGGGCGAACCGTTTAGGATTGAAGATTACCGCCGAAACTCCCAAGAAACAAAAGGAACGCTTGGGTTTACAAAGCTTACTCAACTTTCAATGGCAATTGGCGATCGGCGGACAAACCATTTCTAAAGCTGAGTTTGATCGACTAGTGGCTTTGAATAGTCCTCTGGTAGAAATTAACGGCGAGTGGGTAGAGTTACGTCCCCAAGATATTAAGACAGCCCAAACATTTTTTGCTTCCCGCAAAGAACAAATGGCACTTTCCTTAGAAGATGCCTTGCGCCTGAGTACCGGAGACACTCAGGTGATTGAAAAATTACCAGTGGTGAGTTTTGAAGCTTCTGGGGCTTTAGAAGAATTAATCGGAGCGCTGACAAATAATCAAGAGATTAAACCCTTACCCACACCAGTCGGTTTCCAAGGACAATTGCGTCCATATCAAGAACGGGGTGCAGCTTGGCTGGCTTTTTTGGAACGGTGGGGTTTAGGTGCGTGTCTCGCTGACGACATGGGGCTAGGTAAAACTATTGAGTTTATAGCATTTGTTTTATACCTCAAAGAACAGGATGTACTAGAAAAACCCATACTATTAGTCTGTCCTACTTCTGTGTTAGGTAACTGGGAACGGGAAGTGAAAAAATTTGCCCCCAGCCTGAAAGTAATGCAGTATCACGGTGACAAACGCCCTAAAGGTAAAGCATTTGTCGAAGCAGTCAATCAGCATAATTTAATTATTACTAGTTATTCCTTAATTCACAGAGATGTGAAATTATTGCAGACTATTTCTTGGCAAATAATTGTCTTAGATGAAGCCCAAAATGTCAAAAATCCTGATGCCAAACAATCACAGGCAGTTAGACAGTTAGATGCAGCATTTCGTATTGCCTTAACAGGCACACCAGTAGAAAATAGACTGCAAGAATTATGGTCTATTTTAGATTTTCTCAATCCTGGTTATTTGGGAAATAAACAATTTTTTCAACGGCGGTTTGCTATGCCGATTGAAAAATACGGTGATGCAGCTTCTTTAAATCAGTTGCGTTCATTAGTCCAACCATTTATTTTAAGACGGTTGAAAACAGACCGAGAAATTATTCAAGACTTGCCAGAAAAGCAGGAAATGACTGTATTTTGTGGTTTAACTACAGAACAAGCAGCACTTTATCAACAAGCAGTCGATAAATCTTTAGTGGAAATAGAATCGGCTGAGGGATTGCAACGACGAGGTATGATTTTAGCGTTACTAACTAAACTCAAACAAATTTGCAATCACCCATCTCAGTATTTAAAAGAAACAACATTAGCACAACATAATTCTGGTAAATTGCAATGTCTAGAAGAAATGTTAGATGTAGCGATCGCCGAAGGAGACAGGGCTTTAATTTTTACTCAATTTGCTGAATGGGGTAAACTACTTAAACCCTATTTAGAAAAGCAATTAGGTAGGGAAGTTTTCTTTTTATATGGCAGCACCAGTAAAAAACAGCGGGAGGAAATGGTAGACCGTTTCCAACATGATCCGCAAGGGCCACCTGTGATGATTCTTTCTTTAAAAGCTGGTGGTGTGGGATTAAACTTAACCCGCGCCAATCATGTATTTCACTTTGATAGATGGTGGAATCCGGCAATTGAAAATCAAGCTACAGACCGAGTATTTCGGATTGGTCAAACCAGAAATGTCCAAGTACATAAATTTGTTTGTACTGGGACTTTAGAGGAAAAAATTCACGACATGATTGAAAGCAAAAAGCAATTAGCTGAACAAGTTGTGAGTGCTGGTGAAGAATGGTTAACAGAATTGGATACCGACCAACTACGTAACTTACTCATACTTGATCGCAATGCTTTGATTGACGAAGATGGCGAATAAAGTGGAGTATTTTTTAAATTAATTGCTATAGCTAGAGATGAACTATGACTAGTTACACATTACAAGCAAGCCGTGAATGGTGGTCACAAAGATGGCTAGAGTTACTAGATTCTTATCGCTTTAAAAAGCGGTTAGAACGTGCGAGAAATTATGCGCGTCAAGGTAATGTTCTGAGTATTGAATTTAAAGGCGCGAAAGTATTAGCCAAAGTTCAAGGTAGTGAAGTTGAACCATATACAGTTTCTCTTTCCCTTAACTCTTTTAGCGATGAAGAATGGGGCTATGTAATTGAAACTATGTCTAAAAGAGCATTATTTGCTGCCAAATTATTGGCAGGAGAAATGCCCCAAAATATTGAAGAAGTATTTACAGCTAATGGACTTTCCTTATTTCCGTTTACTTTGGGTGATGTACACAGTAAATGTTCTTGTCCTGATAAAGCTAACCCTTGTAAACACGTTGGCGCAATTTACTATCAATTAGGTGACAGATTTAGTGAAGACCCATTTGTGCTATTTCAATTGCGTGGGCGAACGAAAGAACAAATTATTAGCGATTTACGTAATTTACGGGGTGCTAAAACTGAAGCGAATAAGACGACAATATCAGATGTTAAACAAGTAATTTCTCATCAGCAATCCTCTGTTAATCTTAGCTCTTTTTGGGAATATCATGAGCCTTTAGATTCATCTTTAGTAGTGATTGCACCTAGTATGGGCGAGACAGTCTTAGATGTTTTAGGGGCAATTCCCTTAGCGAAAACTGAAGAGGATGTAGTAAGTTTAAATTCTGGTGATGTGGTAATGAAGTATTTAGATACTATTTACAAAGATGTTAGCCAAAAAGCTGTTTTAGCAGCTATGAATGTGGGAGGTAGTTGAGTTTGTCTGTAATTAACGCAGGGGCATATATTTAAACTAATATGGAAATTCAAAGCAAAATTATTACAGTAGAACTTGCTGATGGGACAAATATTAAAATTGAAGCCACACCAATAGGCGATCGCAAACCAAATATTCAAGTTAGACAGTTTAGCGAATTCACAACCCCACTAGAAGCCCTAATCACAGAGATTGCCGAA
Source organism: Nostoc sp. LEGE 06077 (assembly GCF_015207705.1). GTDB lineage: Bacteria > Cyanobacteriota > Cyanobacteriia > Cyanobacteriales > Nostocaceae > Nostoc_B. The sequence continues at coordinate 22,919 of NZ_JADEWI010000082.1, forward strand.
TCATTAAATAAAGTAAAACCAGATAAAGCCAGTATTAAATTTGGGATAGATATTGGCATTGAATCAGGGAAGCTAACACCTGTACTAGTCAAAGGTAATGATGCAGGTAATCTAGAAATTACCCTAGAATGGAACCACTAATAAAATTTTAGATTTTTAATTTTGGATGAGAAATGAGAGTTTTTTCTAATACCAAAATAACCTCAGACTTTTAACTCTGTCCCCTACTATAGCATTGCCAGAAAAAAGGCTCTTGTTTTGGAACAAGAGCCTTTTAAAAATTCGATTGTCAGTGATGAAAAAAAGATTTCAACTTAGTCGAGATCGTTCATGAACATTACTGGTTCATTCTCACGATCGATACCTTTCTCGAAACCACCAGCAGCAGCGCGGGCGCGGCCGGCGTGCCATAAGTGACCAATGAGGAAGAAGAAACCTAATACGAAGTGAGAAGTAGCCAACCACGCACGAGGAGACACGTAGTTGAAAGAGTTGATTTCAGTCGCCACACCACCTACAGAGTTCAAAGAACCTAGAGGAGCGTGAGTCATGTATTCAGCAGCGCGACGAGCTTGCCAAGGCTGAATATCGTTCTTGATTTTATCTAAATCAAGACCGTTGGGGCCACGTAGAGGCTCTAACCAAGGGCCTTGGAAATCCCAGAAACGCATGGTTTCACCACCGAAGATGATTTCACCACTAGGAGAGCGCATCAAGTATTTACCTAGACCTGTGGGGCCTTGTGCAGAACCAACGTTAGCACCTAAGCGTTGGTCACGGATTAAGAAGGTTAAAGCTTGAGCTTGAGAAGCTTCAGCCGCGGTTGGCCCGTAGAATTCGCTGGGGTAAACGGTGTTGTTAAACCACACCATGCAAGAAGCAATAAAACCCATCAGAGAAAGTGCGCCTAAGCTGTATGAGAGATAGGCTTCACCAGACCAAATGGATGCACGACGTGACCAAGCAAAAGGCTTGGTGAAGATGTGCCAAATACCGCCAGCAATACAAATTAAGGCAATCCAAATGTGACCGCCAATTACGTCTTCTAAGTTATTGACGCTAATAATCCAACCTTCGCCACCAAAGGGAGCTTTGATTAGATAGCCGAAGATAACTGCTGGGTTTAGAGTGGGGTTACTAATAACGCGCACATCACCACCACCAGGAGCCCAGGTGTCATAGATACCACCGAAGAACATCGCCTTCAGCACTAGTAACAACGCACCACAGCCCAAGATAATTAGGTGGAACCCGATGATGTTGGTCATCTTGTTCTTGTCTTTCCAGTCATAACCGAAGAAGGAAGAATACTCTTCTAAGGTTTCTGGGCCACGAACGGCGTGATAGATACCGCCAAAACCCAAGACTGCGGAGGAAATTAAGTGAAGTACACCCACTACAAAGTAGGGGAAGGTATCAATAACTTCACCACCTGGGCCTACACCCCAGCCTAAAGTAGCGAGGTGGGGTAGAAGAATCAAGCCCTGTTCATACATGGGCTTTTCTGGGACAAAGTGAGCAACTTCAAACAAAGTCATTGCTCCAGCCCAGAATACAATTAAGCCAGCATGAGCAACGTGAGCGCCTAGAAGTTTACCAGACAGGTTAATCAAACGGGCGTTACCAGACCACCAAGCAAAACCGGTAGATTCTTGGTCACGACCGCCGCCCATCACTGCGGGTCTATTAGAGAGCGTTACCACGAGGTAGAACCTCCTCAGGGAAGATAAATTGTTCGTGAGGCTGATCTTGAGGAGCCATCCAAGCGCGGATACCCTCGTTCAGCAAAATGTTTTTGGTATAGAAAGTTTCAAATTCTGGATCTTCGGCTGCCCGCAATTCTTGGGACACGAAGTCATAAGCCC
>NZ_JADEWI010000083.1 GCF_015207705.1 Nostoc sp. LEGE 06077
CGAAACCGATCTCCACAGAAGAGTCTATTACCCCTATACAGTTCATTCTCAATAAGCACCTCATTTTTTCCAGGGGTCTGTACCTCCCAAACCATTCCCTGTCCGGGTTTAGGGGCGATTGTCGCCCCTTGAAGTTAAATACTGAACATCCCCAGTTTTTCCCTCGGTTACAAAGCTGTGCAGATTACAACTTGCAAATTTCCGAGATTGAGCGCGGTTCTCAGCCAAAATTTATCAAGCTAATGCGTAAACTACCTTTAATCACAGCGATTATTTGGAATTTAATCCTCCTTTATCTCATTAAACCCATTGATGCTGAGGCTTTGCGAGAAATCGTACGTTAGTTTTGGGAAAATTTGCAGCTGATAAACTATGAGCAGTAGCAACAAACGCCAATAGTTTATATGTCCGATTCTGTACAATATGTGACAAATCAAGATGGAGAAAGAGTTGGTGTGTTATTAGATTTAGCAACGTACCAACAACTGACAAACTCATCACTAGCAGATAATGAACCGTTCGCAGTTAATTCGCGTGTAGAAAATGTGGGTGAAGCTAGGGGAACATCCACCCAAGATTTTTTAATTTATTGACTAACTTAAACTGTGGAGCGATCGCACATAATTTAATCATGAACAGTACCATCAGGCATGATCGCTCCTTGAAAATTGGTATTGGTGAGAATAGCCCCCGTTAAGTCTGCGCCTTGAAGATTGGCTTTTCGCAGAATTGCACTATCGAGATTAGCATAACTCAAGTCTGCACCTTGTAAACTAGCCCCGCTTAAATCTGCGGCTAAGTTACCCCACTGTATTGTCTTACTTAAATTAGCTCGGCACAATTTGGCTTGATCTAAATTAGCATGATGTAAAGAAACGGCTCTAAGGTCAGCGTAACTTAAATCTGCTCCAGTCAAAACCGCATATCCCAAATCTGTGCGCTGGTTAGAACTAGGGCGTAAGTCTACTTGAAACAGCAGCGAACGAGATAAATTTGCCCCATGCAAATTAGCACCACACATACTAGATTTAATTAAGTTTGTTTCTTCTAAACGGGTTTTGACTAGTTTTGCACCTGTTAAATCTGCTTCTCGCAGCACAGCACGATATAAATCTGCTTCACTTAAATCTATGCCCCAAAGAATCGATTCACTCAAGTCTGCTTCTCGTAAACAAGCTTGGCTGAGATTCGTTTTACCCAGTCGTGTTTGACGCAAATCAGCATAGCTAAAATCGGCACCTATCAGGTTGGCGCTGGTTAATTCTGCTTCTTGCAAATTCAGTTTTTGGAAGTTTCTTTTACCAGCAGCATAAGATTTGAGAATGTCATTTATATTCATAAATTAACGTTAAAAATTTCAATTTTTAGGAATTACTTTAAAATTCATTGTAGTTAAGCATGGTGTTAAAACGGTAATTTTTAGCTTCCCTAGCATTAGCGACAATGCGGATTTGGCAAGCAATTCACCATGCTGTTGATACTAGACCTTAGCCGTCAAATCTGCCATTAATTCTGCAACAGATATGATATATTCAGGATGACTAATATTAGCGCCTGAAAAAATTAGACCATGTTCTACATCACCACGGGCAGCTTGAGCTAGAGCATTTAGCAAGCAATAGGTTTTGCCTTGATCTCGAAATAGAAAAGTGTCTAAACAGTTGGCAATACATCGCCGTTTTTGTGATGAATCTGTCATAATTTGCTCGGCGAAGACATTGCGTAAAGCACGACTGGGTTTGCCAACGGGGCTGGGTACAGTGACAATATCTGCTAAATTTGCTTGCAAATGCCGTTCTTTATAATGCTGATTGGCATCATATTCAATTGTAGTGATAAAGCGAGTACCAATTTGCACGCCATCTGCCCCAATTGCTAACATTTGATCAATATCGTGGCGATCGCTAATTCCCCTGTGACAATTAAAGGTATGCTCACATCCATTGTCTCGGTTAAATAATCCCGAATTTGGGAAATCACCCAGCCAATGGAAAATCCTGGAACGTTTATCTGTTCACACTGGGTAAAATGTCCCCCCACCTTTTGACAGTTTTCGATAATTAAAGCGTCAGGTAGACGATTATATCGGCTTTTCCAAGTCTGACAAAGAAACTGTGCCGCCTCAACATTAGCGATTATCGGTACAAGGGCAACATCAGGAAAATCAACAGTATATTCTGGTAAAGTTAAAGGCAATCCTGCCCCGGTAATCATTAAATTTGCGCCTTCGGCTGCGGCTGTTGTCGCTAATTTGGCGTAATCTTTTGTACCTACAAGAATATTCACCCCAATCACACCATCTGGGCTGATACTCTTGGCTTTAGACAATTCATCAATTAAAGCGAGTCGATTAGCCGCAAAAAAACTACTCGGTTTGCGTGGATTAAAGTAGGGAGAATCTAAACCAAGTCCCAGAGAGGCAATCATCCCGACACCGCCAGCATTGGCAACTGCGCCAGCCAGTTGTGCGCCAGACACCCTTACTGCCATTGCAGCTTGCACAATCGGATAACGGGCAATATGTTTACCAATTTGCAAGGGATGAAGCATCAGGGTCATTGGAGAAATACTCATTATTAACTAAATAACTGAGGAGTAATTTTATCATCTCCGTGTGACATTTCCTGAGCAGTCATCTTGTGTGTGTTTCTTTTCCACCCTGAAAAAAATTAGAGACGCTGATTTTCGCGTCTCTAAAAAAACTACAACCTAACTAAAACGGGTTGACTATCTACTTCAGTAACAGCATCTGATTCTGTATCTGTGCAGTAGATTTCGCAGGAGTTATTGGGACTTTCGATCAGTTTGATTTTGTAAAGCTTGGCTCCGAGGTTTTGGATAGGCGATCGCAGTAAATTACTAATATATAGAGCGATATTTTCCGCAGTCGGTACAACATCGGCAAAATAAGGCACATCTTTATTTAAAAAGGTGTGATCAAATAGTTCTACCACATAATCTGCGATCGCTTGATGCAATGCACCTAAATCAACAATCATCCCGGTGCGTTGATCAATTTCGCCTTTCACAGTCACTTCTAAATGATAGTTATGTCCGTGGCCATTCGTCCGAGCGCATTTACCATAAATCTCAGTATTATCTTCTAGACTGAGATCAGGATGTGCCAAACGGTGTGCGGCGCTGAAGTGAGTACTGATACTGAGGTAAGCTTCCATTGAGTTTCCCATATAATCTGCCCAAAGTTCAGGATGTTCAAATAACTGTACGCGGACTACAGGCAAGTGGGGTGCTAACCGCCGCCAGATAACCCGTGCAATATTTTCAGTGGTGGGGAGAGTTTCTTGAAATTCTGCCCAGACATCATTGAGATAAGAAAAATCTAGAACGCTGGTAACTTCGCGTTTAATTACTTGTTTGACATCAGACAAATTCAGCACCATACCATACTTATCTAGTTCCCCAGCCAGAGAAATAAATAAGACATAGTTGTGTCCATGTCCAGGAAATTTTGAGCCAGCACCAAATTTCTCAAAATTCTCAGCTTCACTCAGTTCGGGTAGCCAATAGCGATGACTAGCCGAAAATTGAGCGCGGCGATTTACGATACATTGCATGAGTACACTGGGAGAAAAATTTAAACTTTCTTAATCTTTTGCTCTTTTCAGCATAAACTAATTTCTTTGTCTGTGGTGAGAGGAATAATATCTGACTGCTGCGGGTATCTCTCAATACACCTGATTGCCTCTATTCTTCTTTGCGGCTTTGCGTGAGATAAACCCTGCCACGACTCTTCAATATGTTTCAGCTAAAAGTTGTGCTAGAAGCGATCGCAATATTCATCCTTTTCTCCTTTAGCTATAAATATCAAATTATTTGAGATATTAACTAATTGTTTTACTGATTCACTGCAACTTGAGCTTCATAGTGTAATCTTGTTGCTATGCGAAACATTTCTTGCCCTGTGTGTAGATAGCGATCGTCATAGCTCATAGGAAAGTAGGCAAATTCTTCTATACCATCTGCTACTTGATTAATGCTGTAGTAGAGATGCGCCGCAGTTCTGGCTAAACTAGGGGGATTGGGCAGCGAACGAAAGATAAATTGAGCTTGTTTAATCTCGTCTCGACAAATATCTAAATATTCTTGAAATGCTTCTAATAATTGATCATCAAAAGGATCGGCGGCTAATTGCTCAATTTGCTCTTCGAGAGAATCAAGAATTTCTTCAAGTATGCGGTTAACTGGTTGATAAATTAAACGTAGCCATTCTTCAATTTGTTCATCAACATTTTTACCAGATTTTCGATTGGCTTGGTAATGTTTTTGTGCTGATGCTGCCCTTTGTTGGCGATTTTGCGAGTCATCGTGCAATTTTTGGTCATAGTCAAGGCGATTTTGACTGTCACCCAAGACTTCATAAGCTGCGTTAATGCGGATAATTTCATCCTTATTTGCTGTTTCTTGATTGCTGTCAGGATGAAATAATTTTACCAAGCGGCGATAAGCTTGTTTAATCTCCGCTTGGCTGGCATCACGATTAATTTTGAGCGTTTCGTAGTGGTTATCAGTGTGCTTGGAGTCAACCATTAGTCTAAGTAATTGTTAGCTGACGCTGGTAGGAATTTTTGCTTCCAAGTCTTGGAACAACGGTGTACTCAAATACCTTTCGCCAAAACTGGGCTGAATCATCACAATTAAGCGTCCCTCGTTTTCGGGACGTTGGGCAATTTGAATCGCAGCACATAAGGCCGCACCGCTGGAAATTCCCGATAATAGCCCTTCTTCTCTGGCTAAACGTCGTCCATAGTCGATCGCGTCTTCATCGCTGACGGTAATTACTTCATCAATAAACTTCATCTTCAAAACTTGCGGAATAAACCCTGCACCAATCCCTTGGATTTTGTGCGCTCCTGGTTGTCCGCCCGATAAGACTGGGCTATTAGCTGGTTCAACGGCGATCGCTTGAAAACTTGGTTTACGTGCTTTGAGAACTTCTGCTACACCAGTAATCGTACCACCTGTACCCACTCCAGCGACAATCATATCTACTTGACCATCAGTATCTTCCCAGATTTCTTCTGCGGTAGTTTCTCGATGGATTTTAGCATTGGCTGGATTGCGGAATTGCTGCAACATATATGAGTATGGTGTGGTATTCACGATTTCCTGAGCGCGGCGAATTGCACCACCCATACCTTCAATTCCGGGGGTGAGTTCTAATTCTGCCCCATAAGCCCGCAACATTGCCCGTCGTTCCCCACTCATGGTATCGGGCATAGTCAAAATTAATCGATAACCCTTAGCGGCTGCTACCATTGCCAAGGCAATTCCCGTATTACCCGATGTTGGTTCTACTAATACCGTCTTTCCCGGAGCAATCAACCCCTCCGCTTCGGCGGCATTAATCATACTAATCCCAATTCGGTCTTTTACTGATGCCGATGGGTTCATACTTTCCAACTTTACTAATATTTGCGCTACACATCCCTCGGCTTGGGGGATGCGATTCAATTGCACTAAGGGTGTACGACCAATAATTTCTGTGATGTTACGAGCAATCCGCATAATATTCCTTGGTTATTAGTCAAAAGTCAATAGTCCATAGTCAATAGCATGAGATAAAAAGCAGAGTAGCAGGAGTCAATGACTAATGACCATTGATTAATGACCATTGACTAATAACTAAATGTAATACATGATGTCCAACTGCTTGCGGGCATCTCTTTTTTCGCAAAGATTCTGTATTGTGTAATTTTGCAAAACAGAATTTGCGGCGAGACAAGCCTCTTGCCAGATTTCATCAACAACAGCACTATCGACGCTTTTGAGACTGGCGGTTTCTTCGCCCACTCGCACATCTAGGCCTTCTAAACATTCTAAAACTTCATATATTGTAATTTTCCACGGTTCTTTCGACAAAAAATAGCCACCTTTAGAGCCGCGTTGACTTTTGATGATCCCTCCACGTCTCAAAGTTGCTAGTAGTTGTTCTAAATAGCGATCGGGTATGTTTTGTTGAGTAGCGATTTGCCGAATTTGCATCGGTTCGCCGCTTTCGTAATGAGTCGCCATTTCTATCAGGGCTAGAATTGCGTACTCTGATTTACACGATAGTTCCACAGGCGTTAATTAAGGCTGAAGTATGAAGTATGAAGTATGAAATATATAAGACTTACACAATAAGACGAAAAATCAAGGGTTTGGGGGAGGGTGAAGGAGTATATGGGGTTAGGGCGTAGGTGTTCAAAACCCTTACATCCCTATACCATCAAACCCTGACATCCAGTCTCCACAGACCATCTTTGTGCGTAAGTCCTAATAAACACTTCACACTTCTTTTAGTATACTCCGGTTAATTGCTGGGGTTTTTGGATTACCGCTAGTAACCTTGAATGAGAGATGATGAGATTTGCGGTGCGATCGCCATCCCGAACAGCTAAAATACTTACGCAAAAATCGCAACATCGGCAACGCAGTATAAGTCTAAATAACTTAGTTACAAGCTCCACATACAAGTATCTAGGAATGTGAGGAATGTCAAATCTTGTCAAACGCCAATCTCGTCAACTCAAACAACGCCGCCCTTTCGGTTTAGTGTTGATAATTTTGGCTTGGAGTCTGGTTATGGGTTGGCTATTTACTTCCGCAACCAGTGTTTACAGTGCTACTCCTACCGCCGAAGTTGGCACAGTTGATGTTATCCCAGCTCAATATCAGCTAGGACAAGAATTATATATAGAAAATTGTGCTAAATGCCATATTCCTCTCCCGCCACAAGTTTTACCCACCCAAACCTGGAAAAATCTTCTAGAAGACACCCAGCACTACGGCGTTCGACTTCAGCCGTTAGTCGATCCAGCCCGAATTCTGGTGTGGCGCTACCTGGTTAATTTTTCCCGCACCCAACGCCAAGACGAAGAAACACCCTATCGCGTCGATAAATCTCGTTTATTCAAAGCTTTGCACCCAAAAGTTGATTTACCGCGCCCAGTACAAATTAATAGCTGTGTTAGCTGTCATCCTGGCGCAGAACAATATAATTTTCGTCGCCTTTCTCCAGAAGCGGAAAATACTAATTGAAGCTAAATAACGCGATGTGCGACTTATTTTGGAAACCCCTCTCCAAACCTCTCCCCGCAACGGAGAGAGGCTTTGATTCTTGCTCCCCTTCCTTGTAGGGAAGGGGTTGGGGGTTAGGTTTGAGATAAAGTTGCACACGGAGTTGGGGATATCTAAACCACACTAGTTTCTCGCCTACTTGTCACGCAACGGAGTCCAGTTACCAGAAGGAACAAACGCCGCCCAAAAATATGGATGCTCATGTTCCTTCAGCAAATCTAACTGTGCAGTGCGTAAAGCTTCATGTCTACCTTTACCTGCTTGCAAATTCTGGTAATACTTCACCATTAAATCCTTCGTCGCCGCATCATCCACTTGCCATAGACTTAAAACTTGACTTTGTGAACCAGCAATTAGCAACGCCCGACGCAAACCATAAACACCATCACCAACCTTGATATCGCCCTTACCAGTATCACAAGCCGACAACACAACTAATTGATTAGAATTCAAATTTAAACCAGCAATTTCCAATGCCGTCAACACACCATCATCATTATTATTCGTGGCTTGTTGGCGTTTATTAAACCCAGCCAATGCTAAACCAGAACGTAACAAAGGATTTTCCACTTCTAAAATCTTCGGTTGGCGTGGTGTTAATTCTAAATCTCGTGATGCGTTGAGATTTTGTTCAATATCAGCGATGAAGAAACCGTGAGTAGCTAGGTGTAAAATACTGGGGCTTTGTAGTTGTTTAACTGCGGTTTCCGTCGCATCTTTACCTAACAGTAACTTGGCATTGGGTAAAACCTTTTTAATTGCTAAAGCTTCATCTTTAGTATTAGCTAACGGGTCAAATATCAAGTTTGCCAAATCACCAGAACGCCGATTTTGCAGACCGCGTGAACCAGATGTTTTTGCAGAAGCAACAGTTTGTTTTTGGTTGTCGTAGTCAATATCTGCCAACACCACAGGTGCAGAACCGTTGCTAACATTTGACCCAAAGCGTAACAAATCTCGCCCAGTGGTGAGATAAGAAAAAGCGTAACGCTGAATCAGAAATTTATCTTGCTCATCTCTGAGGGCTTCAAAGGGAATTAATGTTAATTGCCCATCGGGTGAAATTAAAATATGATTCGCATCACCCAATAAAGGGCGGATGGGTGCGATTAATTTTTCATCTAAACTGCGGGCGAGTTTTTTGAATGTTCTTCCGGTGGCTAAATTTGCTCTGAAATCAATGGCTAGTTTATCAATTTCTGAGGCTTCACCCAAATCAAGCCACTTTGGTTCACCCGTTGAACGCAACACCGCAGCCGCATAACGCGGTTTACCAAACCTTTGAGCCTCTGTTTTGGCTTTGGCGTTGTATGGGTAATACTGGACAATTTCTACCAAGGCTGCATCTTTGGGTATCTTGGCTTGGATGGCGGCTAACTCTAGTGGTTGGGTTTGCTGACGAAATTCAGCACTTTTAACACTGATAACTGCTTCTAATTTTTCTCTCTCTGCTTCGAGTTTTTCTAGTTGAGCTTTCGGGTTAGCGGTTTGTTTTTCTGATTGGGAAAAGACTAAGGCTGAGAGTTGCTGTTGTACTTGCAGCCATTGAGTGAATAATTTTTGAGTTTCGGGGTTTTTGTCGAGTTTAGAGCGTAATATTTGGATACTGTCGGCTACGGCATCTAATACCAGCCCTTTGCGACGAAGTACAGTAGTTAATGCTAGAGATGCGGCGACTGGATTATTGCGAGCTTCTTGCAGGGATAGGGAAACAGTAGCGTTAGTTGTGCCTGAAAAAGTCCTAATGTAACTTTGTTTGCTTTTTTCCGAGCCAGTAGCAAAAATTAGATTGAGATTTTTTGCTTCAACATCTAACCCACGGCGTAAGAAATCGATAGCACGAGTGATATCACCTTGTGCAAGATACAGTAGTGCCAAATTATTCAAGCTAGTGGCAACATCGGGATGTTCTTTACCCAGCACCTTCTCTAAGATAGCTAGAGAGCGGATATATAAAGGTTCCGCCTGTTGATATTTTCCCTGTGTATCGTACAGTAGTGCCAAATTACTCAAGCTAATGGCAACACCGGGATGTTCTTTACTCAGCACTTTCTCTCGAATAGCCAGAGAGCGGAGTATAAAAGGTTCGGCTTGTTGATATTTTCCCTGTGCAAGATACAGTAGTGCCAAATTACCCAAGCTAGTGGCAACATCGGGATGTTCTTTACCCAGCACTTTCTCATAAATAGTTAAAGCGCGGAGATAAAGAGCTTCGGCTTGTTGATATTTACCCTGTACCCGATACAGTAAAGCCAAATTATTTAAGCTAGAGGCAATATCAGGATGTTCCTTACCCAATATCTTCTCTAAGATACTCAATGATCGAAGATACAATGACTCTGCTTGTTGATATTTCCCTTGGGAATGATAAAACCCTGCCAAATTATTTAAGCTAGTAGCAACAGAGATATGTTCTTTACCCAGTATCTTCTCAAAGATAGCTAGAGAGCGGAGATAAAGAGCTTCGGCTTGTTGATATTTACCCTGTACCCGATACAGTAAAGCCAAATTATTCAAGCTAGAGGCAATATCAGGATGTTCCTTACCCAATACCTTCTCTAGAATAGCTAAGGCACGGAGATACAGAGGTTCTGCCTGTTGATATTTCCCCTGTAACTGATTCAGTACAGCCAAATTATTTAAGCTAGTAGCAACAAAGGTATGTTCTTTACCCAGTATTTTTTCATAGATGGCTAGAGAACGGACATACAATTGTTCAGCTTGCTGATATTTCCCCTGTGCGCGATACAGTAGTGCCAAATTATTCAAGCTAGAGGCGACATCAGGATGTTCCTTACCCAATATCTTTTCTCTAATAGCCAATGTACGTTCTGCTAAAGGAAGGGCAGTAGTGTATTTTCCTTCTTTGTATAACTGTTCAACCTGTTTATTCAGTTCTTGGGCTTCCTTTAAGGCTGCTTGTTGCTCTGGTGAATATGTGGAGGTTTGCTGTTGTGCTATTCCTGTGACTGGCATAGTTAAAACTAACCCTGTTGTCATCGCACCTGCTACCATCCAAGGTGCAAGACAAATACCCGCAGCATTAATCGCGCTGAATAATTTTTTCACTCTCAACTCACAAGCTTGTATAGGTCAGTTATCAGTTAACAGTTATCAGGGTTTTAGTTGGGGATTTGACTCTTGTTGAGTATCACTTTTTAGCAGTGAGTTCGACAAATTTTAAAAACCCCACTTCCATTCCTCTCCCCTGCAAGGAGCTACGGTGTACACAGAAATATTCATGTAGTGCATTTGTCCCGCCTCGGAATGAATTCCGAGTCTCATAGTGCAAGTCATCTGAAGATGACTGAAGCAAAAATCTCTTCCAGTCCACGCTTTGTGGACTTTGGCTATGAGCCTGGAACTTTAGTTCTAGGCGGGATACGGTTTCAGACTGCAAATTTCCGACTTGTGTGTACACGGTAGCGCAGAGGGGTTGGGGGAAAGGTCAAAAAAGACTTGTTGAACTCATGTTTTATTAAAAGTGAGAGACTGTAACCCAAGGATAAATATATTGCTGATAACTGTTTACTGTTAAGTAAATCATGCCGGACTCAGCAATTTTCGCAAAACACTTGTTAAAAAACTCAAAAACTCTCTTTTTCCTTTCTGCGCCTTTGCTTACTGAGCGATGTCGAAGTATGCGCCTTTGCGCGAAACAAAACCACACCTCACAACACCCAACGCAGCAAATTTCCTGAAACTTCTACCTCAAAGGCTCAATGTTCACCCTTTGAACCTCAACGTTCGAGTAAAAAGGCTGGAACTTCACCCTCAAAGGCTCACCTTTCACCCTTTGAACCTCAACGTTCGAGCAAAAAGGCTGAAACTTCACCTTCAAAGGCTCAATGTCCACCCTTTGAGGCTCAACGTTCAAGCAAAAAGGCTGAAACTCCACCTTCAGAACTCGAATACTTGACAACATACAAAAATCTTTTGATGTTGGGTTGCAGAGATTTACTAGAGTATCGATTCACTAATCAAAAACCTAACCCCCAAGACGGCTACGGTGTACACACAAATATTTGTTGAGTGCATCTGTTCCGCCTCGGAATGAATTCCGAGTCACATAGCGCAAGTCATCTGAAGATGACTGAACCAAAAATCTCTTCCAGTCCACAAAGCGTGGACTTTAGCTATAAGCCTGGAACTAAAGTTCCAGGCGGGATGTGGTTGAACACGAAAATTTTTGACTTGGGTGTACACCGTAGCTAGGGTTACTGAATTATTGTTATGGGTGTAAAATTTATCTTCACCTACAACCTTATATCCTTACACCCAGCAACCAGATTACCAGACACGATATCATGGGGGCGATCGCTACTTCAGTATGGTCGGGGTTCACTGCTTCAGTTTCGGGCAAAATGATAGTATTAATAGAGTTTCAATATCAAACGTAAAATAAAAGCAAATCTTTTAGTAGATTTATTTGATCTACGTTTTTGAGTGAATTTTCATTTCCTACCCATCTGCAACCAAAAAGGCTGGGTTAGGTTAAATTCTTATAATCAATACCAAAGTCATATTTCCCATCCCCTTGATTTAGTTCCATAACCGCCATGTTAAAACTCTTGTTGGGCGATCCCAACGCTCGTAAGCTCAAAAAATACCAACCTTATATCACGGAAATTAATCTCTTAGAGGAAGATATTAAAGCTCTCTCTGATGATGATTTAAAAGGCAAAACAGGAGAATTCCAACAGCGACTCGCTAAAGGCGAAACGCTAGACGACATCCTACCCGAAGCCTTTGCCGTGGTGAGAGAAGCAGGACGGCGAGTCTTAGGATTGCGGCACTTTGATGTTCAGATGTTAGGTGGTATTATCCTCCACACTGGGCAAATCGCGGAAATGAAAACAGGGGAAGGTAAAACCCTGGTAGCCACCTTACCAAGTTATTTAAATGCGCTCTCAGGTAAAGGCGTACACGTTGTAACGGTGAACGATTACCTAGCTCGTCGGGACGCAGAGTGGATGGGACAGGTGCATCGCTTCTTAGGGTTGAGTGTGGGACTAATTCAGTCGACCATGAATCCCAGTGAACGCCAGAAGAACTATGAATGTGATATTACCTACGTTACCAATAGTGAAGTAGGCTTTGACTATCTGCGGGACAATATGTCCACTTCAATGGCTGATGTGGTGCAACGTCCTTTTAACTATTGTGTAATTGACGAAGTAGACTCAATTCTCATTGATGAAGCGCGGACACCGCTGATTATTTCTGGTCAAGTAGAAAGACCAACAGAAAAATACTTACAAGCAGAAGAAATTGCCCTTAGTCTCAAAAAAGAAGAACATTACGAGGTAGATGAAAAAGCCCGTAACGTTTTGTTGACAGATGAAGGTTTTGCGGAAGCAGAAGAACTTTTGGGTGTGACAGATTTATTTGACCCGGAAGATCCTTGGGCGCATTTTGTGTTTAATGCACTAAAAGCCAAAGAATTATTCTTAAAGGATGTCAACTATATTGTTCGCAATGGCGAAGTCGTCATCGTTGATGAATTTACCGGGCGGGTATTACCGGGACGGCGCTGGAGTGATGGTCTACACCAAGCCATTGAAGCAAAAGAACACGTAGAAATTCAGCCAGAAACTCAAACTCTTGCCACAATTACTTACCAAAACTTGTTCTTGTTGTATCCCAAACTAGGCGGGATGACAGGAACTGCTAAGACAGAAGAAGCTGAGTTTGAAAAAATTTACAAACTAGAAGTCAGTATAATTCCCACCAATAGAATTAGAAGACGAGAAGATTTATCAGATTTGGTGTTTAAAACAGAGGCGGGTAAATGGCAGGCGATCGCTAGAGAATGTGCCGAAATGCACGAACTTGGTCGCCCTGTATTAGTGGGAACCACTAGTGTAGAAAAATCAGAACTTCTCAGCAATCTGCTCAAACAAGCTGGTATTCCCCACGAATTGCTCAACGCCCGCCCCGAAAACGTGGAACGAGAAGCCGAAATTGTCGCTCAGGCAGGGCGTAGAGGGGCTGTTACCATTGCGACCAACATGGCTGGTAGAGGGACAGATATCATCCTCGGTGGTAACTCCGAATACATGGCGCGGTTGAAATTGCGGGAATATTTTATGCCGCGCATCGTTCAACCAGAAGACGAAGATGTCTTCGGTATTCAAAGGGCCAGCGGTAGTATGCCCACAGGACATGGTGGCGGTCAAGGCTTTACACCAGGGAAAAAAGTCAAAACTTGGAAAGCTTCACCAGAAATCTTCCCCACCCAGCTATCAAAAGAAACCGAAAAACTACTCAAAGAAGCAGTAGATTTTGCTGTGCGGGAATATGGCGATCGCAGTTTACCAGAATTAGAAGCCGAAGATAAAGTGGCTGTAGCTGCCGAAAAAGCACCCACCTCAGACCCAGTAATTCAGCGATTGCGGGAAGCTTATAATCGTGTTAAGCACGAATATGAAGAGTTTACCGACAGCGAACATAATAACGTCATCGAAATCGGTGGTTTGCACGTAATTGGTACAGAACGCCACGAATCACGGCGGATTGATAACCAGTTGCGGGGACGCGCCGGAAGACAAGGCGACCCTGGTTCCACCAGATTCTTCCTCAGTTTAGAGGATAACTTATTGCGGATTTTTGGAGGCGATCGCGTTGCTGGCTTAATGAACGCCTTCCAAGTAGAAGAAGATATGCCTATTGAGTCGGGAATGCTTACCCGCAGCTTAGAAGGCGCACAGAAAAAAGTCGAAACCTACTACTACGACATTCGGAAACAGGTATTTGAGTACGACGAGGTAATGAACAACCAACGTCGCGCCATCTACGCCGAACGCCGTCGGGTATTAGAAGGTCAAGACTTGAAAGAACAAGTCATTAAATATGCAGAAAAAACGATGGACGATATCGTTGACTATTACATTAACGCCGATCTACCTTCCGAAGAATGGGAGTTAGAAAAGCTGGTGGAGAAAGTCAAAGAATTCGTTTATCTGCTATCTGATATGCAGGCGAGTCAGTTAGAAGATATGTCTGTCACCGAGATTAAAGCATTTCTCCACGAACAGGTGAGAATTGCCTACGACATGAAAGAAGCCCAAATTGACCAAGTTCAACCAGGACTCATGCGCCAAGCCGAACGCTTCTTTATTTTGCAGCGGATTGATACCCTGTGGCGCGAACACCTCCAACAAATGGACGCTTTACGTGAATCTGTAGGTTTGCGTGGTTACGGTCAAAAAGACCCGCTAATTGAATATAAGAGCGAAGGTTATGAACTATTCCTCGATATGATGGTCAACATCCGCCGAGATGTAGTTTACTCCTTGTTCATGTTCCAACCCCAGCCTCAGCAAGTAGTGCAAACATCATCGGAGATGGTGTAGCGGATTAATTAAATATCTCACGCAGAGACGCAAAGGCACAGAGAGTTTTCTGAGTGCCTTTGCGTTTTAATTTTAGTGGGGTGTGTTGTTGCACCTTTGGAGATTTTTTAAAACAATTAACTCCATAATCTGTAACCTGTCTCCTATCCCCTGTTACCTGTTATGTGAGTTACGATAGCTATTTTAATCATTTGAGATGAAAAGAATAGAAGTCGAACAAAGAAGCATTTTGATTGGTTTAGCAGGTAGCCACGGCTATGGATTAAATCGTCCTGAGTCAGATTTAGATTTTCGGGGAGTGTTTATTGCACCTAAAAGATATTATTTGGGATTTGACAATATCGAGCAAAAAGATACTGGTTGGGATGAACCAGGGATATTTCCGTTTATTGATGGGAATAAAGATACAGTTATTTATGAGTTAAGCAAAATTCTGCAATTATTAGCAGGGGCAAATCCTAATATTTTGGAATTGTTGTGGTTGAATAAATATCCTGTATTAACTGAAGTTGGGCAATATTTAATTAAACACAGACATTTATTTTTGACTAAGAAAGTGAAGCATACTTATTCAGGTTATGCTTTTGCTCAAATTAAAAAGATGGAAACTCATCGCAAGTGGTTGTTAAATCCACCGCAAAAGAAACCAATACCCGCTGATTATGGCATAGAAAATGAAGAACCCCTCAGCAAAGATGAACTAAACGCTTTTTTAGAGTATCTTTATCTATTAATTAAAGGACGAATTGAATTTTTAGAAGAAGCAGAGCAATTATATAAATTGCTAACAGCCGATATTGATTTTAAAGGTGTATTGAAACAATATACTTTACCCAATGAAACTTTAGAGTATACCGAAAATTTAACTCATGGTCGCAAAGACTTTATTAGATTGCTGCAAAAAAGTCAAAGCTATCAAATTGCTTTGCGAGAATGGAAAGCATATTTATCTTGGCAGGAAAATCGCAATCCAGTGAGAGCCGAAATGGAAAGACAGTCTGGGTATGACCTGAAACATGGAATGCACTGTATTAGATTACTCCGCAGTGGCTTAGAAATATTGCAGCAAGGAGAAGTAATTGTCGATAGAAGAATTGCTGGTGATGTTGATGACTTAAAAGCCATTCTCCAGGGAAAATATAGTTATGAACAGGTAATGCAGATGGCAGAGGATTTAGTTGCCCAAATGGATGCTGTTTATGAAACATCAACTTTGCCTCATAAACCTGACTTAGAACAAATTAATGAGTTGTGTATAGAACTAGTAGAAATGCAAGGATGGAGTTAGTTATTTGTCATTCGTCATTTATCATTGGTTGATTAACTGTCTGCACTGTGCTATTGACCATTGACTAACTTACAGAAAATCCACCAAACCGTAGAGACTAATTGCAAGTAATAATAAGGCAATGAGCCGAGAAATTATTGCTTGGGGTGAAGGTGCGATCGCTTCTCGGACTAACATAGAAATAGCTGCTCCAATGGCATAACTTAGACATAAGAGCATATACGGTAATTCTTGTGTAACTCCCCAAATACCGAGCAGCAATAATGTCAGCACTAACATGACAAACTCGATAAAATGGGCGGGTTGATGTTGGCTAGACAAAAACAGACTGTTTAACCAAAAATGCCAAAATCTCATATTCAATAAATCAGATGAATTTCAGGGCGCAAGATGATGCGCCCCTACTTTTTACTTTCAGAGAAAATTAGCGCACACCCGTTTTAATTTGTCCTGTGCCGTTTTTCTTTGCTGAATCTTCTTCTGGTAACTCTACACCAAAAACACGAGCAAAAACTTTTTCCACTTTGTAGCCAGAATCAATTGACTCTAGCGGATCTTTCCGCAGCCTGTGACGCAAGCACAAAGTAATTACCCGTCGGATATCATCAAGGGTGACTTCGTTACGTCCTTCATAAGCTGCTAATGCTTTGGCGGCGCGGTTGGTCACAATATCACCCCGCAAACCATCCACATCTAACTCAGAACAAACTTCCGAAATTTTCACCCGCAGATCATAGTCAATTTTGACTTCTGGTAACAGAGTTTGGGCATTGACAACTTTCTGCTGGAGTGCTTCTTGCTCAGTTTGATGCTGTTGCAAAAATTCTGGCGGATTTTGGTCAAATTCCGAGCGTTGTTCGACAATTTGCACCCGCAAGGCTGGTTCTTTCACCGTGTGAATTTCGGCGTGCATTCCAAAACGGTCGAGTAACTGAGGACGCAATTCGCCTTCTTCCGGGTTCCCCGAACCAACAAGGACAAACCGCGCTGGGTGGCGGATAGAAATACCTTCCCGTTCGACAGTGTTCCAGCCACTAGCAGCGGAGTCGAGTAGTACGTCTACGAGGTGGTCATCAAGCAAGTTGACTTCATCCACGTAAAGAATGCCTCGGTTAGCTTTCGCCAGTAGTCCTGGTTCAAAGGCTTTCACACCCTCCGACAAAGCTTTCTCAATGTCGATAGTGCCACATACTCGGTCTTCTGTAGCTCCCAATGGCAGGTCTACCATTTGAACTTTCCTGTGGTCTACGGGAATATCCGCACCTTGTTGTAGTTGTTGGCGGACTTCATCGCTCATCAGGTCAGGGTCGCTGGGGTGACTATTGAAGGGGTCATTAGCAACTACAGGGATTTCTGGCAACAAATCCGCTAACGCCCGGATAGTTGTTGTCTTGCCGGTGCCGCGATCGCCCATAATCATGACACCACCGATTTTGGGGTCAATCACGTTCAAAAGCAGCGCCAGTTTCATTTCTTCCTGGCCTACAATTGCCGTAAATGGAAATACCACGCGACGCGCACTTGCCGTGGATTGAGCAGTTGGAGTCACTAAATTACCTTAACAATATTTTTTATTACAGTTCTTTATTGTGCCACAGTTGGGGGCGGGGGAAGTGGGGAATAGTTGCAAATCACTCCTCCGCCTCTGCGTTTAAAAATTGCCTAGTCAGGGTCTATTCCTAACGCTCTCAATTGTGCAGCTAATTGTTCAGCCCTTAGTTCCGCAGTTTGGGCGCGTTCTTCCGCAACTAAGGCGCGTTGTTCAGCAGCTTGAGCGCGTTCTGCACCTGTGAGCAAGATATTGCCGTCGTGATCACACAAACGTAGCCAAATATCTTGTTTACCTTCAAAAACCCCTTCCCAAAGAGTCAACCCTAAACAAACTTCTGCTAACCAAGAGGTTTCCATTCCTATATAATGCCTGACTGTTAGCTGATAAGTATGCAGTATGCAGTCTCCCAAAAGTTGCAATGGGTCAAAAACAGCGTAATAACCTACTCCCATACGAGCATAATCCTGCAACTTACTACTGAGTTCATTACCTTCGCGGTTAGAGACAATTTCAATTACCACATCAGGCGCTTTGCCAAACTCCCAGGTAAAATAAGTCCGATTCTTTTTTTCCCGCCAGTCATCTGGCATGGTAACATCCAAGCTCAAGAATACATCTGGGACTAACGGTGGTAAACCAATACTATAGAAAACTCCGACATTAGCAGCTACAATAAATCTTTCGGAACCTGTGGGATTATTCCAAGAAGTGTATAAAACTTCTGTTAACAAACGCTGTTGTTTTTCCGAACGAAAATTATCCACAGGGGTATCGTCTTCAATAACAATGTGGCTGATGTTTGGCGCAGGAGCTAGGTTATCGGATGATACAGCTTCTTGAACCATAATAAAGCGATCGCCTCCTCCATCAGTTAGCCTTTTCTATACTTTATATAGAATAGAAACAGAACCCAAGCATATTTAACATCACGCTAATTAAGCATATTCCCATGACCACTTCTAAACGCCGCTATCACATTACTACCTTCGGTTGTCAAATGAATAAAGCCGACTCAGAACGTATGGCTGGCATTTTAGAAGACATGGGTTTTGAGTTTTCTGAAGATCCGAATAATGCAGATGTAATTCTCTACAATACCTGCACAATTCGGGATAATGCCGAGCAAAAAGTCTATTCTTACCTCGGTAGACAAGCCAAGCGCAAACACGAACACCCAGATTTAACTTTGGTTGTGGCTGGTTGCGTCGCCCAACAAGAAGGTGAAGCACTATTGCGCCGCGTCCCGGAATTAGATTTGGTCATGGGGCCACAACACGCCAACCGCCTGAAAGATTTGCTGGAATCAGTCTTTGAAGGCAATCAGGTTGTCGCCACTGAAGCAGTCCACATTATGGAAGATATCACCCAACCGCGACGAGATAGCAAAGTTACGGCGTGGGTGAATGTGATTTATGGCTGTAATGAACGCTGCACTTACTGCGTGGTTCCTAACGTGCGCGGTGTGGAACAGTCCCGCACACCTGAAGCCATTCGTGCGGAAATGCTAGAACTCGGCCGACAAGGTTATAAGGAAATAACTTTGCTAGGTCAAAATATTGACGCTTACGGTAGAGATTTACCCGGTGTCACACCAGAAGGACGACATCTGCACACCTTCACAGATTTGCTGTATTACGTCCATGATGTACCAGGAGTGGAACGCTTAAGATTTGCTACTAGCCACCCCCGTTATTTCACGGAAAGATTAATTAAAGCTTGTGCAGAATTGCCTAAAGTGTGCGAACACTTTCATATTCCCTTTCAATCTGGGGATAACGAACTCTTAAAAGCAATGTCACGGGGTTATACCCATGAAAAATATCGCCGAATTATTGATACAGTTCGTAAATATATGCCAGATGCGTCAATTAGTGGCGATGCAATTGTTGGTTTCCCTGGGGAAACAGAAGCACAGTTTGAAAACACTTTGAAACTTGTTGAAGATATTGGTTTTGACTTGTTGAATACCGCCGCCTATTCACCCCGTCCAGGTACACCAGCCGCATTGTGGGAAAATCAACTGAGTGAAGAAGTAAAAAGCGATCGCCTACAAAGATTAAACCATTTAGTGAACGTCAAAGCAGCCGAGCGATCGCAGCGTTATTTCGGTCGCATCGAAGAAGTATTAGTAGAAGACCAAAACCCTAAAGATCAAACCCAAGTTATGGGACGTACAGGGGGAAATCGACTGACATTTTTTACTGGCGATATTAATCAATTAAAAGGGCAATTAGTGAAAGTGAAAATTACCGAAGTTCGCCCTTTTAGTTTGACTGGTGAACCCATAGAAGTGCGCCAAGCTTTGACAGTTTAATTACGGAATTTTGATTAGTCTGCAAAGTTGGTTATGCTCTTGAAAATTGCTATAAGCACCTGGAAAAAAGATAGTAAGAGCGGATTTACATATCACCGCTCTTACATCATTCATAAATAGGCTTCAAGCTAACAGTTAACTGTGAAACTACGCTCCGACGGATTCTTTAGCAGCGTACAGAACTTCTGCATTGATGTCTTTGAAGCCGCGATCACGGGCAAATTTTTCAGTATTTCGCTTCACTTTACCGCGCACAAATCCCGGTATTTTATTCAATTCTGCTAGACCATCTTTTGTCCAACTCAAATCAGATTCAGCAGAAATACCTTTAGTAATTACTTCTTTAGTATCGTGTCCACCAAATATTTCTAATAAATGGTCTTCCATTCCTAAAGTAAAGGAATTGTAGATTAAATCTGTGATTTGATTTGTACCTTCGTAACCCAAGAATGGTTTATAACCAATGGGGAAATTTTGGACGTGAATCGGTGCAGCAATCACACCGCAAGGAATATCTAAGCGTTTCCCAACATGGCGTTCCATTTGGGTACCGAAAATTGCAGAGGGTTCGACTCGTGCGATCGCATCCCCAATTGCGCCATGATCATCAGTAATCAGCACTTCATCGCAGTATTCACTAACTTGTTCGCGGAACCAATCAGCATCATATTTACAGTAAGTTCCCGCCCAAACTACATGAATCCCCATTTCTCGTGACAGAATTTTGGTGAGGGCGGCGGCGTGGGTGTTGTCGCCAAATACCACAGCTTTTTTACCCGTCAAATTCTGACAGTCGATGGAACGAGAAAACCAAGCAGCTTGAGAAACGTGCAAGGTTTGTTCGTTGATATATTCTTCGTAGTTAACGTTTGCGCCTTGTTCGTTAATTACCTGCTGAATCTTGCGGATACAACGGGCTGTTTCCACCACACCCATCGGCGTAATGTCTATACAAGGTGTGCCGAATTCTGCTTTGAGGTAATCGGTTGTCATTAAACCGAGTTCCCGGTAAGGGACTAAGTTAAACCAAGCTTTCGGCAGATTTTTTAATTCGTGGACGGAAGCGCCTTCGGGAATGACGGAGTTAACCTCAATTCCCAAATCTCCCATGAGTTTTTTCAGTTCGGTGCAGTCGTGGTTATGGTGAAAACCAAGGGTAGAAATACCGATAATGTTAACTGATGGTTTTTCTGTTTTGCTTGTAGGTAGTTCGCCTTTTTTACGGGCTTTCTCGATATAGTATTGAACGATTTGATGGAGAGTGCGATCGGCTGCTTGCAGTTCGTTAGCGCGATAATGGTTCACATCCGCCAAGAGGACATCGCCTTTCGCTTCAATCCGCGCCCGTTCTACAAAGTTGTGCAAATCTTCTTGGAGAATGCTAGAGGTGCAGGTGGGAGTTAACACAATCAAATCGGGGTGTTCTTCAGCATCTTTGCGGGTAATGTTATCAACCACCTTTTCTTGAGAACCACGCGCCAAAACATTGCGATCGACCACACTGGTTGTCACCGGGGTAAAATTTCGCTCCCGTGATAACATGGAGCGCATCACGTTAAAATAATCATCGCCGATTGGGGCGTGCATAATCGCATGAACGTTTTTGAACGAACTAGCGATTCGTAAAGTACCAATGTGGGCTGGGCCTGCATACATCCAGTAAGCCAATTTCACTTCTTCGTTCTCCCTTGTGAACTGAATTCAGAGGTGGACTATGATTGCGGAATTATTAGTCTTTAGATTGTCCCAAAACTTGTAGCGTTGAATAAATAGGACTATTTACTAGTTAATTGCTGTGGCGATCGCTGAAACCTTGTTGATGATTAGCGTCCAGCTTCTAATTTAAACAACATACATATTGTTTAACGAAATAATTCTTAGTCTTATGCAAATTTTGATAACAAGATTAAGTCATTAGTTAATATTTATTCATAAAAATTGAGAAAGTATTCTCAATATTTCTATAGATACACTACTTCCTGCTTTGATCAAGTGTACTGAGAAATGCGGGTTAAATAAAGTGCCAAACTATTGACATGGTAAAATATTATTTACTAGTCAAATCAGTAATTAACCCCATGAATGAACTATTGACTCGTATTACTCAAATTCCTGGTCAATGTGGGGGTTGTCCTTGCATTCGAGGTATGAGAATTAGAGTTAGTGACATTTTAGAAATGTTAGCGGAAAACATCACCGTTAGCGAAATTTTAGAAGACTTTCCCGATTTAGAACCAGAAGATATTCAAGCTTGTCTTTTGTTTGCTGCACGGCGGACTAATTTTGTGCGCTTGACAGCATGAAGCTTTGGATTGATTCACAGTTACCTCCGACATTGGCCAGTTGGGTAATAAGTAGCTTTGGTATAGAAGCTTTGTCGTTAAGAGATATTGGTTTACGCGATGCTAAAGATATAGAAATTTTTGAGGCTGCAAGAATCGCCAATGTCATTATTATGACAAAAGATAGTGATTTCGTTGATTTGGTTTGTCGGCTAGGGATACCTCCTCAAATTCTTTGGTTGACTTGTGGAAATGTGACTAATCGTAATTTGCGTCAACTTTTGACAATTATCTTGCCTGATGCGCTGCAACAATTACGTCAAGGAGAAATGATTGTGGAAATTAGCAATTGAGCGTAGTCAAGCTGGATAAAAATTTGGTGTTGCTGATTTAGAGTATGAAGTTGCTTCGCGCAAAGACGCAAATAAGTTTATACCCTACTCAGTAACACCACTTTATATATACTTACTCAGGCAAATTGATGGCAGGATTACGGCTAAAAAAACCGCGGGGAACTAACTTAAACCCAACACGGTGAACAGGCATTACAGGCCAATCTTCAGGACGAGGTACGTGTGTCATTCCCATTGTGTACCACAGTACGACATCTTCATTTGTTAATGATTCATCGTCAGAAATATATTTTGGTAAACCTTCTTTTGGTTGACTTTGGTTAGGATAATTACCACCTGCATAAAGTTCATCTGGTTTATATTTTGTTACCCAGAGATGATGGGTAGCAAATTCGGCTCGTTTACGAATTTCTGCACCTTCTGTGGGAAAAAATATTGTGTTTCCCGTTGGCATTAGCATATATGCAGTTCCCACACCGAGATTATTCTTTTTATCGGTATTGGTAATCATCCATTCGCGGTTATGCTTCATATCAACGTCTCGTACAGCCGCCGTTTCTGTTGTTAATGGAGTTTCTGCTACTGCGATCGCATTCCCTATTGGATTTTTATCACTGATTGGTACAGAATTAACATTCATTTCCATTACAGAATTTGCCTGTCCGTCTACATCCATATCTAGGCGGTAGTTAAAAAAGTGCTGATGATTCACGCCAAAAATATTTTTAGCTAATAGCCTTCCATAGGGATTATCTGAAGACTCTGTTTCTAACGCCGTCCCTTGTGCCAAGACAATTCCTGATAATTCGTTCTGTACTTCTAAAGTGCCATCTTGGTGAAAAATCCAATTAACGCTGTAATCGTAATTGTCAATTGTGGCAGTTATCGTCAAAACTAATTCCCGATTTCGACGCACATCATTACGCTGAGTATTGTATTCATAATGCTTCCAAAGAATGCCATTATCACGCTCATAAATACCAACAACTCTTGGCATTGTCACAGGTTCGCCTTGTTCGTTGGCAAATATCGCATCTAGTAAAACGCCATTTTCGGGAATGTCTTTACCTAACTCCAGGGCATTAGCTAACACACCAAAGTTATATTCACCGACATCAAAGGCATTACGAAATGACCAAGTAGGATCAGGATGACCATAAGGCACTACCATTTCTGATAGACTACCACGATATAAAACTGGGCGAATATTATCCCCATCTTGATAGTTTACCAAGTACAAGACTAAACCATCTCTTGGGTGCATTAAATAGCGGAATTTCCAACCTTGCCAGCTAATTTCATTGCCATTAATTTGGAAAGTTCTACCATGAGGCTGGAGTATTTGTAATAGTTTTGGTGGTGTTAGTAATTTACCCAAAGATTTTAGATCGTAGTTCCAGTTTTCTTTAGAGAATGGGACTGTACCTCTATCTATAACGCTGACGACTTTGCCTGTATTTAAATTGACAGTTACCAGTACACCTTCAATTGGACTACCGTAATAATTCCAGCGATCGCCTTGATAATAAGATAATCCACGAGCCAAGCGATCGCCTTTTGCTTTTTCCTGTTTATTTAAGATTCCAGGGGCCCAACAACTAACTTTGACCTGATCAAAATCTTGAATACCCCGTCTCTGCATAGCTTTTTGCCATCTTGAATCAGCTTTAGCTAGTTGACTGATTAATTGACATTCTGAATTTAGCAAAACAGGTTGAGCATTAGCTATCTCTTGCCAAGAACTGAGAGACTGCTTTTTTAAATCAACTACACCTTCATAGGTTTTGTTTTGCGATCGCTCGTATACTACTAAAAAAGCTTGGCGCTGAAATTGCTTATTTGCTGTAAAACTTAAAACTTCCTGTTTATCGGGTTCTTTTAAAGTAATAACAGGAAATACAGCCATATCGCTCAAAGTTTTTTCTTTTTTAGTAACTGCAACGGCTGTTGTAATTTCTTCCTCTGTTAATGGCGTTAATGGATGAGAAATCGGAGATTTTTGAGCAGATATTGTCTCGATCCATCCAAAAAATATAATCAGGCAGATAATTATAGTAATAGCGAAGAAAGAAAACCGTAGTCTTTTAATCATCTGTAAAGAGCTAAACAGGAACTTCTAGTTATTTATTTCCAAGGATGAGCTAGAAACCCGATAGATTTATGGTGATTAATATAATATTTTTAAAAGTATTTGAATAGCTGATACCAATTCACGAAAAACATGATAGAAATAGTTAAATCAGAAATATGAGCAGACGTTCATGGCAGGAGTCACCAAAGTAAAAATAAAAGAGTCAGCCGAGGAATTACGTGAGCGGCTGAGAAAACA